>NZ_JBHJXS010000002.1:0-857192 GCF_042269265.1 Nocardia sp. NPDC056000 | reverse complement strand
CCCTCAGGTGCGGCCCGGCGCTTGGGTTTTGGCGGTAACCGCCGGTCAGTAGCCGTTCAGGACGATATTCGTCATGACTCGGACGCCGACCTCGAGCGCGCGCTCGTCGATATCGAAGGTGGGCTGGTGCAGGTCGAGCTGTTCGCCCTGACCGGACCAGACGCCCAGGCGCGCCATCGCGCCCGGAACCTCTTCCAGGTACCAGGAGAAGTCCTCGCCGCCGCCGGACTGCTGGGTATCGGCCAGCGCGTCCGGACCGACCTCGCGGATGGCGTCCTCGAACATGCGCACGGCCAGTTCGTCATTCACGACCGGCGGCACGCCGCGTTTGTAGTTGAGTTGCCAGCGCACGCCGGTCGGCGCGAGCAAACCCTCGACGATCTCGCGCACCATGGGCTCGAGCAGCGACCAGGTGGCGTGATCGCCGGTGCGAACGGTGCCGGTGAGCATGCCGGTCTGCGGAATCGCGTTGGGCGCCTTGCCCGCCGACACCGCACCCCACACCATGACGGTGCTGGTGCGCGGATCGATGCGACGGCTCAGCAGTCCGGGCAGACCGGTGATGACGGTGCCGATGGCGTACACCAGATCGCTGGTGAGATGAGGGCGCGAGGTGTGCCCGCCGGGCGAGTCCAGCACCAGTTCGACGGTGTCCGCGGCGGAGGTGATGGCGCCCACCCGAATTCCGACGCGGCCGACCTCCAGGCGCGGATCGCAGTGCAGCGCGAACATGCGCGACACGTCCTCCATGGCGCCCGCGGCGACCATATCGATGGCGCCGCCGGGCATGACCTCCTCGGCGGGCTGGAACACCAGCCGCACACCGACCGGCAGGTCCGGAACCTCGGCGAGCGCGAGCGCGGTGCCGAGCAGGATCGTGGTGTGCGCGTCATGCCCGCAGGCGTGCGACACACCGGGAACCGTGGAGGCGAACGGCAGGCCCGTGTACTCCTGCAGCGGCAGGGCGTCCATATCCGCGCGCAGTCCGATGCGCGGGGTGTCCGGGCCGATATCGCAGATCAGTCCGGTGCCGCCGGGTAGTTTGCGCGGTTCCAGACCGGCCTTCACCAGCCAGGATTCGATGAATTCGGTGGTGCCGAACTCGGTACGGGAGAGCTCCGGATTGGCGTGGATGTGCCGTCGCCAGGACACCAGGTCGTCGGCGTGCTCGGCGAGCCACGCGTCCACCACGTCCCGGCCGCGCATGATGTCGTCCGGTAATCCAGCCATATCCATGTCAACACCCACCGTGCCCATTTCCAAGCCCATATCGACCCCCACCGAGCCGCCTGCCGCGATGCTCGCAGCCTGCGTCGCACGCGTAGCAGCCGAATGCCCCGTGGCGCGCGCAGTATCGAACGCTGCGCTGGCGTGGCCCGTGGACCGGCCGGTTGTGCTCACCGAATGTCCTCCTGTCGAAGAAACTGCCGTTGCATGACTCGTTCCGACAACCTGTCCCTATGAAATTTGTCGCCTGCGAGTTGTATCGCGGTGCGGGCCAAAGCCGTTGCCCCGTCGATCACAGCCCGGTCGGCGGAGGCGTTCACCGCGGCAGCAGCGAACGCGGGCTGATGCGTCACCGCGCCTCCCGCATCTATCCCGATGACCGGGTGGATGCCGGGGATGACATTGGTGATGTTGCCCATATCCGTGCTGCCCAGTGGGCGTGCGGCCTCGAGTTCCGGGGCTATCGGCTCGCGTCCGAGATCGCGGATCTGCTCGCGATAGGCACACAGTAGTGCGCTGTCGGGAGTCAGCTCGGTATATGTCGGCGCGAGCTTCCGGATTTCATGGGTACATCCGGTTGCCAGGGCGCCTGCCTCGAAACAGGCCGATGCGCGTTGCATCAGATCATCGAGGGTCGCGGAGTCGACTGCGCGTAGGTAATACAGCAGTTCCGCGTGTCCGGGCACGATATTCGGGGCCACACCGCCCGAGCCGACTATACCGTGCAGCTGTTGCCCGGGGAGGAGATGTTGGCGGAGCAAACCCAGGGCAACTTGGGCGACGGTGACCGCGTCCAGGGCGTTTCGCCCGTATTGCGGCGCGGCGCTGGCATGCGATTCCCGGCCCAGGTAGGTCACCGACAAATCCGCGAGTGCCAGCGAATGCGCACCGGAGATATCGTCCGGGCCCGGATGCACCATGAGCGCCATGGCGATTCCGTCGAAAGCGCCGCGCTCGAGCATGAGGACTTTGCCGCCGCCGCTCTCCTCGGCCGGGGTGCCGAGCAGTTTCACGGTGATACCGCAGGCGTCCGCGACCGCGGCCAGACCCAGCGCCGCGCCGACCGCGGACGCGGCAATGATGTTGTGGCCGCAGGCATGTCCGATTTCCGGGAGCGCGTCGTACTCCGCGCAGATACCGACCACCAGGTCGCCATGGCCGTAGGTCGCGGAAAAGGCCGTCGGCAGATCGGCGATACCGGACTCGATATGAAAACCGCGCTCGCGCAACGGCTCGATCGTCTTGGCGACGCTGCGAAATTCCTCGAAAGCCAACTCGGGCTCGGCGTGAATCGAATGCGACAGCGCCAGCAACTCTTCCCGCGCGTTCGCTATGGCCGAGTCGGCGGTGGCGAACAGCGACGGATCCCCGGGTGCCACGGACGCGTTCATCGACGCAGCATGCCATGACGGCAGGGGCGAACCGTACCGACTTATCGGGGGGAATGAATTCCGGTCATCGCCGTTGCGCGATGGTGGCATAAACCACAGTCTTACACTCTTCCGCCGGTCCGCAACCTCTGGACCAGCGGACAGCGTGCCGCCGATAAAAACCGACCGCCCCGCTTATCCGGTCTGGTAAGCGGGGCGGTCGCACATTCTCGATACGGCTCAGCTCGGGCTGAAGCCCAGGTTCTCCGGGGTGGTCTCGACGGCCAGGCCCGCCAGGATGTGCTGGTGCAGGGCGCGCTTGATGACCGGCAGGTTCGGCTTGCGGTTGCCCTTGAGGGCGTCGGCCTGGGCGACCGCACCGGCCAGCAATGCCTCGGCGGCCAGTTTGCCGTCCACGATGCCCGCGGCGATGGCGTCATCCGCGCCGTAGCGGCGACCGGTGGTCATGGCCTCGACGGCGACCTGATTGGTGAGGCGGCCGGTGACGAGCGCGTTCATCGCGACGGTGAACGGCATGCCCAGGTGCACCTCGGGCAGGCACCAGAAACCGCGATCCGCGCGCATCAGGCGGAAATCGCAGGAGGTGGCGAGCATGGCGCCGGCGCCGAAGGCGTGACCGTTCACCGCGGCGATGGTCGGCATCTGGAAGGCCAGCAGGCGGGTGTACAGCGAATGCACGCGATCCAGGTACCAGCAGTTCTGATCGAAATTGCCGAACAGCCAATCGGTGTCGAGGCCGTTGCTGAAGAACTTGCCGTTCGCGGTGACCACCAGCGCGGCCGGGCCCTCGGA
Source organism: Nocardia sp. NPDC056000 (assembly GCF_042269265.1). Lineage (NCBI taxonomy): Bacteria > Bacillati > Actinomycetota > Actinomycetes > Mycobacteriales > Nocardiaceae > Nocardia > Nocardia sp. NPDC056000. The sequence continues at coordinate 853,782 of NZ_JBHJXS010000002.1, read as the reverse complement.
CGCCTCGACCTCGTCGAGCAGGGCGTGCACCTCGGTGATCCAGTCCGGGTGGAAGCGGTTCTCGCTGTCGATGTTCTGTCCCTCGGCTCCGAGGTACAGCACGAACACGTCCCCGTCACGCTTCAAATACGGCATGGGTGCAGATTAGCGGGGGCGCGCGCGGGCTCCTACTGACGGGTAGCAAGTGTCGTTCGCATGCCGCGCGAAGCCCGGCGGGCTCGGCGAAATCGGGGCGAATACGGCAGGTGGGCGGCGTGACCGAGCGTCGGTGATCGCCTGGGACTAGGGTGGCAGACATGCTAGCCGAGCAGGCCGCTCAGGCCATTGCGGAACGAACGGGTATCGAGCGTCACCGGGTCGCGGTGATTCTCGGATCGGGCTGGCAGGAAGCCGCCCTCGAAATCGGTGAACCGGCGAGCACCATCCCCATGGGTGAGGTGCCGGGCTTCGGATCACCCACCGCGCAGGGACATCAGGGAACCATTCACTCGGTCGTGGTGAACGATTCGCCGGTGCTGCTGCTCATGGGCCGCCAGCACCTCTACGAGGGCCACGAGCCCGCGCAGGTGGTGCACAACGTCCGCACCGCGCTGGCGGCGGGCGCGGAGACCGTGCTGCTCACCAATGCCGCCGGTGGCATCCGCGACGATCTGCACGTCGGGGAACCGGTGCTGATCAGCGATCACCTCAACCTCACCCTGCGCACCCCCATCGCCGGAGCCAACTTCGTCGATCTCGTCGATGCCTGGGATCCCGAATTGCGCGCCCTCGCAAGGGAAGTCGACCCCAGCCTGACCGAAGGCGTGTACGCGGGCCTGACCGGTCCGCAGTACGAGACCCCGGCCGAGATTCGCTGGCTGCGCACCATCGGCGCGGATCTGGTCGGCATGTCCACCGTGCTGGAGGCCATCGCCGCCCGCGAGGGCGGGGCCAAGGTGCTTGGCATCTCCCTGGTCACCAATCTGGCCGCGGGCGTCACCGGAGCGCACCTCTCGCACGCCGAGGTGCTCGCCGAAGGCCATGCCGCCGCACCGCGACTGGGCAAACTGCTGCGCGGGGTACTGGAACGCCTGTAACCGGGTAACCGGACGCCTGTAAGCGAGCGAATGGCCCGGTGATATCCGCCGGGCCGAGCGCCGGAACGATATCGGGAGGCGCACATGCTGCGATTCGGTACCGCTGGACTACGCGGCCCACTGCAAGACGGACCCGACGGCATGAACGCCGATACCGTGGCGCGGGCCACCGCGGGCATCGCCGACTGGCTCCGAAACCGCTGCCTCGGTGGCGGATTGGTGATCGTCGGCCGCGACGCCCGGCACGGCTCCGCCGAATTCGCGCTCGTCACGGCCGAGGTCTTCGCTGCCGCCGGTTTCACGGTGCTCGAACTCCCCCGCCCGCTCCCCACCCCCGTGGTCGCCTACGCCGTGCGCGCCCTGAAGGCCGTCGCGGGCGTCCAGATCACCGCCTCGCACAACCCGGCCACCGATAACGGCTACAAGCTCTACCTCGACGGCGGCTCCCAGCTCGTCCCGCCCGCCGACGCCGAGATCGAACGCTGCATCGACGCCGTCACCGGCACCATCCCCCGCAAAGACGCCGCAGCCACCGCCCCGAACCCCTCGATCCTCGGCCTCCCCGCCGCCGCCACGATCACCGATATGGGCGAGGAGATCGTCCGCCGCTACCTCGCCCGCGTTGCCGATTTGCCGGAGTCGATAGGCGGTCCGCGCGAATCGCCTCACCCCATCCCGGCCGTCGATGACGCGGCCGATACGACCGGCGCGACGGATACGACCGGCGCGAACGATACGACTGGCGCGACGGATAGGAGCGCGGGTGTTGCTGCGGCTTCGGAGCGAGTCCCGGTGCCGCGCGCGGATATTCGCATCGCGCTGACCGCCATGCACGGGGTCGGTGGCGAGCTCGCGACTGCGGCGCTGCGAGCGGCCGGGTTCGGTGAGGTGTTCGTCGTAGCAGAGCAATTCGCGCCCGACCCCGACTTCCCGACCGTGTCGTTCCCGAATCCGGAGGAGCCGGGGGCCTCGGATCGGTTGCTGGACTTGGCCGAACGACTCGACGTGGATATCGCCATCGCACTGGACCCGGACGCCGATCGCTGTGCGGTGGGCGTGCGCGGTGCGAACGGGTGGCGCATGCTGCGCGGCGATGAGACCGGCGTTCTGCTCGGCGATTTCGTATTGCGCACCGCCGCACCGGATTCCCTGGTGGCCACCACGATCGTGTCCTCGCGCCTGCTGAGCAAGCTGGCCCCGGCGCGCGGAGCCCGCTACGCCGAAACCCTCACCGGCTTCAAATGGCTGGCGCGCGCGGGTGACGGCCTGGTCTACGCCTACGAGGAAGCCATCGGCCACTGTGTCGACCCGTCGACCGTCCGGGACAAGGACGGCATCTCGGCGGCGGTCCTGGCCGCGGACCTGGTCGCCCAGCTGAAAGCCCAGGGTCGCACCGTCGATGACGCCCTGGACGCCCTCGCGACCGAATTCGGCGTCCACGCGGGCGACCAGATCTCACTGCGCCTCGCCGACGCCGCCGAAGCCGCCAAGGTGGTGGAACGCCTGCGCGAAACACCCCCCGCCGAAATCGCGGGCGAAAAGGTGACCTGCGTCGACATGTCCCAGCTCCGTGGCCAAATGCGCACCGACGCACTCGTTTTCGAGGGCGACTCGCTCCGCGTGGTGATCCGCCCCTCCGGCACCGAGCCGAAACTCAAGTGCTACGCCGAAGTGGTCCACCCGGTCCCCACACCGGAGGATCTGCCGGCCGCGAAAGCCGCCGCCGCACAGCAGCTCTCCGAGATCCGCGCCTTCTGCGAGAAGCTGTGAGCGCGAGTCTCCCCGAAAAAGCACCTCACCTGAGCCGAGAACCGCACTGCACGCACTGCGGCAGTGCGGATCTGGAACCGGGGTTCATCGACGAGAACGCCACTGTCGGCTACACGCGGTGGACCGAAGGTGAATTGACTTTGGGCACGCTGGGGAATGCGAAACGAAAAGGGCGGGAACGGTTCGCCATCCACGCGTTTCGCTGTACCGGCTGTGGACATCTGGAGCTGTTCGCGCACCGGTGATTTCCAGGGCCGGTGGGGTTCGGGGGTTTTCAGGTCGCGGGTTCGGCGCTAGCGTGGGGTGTGATTGTTAGCCTTACGAAAGGATTGTTTGCGCATGCGTAATTCCCTGTGGCTCAACGGATTCGGGATCGCGGCGGTGGCGGCGATCGGTAGTTCGGGGGTGGCCTCGGCCGCGGCGTCCGTCATCGAACAGGATGGGCCGTACGCGGTGAACACCGATATCTCGGCGGGGTACTACACGACGCACAATGCCGCACCGGACTGCCAGTGGGCGCGGCTCGGAGTGGACGGGGTCATCATCGAACGCGGTGATGGCGGGAACGGCACTGTGACGGTGCGTGTTCCGGCCACCGACACCACATTCGCCACCTCGCACTGCGGGACCTGGCAGATCGAGGGCGGTTCGCGTCAGCCCACCGGACCCGGAACCGGATCGCTCGGATTCTGAGTTCGACGGGCGGGACGCTCGATTCGGTGCGGCCGAATCGCGTTCAGCGGGGGCCGAATTGGCGGTCCCCCGCATCGCCCAGGCCGGGGACGATATAGGCGTCGGAGTTGAGACCGCGGTCGATCGACGCGGTGACCAGACGGATCGGGTGACCCGACTTCTCCAGGGCGGCAATGCCTTCGGGGGCCGCGACGACGCAGATGACGGTGATGTCGCGCGCATTGCGGGTGGCGAGCAGGTCCAGGGTGAAGACCATGGAGCCGCCGGTGGCGAGCATGGGATCGAGCACGATCACCGGGGTGGTGGATAAGTCCTCGGGCAGCGATTCCATATACGGGGTGGGCTGGTGGGTCTCCTCATCGCGGGCCACGCCGACGAAGCCGATGCGGGCGTCGGGGATGAGGTTCTCGGCGGTTTCGACCATGCCCAGCCCGGCGCGCAGAACCGGGACGAGCAGGGGCGGGGCGGCCAGGCAGGTGCCCTCGGCGGCGGCGACCGGGGTCGCGATGGGGAAGCGGGTGACGGGGGCGTCGCGCATGGCCTCGTAGACCAGCAGACCCGTCAGGTCGCGCAGTGCCGCTCGGAAGGTGGGGTTGGTGGTGCGCGCATCGCGCATGGTGGTCAGCAATGCGGCAGCGAGCGGGTGGTCCACGATGTCAGTGCGCATAGGAAAACGATAGGTCAGTGCGGCGATTCGAGGATACGGCCGCCCGATTTCGGTCCTCGGCGGAACCGAATTCGCCCCGGCCCCGTCCAATCTCATGCAGGACGTAATCAGCCAGCGACCGGCACGATGGGGGCATCCATGCACCGGATCACGATCGATCCAGCAGGTCTCACCGAGTACGCGACGACGGCCGCCGCCATGGCCGCGACCCTCGCCGGCGCGACCCTGCGCGCCACCGCCGCCGACCCCCTCCTACTCGCCCCCGCGCTCGGTCCCATCGGGGCGGATTTCCTCACCACATATCGGGCCGCGCACGCCACGCACCTGACCGCCCTGGCGGATCTCACCACCGTCCTGGCGAGCCTCGGCGCGGCGACGATCGGCGCCGAGACCGCGTACTCGGCGACCGACACCGCCTACGCGACAGCGCTGCGCGCGAACAGTCGTGAGGTGGACGCATGATCGCCGATGCCTCCGGGCGGGCAGCTTGCGCGGTCCGAACAGGGCCGAGGTCATGAGCCCCGGGCCGGACGTATCGGGGCTGGCGCAGCCGATCGTGGAGTTGCTGGCCGGTTTCGGATCCGGTGAATCAACCTCCGCGGGCGCGGCACTGCGCGACGCCTCGGGGACCGCGGACGAGACCCATGCGACGGGGCGCACCGCGATCAACACGATGTACCCGAGCTGGAACGGCCGCAGCGGTGACGCGGCGATGGACAAGGCGCTCCAAGTGCAGACGGGTGTCGCGACCGTCTCCGATCGGGGCGAGCAGATGGCGACCGTACTGGATCGGGTCGAGACGGAGGTGGCGTCGGGTCGGCGCGAGGTCGCGGAGATTCTGCGGTCGTTCCTCGCGAAGGTCGACGCGGTATCGGCGGCCGGATTCAGTCCCGCGGCGCTGGCCCTGCTCGTAGGCGCGGCCATCGATCATGTCGGGCAGGCGCTTCGCGTGGTGGAGCGGGTGCGGGCCGAACTCCAGGCCGATGACGCCGCCATGCGCGAATTGGTCACGCCGCCAAAGACTCCGGCCCCGGCGGTGATCGCGCCCGAGAAGACCGATGCGCCGCAGGTCTCTCCCGCCGCGACGGTCGTGCCCGCGAGCACGGAGTCGGCGGTCGGCGGCGGGCAGATCGCATCGGCGGTGCTGTCCTCGGGCGGGAAGACCGTCGAGTCCGGGGCGTCGATGCTCAGCGGCCTGTCCACAACCGCCGCGTCCGTGGGTGATTCACCGCCGACCAGTTCGAATCGCACCCGGCACCCCACCCCCGATATCCGGCCCACCGGGACCGGGGTGAAGCTCACCCTCCCCGACGGCAGTACCGTGGAGGCCCCGAACCAGCAGGCCGCCGACGCGGTGCGCAATGCGCTGAGCGCGGTCGGGACGCCCTACGTATGGGGCGGCACCACGCCCGGTTCGGGTCTGGATTGCAGTGGTTTGACGCAGTGGGCGTACGGGCAAGCCGGGGTTCCGCTGCCGCGCCTGGCGCAGGAACAGGGTTACGGACACACCCAGATCGGTCCAGGGGACTTGATGCCCGGCGATCTGGCGGTATGGGACGGACATGTGGCGATGGTGATCGGCAACGGTCAATTGGTGGAGGCGGGCGATCCCGTCCAGACGGGTCCGATTCGAACGGAGAACAGCGGAATGAATTTCCTCGGCTTCTACAGGCCCACCGCATGAGCGAGATTCCGAAGGTCACGGTGGCGGCCAGCGCCAATCGGGCGGGCACCGTCACCGTGCACGCCACCGATCAGGGCCTGCCGGTGGAGATCCGCTTCGAGCGGAGTGAATACCGTTACGGCGCACAGGCTCTGGCGGACGAGATCTTGCGCCTGACCAAGCGCTCGGCCATCGCCGCCAAAGCCCGCCGCCGCGAACTGCTCGCCGAGGCCGGACTCCCGGCCGAGACCTTGGACCGGCTCGGCCTGCCCACCCGGCAGGCCGCCGTCGATGCGCTGGACCGGCTCGACGATGCCGATACCGGCCCCGCGAACTGGCTGCGGAACTCATGAGCGCCGAGATGGACGCGCTGGTCAACGGCGTCACCAACCAGCTCGAAGCGCTCGAATCCGCACTCGCCGGATTGCACGGCGTCCGCGCCGCATTCACCAGCGAGGACCGTTCGGTCACCGCCGAAGTGGATGGTGACGGTGCGCTGACGGGCCTCTGGCTGGCCGAATCGGTGACCTCTCGCCCACCCGCCGAAGTGTCCCGATTGGTGCTGTGGGCGAGCCGTCGGGCCGCCGCGCTCGCGACCGAGCAACGCGCCGAAATCCTCGCCGGACTGAACCGGTCTCTCGCCCCGGGAAATGTTGGGGGCGACCCGGATAGTGCCAAGAGCGACCACTAGATAGGCTTCCGGTCATGGCTTCTGGAGACATCGTCCCGATCGCGCTCGGCCTGACCAAAGGCGATCTCGTCACCCTGTGGGCACCGCGCTGGCGAGACGGCGACGATGAGTGGCAGGCATTCCTCGGCCACGAGGAGGATCTCTACGGTTTCGACTCCGTAGCGGAGCTGGCCGCGTTCATCCGGACCAATGCCGAGAACGATCTCGTCGACCATCCCGCGTGGAAGATCATCGCCGGTCTGTCGGCCGCCGAATTGGAGCCGGAGGAGCAGTACGTCTTCGATCTGGTCGGCGTGCCCGAACTGGCCGCCGACGATCCGGATCCGGAGATCCTGTCCGAGCTCGAGGAGACCCTCGAGATGGTCCGCAATATCGGCGACGTCTGCGAACTCGACGTGGTCAACAAGTTCTTCGGTTCGCATCCGGTGCTGGGCGCGCTCGCCACCGGCGTGGGCACCTTCGCCGGTAAGGAAGGCGAGGAGCTGTGGGATTCCATCGGCTCGGCCATCAACAAGGACTGGGACGCGGTGCTGGACGCCATCGACTCGGTGGTGGAGATCCCGGACGTGGACGCGGACGCGGTGGCCGTCGCGGAGGCGGAACTGCTTGCGGCGGAAGAGAACATCGTCGACGCCGAGGACGCCGCCGATACCGATGAGGATATCGAGCCGGTCGATCTGGACGAAGAGGATGAGGACGAGGACGAGGAGCTCTCGTTCTGGCACGAGGTCGGCATCGACCCGGTCAAGATCGTCACCTCCGAGGGCACCTGGTTCACGCTGCGCTGCTATGTGGACGATGAGCCGATCTTCCTCGGCAAGGACGGGTCCATCACGGTGTTCGGTTCCGAGCGCGCGCTGGCCCGCTATCTCGCCGACGATCATGAGCACGATCTGGTGCGGGTGAGCACCTACGGCGATATCCAGACCGCCGCCGTGGACGGCGGCCTCGAGGTCGAGGTCGACGAGGAGAACGTCTACGTACTGCCCGGCCTGGCCGACGATCTGGCCGAGGGTCCGCAGGCGGTGGATACCGATCAGCTCGATCTCGCGGTCGAATTGTTCACCGACGCAGCCGATTACGCCGATGAGAACAATGTCGAGACCGCGCTCGCGGTGTCCTCGCCGCTCGGCTGGTACGTCTCCTACCTGCTGAACCCGGACCCGAGCCGGATGGCCCCGAACCCGCCGTTCAAGGCCGAAGCCGATGCCTGGCGCGCGCTCGAAGAAGCCTTCGAGAACCGCCTCAGCAAGGCGTAGCGCACCGAAACACAGTTGCGGACAGGCCCTTCCGGATTCGGAAGGGCCTGTCCCCTTTTTCAGCCCAGCAGTACGGCGTAGCCCGGCTTGATGACCTCGTCGATGATGCGCAGCCGCTCCGGGAACGGGATGAACGCCGACTTCATGGCGTTGATGGTGAACCGCTCCAGATCGCTCCAGCCGTAGCCGAAGGTCTGCACCAGCTTGTGCATCTCCTCGCTCATGCTGGTGTCACTCATCAACCGGTTGTCGGTATTGACGGTGACCCGGAAGCGCAGGCGCGCAAGCAGATCGAACGGATGCTTGTCGAGCGAGGGCACCGCGCCGGTCTGCACATTCGACGACGGGCACAGTTCGAGCGGAATTCGCATGTCCCGCACGTAGTTCGCGACCAGCCCGAGTTTCGGGCCTTCGGGTGAATCGGTGATGTCATCGGTGATGCGCACCCCGTGCCCGAGCCGATCGCATCCGCAAAAGGCAAGGGCCTCATGGATACTCGGCAGCCCGAATGCCTCACCCGCGTGAATGGTGAAGTGCGCGCTGTTGGCTCGCATGTATTCGAACGCGTCCAGGTGCCGGGTGGGAGGGTACCCGGCTTCCGCGCCCGCGATATCGAAGCCGCCGACGCCGCGATCGCGCCAGCGCACGGTCAGTTCGGCGATCTCGCGGGAGCGCGCGGCATGGCGCATGGCGGTGAGCAGACAGACCACCCGAATCGGTGTTCCGGCGGCCGCGGCCAAAGCCTCGCCTTCGCGGAAGCCCTCGATGGTGTACTGCACCACCTCGTCGAGGGTGAGCCCGTTCTCCAGGTGCTGTTCGGGCGCGAATCGCGATTCGGCGTACACGACCCCGTCCGCGGCGAGGTCCACGGCGCATTCGCGGGCGACGCGGCGCAGACCCTCGGGCGTCTGCATGACGGCGACGGTGTGCGCGAAGGTTTCCAGATAGCGTTCCAGCGAGCCGCTGTCGGCGGCGTCGCGGAACCAATTGCCGAGCGTTTCGGCGTCACCAGCCGGTAGCTGGTCGTATCCGCAGTCGCGGGCGAGCTCGAGCACGGTCGCGGGACGCAGCCCGCCGTCGAGGTGATCGTGCAGGACCGCCTTCGGCGCCTGGCGGATGGAAGCGAGGGTGAGGGGCGTCGGTCCAGTCATGTAGAAACGGTAGCCGCATTCCCGTTCTGCGGCATGGTAGTTCGCCTGTGTGCACCCTCTCGTAGGCGTGTCGTTGCCCACCCGTTGCTAGGTGCGGTGGCGATCTTCACCCGGGAGCCACGCGCGAATGTCCGCGCCGCCCCGCGTGATTGCGCGACGGCGAGCGGCGGGGCGGATCAGTACCCGCAGGCGACGCCGTTCCCGTCCGGATCGAGCTGACGCGTATACCCGGGTTGTCCGGCCAGCAGCGGGGCCTTGCCCTGTGCCCGCACCTGTTCGCAGTTCACGTAGTACGGGTACGGCGCGGCCTGCGAGGAGGGCGGCGGGGTGTTGTTGATCCGAGGTTCGGCGGAGGCGACCGCGGGCAGCACCGCGGTGCAGGCGATCGCACCCAGACAAGCCATCGAAACGCGTAATCGGAAATCGCTTCTATGCTTCACGATCCCAGGCTAGGCCGATCTTCCGGCACCCGCCGCGTTCCAGGTCAAGCGCCCACTACCCGATCAGGACGCGGTGATGCGGCCCAGCACCAGGGGGCCGAAGGGTTCGTCGGTCTCGCCGATGTCGTAGGAGTCGCGCAGGGTCTCCAGGGCGACGGGGATGGCCTCCGGGGTATCGGTGTGCAGGGTGAGCAGGGGTGCGCCCGCGGTGACGGAATCACCTTCTTTGGCGTGCATTTCGATGCCCGCACCGGGCTGCACCGCATCACCCTGGCGCGCCCGGCCCGCGCCGAGTTGCCAGGCGGCGATGCCGATGTCGAGGGCGTCGAGCCGAATCAGGGTGCCGGACACCGGGGCTCGCAGGATTTCGGTGTGCTTCGCGATGGGCAGGGGTGCGTCCGGATCGCCGCCCTGAGCCGCGATCATGGCGCGCCAGTGATCCATGGCGCGACCGTCGGCGAGCGCGTCGGCCGGATCGATGCCGTCGATTCCGGCCTGCGCCAGCATTTCCCGGGCCAGCACGAGGGTGAGTTCGACCACGTCGGCGGGACCGCCACCGGCCAGCACCTCGAGGGATTCGGCCACTTCCAGGGCATTTCCGGCGGTGCGGCCGAGCGGGGTGTCCATGGCCGTGAGCAATGCCACCGTGCGCACGCCCGCATCGGTGCCGAGTTCGACCATGGCGGTGGCCAATTCACGCGCCTGGTCGAGCTCCTTCAGGAATGCCCCGCGCCCGACCTTCACATCGAGTACCAGCGCGCCGGTACCCTCGGCGATCTTCTTGCTCATGATGGAGCTGGCGATCAGCGGAATGGATTCGACGGTCCCGGTGACATCGCGCAGCGCGTAGAGCCGCTTATCGGCCGGAGCCAGATCCGCCCCCGCCGCGCAGACCACCGCGCCGATGGCCGGATCGGCCAGGATCTCCCGCATCCGCTCGGCCGAGATATCGGCCTGCCAGCCGGGAATGGCCTCGAGCTTGTCCAAAGTGCCGCCGGTGTGGCCCAATCCACGCCCGGACAGCTGCGGGACGGCCGCACCGCAGGCCGCGACCAGCGGCGACAGCGGCAGCGTGATCTTGTCCCCCACCCCGCCGGTGGAGTGCTTGTCCACGGTGGGCCGGGTCAGATCGCTGAAGTCCAGGCGTTTTCCGGAGTCGATCATGGCGGCGGTCCAGCGCGCGGTCTCGCGGCGGTTCATACCGCGCCACACGATCGCCATGGCCAGCGCGGACATCTGTTCGTCCGCGATCTCGCCGCGGGTGAACGCGTCCACCACCCAATCGATTTGCGCGTCGCCGAGTTCGCCGCCGTCGCGCTTGGTCCGGATCACCGCTACCGCCGAGTGCACACTCATGGCGTCAAATCTTCCATGGCGATCGGCGCGCGGCGCGTTATTGCTGTCCGGCTTCCAAGTCGTCGGGGCCGAAGGCGTCGGGCAGCAGGTTGCTCAGCGGTACCGGTGCGCCGCGATGATCGATGACGACTTCGCCGCCGCCGTGCTCGAACAGCAGCTGCCGGCAGCGTCCGCACGGCATCAGGATTTCGCCCCTGGAATCGCAGACCGAGACCGCCGCGAGTCGTCCGCCACCGGACGAAATCAAGTTACCGACCAGTACACATTCGGCGCAGAGGCCCAAACCGTATGAGATATTTTCCACATTGCAGCCGCTCACCACGCGCCCGTCAACGGTGAGAGCAGCGGCGCCGACGGGGAATCTGGAGTAGGGCGCATAGGCGTTCTGCATTACTTCGAATGCGTTGCGGCGCAAGGTGTTCCAGTCAATATCCGACATATCGGACCATCCTTCCATGCCCGTGCGGGAACCCGCCTGAAACGCCCCGGACGACACCCCGAAAATCAGGAAAGGCAAACCTAACTCAGCAATTTCAAGGCCAACGAGCGGCACGCCGAATTAGTTCCGGAAGATGGCTGGGATTAGAGTTCAGAACAGATCGGTTCAGGTTCCCGACTGCGGGCCTGCAGCACTGCCACCGGACGTCATTCCGGCCGTGAGCTGGTGTTATTCGACAGTCCAATGGCTCCGCGCCGGATCTGACCGGGTCCATCAACGACGTTGGAGGCACCGCACTCTATGACCACGCTAGAAGCTCCGGCCAAGCCGAAGCGGACCCTGTACCGAGGCGACCCCGGCATGTGGTCCTGGGCTCTGCACCGCATCACCGGCGTAACCATCTTCTTCTTCCTGTTCGTCCACGTGCTCGATACCGCCCTGGTGCGCGTCAGCCCGGACACCTACGACCAGGCGATCGAGACCTACAAGAACCCCGTCGTCGCCCTCATGGAGATGGGCCTCGTTGTCTGCGTGCTGTTCCACGCGTTCAACGGCGTCCGGGTCATCCTTGTCGACTTCTGGTCGAAGGGCCCCCGCTACCAGCGCCAGATGCTCTGGATCGTGCTCGCGATCTGGATTGTCGTCGCGGGCGCCGGGATCGGCCGCCAGCTCTTCTACCTGCTGACGAATTGAGCCACTGACCATGACCGCACCTGTTCTCGGTAAGTCCTACGACCGCCCCGCCAGCCTGGACGCCCCGCGCGCCCCGCGCCGCGCCGGTGGCAATAACTTCGAGAAGTACGCGTGGCTGTTCATGCGCTTCTCCGGCCTGCTGCTCATCATCCTGGTCATCGGCCATATGACGATCATGCTGATGCTGGACGGCGGCGTGCACCGGCTCAACTTCGCGTTCGTCGCCGGCCGCTGGGCCTCGCCGTTCTGGCAGATCTGGGATCTGACCATGCTGTGGCTCGCGCAGCTGCACGGCGGCAACGGCCTGCGCACCGTCATCGACGATTACGCGCGCAAGGATTCCACCCGCTTCTGGCTGAAGACCGCGCTGGTCATCTCCATGATTCTCGTCGTGGTGACCGGCACGTACGTGATCTTCACCTTCGACCCCAACATCAGTTAGGAACAGGCAGCCTCCGATGAGTGAATCTCGACCGATTCAGGAGCACCGCTACGACGTCGTGATCGTCGGTGCCGGTGGCGCTGGCATGCGCGCGGCGATCGAGTCCGGGCCCCGCGTCCGGACCGCTGTCCTGACCAAGCTCTACCCGACCCGCAGCCACACCGGCGCGGCGCAGGGCGGTATGTGCGCCGCCCTCGCGAACGTGGAAGAGGACAACTGGGAGTGGCACACCTTCGACACCGTCAAGGGTGGTGACTACCTGGTCGACCAGGACGCCGCGGAGATCATGGCCAAGGAGGCCATCGACGCCGTGCTCGACCTGGAGAAGATGGGCCTGCCGTTCAACCGCACGCCCGAGGGCAAGATCGATCAGCGTCGCTTCGGCGGTCACACCCGTGACCACGGCAAGGCGCCCGTGCGCCGCGCCTGCTACGCCGCCGACCGCACCGGTCACATGATCCTGCAGACGCTGTACCAGAACTGCGTCAAGCACGACGTGGAGTTCTACAACGAGTTCTACGTGCTCGACCTGATCATGTCCGGCACCGTCGCGACCGGCGTGGTCGCCTACGAGCTGGCCACCGGCGAGATCCACGTCTTCCACGCGAAGTCGATCATCTTCGCCACCGGTGGTTCGGGCCGCATGTACAAGACCACCTCCAATGCCCACACCCTCACCGGTGACGGTATGGCGATCGTGTTCCGCAAGGGACTTCCGCTGGAGGACATGGAGTTCCACCAGTTCCATCCGACAGGTCTCGCGGGTCTGGGCATCCTCATCTCCGAGGCGGTCCGCGGCGAGGGCGGCATCCTGCGCAACGCGTCGGGTGAGCGGTTCATGGAGCGCTACGCCCCCACCATCAAGGACCTCGCACCGCGTGACATCGTCGCGCGCTCGATGGTGCTCGAGGTGCTGGAAGGCCGCGGCGCCGGGCCGAACAAGGATTACGTCTACATCGACGTGACCCACCTCGGCGAGGACGTGCTCGAGGAGAAGCTCCCCGACATCACCGAATTCGCGCGCACCTACCTGGGCGTGGACCCGGTGACCGAACTGGTTCCGGTCATGCCGACCTGCCACTACGTCATGGGCGGCATCCCGACCCGCATTCGCGGTGAGGTGCTGCGCAACAACACCGATGTGGTCCCCGGCCTGTACGCCGCCGGTGAGTGCGCGTGCGTGTCCGTGCACGGCTCGAACCGCCTGGGCACCAACTCGCTGCTGGACATCAACGTGTTCGGCCGCCGCGCGGGCATCGCCGCCGCCGAGTACGCCGCCCGCACCGAATTCGTCGAGCTCCCGGAGAGCCCGGCGCAGATGGTGCAGGACTGGCTGGCGCTGATCCTGTCCGACCACGGCAATGAGCGCGTGGCCGACATCCGCACTGAACTGCAGTACACGATGGATATGAACGCCGCCGTGTTCCGCACCGAGGACACCCTCAAGCAGGCGCTGACCGATATTCACGCGCTCAAGGAGCGGTACACCCGAATCACCGTGCAGGACAAGGGCAAGCGCTACAACAGCGATCTGCTCGAGGCGGTCGAGCTCGGCTTCCTGCTGGAGCTCGCCGAGGTCACGGTCGTCGGCGCGCTCAACCGCAAGGAATCGCGCGGCGGCCACGCCCGCGACGACTACCCGGACCGCGACGACACCAACTACATGCGCCACACCATGGCCTACAAGACCGGCCCGGAGCTGATCTCGGACATCCGGCTGGACTACAAGCCGGTGGTGCAGACCCGTTACGAGCCGATGGAGCGTAAGTACTGATGACTGCTGTCGCTGAAACGCCGCAGAAGGCCGCTCCGGTGCCGGAAGGCTCCGTGCTGATCAATGTCAAGATCGCGCGGTTCAACCCGGAGGACGGTCAGGGCCAGCGCTGGGACGAGTTCAAGGTGCCGGTGCTCCCCACCGACCGGTTCCTGAACGTGCTGATCTACATCAAGTCCTACCTGGACGGCACGCTCACCTTCCGGCGCTCCTGCGCGCACGGCGTGTGTGGCTCCGATGCCATGCGCATCAACGGCGTCAACCGCCTGGCGTGCAAGATCCTCATGAAGGACATGCTGCCCAAGAACGGCAAGGACATCACCGTCACCGTCGAACCCATCCGCGGCCTGCCCGTGGAGAAGGATCTCGTGGTGAACATGGAGCCGTTCTTCGACGCGTTCAAGGCGGTGAAGCCGTACCTGATCACCTCGGGTAACGAGCCCACCTACGAGCGCATCCAGTCCCAGCACGACCGGGCCCGCTTCGATGACACCACCAAGTGCATCCTGTGCGCCTGCTGCACCACCTCGTGCCCCGTGTACTGGAGTGACGGCAGCTACTTCGGTCCGGCCGCGATCGTGAACGCGCACCGCTTCATCTTCGACAGCCGGGACGAGGGCGCTCGCGAGCGTCTGGACATCCTGAACGATGTCGAGGGTGTGTGGCGCTGCCGCACCACCTTCAACTGCACCGACGCGTGCCCCCGTGGCATCGAGGTCACCAAGGCGATCCAGGAAGTCAAGCGCGCCCTGCTCTTCGCCCGGTAACAAGCCGAAACATGAAGAACGCCCGCATCATTCGATGCGGGCGTTCTTTGTATCCCCCGAAAGTCGCTCAGTGGCAGCGGGCGTAGCCCGAGCCGGTGGGACGGCAGTGCAGCAGGCGGATTTCGTCGGCGGTGGCGGTGGGGGCGACCGACTGGGTGTCATCGGTCTGCGCGACCTGGGCGGGCTGATCCAGCGGAATGCCTTCGGCCATGGCGGAACCCGCGCCGATCGGCGAGAGCATGGCGACCGCAGCCGCACCGACGATGAACAGACCTGCGCGACGCACCGAGATCGTCATGGTGGATAACCTTTCATTCCCACTCCCCCTTGGGAGTTCGTTGGAAAGATCATCACCGGCGGACCTTAACGGCCATCGGGGTAAATTCTTAAAAACGATGTGGCCCCGGCTGTTACGTCTGGAACGCCGCCAGCGATTCCCACGACCAGGTGAGTGTGCCCGCCGCCAGATCCGCGATAACGCCTTCCAGCCAACGGAGTTCGGCGTCCGCGACGGCGCGCTGATATTCGTCTTCCAGGGTGACGATGCGGGGTAGCCCGAACTGTGCGGATTGTGCTGCGTCGGAATCGATTTCGGCGATCCGAGTGCGAATCGCGGCGGCCCGGTTCGACAGTTCGACCTGAGCCCGTTCCGGCCCCATGAGCATCAGGAACGACAGCGCCGCGGGGAATTCCGGGAATTCATTGCGCGGTTGCGCGACCATCTCGGTCAGCCAGGTCATGAACGCCGCGCGGCCCGCGTCGGTGATCTCGTAGACGGTGCGCTCGGGATACTGCTGATCGCGCCCGGTCTCGCGCACCGCCACCAGTCCGGCGTCCTGCAATCGCGCGATGGTCTTGTACAGCCCCGCCCGCTGCCCCACGTTCACGACCTTGTCCTTGCCCCACTCCTTGATGCGGCGCTGGATGGCATAGGGGTGCATCGGCTCCATATGCAGGATGCCGAGCAGCGCCAGCGCCAGGGGCGAGCGTTTGAACTGCGGCGATGCTGTCATACCCGCATCCTACTGGGTTCCGGACAACTAGATTTCCAACTACTAGTTGCCAAGCAACTAGTGTCTGTGCAACTATTGAGGAGCAGGCGAACCCGACCCGCTCCACCGCCCCGAAAGGCAGCGCAATGAACACCACCACCCGCATCCACACCGATCACGGCACCACCAAGCGCCTAGGCGATTGGACCGCCGAGAAGCATTTCGAGGTCAAGGCCCGCTACGGCAGCGTCGTGATCGATCTGCGCTCGCCGCTCATCGAGGGCGAGGACGAGATCGTGGTGCACGCCGATCTGGACCACGCCATGGTCAAGCTGCTGGTTCCGGACGACGCGGTCATCGACCAGTCCGAACTGGAGTGGACCGGTCGCGGCCGGGTCAAGGACTTCACCCGTCCCGCAACCACTTCCGGCCGCGTCATCCGGCTGACCGGTGCGGTCAAGAGCGGCGAGTTCCGCGTCCATCGCGGCGGTATCGCCGTGCTGTCGGCGCTGTTCAGCCGCGAGTTCATCGAGGATGCCCGCAAGGCCAACCGCGAGGGCCGCACCCCGACCCTGGTCGATCCGGCCAACGCGCCCCGCTGAGCGATAACCCGATCGAAGGCCGCCCGCACTGCAATGCGGGCGGCCTTCGCCGTGCCGGGTGCGATTCGGGCCATTGGGCGTGCTGCACACCGGCCGACGGTAAGGCCGCCGTCGACTCACCCACGCGGCCCGTTCAGCTTGGCAATTTGCTCAGCTGAGCGGGCATTTGTTGTCTGAATCACACGGTGGTGATTGCATCAGGATATGTTCACCGAGGGTCAGCTGTACTCGCCGGTCACGCAGGGCGATGACGGCAATGTGCTGGTGCATCTGAGCGATGAGCATCCCGGCGTGCACGATCCCGAGTACCGCGCGCGCCGCAATGCGATCGCCGCGATGGCGTTGAATTACCGGGCGGGCGAGCCGGTACCGCAGGTCGAGTACACCGAGGAAGAGCAGCGGGTGTGGCGGATCGTCTCCGCCGAATTGGCGTTCAAGCGTGCGAAGTACGCTTGCACCGAGGTGGTGGAGGCGGCCGATCGGCTGAATCTGCCCACCGATCACATTCCGCAGCTGGACGAGGTGTCCGCGAAACTGTTCCCGCGCACCGGATTCCGTTACGCACCCGCCGCCGGGCTGGTGCCGCTGCGGGAGTTCTTCGGTTCCTTCGCGGATCGAATCTTCCACTCCACCCAGTACATTCGGCATCATTCCGCACCGCTGTACACCCCGGAACCGGATGCCGTGCACGAAATCCTGGGCCATGCCAATCAATTGGCGAGTCCGCGCTTCGCGGCACTGTACGAAACGGTGGGCGCGGCGGTGCAGCGACTGGAAACCGAGCGCGCACTCAAGTTCCTGGCGGATGTGTTCTGGTTCTCGCTGGAATTCGGCGTCGTCCGGGAGGACAACGAAGTCCGTTGTTACGGAGCGGGTCTGCTGTCCTCGTTCGGTGAGATCGAGGAGTTCCGCGGTGCGCGACTGCGGCCGTTGAACATTGCCGAGATGGGCACCGCCGTCTACGACATCACGCACTATCAGCCGATCCTGTACTGCGCGCGATCGATCACCGAGATCGAGGATGTGGTGGGCGGCTTCTTCGCCACCGTCGATGACGAGGCGGTGGCGGCGCTGACCCGGCAACCGGTCTAGATGCGCATTCCGGATTCCAGGAAGGTGATCACCCGGATGATCTGTTCCTGACTGAACGGTTCGTCCCCGACCAGCGCGAACATGGCCCCGGTGAGCGCGCCGACCAGCGCCCGCACCTCGAAATCGGTATCGGGTCGCCCCAACCGCCGCGCCACTATGCCGGACATGAGGGTGATATTGCGTTCGAATTCCCGTGCCACCGCACCGCGTAACTCCGGTACCGAGTACACCAGCGCCACCCGGTTCTTCTCGAATTCGAAGATCTCCGGGTCCATCGCACCGAACGCTTCGATGGTGGCGTCGCGGATGGCGGCCAGGATCGGTTTGTCCTTGGGCTGCCGGTCGATGGCCTCGATCATCACCGGGTCCAGGTCGTCGGCGAGCACCAATTGCTCTTTGGACGGGAAGTACCGGAAGAAGGTGCTCGGCGAGACGTCGGCGGCTTCGGCGATCTGCTCGATGGTGGTCTCGGTGTAGCCCTGTTCCCGGAAAAGCCGGAACGCCTCGGAGCGGATGGTGCGCCGAGTGCGTTCCTTCTTCCGTTCCCGCAGGGTCGGCCGGGGCCGACTCGCGGGTTCCTCGGAGATCAGTGCGTTGGTGGACTCAGCCGGCATGAACCGATTGTGCCGCATCGTTCTCGGGCTCCGGTGCGACCGGCTGGGTCCGGGTGAGCAGCAGGGCGAGCGCGGTGGCCGCCAGGGTGATCCCGGCGCACACCCACAGCATGACGCTCATACCGTCGACGAACGCGGTCTGGACGTGGGTGAGCACGGCCGGATCGCCGAGTTTGCGGGCCACGCCCACACCGGCGTTGACGCCGTCGGAGATGGGATCGCGATTCAATTCGCCCAGGCTGGATCGGTACTGGGTGGCGAGCACCGTGCCGAGGATGGCGACACCGATGGTGCCCGCGGCCTGGCGCAGCGCCTGCAACAGCGCGGAGCCGGACCCCGCGCGTTCGGCGCTGAGATCGCCCATGGCCAGGCCCATGGAGGCGGGCATGATGAAGCCCATACCGAGGCCGACCAGGGCCAGCGCGCCCGCCGCGAGCCCGTATCCGCTGTCGATGGTGATGAGGGCGGCGACGCCGAGTCCCACTGTGAGGAAGGCGAATCCGAGCGAGAGCACCATCCGCAGGCCGATCCTGGGCAGCAGTTTGTCCACGGTCCGGCTGCCGACCAGCAGACCGCCGATGAGCGGGAGCAGTCGCACGCCGCTGCCGAGGCTGTCGGTGCCGAGCACGGACTGGAAGTACTGCGGCATGGTGAAGAACAGGCCGAACATGGCGAAGTTGACGATGACCATATAGACGGTGCCCCAGCGGAATCCGGGTGCGGCGAAGAGTCCGAGGTCGATCAGCGGATGTTCGGTGCGGCGCTGCCACAGTACGAACGCGCCGAGCAGCAGGGTTCCGGCGGCCACTGCCGCCCAGCCCGGACCATTGCTCCACCCTTCCTGCCCGAGTCGGATGAAACCGTAGGTGAGCCCGAGCATTCCGGCCACGGACAGTGCGATGCCGGGCAGATCGATGCGGAAGACGCTGCCGCTCTTGGATTCCGGAACCAGCAGGGCCACGGCGGTGGCACCGACGATGACCAGCGGCACATTGATCAGGAAGACCGATCCCCACCAGAAGTGCTGCAGCAGCCAGCCGCCGAGGATGGGGCCGAGCGGGAGCCCGATGGCGGTGGAGGTGATCCAGATGGTCAGTGCGCGTTGCCGTTCCGTCGGATCGGGGAACAGCCCGGGCAGCACCGCCATGGACAGCGGCATCATGGCCGCCGCGGCCACGCCGAGCACCACGCGGGCGGCGATGAGTTGTCCGGAGGATGCCGCGAAGGCGCAGGCGATGGAGGCCGCGCCGAACAGCAGCAGGGCGGCGAGCAGTAGCTTCTTGCGGCCGTAGCGGTCGCCGAGCGCGCCCGCGGGGAGCATGACGGCGGCGAGGGCGAGGGTGTACGCGCTGCTGAACCACTGCAGCGCGCCGGTGTCGGCGTGCAGGTCGACGGACAGGGTGGGCAGCGCGACGGTCAGCACGGTGACGTCGAGGCCGATGGTCAGCATGGCGACCGCTAGGGCGCCCAGGGCCAGCCAGCGGCGCACTCCTGGCTCTTTCATGACAGTTCCAATCAGTTGATGCCAACTAGATAATGAGAGCGTCTCTCATTTGCTAGTGTCTGTCAAAACTTGTCGTGTCATGCTCGCCTCTAAGCTCGATGGCGATGATCATCCGCAGGCATTCGCGCCGAGACCCCAGTTCCGCCGGAACACCCCGGCGACGCGTATCCCTCATGGCCGCAGCCGCATTGGCGGCCGGACTGACCGCGATGACGGGCGTGACCTACGCGCCCCTACCCCTGGCCACGGCACAACCGCCGACCACCTCGCCGACCCCGTTCACCACGCCGAACACCGACAATTGCCCGAACAAGACCACTCCGCCGCCGCCCATCGACACCTCCGAGGTGCCCGCACCCGGTGAGAGCGCGCCCAAACCGCTGCCGATTCCGAATCCGCCCATCGGCGGGGACCGGCTCGGCGGCTGCGGTGTGGTGTTGCCGTCGGGCGCGCCCGGGCTGCCGGAGGGCATTTCCGCGACCGCGTTCGTGGTGTCGGACCTCGATACCGGCAAGGTGCTGGTGGCCAAGGATCCGCACGGGCGCTACCGGCCCGCCTCCACCATCAAGGTGCTGCTGGCGGATGTGGCGCTGCGCGTACTGGATTTGAACAAGGTGGTGATCGGCACCCAGGAGGACGCCAATGCCGACGGCACCCGGGTGGGCATCGGACCGGGCGGGCGATACACCAATCGGCAGCTGTTCCAGGCGCTCATCATGGCATCGGGTAATGATGCGGCGCATGCCATCTCGGCCCAGCTGGGCGGCGACGAGGCGACCGTCGCGAAGATGAACAGCATGGCGGATCGATTGCAGGCCAAGGACACTCGCGCGGCCACGCCGTCCGGGCTGGACGGTCCGGGTATGAGCACCTCGGCCTACGATCTGTCGCTGCTGTTCCGCGATGCCATGACACTGCCGCTGTTCGCGGAGTTGATTCACACCGAACAGGTGGACTTCCCCGGCTATCCGGCCGATCCGAAGAACACCGATGACAAGGATCATCCGGGCTATCCGATCGGCAACGACAATCACCTGCTGTTCGAATACGACGGTGCGCTCGGCGGTAAGACCGGATACACCGATGACGCCCGGCAAACCTTCGTGGCGGGCGCGCAGCGCAATGGGCATCGGCTCGCGGTGACCCTGTTGAAGGCGGATGTGCTGCCGTTCCGGCCGTGGGAGCAGGCGGCGAAACTGCTGGATTACGCGTTCGCGCTGCCGTCCGGCGCGAATGTGGGTCAGTTGCCGAATGCCTCTGCCAAATCCACGGATTCGACCGTGGTGGTGGCGAGTCCGCCGGTGATCGCGTCCACCGAGCCCGCCGATGACACCGCGTCCGACCATCGCGGGCTGCGCAATACGCTCATTGTCGGCGGCGTCATCCTGGTGCTGGTTTTACTGGCCGGTGCGCGCCGGATGAACCGCCCCCGGCGCTGACCTCAGCGCCTGCGCAGGGCTGAAATCGCCGCTCCGGCAAGCGCTCCCGCACCGAACAGCGCCGCGCCCGTTCCGGCCGTGAGTCCCGGACCCGAGATCCGGGGTTCGATGACGGCCGGGGCGGGCGCCGGAATATCCGCCTGGACTTCGTTTTCCGTCGCGGTGGCCGCCCAGGCGGTGGCGAACAGGATGATGCGCGCGGTGAAGTAGCTGAACACCATCAGGCCGATAATGGGTCCGAAGGCCACACCGGCCGGACCGTTCACCACC
The DNA here is from genome assembly GCF_042269265.1 of Nocardia sp. NPDC056000. NCBI lineage: Bacteria > Bacillati > Actinomycetota > Actinomycetes > Mycobacteriales > Nocardiaceae > Nocardia > Nocardia sp. NPDC056000. The sequence goes on along the minus strand of NZ_JBHJXS010000002.1, from coordinate 832,388 downwards.
GAGCGCAGAATGATCGAGGCGAGCTGTTTGAACGCCTCGAATACCACCGCCGCGATCAGCGCGGCCCGGGCGGCGCTGCGGAAGGTCACCGGATGCCGGGGCATGCGCGCGATGACCCAGACGAATACGGCCCAGTTCGCGAGGACGGCCAGCAGTAGCGACAGCAGGGTCAGCAGCACGGTGATCCAGGCCGATTCGCTGATATGCCAGCGCTCCAGCAGTTTGCTGATCAATCCGCTCGACGCCAGTATCGACAGGCCCAGGGATATGCCGATGGCCAGGAACAGTCCGATGAGCGCGAGCAGATCCGAGAGCTTGGTGACCGCCCAATTGCGATCCTTGCTGGGCTGGTCCCACTGTTCGGTGAGCGCCGCCCGCAGGTTCGCGATCCAGCCGAGCCCGGCGTACGCACCGGTGGCCAGGCCGATCACGCCGACCCCGGCGCGCGAGCGCACCGCCTGGGTGATCAGGTCATTGATCTGGTCGCCCGCCGCGCCCGGAATGTTCTCGACGATCTTGTCCTGAATTTCCTTCAGCCACTCCGGATTTCGGGACAGTACGAAACCCGCGACCGCGAATCCGACCATGAGCAGCGGAAACAGCGACAGCACGGTGAAATACGTGATGCCCGCGGCGTAGTAGTCGCCGCGCTGGCGCTGATAGCGGCCACCGGCGCGCACCAGATGATCCAGCCAATGCCTGCGCTGGATCTCGCGCTCGATTCTGGCCTGTATCTTGCCGAACACCGCCACCTCCGCAATGCCCCGGCGCACGGTGCCGGACCGGAAGGCCACTGGCCGTCGGTCGGGCACCCGCGCGTGAGTTCTACCGGCGAACTACCTCTTTCGCGCGGAGGTAAACATGTTCGCCCTGGTCAGGCCTCTACTCTTCCATCTCCCGGCGGGTGAGCGGGGCAAATGCGGTGCGCGTCGGCCGAATCGCGACCTTCGCCACAGCTATCGCTCAGCGCGGCAGGAAGCCGACCCGCTCGTACACCTGGGCCAGGGTCTGGCTCGCGACCTCGCGGGCGCGCTGTGAGCCCTCGATGAGGATGCGGTCCAGTTCGGTCTGATCGGACATGTATTCGTCGACCTTCGCGCGCAGCGGGGTGACGAATTCGACCAGGGCGTCGGCGGTATCGGATTTGAGATCGCCGTACCCCTTGCCCTGATAGTTCTCCTCCAGCGTGACGATCGGGGTGCCGCTGAGCGAGCTCAGGATGACCAGCAGATTGCTGACGCCCGGCTTGGTCTCCGGGTCGTAGCGGATCTCGCGTTCGGTATCGGTGACCGCGGAGCGGATCTTCTTGGCCGAGACCTTGGGATCGTCCAGCAGATTGAGCAGGCCCGCATCGGTCTGGGCCGATTTGCTCATCTTGGAGGTGGGATCCTGCAGGTCGTAGATCTTGGCGGTGCCGGTGACGATATGCCCCTCGGGCACCACGAAGGTCTTCTTGTAGCGAGTGTTGAAGCGCTGCGCCAGATTTCGGGTCAGCTCCATATGCTGGCGCTGATCCTCGCCGACCGGCACCAGGTGCGGGCGGTACAGCAGGATGTCGGCGGCCATCAGGATCGGATAGGTGAACAGGCCGACGGTCGCGTTCTCCGAACCCTGCTTGACCGACTTGTCCTTGAACTGGGTCATCCGGCTGGCCTCACCGAAACCGGTGATGCAGCTCAGCACCCAGGTCAGTTCGGCGTGCTCGGGCACCTGGCTCTGCACGAACAGGGTCGCCCGCTTGGGGTCGACGCCCAGGGCCAGCAGCTGAGCGGCCGCGACCTTGGTGCGATGGCGCAGCACCTTGGGGTCCGGCGGATTCACCGTGATGGCGTGCAGGTCCGGAATGAAGTAGAAGGCGTCGAATTCGTCCTGCAGCGGCACCCAATACTGCAGCGCGCCAAGGTAGTTCCCCAAATGGAAGGAATCGCTGGTCGGCTGGATCCCGGACAGGACCCGCTGCTTGCGTTCGGCGGAAGGTGCAGGACTCGACATATTCAGATCTTCGCACGCCGGTCGAGCCAAATTCCGCGCGGTGCCAACAGGCCGGTCCGGGGCGTTCTCGGCCCATCGGACCCGACCGCGACAGGCGGGCGCTCAGCCCGCTCGGGCTGCCAGCGACAGCGGATCCACGCCCGGCATGCTCGGGCGGCCCGAGGCGACGAGGCGTTGTTCTCGGCGTGTCGCTAGGCGGTAGAGCGGGTAGCTGGGGCCGGTGAGCTGGGCGCGCAGCAGTTTGGGTGCCAGGGGTGGTGAGTAGTGCGCGGTGCGGAGGGCCTGGGCGAGGGTGCGGCAGGCGACTTCCTCGCGAATGCCCCAGTTCAGCTCGTACATATCGCGGATGCGCGGCGGGAGGCTGCCCTGGACGAGCAGGTTGAAGCCGCCGAGGGCCTGCTGCACCGGCATCGGCATGGGGTAGGCGATGCGCTGGCCCATCAGGTAGGAGCCGACCAGTTTGGCTTCGTCGGTGAGGAAGACCTCGTCCGAGGCGAGGTAGCCGTCGTAGACGCGGCGGAAGTCGGCGTAGGTCGCGGGCGCGGCCTCGCGCGGCATGCCGAAGAGTTCGCCCCAGCGGCAATAGTCCTGGTACAGCCCCTCGCGCTCGTTCGGGGTGAGTTTGCGGACCAGCAGATCGTGCATGACCTCGGCGGAGTCGAAGGTGAAGGCCATGGTCATGAACATGAGCTGTGGATCGTGCGCGGAGTACCGGGTGCCCGCCGGATTGCGCTCCCCCGCGTCCTCGGGCAGTGCGCCGCTGACGGTGCTGTGCCGCTTGCGGGTGAAGGCGCGGGCCCGATCGGCTTCCTCGCGGGTGCCGAGGGAGACGGCTTCGAAGAGCTTGCCGGTCAAGGCGAGTCGCGTGTACGGCGTGGTCCGATGCTGGGTGTTCTCCGCGGTGCCGACGTAGAGCAGCGGGTGCACCGCCCCGATGACCAGTGCGCGCTGCCCGTAGGTGAGCCCCACCGCGCGCTTGCGCATGACCCGCCTGATCATCGAGTCATCGGAGAAGTACCCGGTCTGTGCAGGCATCGTTGCCTCCTGGTGCGCTGTGGCGCAGGCCACGCCATCTGGAAATAGAGTCCCCCAGAATTACAATTCTGGCAAGACCTACTACCAGAATTGCGTCCATGCCAGAATCAACCCGTGACCGGGCAACGGACCTACGGCGGCATCTCGGCGGCGGAACGCCGCACCCAGCGCCGCACCGCCCTGCTCGACGCCGCCCTCGACATCCTCGGCACCCAGGGCCTGGACAAGCTCACCGTCTCCGCGCTCTGCTCCGCCGCGGGCCTGAACGAGCGCTACTACTACGAGAATTTCGACAGCCGCGAAGCGGTCCTGTCCGCGCTGTTCGACACCATCGCCGAAGAGCTGGCGACGGTGCTGATCACGGCGGTGCAAACGGCCCCCGCCGCGCCCCGCGCCAAGGCCCACGCCGCCATCACCGCCGGGATCGAACTCCTCACCGAGGACCCTCGAAAAGCCCACGTGGCCTTGATAGTCAGCTCCGCCACCCCCGAACTCCGCACCCGCACCATCCACACCACCAAGGTCTTCGCCAACCTGGTAGCGGCGGAGGGCATCGACTTCTACGGCCTGACCGAAGCCGACCCCGACCCCGTAATCACCTTCCGCGCAACATATCTGGTGGGCGGCCTCATCCAGACGCTGACCTCCTGGCTGCACGGCGATCTCCCGCTCACCCGAGCCGAACTGATCGAGCACACCACGGACGTGTTCGTACTACTCGGCGAGGACCTGGCCACCAGGCTTCGCGCCGAGTAGCTCCGGGAGACCTCAACCGCGAGTGGCGTTCTCCGACCAGGTCAGCGGCACCGCGTCGATACCCCCGGGAACGGCGTCCTGAAGCACCACCCGCAGCGCCACCCCCTTGGCCGACCAGACGGCGGCGGCATCGGTCATGGCCTCGGCGAACCAGTCCCGTTCGGCGGGCTGATCGGTGAGCAGCAGCGCCGCATTGCGGACGACCACGACGTATCCCTGTGCCGGGCCGACGAATTCATCGAGGTCACGCAGGCATTCATCGAACGCGTCCTTGTTCTGCCCGAAGTAGTAGGGGAACTGGAACGCGGCCGCGAACTCATCGAAAACCTCAGCGACAGTACGCATCTTGCGAGCCCGCAGCTCGCGCGCGATATAGCTGTCCGGCAATTGGCTTCGCACACCGGAGAACTCGGCCGCGCTGACCGGCAACACCCCCAGCACCGGAGTCGCCACACCCGCGCTCGCACCGGAAACCGGTGTGGTGGAGAGGAACTGCGAAAGCGATATCGCCTCGGTCATCAGCGCATCCTCGTGAAAGTGTTGTAGTGGTCCCCGGTGTAATAGGCCGAACCATCACTCCCGGTGATGATCCGCTCGGCATCGCGGCCCTGCCCCGCCTTCTTGGGATTCACATCCCATTCCTGATACGTGATCTTCTTCCCGCCGGAATCCTTGGCGGGCAAATCCCCGCCCCGATTCATCCAGGTATCCCCGCCATGCGTCCCCGGCGCATTGGCCGACCCCGGCCACCGCCCCGCATCGATCTCCACCAACGTGGCATACGCGCGATCCGGCACACCGGGTGCGCGGGTGCCCGTAACCTCCGCCGCCCCAGGCACAGTGGTGCGCGGCCCGGGCTTGGGCGCGGTGGTCGTCTTTGCGGCCGCACTCGCGGTAACCGAGGTCTTGCTCCCGGTATCGGTGTCATGACCGCCACCGCGGGACACCAGGACGGCCACCAGCACCATCACCAGCGCCCCGCCGAGCACCAGCCACGCACGCGTCTTGGACGAGATATTCACCGGTATTGGACCGTCACGGGGGCGTGGTCGGACCAGCGCTCGGCGTAGGTGGCGGCCTTCTCCACCACCGCCTGCTTGGCGCGCGCGGCGATATCGCCTCGGGCCAACTGGTAATCAATCCTCCACCCGGCGTCATTATCGAAGGCGCGGCCTCGGTAGGAGTGCCAGCTGTAGGGGCCGGGGACGCCGGGGTTGAGGTCGCGAACTACGTCGCGGTAGCCGGCGGCGAGCATGGAGGAGACCCAGGCTCGTTCCTCGGGGAGGAAGCCGGAGTTCTTGATATTGCCCTTCCAGTTCTTGATGTCGAGTTCGGTGTGGCCGATATTCCAGTCGCCGCTGATGACGAAATCGCGGTCGATGGTGGTCATGCGAGCGCCGATGGCGTCGAGGAAGCGGTACTTCTCGTCCTGCATGGGGGTATCGGCCTCGCCGGTGTGGACGTAGACCGACGCCACCGTCAACTCGTCGAAGTCGGCTTCGATGTAGCGGCCGAGAGCGGCGAATTCGCCTACCGGAGTCCAGGTTTCGCCCTCGAACGCGCCGACGCCGATGCGGACCGCGTCGGGGGCGCGGCGGGAGAGGATGGCTACGCCCGCACGGCCTTTCACACCGGGTTCGGCATGGGACAGGAACCAGCCCGCATCCAGGGCGGGAGCCAGCACGCTACGGGTTTGCTCGTCGGTGGCTCGGGTCTCCTGGAGGCAGATGATGTCGGCCTCGGTGACCGCTAGCCAGGCGAGCAGTCCCTTGGGGGCAGCGGCGCGCACTCCATTGACGTTTACCGAGCTGAGGATTTTGGGCACCCCCCAAACGTACAATGCCGATACCGAACCTTCTCCGTGGACATCGAGGTCCAGGAAGGGGTGATGACGATGACGTCAGGCACCGCCAAGCCCACCGCCCCGCTCGCTCCCATGCGCGCCATTCATACGGGCTCGGGGGACCCGCTGCTGCTGTTGCACGGATTCATGATGTCGCCGCACTGCTGGGAGCAGGTGGCGAACCGGATGGCCAGTCATTGCGAGGTGTTCGCTCCGGCCTTCACCGGGCATTGGGGCGGACCGGATCTCGAGGGCTGGTACCTCGATGTCAGTGCCCTTGCCGATCGGGTGGAGGACCAGCTGGATGAATTGGGCTGGCGCACCTGCCATATCGCGGGCAATTCGCTCGGCGGCTGGGTGGGTTTCGAATTGGCGCGCCGCGGCCGGGCCCGCACCCTCACCGCTATCGCCCCGGCGGGCGGCTGGCAAACTCCGTCCGCGCTGCAGGTTCGGGTGGGTTTGAAGTTCCTGTCGCTGGTGCCGGTGGTGGAGATCGGCAAACATCTGCCGGACGCGATCGCGTTCAGCGCGCCGGTGCGGCAGGCGGTGGCGATGGTGTTGAGCAAGAACACCGCCGCGGCCCCGCGCCGCGCCATCGAGGCGGCCATCACCTCGGCACTGCACTGCCGGGCCATGCTGCCGATGATCGCGGGCGCGCTGCGCGCACCGGATCTGGAGGATCTGTCCACCCTGAAAACCCCTGTCCGCCTGCTCATGTGCGAGAACGACCGGATCATCCCGTACCGCGCGTACGCCAAACGATTCCTGCGTGAGCTCCCCGAGTCGGCGGATCGCATCGTCATGCACGATGTGGGCCACGTGCCCATGCTGGAGGCCCCGGATCGCATCGCCACCCTCATCGCCGAGCACGTCTACGCCAGCCGCACCCGCCTGCGCGCGGTCTGAAATCGATTCGGCCGGAACGGAACACTCGGACACTCGACTACGATTGTCGGGGTAAAGGGGGCCCTGAAAGGGGAGTGTTCAGATGGCTGATGACATACCGGTGGACCAGTCCAAGCCGAGTATCGCGCGGGTCTACGACTATCTGCTCGGCGGCCAGGACAACTATGCCGCCGATCGAGCGGTCGGCGACTATTTCAAGAACGATCTGCCGGGCTCGGTGGCGATCGCGTTCTCCAACCGGCAGGCGCTGATTCGCGCCGTGCACGAGATGACCAGGCTGGGGATCACCCAGTTCCTGGATATGGGCAGCGGCCTGCCGACCGCCGACAATGTGCATCAGGTGGCCAAACGGCTGGTCCCCGATGCCCGGGTGGTCTATGTGGACAACGATCCGATTGTGCTGACGCACGGCCGGGCGCTGCTGGCCACCGATGCCAGCACCCAGGTCATCCAGGCCGATCTGCATGATCCGGCGGATATCCGGCAGCATCGGGAGGTCAAGCGGCTCATCGATTTCGACCGGCCGATCGGCGTGATCTTCAGCGCCACACTGCATCACCTGCAGGATGAGGAGAAACCCGCCGAGGTGGTGCGGTTCTGGGCCGAGCAGGCGGTGCCGGACAGCCTGTTCTACATCTCGCATTTCCGTTCCGGCCACAATCCGGAGACCCAGGCGGCCGAGCAGATGCTACAGACCACCTTCGGGCGCGGCCGCTGGCGCACCGAGGAGGAGATCGAGGACCTGTTCGGCGAGCTCGAGGTGCTCGAACCCGGCCTGGTGCCGTGCGCCCGCTGGCGGACCGCGACCGACATCGCCGATGTGCCGCGAATTGGTTCCGGCCCAATGGAATTGACCGTCTGGGAGCAACTCATAGCCTGCGGTATGGCGCGCAAGCGGTAGCCGGTTATTCCGGCGGGGGCGGCACGGGTGCGCCCTGCGGCGGCGGTATCTTCGCGTACCGCCGCACACCCACCTCCGGCGGCACCTCGTAATGTGCCGCGGGCGGGATGATTCCGAGAATGGCATCGCGCCGCGCACCCGGATCCCAGCCCGTGGCAACGACTTTCACCTGCACCAGCATGGCGGCCAGCAGAATCACCACGCCGATGATCAGCGACAGCGCGATCGCGCCCCAGCCGCCCAGTTTGGCGGCGGTGCCGATGGCCGTGCCGAACCAGCCGAAGTCGGCGTCACCGAAGGTGGTGTTCTCATCGCCGAAGGGCCCCAGCACTTTCAGCAGCAGCGCGGGCAGAATGGTGATGAGCAGGCCGTTCACGAAAGCGCCCAGCACCGCGCCGCGACGGCCACCGGTGGCATTGCCGTACACCCCGGCCGCACCGCCGGTGAAGAAGTGCGGCACCAGTCCGGGCAGCACCAGCGCCAGCCCGAACGCGGGATTGAGAATCCAGGTCAGCACGCCCAGCATGACGAGACCGCCGACGAAACTGCTGATGAAGCCGAGCAGCACCGCGTTCTGCGCGTACGGGAACACGATCGGCGCGTCCAGCGCGGGAATCGCACCCGGCACCACGCGCGCGGCAATGCCCTGGAACGCCGGAACCAGCTCACCGAGAATGGTGCGCACGCCGAAAAGGATGACGGCGACGGCGATTCCGAATTGCAGACCCTGGCTCACCGCTTTCATGAGGTAGTTGCCGACATCGGTCGCCCCGGTCTCGAACGCCTGGAACGCGGTGTCCTCGCCCACCCGCACCAGGTAGACGATCGCCAGCGTCAAATACAGGATCACCATGGACAGCGCGGTCGCGACCATCGAATCCCGCAGGAAGCGCAGCCCTTCCGGCAGATTCATCTCCTCGGTGCTGCGACTGCGCTTGCCGACCAGCTGCCCGGTCGCGCCCGCCGCGATATATCCGGCGGTGCCGAAATGCCCGATCGCCACATCGTCACCGCCGGTCACCCGCCGCGTATACGCCTGCGACAGTGCGGGCAGCGAGACCATCACAATGCCGAGCAGAACGCCGCCGATGACCACGACCACCGGTGTGGAGAACCCCGCCACCGCGAGCACCATGGTCAGCATGGTCGCCATGAACAGCATGTGATGCCCGGTGAGGAAGACGTAGTGCAGCGGTGTGAACCGCGCCAGCGCGAGGCTGATGGCGAAGCCGAGAATCATCAACCAGGTGACCTGCGCACCATATTCGGCCTGCGCGATGGCCACGATCGCCTCATTGGTGGGGATGACCCCGTGCGCGCCCAGCGCCCCCTGGATCATGATGCCGAGCGGTTTCAGCGACAGCACCACCAGTCCCGCGCCCGCACCGATGAGCAGGAATCCCAGCGTCGCCTTGATCGCCCCGCCGACCACCTGCCCGGTCGATTTGCGCAGCGCGATCAACCCGACCGCGGTGATGATGCCGATGAGATACGCGGGCTGGCTGAGGATCTCATTGACGATGAACTTGGCAATGGCCAGTACGACGTTCACTGCGGGCTCGCCTTCCTACACGTCGAAGAGTTCGCGCAGCCTGCGGTCGACTTCGGCTGTGCTGGTGAAGTTCTCCACGACCTCCACCGGAATACCGACATCCCCCAGTGTTTTCGCGATCTCCCCCGAGGTGAGGATGGCGACCGCCTCGCTCGCCTTGCCCTTGGCCGAAATGGTGTCGGTGGCTTCGACATTCACGTACGGCGACCATTTCCAGCGGGTCAGCACCTTCTCCAGGGTGCTCTTGAGGAACAGGCTGGTGCCGACGCCGTTCCCGCACACGGTGAGGATGGTGACCGGGCCGCTGCTACGCGACGCTCCGGAAGCCGTTGCCGCCGTACCGGTTTCAGTGACCGGCTCGGGCTCAGGCTCCGCGACGGGGGTGGCCGCGACGGACGGCATGGTCCCTTCCGCCGCATCCTCCCCCGCGATCAGCGCCCGCAGTTCACCCGGTGTCGCGACCGCGCGCAGGCGTTCATCCGCACCCGCCTCCAGCAGCAACCGCGCCAGCGCGGCCATGGCATCGGTATGCACCCCGGAGTCGGTGGCCGCCAGCGCGACCACCAGATCCACCGGATCGTTCGGGCTCCCGAACGCGACCGGCTCGCGCAATCGCACCCACGACATTCCGGTGCGCTGCACCGCCGGTGAGGGCCGGGCGTGCGCGAACGCGAACCCGGGCGCGATGACGATGTACGGCCCGTTGTCCTCGACATTGCGGATCATCTCGTCGGTGTAGTCGGCCGTGGCCACGCCCGTGGCGGTCAGCAGGCTACCGGCGGCGGCAATGGCCGAACGCCAGTCCTCGGCGGGCACATCCAGTTCGATCGCGTCTTCGGGGAGCAGATCCGACAGCGATGTCATGCCGCGATAGTCGCACGAACCGACCGTCAGTTATCTTTTGGCACACCGTACGGCCGGAATCACTCGTACAGCGCCTCGATCTCGGCGGCGTACTTCGCGGCGATCGGCTTGCGCTTGAGCGACATCTTCGGGGTCAGCTCATCACCGCCCGGCTCCCAGGTCACCGGCAGCACCGTGTACTTCTTGATCTGCTCGACCCGCGCGAGCCGCTCATTGGCGGCGCAGACTCCCGCTTCGACGACCGCAAGCACACCCGGATCGGCGGCGAGCACCGCGGGCGACGCGTCGGGCAGCCCGTGCTGTGCGGCATAGGCGGCACAGGCATCCGCATCGAGGGTGAACAGCGCGGTCACGAACTTGCGATTGTCACCGATGGCGATGGCCGCACCCACCAGCGCACAGCTGACCTTCACCGCCCCTTCGATATTCGACGGCGACATATTCTTGCCCGCCGCGTTGATGATGAGTTCCTTCTTGCGATCGACGATGCGGATATAGCCGTCCGCGTCGATGGTCCCGATATCGCCGGTGTGCATCCAGCCGTCGGCGTCGATGGCCGCGGCGGTCTGCTCCGGATCATGCCGGTACCCGCGCATGATGAGCGGTCCGCGCACCAGCAGTTCCCCGTCCTCGGCGACGGTGACCTCGGTCCCGGGCAGCGCCGTCCCGACGGTGCCGATTCGAATGCCGCCGGGCCGGTTCAGGGTGGCGGCGGCCGAGGTCTCGGTCATCCCCCAGCCCTCGTACACCGGAATGCCCAGTCCCAGAATGAAAGCCATGGCATCGGGCGCGATGGGCGAGGCCCCGGTGATGGCGGCGCGCACCTGATCCAAGCCCATCTTCGCGCGCAGCGTGCTCAGCACGAGCCGCTCCGCCGCCGCGTGCTGCCAGCTCAGTGCGATCGGGATCGGCCGCCGATCCGAATTGCGCCGCGCCACTTCGGTTCCCACGCCGATGGCCCAGCCGACCACTGCGCGCTTGACCGAACTCTCCTGCGCCACAATATTTTCGATACCGGCCTTGAGCTTGTACCAAATGGCGGGCACCGCCAGGAACAGCGTCGGCCGCACCTCCGCGAGCGCGGCGACCAGCTGTTTCGGATCGGCCACCGCGGTGACCTGCACCCCCTCGATGAGGTTGTTGTAATGCCCGAAAGCGCGATTGGCCAGGTGCGCGTCGGGCAGATACGAGATCACCCGATCCTGCGGCCGCACCTCGAAAACCCCGTCCACGGCCGAGAATTCGGCCAGCATATTGGCGTGCGTCAACTCGACGCCCTTGGGCGGACCGGTGGTGCCGGAAGTGTAGACCAGCGTCAGCAGCGAATCCGCCTGTACCGCACGCCAAGCCGCGTCGAAATCGAAGTCGGGCGCGGACAGCCCGGCCACCTCGTCGAGCGTGTACCCACCCTCGACCGGCCCGTCGACACAGATGAAATGCTCCACCCGCCCGTCGATATTCGCGGCCCGCAGCTTGTCCACGAACTGGGTCTCGGTCACCACCACCCTGTTGCCCGCATTGCCGAACAGATGCGAAACCTGTTCCGCCGTAAAGGTGTTGTAGATGGAGAACGGCGTCGCACCGGTGTGCAGCACTGCCGTATCGGCCAGATGGAATTCCGGCACATTGGTGAGCATGATCGCCACCGTGTCCCCGGCCCGCACGCCGAGGGCGGTCAGTCCGGTCGCCAGCTTGCGCACCCGGTCGGCGTATTCGGCCCAGGTGTAGCTCGGCGTCCCGTCGGGACCCCGCAGCGCCACCTGATCCGGATATCGTGCGGCGGTGGCTTGAAATGCCGCGCACAGACTGTTGGGCTGCTCGGTCAACGGTGCTCCATTCATGACCTGGCCGTGCTGATCTCAGGGCATGGCCGTGCTGATTCGATTGTTCGCGCCGATGGCGCGGTGCTCATTGATCCGGTGCGCCCGGTGATGAACCGTTTCCGCCGAGCGTGATTCAGTCGAGTCCGCGGGCGCGCTGTTCATAGGCGCGGCGCGCGTCCTGATCCACCTCGTCGAGGAAGACGTGCTCCAGGCCGAACGCCCGGCCCAGCGCCTCACTGGCCCGGCGCGGCATGTAGTGCTGCGAGGCCACCAGCAGTCCGGCGAGCCGGGTGACCGCCACCCGCCGCCGCGGTTGCGCGATGAGTTTGGCGACCGCCTCGGCGATATCCCCCGGTTCGGCGTTCTTGAGGCCCTTGGCCCCCTGGGTGCCCGCGATGAGTTCGGTATTGGTGAAGGTCGGCAGCACCGAACAGAAATTCACCCCGGACTCGTGATATTCGAGCCGCAGCGTATCGGTGAGCGCCAGCACCGCCGCCTTGCTCGCGCAGTAGGTGGCCAGCCCGGGCGTGGTCGCCTCCCCCGCCAGCGAGGCGATATTGATGACGGTTCCCCTGCCGCGCGGCAACATTCGCTGCGCCGCCAGTTTGCTGCCGACCGCCACCCCGTAGACATTGATATCCAGAATGCGCCGGGTGACCCGCTCCGGCTCCTGATCGAAGGCCCCGGCCGGCATGATCCCGGCATTGTTGACCAGCACGTCGACCGGTCCCAGCCGCCGCTCCACCTCATCGAGGAAGGCGGAGAATCCGTCCGGATCGGTGACGTCGAGTTTCCCGTACACCTCCAGCCCGAGGTCCGCGCCGGACTCCTTGACCTTGGCCTCGTCGACATCGCCGATGGCGACCTGCGCGCCGAGGTCGCGCAGGCGGCGGGCGGTCGCGAAACCGATACCGCGCGCGCCGCCGGTGATGACCACTACTTTGCCGGAAATCACTGTTGCCAGCGTCATTTCGTCTCCTCGATGCCGGAGCGGGGATATGTCATCCAGCGTGCTCCCGATGCCCGTCCGCGCGGGCAAGAATGCCGAGCACGAGTGCGGTCACGTTGTCCGGCTCGTCCAGCTGTGGGCAGTGCCCGGCTTTCGGCAGCACCGTGAGCTCACTGCCCGGCAGCAGGGCGTGCAGTTCGCGGCTCGCCCGCACCGGGATGATGCGATCCTTCGCGCCGTGCACCACCGCCACCGGACAGGAAACGGTGCGAGCACCGTGCCCGCCCGGGTGTTCACGGGCGTATCGGACGGCGTCCCGCCCGCGTTCGGCCGCCGCCGCCATATTCGGCACCGACCGCAGCGCGGTGGCGACGAATGCGGGATCGGCCCGATATCCCGGGCCGTAGACGAACCGCTGCACCCCCTGTCGAACCGTCCAGTGCACCAGGCGATCCGGCACCGGCAGCCGACCGGCCAGGTCGAACAGCCGCCGGAACTCACCGAGCCGCACCACCCGCGCGGGGAGATGGCGCGCCAGCAGCGGTTCGTCCAGGGTGACGAGCCCGCGCACGCGCCCCTCCCGATCGCGCGCCGCCGCATGCAGCGCGGTGGCGGCTCCCAGCGAATTGCCCACCAGCACAACGGGTCCGTGCGTCGCGACGAGCGCGTCGGCGAAGACGTCGAACTGCGGCGTCAGCGCTCCGGGCCGCCGCGCATCGGCCAGGCCGAAGCCGGGCAGATCCACGGCAACGGCGCGCCGCCCGGCCGCGGCCAGCCGGGTCAGCACACCGCGCCAGGTGTCGGCGCTATCGCAATATCCGTGCAGGAGAACAACTGTCGGTCCCGTCCCCGCGACCGACAGTTCCCGCGTCCGCACCCCGGCGTACTCCCGCGCGGCCTCGATCACCACGCTGTGATCGGAGCCGGTCATCGCCCGAGCAGTCCCTTCGCCACATGGGTGACCTGGATTTCATTGCTGCCCGCGTAGATCATGAGCGACTTGGCATCGCGCGCCAGTTGCTCCACGTGATACTCGGACATGTAGCCGTTGCCGCCGAAGAGCTGCACCGCCTCCATGGCGACCTCGGTGGCGGTCTCCGAGCAGTACAGCTTCATGGCCGAGGCCTCCGCGAGCGAGGGCTGCTTACCCGCGCGACCGCGTTCCAGCACGCTGAACACCATGTTCTGGATATTGATGCGGGCGATCTCCATCTTCGCCAGCTTCAACTGCACCAGCTGGAAGCGGCCGATCTCCTGGCCCCACAGCTTGCGGTTCTTCGCGTAATCCAAACAGAGCCGGTGGCATTCGTTCACGATGCCCAGCGCCATGAAGGCGACGCCGACGCGCTCGGCGGTGAAACTCGTTCGGGCGCTGTCGCGTCCGTCACCGCCCTTGTGCTCCTCGGTCTCGCCGAGCAGGCGATCCTTGGACAGCCGCACATTGTCGAAGAAGAGCTCACCGGTCGGCGAGGCGTGCAGGCCCATCTTCTTGAACGGCTTGCCTTGCGCGAAACCCTCCATACCCTTGTCGAGTACGAAGGTCAGCACCTTGCGATCGCGTTTGTCCGCACCGTCGCCCTCGTCGAGCTTGGCGTAGACGACCACCACATCGGCGAACGGGCCATTGGTGATGAAGGTCTTCTGGCCGTTGAGGATGTAGTCCTCACCGTCACGCCGGACGTAGGTCTTCATACCCCCGAAGGCGTCCGAGCCCGAATCCGGTTCCGTGATCGCCCATGCCGCAACCTTTTTCATGGTCACGATATCGCCGAGCCAGCGTTCCTTCTGAGCGAGCGTGCCGCGCGACATGATGGTGGTCGCGCCGAGACCGATGCTGACACCCATGGCGGTGACCAAACCCATGCAGACGCCGGAGAGTTCGGCGATCAGCACCGCCATCATCGATTCCTGCCCGGAGAACGGGCCGCCGTCGCCGGACTTGCGTTCCTTCTTCTCGGGCAGCGGTTCTCCCGCGGCGAGCGCTTCCTCCCGCTTACGCTGCTTGGCGAGCAGTTTCTCGATCGACTCCGCACCCAGCACGTCGATTCCGAACTCGCTGAACAGTTTCCGGATGATCGGGTACGGCGACACTTCACCGCTGTCCAGACCGTCCAGCTGCGGGCGGATCTCCTTGTCGATGAAACCGCGTACCGCCGAGCGGATCAGTTCATCGGTCTCCGACCATTCGAACATCGTTGTTCTCCAATTGGTCTCAGGGCAGGCGGGCGGCGATATCGTCGACCAGCCACGGCCCTTCGGTTTCGATGGTCTTCACGTCATGCCAGCCCGCGAGTTCGGAGATCGCACCGCCCTGTACGGCGAACACCTTGCCGTTGATCGGGCATTTCTCGGTGGCCAGGTATGCCACCAGCGGGGAGATATTGGCGGGGCTGAAGGCGTCGAAATCGCCCTCCTCCACGGCCTCGGCCTCGGCGGCCATCATCGCGCCCATACCCGGGGTGGCCAGGGTGAGCCGCGTACGGGCAATGGGCGCAATGGCATTCACGCGCACGCCGTAGCGGGCCAGCTCATCGGCGGCCACCAGGGTGAGCGCGGCGATACCGGCCTTGGCCGCACCGTAATTGGCCTGTCCGGCATTGGGCACCGTGGTGCCCGAGGCCGAGGCGGTATTGATGACCGCGGCATTGGGCTGATTGCCCGCCTTGGACTGATCCTTCCAGTACGCGGCGGCGTGATGCAGTACCGCCGCATGCCCCTTCAGGTGCACCGCGACCACCGAATCCCACTGCGACTCATCCATACCCGCGATGAAGGCGTCGCGCAGGATGCCCGCGTTGTTGACCACCACGTCGAGCCGCCCGAATTCCGAGATGGCTTGCTCAACAAGCTCTTTCGCACCCGCCCAGTCCGCCACACTACTGGTGTTCGCGATCGCGCGCCCCCCTGCGGCGACGATCTCGTTCACCACCTCCTGCGCGGGCCCGGCGTCCGCGCCCTCACCGGAATTGCTGCCGCCCAGATCGTTCACCACGACGGCCGCGCCCTCCCGCGCGAACAGCAGCGCGTGCTCGCGGCCGATACCGCGGCCCGCGCCGGTGATGACGGCGACCCGTCCTTCCAGTGCTCCCATGTCCTGCTCCCTTACGGATTCGAAAAGTCTTGTGCCCGAACTCAGTCGGCGATGACGGCGAGGCCGTCGGTCAATACCAGGTCTGCACCGCGGCCGGTTTCGAAGGCGTAGGTGGTTTCCCCGTTCTCGGCGCTCTTGCGCCAGATGCGGGTCTCCAGGTCGTCACCGGGGAAGACCATCTTGGAGAAGCGCACCGCGAAGCGGCGCAGGCGGCCGACATCGGAGCCCGCCGTCTCGGTGAGCACCGCCCAGGAGGACATGGCCATGGTGCACAGGCCGTGCGCGATGATGCCGGGCAGGCCCGCGTCCTTGGCGACCTGCTCGTCCAGGTGCAGCGGCACCGGATCGCCCGAGGCGGGCGAATACCGGTACGTCTGATCCAGATCCACGTGCGCGGGCACGGTGAACAGCGCGGGCTGTGCGGCCAGCGCCGCGTCGAAACGGTGCGAGGGCGCGCCGTCGCCGACCTTGGGGCCCGCGTTCACATTGCGGAAGAACGCCGTCAGATACTGCTCATTGACGAGTTCACCGTCCTGCGCCCGGCATTCGATGAGGATGGTGATGGTCGAGCCATTGTCCTTCCCCTCGTAGCCGATGGCCTTGGCCCGCGATACCAGCTGATCGCCGGGGCGGATCGGCCGGTGGAAGTGGAAATCCTGCTCGCCGTGCACGACCCGGCCGAAGATGTCCATCGGCACCACCTCGAGCACCGGCATCATCATGGCCTCGAAGACCGGGACGATGCCGAAGATCGGCGGTGCGACAGCGCCTTTGAGGTGCGCTTCGATGGGATCGTTGGTGGCGGCCGCGTATTCGGCGATGCGCTCGCCGGTGACCTCGAAGGGTTCCTCATCGCTCCAGACATTGAGCCCGGATGCGTTGAATTCGACTGCGCTGCCCGACATCTCAGGCCGCCGTCGCCAGCGCGTCGAGCGCGGTCAGCGTCTTGTCGAGCTGGTTCAGGCCGTCCTTCTCGACCGCCTTGCCGAGTGCGCCCTTGATGAGCGCGCCCTCGAAGTCACCGGAGACGGAGAACTTGCTGCCGGTGCCCTCGGGGGTGATGTCGAAGGCGAACTGCACCTTCACACCCGCCATGCCGGTTCCGCTGAGTACCAGGCGATTCGGGGTGTCGACACTCTCCACCACCCATTCGATCTTGTTCGCCATGCCCAGCATGAGGATCTTGGCGACCAGTTTGGAGCCGGGGGCCAGCACGGCCGGGGGCTCCTCCAGCCAGCGCTCGTGAATGGAGAACCACTTGTCCCAGGTCTGCGGATCGGAGACGACGGCCCACAGGGCGTCCGGGGAGGCGGTCAGGTCCTTGCTGGCTTCGATATGTCCCATGAGAGGTGCTCCTCGTCGAGTCTTGTGATGAAAGCTGTTCGGGTACTGCGTGATTCAGCGGTCGGCGCGCTGGTAGGCGGTGATGACCGCCGCGCCGCCCAGGCCGATGTTGTGCTGGAGCGCGGCGGTGACGTTGTCCACCTGCCGCTTGTCGGCGGTGCCGCGCAGCTGCCAGGTGAGCTCACTGCACTGCGCCAAACCCGTTGCGCCCAAAGGATGTCCCTTGGAGATGAGCCCGCCGGACGGGTTCACCACCCACTTGCCGCCGTAGGTGGTCTGGCCCGCGTCGATGAGCTGACCGGCCTCGCCCTCCTTGGCCAGGCCCAGGGCCTCGTACAGCAGCAGTTCATTGGCGGAGAAGCAGTCGTGCAGTTCGATGACCTGGAAGTCCTCGGGGCCCAGGCCCGCCTGCGCGTAAACCTTCTCGGCCGCTTGCACATTCATGTCGTAGCCGATGAGGTTCTTGGCGCTGCCGTCGAAGGTGGACTGGAAATCGGTGGTCATGGTCTGCCCGACGATCTCCACCGCCTGCGCCGCCAGATCGTGCCGCTCCACGAATTCCTCACTGGCCAGGATGGCCGCGCCGGAACCGTCCGAGGTGGGCGAGCACTGCAGTTTGGTGAGCGGGTTGTAGATCATCCGCGAGTTCAGGATGTCCTCGAGTGAGTACTCCTCCTGGAACTGCGCGTACGGGTTGTTCACCGAATGCTTGTGGTTCTTGTAGCCGATCTTGGCGAAGTGCTCGAGCGTGGTGCCGTACTTCTCCATATGCTCGCGACCGGCCGCGCCGAACATCCACGGGGCCACCGGGAACAGCACCTCGGAGATCTCCGCGAGCGCCATCACATGCTTGGCCATGGGCTGTTCGCGGTCGTCATAGCTGGAGCCCAGCGAACCCGGCTGCATCTTCTCGAAGCCCAGCGCCAGCGTGCACTCCGCGAGCCCGCCCCGAATCGCCTGTGCGGCAAGGTAGAGCGCGGTGGAACCGGTGGAGCAGTTGTTGTTGACGTTCACCACCGGGATGCCGGTCATGCCGAGTTCGTAGACCGCGCGCTGGCCCGAGGTGGATTCGCCGTACACGTACCCGACGTACGCCTGTTCGATCTCCCGGTAGTCGATGCCCGCGTCCGCCAGCGCCTTGGTGCCGGACTCGCGAGCCATATCCGGGTAGTCCCAGCTGCTGCCGTCCTCGTTCTTGCGTCGCCCCGGCTTCTCGAACTTCGTCATGCCGACGCCGACGACGTAGACCTTGTTCGCCATCGAACTCCTCACATCAGGCCGCCCGCCATCGGGCCGGTTAGAAACAAACATACAAAGCTGTATGTAAGTAGGCAAGGGGGTGTGGCGAATCGACAGATGTGCGCACAAGATCACCAGTTCACACGCATGGCGCGGAACATACAGGTGAGATGGTGAAAAGCCGCCGAATCCGGCTGGATCAGTCGGCGATATACAGGTCGGGCATGAGCGCCTTGGCCACCAGATTCAGCTGCGCCGACGCGCGCAGCCAGCGCCGGTGAGCGCGCGCCGGATCCGGGGAGATGAAGTTGGTGACCAGGATCCCGCGCAGGGTGTCCATGGCCGTGTACGCGAAATCGCGAACACTCTTGCGGTGCATCTCATTCGGCACCAGCTGCGCCACCGCGAGCAGCACCGCGTTGTTGACGTACGGCTCGACCTTCTCCATCTCCACCGCCAGCACCGGATCGGTGCGGCTGGCCACCCACAATTCGATGGCGGCGATGAACAGCGGGCCCTGATGCAGCTCCCACATGAACTCGAGCGCCGTACCCAGCGGATCCCCGCCCGCCCGGACCCGCCCGATCTCCTGCATGGCGGCCTCGGTCCGGCGCTGCGCCAGATGACTGATGGCCGCCACCACCAGATCGGTCTTCGACCCGAAATGATGCACCTGCGCACCCCGGGTCACGCCCGCCCGCTCGGCCACCCGCGGCGTCGTGGTTCCGGCATAACCGAATTCGACGAGGCATTCGATGGTGGCGTCCAGCAACCGCACCCGCGTCTCGGTGCTCCGCTGCTCCTGCGTGCGGCGCGGCGGCTTCGAGACATCGGACCTGGTCATACGACGGATATTACACTTACATACATCCGTGTATGTTCACTGCCCGATTGCGGCGGCCCCGGATCCGGACCGGCGCGCGATCGCGACCGTCGCGGTGAACAGCAGCGTGCCCAGCACCGCGAGCCCCGCGCCCACCACGGCGGGGGCGGTATAGCCGAGACCCGCGGCGATGACCAGGCCACCGAGCCACGCGCCCGCGGCATTGGCGATATTCAGGGCCGCGTGATTCAGTGCGGCGGCGAGGGTTTGGGCATCGTGGGCGACGTCCATCAGGCGGGTCTGCAGGCCCGGGCCCAGGGCCGCGCCCGATGCGCCGATGAAGAAGGCTCCGATGGCGGCGGTGAACGGATTGTGGGCGGCGGCGACGAAGGCCGCGAGGATGACGACCATCGACAGCAGGGCCAGGAAGATCGAGCGGTCCACGCCGCGGTCGGCGAGGATGCCGCCGAGGATATTGCCCGCCACCATGCCGAGGCCGAAGAGCATCAGCACGATCGGGACGAAGCCCACCTGCATTCCGGCGACATCGGTGAGGGTGGTGGTGATGTAGGTGTAGACGGCGAACATGCCGCCGAAGCCGACCGCGCCGACCACCAGGGTCAGCAGTACCTGCGAGCGGCGTAGCGCGCCGAGCTCGGTGCGGGGATCGGTGAGGCGAATTCCGTGCAACTCCGGCACGAACTTGAAAATGGCCGCGATGGTGGCCAATCCGATAATCGTCACCACCACGAAGGCGTCCCGCCAGCCCAGATGCTGGCCCAGCCAGGTGGCTGCGGGAACGCCGACGACATTGGCGGCGCTCAATCCCAGCATAACCGCGGCAACCGCCTTGGCCCGCTGACCCACCGGAGCCAGCGAGGCCGCCGCCAGCGAGGCGACACCGAAATACGCACCGTGCGGCAGACCGGAGATGAAGCGCGCCGCGGTCAGCGTCGCGAAGGTCGGCGCGATCACGCTCGCCGCGTTACCCACGCTGAACGCCACCATCAGCGCGATCAGCAACTTCTTGCGGCCGACCCGCGCCGCCATGGCCGCGATCACCGGCGCGCCCACCACCACGCCCAGCGCGTACGCCGAAACAATATGTCCCGCAGTGGGTTCCGAGACGCTCATATCGTCCGCGATATTGGGGAGCAAACCCATGGTCACGAATTCGGTGGTGCCGATACCGAATCCGCCCAGCGCCAGCGCCAGTATCGCCGCCACCGGCCAGCGCCGTTCGGCTACCACCGAGTCCACCAGTTCAGGGGCCTCGACGGTCGCGTCCACGCCGGGTACAGAATTCGCCATGAAATTGCGCAACACCGGGCGGGGCATACCCCATCCCCATTTCACGGTGACTCCCCTCACCCACCCCCGAGGCGGAATATCGGGGGTCAGATCGCGAAGGGGAAGCTGCTCCGCACGGTGCCCTGCTCGTTGTAGCGGCGCTTGATCGACCGCAGGCGGGTCAGGGTGTCCGGGGAAAAGACCTGCGCCACCGAATCACCCGCGTCCAGATATGTCAGCGGCTTACGACCCGAGACGTGCGAATGCAGCGCCGCGGTGATCGACCGCTGCCGTTCGGCGACCGCGGCCGCATGGTCGGGCGTCGGGGCCGGGCCGAGCATGGACAGCAGATACGGTTCGCGAATCCCACCGGCGGCACCCGCATCGGCACGCGGGCGATACAGCGCACCACCCAGCTGGCGGACCTGCACGAGTGCGAGCGGCGCGATCGAGCGTTCCGGGCCGGGCGCGTCCGCCGCACCCGCCATGGCCGTGCCGAGCAGCACATCGGTGACATGCGGGGAGAAATCGGTGAGCAGTTCGGCGCGCACCCGGGCCGGACTCGGCGCGGTCGGCTCCATGCAGATACCGCCCAGCTCGGTCACCTCCAGGGGTCGCCGATTGTCCAGCACCACACCGGGAATCGCCTCGAATCGGTGTAGTGGTCCGGTAATCCCTTCCGCACCAACAACATCCACCGCGATCATGATCCGGCCCCGCAGCGGTTCGGGCACCTGGGGGAAGGGCGGGAAGCGCACCAGCGTCACCCAGATGCTCAGTCGCTCATCGGCTTCCGCCGTCGCCTCGCGAAATGCCGCGAACACCTCCGCTGCCCGCTCGGCATCCCACAGCATGCGCCCGCCGTACAGCGGCCCGGTCTCGAAGAGCTCGAACTCCAGCCCCGTCACCACCGCGAAGTCCCCACCGCCACCGCGCAGCGCCCAGAACAGCTCCGGATCCGATTCGGCGGTCACCCGCATCCGGGTGCCGTCCGCCAGCACCACCTCCGCCGCGCGCACCGCGTTCGCCGCGAATCCCCTACTGCGCGCGAACCATCCGAGCCCGCCCCCGAGCGTGTACCCGGTAATGCCCACCACCGGCGAGCTTCCCACCGCACCCGCCAGCCCGTACGGCGCGGTCCGCTCCGACAGCGCACCCCACCGCACCCCGGCCCCCACCCGAGCCGTCCGAGCCCCGGCATCGACCGCGATATCGGCGAGTCCGCCGGTCTTCACCAGCACCGTCCCATCCGCCGCCGCCGAGGCCCCGTGCCCCGTCCCCTGCACAGTGACCGCCACCCCGACCTTGGCCGCGTACTCCACCACTGCCGCCACATCCGCGGCGTCCGCGACCTCGACCACCGCCGAAACCCGCTGCTCCACAGCCACATTCCACGGCGTCCGAGCCCCGTCGAACCCCTCGTCCCCCGCCACGAGCACCCGCCCGCGCACCACCCGCCGCAAATCGTTCCCGATACCCACCACAACTCCTACTCGCCCGCCAACCGGCCCATCCTCCCCCGCCATTCATGAGAGTTTCATGACCCCAAAAGGAGTGGTCGGGAGAAAGTCCCGGAAAACAGTTCGGGCACCCGCGCCGCCGAATGGCGGGACAGGTGCCCGGAATGCGTAGGGGGCGAAGGGATGGGCTCGGCCGGGACGATCGGTCCCGGCCGCCATCGGTTCGCCGCTGCGGCGCTGTTCACGTTGCATCAGCGCGATTCGGACGCATGAGCGCGTCCGGGACGTCGAGACGCCCCTCGGGCCCGGCGGTTTCGGAGGGAAACCAGCTTGCGGCCCTGTGCTCCTGGGGTTTCAGGGGGAACCCCTGAGAGCCCGAGAGTTGATCAACGCAGTGTGCGCGCCAGGTTGGCGTCGAGCACGCCGAGGAATTCCTCGGTGGTGAGGTAACCCTGGTCGCCGCCCACGAGCAGGGCGAGGTCCTTGGTCATCTGGCCGTCTTCGACGGTCTTGATGACCACCTCTTCGAGGGTCTGCGCGAAGCCGATCACCTCGGGGGTGTTGTCCAGCTTGCCGCGATGCGCCAGGCCACGGGTCCACGCGAAGATCGAGGCGATTGGGTTGGTGGAGGTGGGCTTGCCCTGCTGGTACTGGCGGTAGTGCCGGGTGACCGTGCCGTGCGCGGCCTCGGCCTCACAGGTGCGGCCGTCCGGGGTGAGCAGCACCGAGGTCATCAGGCCGAGCGAGCCGAAACCCTGTGCGACGGTGTCGGACTGGACGTCGCCGTCGTAGTTCTTGCAGGCCCAGACGTAGCCGCCCTCCCACTTGAGCGCGGAGGCGACCATGTCATCGATGAGGCGGTGCTCGTAGGTCAGGCCGGCGGCGTCGAATTCCTTCTTGAATTCGGTCTGGTACACCTCTTCGAAGGTGTCCTTGAACATGCCGTCGTAGGCCTTGAGAATGGTGTTCTTCGTGGAGAGGTACACCGGGTAGTTCTGCTGCAGGCCGTAATTCAGCGAGGCACGCGCGAAATCGCGGATGGACTCCTGGAAGTTGTACATGCCCATGATCACGCCGCCGTCTTCCGGCATGCGCACGACCTCGTGCTGGATCGGCTCGGAGCCGTCCTCCGGCGTGAAGGTCAGGGTGACCGTGCCCGCCTGATGCACCTTGAAATCGGTGGCGCGGTACTGATCACCGAAGGCATGACGGCCGATGATGATCGGCTTGGTCCAACCCGGAACCAGACGCGGCACATTCGAGATGATGATCGGCGCGCGGAAAATGGTGCCGCCCAAGATATTGCGGATGGTGCCGTTCGGCGACCGCCACATCTTCTTGAGATCGAATTCCTTCACCCGGGCCTCGTCCGGAGTGATGGTCGCGCACTTGACGCCGACGCCGTGCTTCTTGATGGCGTTCGCCGCGTCGACGGTGACCTGATCATCGGTCTTGTCGCGGTATTCGATGCCGAGGTCGTAGTACTCGAGGTTCACATCGAGGTACGGGTTGATCAGCTTGTCCTTGATGAACTGCCAGATGATCCGGGTCATCTCGTCGCCATCGAGTTCGACGACGGTCCCTTCAACCTTAATCTTGGACATTGGACTTCGTGTCCTCCTAGGAAGGTGGTGCTCCCATTGCACGGCCAGGTGAGCACGCTTGTGAGCGGGAACCCCGGCTGTTCAACAAACAACGTATATGCCCGGCGTTTTCCTCGGGACCTCTGGTACCAGGTCCGCGCGGTGCGCGCCAAACAAGACGAGCGTACTGCTGGTGCCGACCTCACCGCGCGGGCAGCCCCCGCTGTGCGGGACCCCATCCGAGTTACTCACAGGTAGCAATGGCGTGATCCAGGGCACGAAACACCCCCGCCGCGCATAGCTCGACGGGGGTGCGAATTCGTGCGGATCAGACTCCGACGTGCACGTGCTCGGAACCTTCGAGCAGATTCTCCGGCTTATCCCGAATCATGAACGCGATGATCGGAATGGTCAGCAGGAAGAAGCCCGCGCCCGCGTAGAACGCGATGTCGTAACCGTGGATCGAGGCGCGCGCCACCACATTGTCGATGGTCGGGTGATTGCGGGCATACCGTTCGGTCGCCTGCACCGACAGCGTCATCAACAGCGCGGTGCCGATGGAACCACCGACCTGCTGCGCCGCGTTCAGCAGCGCCGAGGCCACACCGGAATCCTTGTCGTCGACCTGATGCAGCGCGGTGGTCTGCATGGCCACGAACAATCCGCCCATACCGAGCGCGATCAACAGGATCGCGGGCAGCACATGCGTGGCATAGCTGTCGCCGAGCTCGAGCTGCGCGAGGTACAGCAGCCCGGCGGTCCCGAACAGCGCACCGACCAGCATCACCGGCCGCGGCCCGAGCTTCGGCAGCACCGCGCTGGCGATACCGGCCGAGATGACGATGCCGAGCGGGAAGGGCAGGAACGCCGCACCCGCCTTGAGCGCGGAGTACCCGAGGGTGATCTGCAGGTAGAAGCTCAGGTTCAGGAACATGGCGAACATGGCGATCGGGGTGATGAGCGCGACCAGGAACGACCCGCCGCGATTGATCTCACCCGGAATACGAAGCGGCAGCAGCGGATTCGCGGTACGACGCTCGATGGCGACGAATGCGATCAGCAGCGCCACACCCACGCCCAGCAGCGACAGGGTGCTGGCCGCGCCCCAGCCGTCATCGGCCGCGCGGCTGAAACCGTAGACCACCGAGACCAGGCCGAGCGTCGCGGTGATCGCGCCGGGCAGGTCGTACCCGCCGGTGCGCGGGGCCGGGACGTCCTTGATGACGAACGCGATGGCGCCGGCGAACGCCAGCAGCGCGATGGGGGTGTTCACCAGCAGGCACCAGCGCCAGCTGGCGTATTCGGTGAGCGCACCGCCGACGATCAGGCCGATGGCCGCGCCACCCGCCGACACGCCCGCGAACACGCCGAACGCGCGCGCACGCTCCTTGGCTTCGGTGAAGGTCACCGACACCAGCGACAGCGCCGCCGGGGCCAGCAGCGCGCCGAACGCGCCCTGCAAACCGCGTCCCGCGAACAGCTCCGCGGTGTTCTGCGCCAGACCGGCCAGCGCGGAGGCCGCGGCGAAGCCGATCAGGCCGATCAGGAAGATGCGGCGGCGGCCGAGGTAATCCGCGAGCCGGCCGCCGAGCAGCAGCAGGCCGCCGAAGATCAGGGTGTACGCGGTGAGCACCCACTGCCGGTTGCCATCGCTGATGCCCAGGTCCTGCTGGGCGAAGGGCAGGGAGATGGTGACGATGGTCGCGTCCAGCACCACCATCAGCTGGGCCATGGCGATCACGCCCAGCGCCAGCCAGCGCTTGGAAGCGCCTGCCTGACTTGATGTTTCGTTGGGCGCGTCGATCGCGGTCCCAGTGGTCATGCCGTCTCCTCGGGAGTGGTTCGAACAGCTCGCTCCATCGTGGCACCGGGCGACATTTGGCGTCAAGAGAAAAGTGTCGCAATCAGACAGTTGACCGTTAACGTCACAATCACGCCGGACGGCTATACAATGAGGGCATGGCCGAGTCGTCGACGATCGCTGATTCCCCGCAGCAGCAGCACACCCTGGAGCGGCATCGCCCGGGCCTGCGCGAGCGCAAGAAGCAGCAGACCCGGACGCGGATCATCGATGTGGCACTGCGGCTCTGCGATACGCAGGGGTTCGACGCGACCACCGTGGAACAGATCGCCGATGAGGCCGATGTCTCACCGCGCACCATCAACCGCTACTTCGACAGCAAAGAGGCGATCGTCATCGCCCCGGTCGAGGACATGGGCAAGGCCCTGGCCGAGCAACTGCGCGCGCAGCCGATCACCGGCAATGAACTGCAAGCCCTGCTCAACGCCTTCCGGGCCACCGTCGAGCAGGTCATCGAGGGCGATAATCCCGCGCCCTTCCGCTGGTTCCAGCAGATGCAGCGCATCTCACTGAGCAATGCCACCGTCCGCGCCGAGAGCCTGGCCGCCGCCGACACCAAAACCCTGTCCATGACCACGGTGCTGGCCGAACGCCTGCGCCTGGACCCCAATTCCATGCCGGTGCGGCTCATTTCGACCACCTGGCACGGCATCGTGCGCGTGGGCATGGAATGCGAATTCGACGCGGACTCGAATTTCCCGGACTGCTCCACCCCCGCGTCGGCCCGCGACCTCATCACCAATGTGATGGCCGCCTACAACGAGTTCATTCGCAGCTGCGCCCTCCCCGTCGCCGAGGCTATTGCGCCGCCCCGTTAGAATCTGCGCCAAGGTCAAGAGCATCAGCGCCAAGCCCCGGCTCGCTGATCGGCAACCCTCCAGCAGCGGCGGGGTGCTCCGGGTGAAGACCAGGCGCTCGAAGGCCGAGCGCAAGCGCACTGTAGGAGGACCCGAGATGTGTTGTTGTCGAAGCCAATTCGCCTTCCGATAACGTCCGCCTCCGCCGATTCCGGCGACCTTTCCACCTGGAGCACGACATGAGTGACTCGACCGCGCCCTCCGCCTCCCCCGCGAACGGCGATACGGATCCCAGCAACTGGTCCTTCGAGACCAGGCAGGTCCATTCCGGCCAAGCCCCCGACGCCGCCACCGGCGCGCGCGCCCTGCCGATCTACCAGACCACCTCGTACGCGTTCCGCGATACCGATCACGCCGCCGCGCTGTTCGGGCTCGCCGAACCGGGCAATATCTACACCCGCATCATGAACCCCACCCAGGACGTGGTTGAGCAGCGCATCGCGGCGCTGGAGGGCGGTGTGGCGGCCCTGCTGCTGGCCTCCGGACAGGCCGCGGAGACCTACGCGATCCTGAACCTCGCGCAGGCGGGCGATCACATCGTGTCCAGCCCGCACCTGTACGGCGGCACCTACAACCTCTTCCACTACTCGCTGCCCAAGCTCGGCATCGAGGTCAGCTTCGTGGACGATCCGGATGATCTGGCGCAGTGGGAAGCGGCCGTGCGGCCCAATACCAAGGCGTTCTACGGCGAGACCGTCGCGAACCCGAGCAGCTCGATCCTGGATATCCCGGGCATCGCGGGCGTCGCGCACGCCGCCGGTGTACCGCTGATCGTGGACAACACGGTCGCGACGCCGTACCTGATCCAGCCGCTCGCACACGGCGCGGACATCGTGGTGCATTCGGCGACCAAGTACCTGGGCGGGCACGGTTCTGCCGTCGCGGGCGTGATCGTGGACGGCGGCACCTTCGACTGGACCGTCACCGACGCCGACGGCAACCCGCGTTTCCCGGGCTTCACCACCGCCGATCCCAGCTACCACGGTGTGGTCTTCGCGGATCTGGGCGCACCGGCGTACGCGCTCAAGGCGCGCGTGCAGCTGCTGCGCGATCTGGGTGCGGCCGTGGCGCCGTTCAACGCGTTCCTGATCGCACAGGGCATCGAGACGCTGAGCCTGCGGGTGGAGCGGCACGTGTCCAACGCGCAGGCGGTCGCGGAGTTCCTGACGCAGCAGCCGGGCGTCGAGAAGGTGTACTACGCGGGGCTTTCCGACTCCCCCTGGTTCGAGCGTGGCAAACAACTGGCACCCAAGGGCGTCGGCGCGATCGTGTCGTTCGAGCTGGCCGGCGGAATCGATGCGGGCAAGAAGTTCGTGGACGCTCTGGTGCTGCACAGCCATGTCGCTAACATCGGGGATGTGCGTTCGCTCGTGATCCACCCCGCCTCAACCACCCACTCCCAGCTGACGCCCGAGGAGCAGCTCGCTTCCGGCGTCACCCCAGGTCTGGTGCGGTTGGCCGTGGGCATCGAGGGAATCGACGACATTCTGGCGGATCTGCGCAACGGACTGACGGCGGCCGCGAGTTGACCGCCGATACGGATTCGAAGACCACCGTCCCGACCGCGGCGGCGCTACTACCGCCGCCGGACGGGACGCTCGCCAGCTTCTCCATCGGGGATGTCGCGCTGGAGACCGGGGCCGTCATTCCCGATGTGACGCTGGCCGTGCAACGCTGGGGCGAACTATCCCCGACCGCCGATAACGTGGTGCTCGTCGAGCACGCGCTCACCGGTGACTCGCATGTGGTCGGCCCGGCGGATGTGCATCACGACTCCGCCGGTTGGTGGGACGGGACCATCGGTCCCGGTAAGGCCGTCGACACCCGGGAATGGTGTGTCATCGCCATCAACGTGCTCGGCGGCTGTAAGGGCAGCACCGGCCCGTCCTCGCTGGCTCCGGATGGAAAGGCTTGGGGCGGAAGGTTTCCCGAGTACACCATTCGCGATCAGGTGACCGCGGAGGCGCAGTTCTTCGATCTGCTCGGCATCGACCGATTGGCCGCCGTGGTCGGCGGGTCCATGGGCGGTATGCGGGTGCTGGAGTGGATGATCGGCTATCCGGAACGGGTCGGGGCGGCGCTGGTGCTCGCGGCCAGCGCCCGCGCCACCGCGGATCAGCTGGGGCAGCAGACCACGCAGATCGCCATCATCAAGTCCGATCCGGACTGGCAGGGCGGTAACTACTACGGCACCGGGCGCGCCCCGATGACCGGTATGGGTCTGGCCCGGCGCATGGCGCATCTGACCTACCGCGCCGAGGCCGAACTCGACCACCGTTTCGAGAACCATGCCCAGGGTGATGAAAACCCTTGGGAGGGTGGGCGTTACGCGGTGCAGAGTTATCTGGAGTACCAGTCGGACAAGCTCATCTCGCGCTTCGATCCGGCGACCTACGTCTATCTCACCGAGGCATTGAACCGGTACGACGTGGGTCGCGGGCGCGGTGGCGTCGAGGCGGCGTTGCAGAGTACGCCGGTGCCGGTCGTGGTCGGCGGCGTGGATTCGGATCGGCTGTACCCGCTGCGCAATCAGCAGGAGCTGGCGGATCTGCTGCCGGGCTGTAAGGGCCTGGAGATCGTGCATTCGCGCGATGGGCACGACGGCTTCCTGACCGAGACCGAGGCGGTCAGCAAGCTCATGGCGGAGACCATGGAGCTGGCGCGCGCGGCGCGCGGCTGACGGTGTGACGCACGGGGCTGACGGGTCTTTACGGAATTCCCGCGGTGCAATGACCGCGGGTTCTCCCATGAGTCATACCTGTTTCGTCTGAATTATCTTGACGCACTGTCGGTTTCGCACCGATGACACCTCGGTAACCGACACGCCGATTTCGTGACTGAATCGGTGCGTCGTCGTAAGGTATGCAACATGACAGCAGCCTTCGATGACATGGATCTGCGCGATCTGGTCGCGTTGCTCTCCGACGAGGAACAGCACGAGTTACGTCCCGCCGTGCTGCGCGTATTACACCGTTTACCGGACCAGGAAATCCTGCGCCGCGAACTCGGCCGCCGCCTCACCCCCGCCTGACGCTCCTACGACGTTCCCCCGTACACCGCAATTCCCCGGAGCGTTCGCCGCTGCCGGGGAATCTTTCGTCGCGGCCTAGGTGACCCCGAGACTGTTGATGGTCGCCGCCAGCACGATGATCACACTCCCCATCACCGTCAACCACGCCACATCGAACGGCTTACTCCGCACCGCCAACACCCCCACCCGCTCGGTAGGCAGCATCAACCGAAACCCCGCCGCCAGCAACGCCGCCCCCCCGAAGAAGAACGTCCCCCTACGCCACCGATCCCACGCCAGAAACACCACCGCCACCACCAGCACCGCCCCGATCACCACCATCGGCAGATGATCACGCACGGCCTGACCGAATCGGCTGCTGGGACCTGAGGGAGCGGCATGGGCTGGACTCACGCGTCAGAGCTTAACCAGCCCGCGCCGAACGGGCTGCGAACAGTGCGGTTGTCGGGCTCTGGGATGCTGGTGGGCGTGTTTCATTTGGTGTTCTTCGAGCCTCGTATCCCGCCCAATACCGGCAATGCCATTCGGCTGGCCGCGGGGACGGGGTGCGAACTGCACCTGATCGAACCCCTCGGCTTCGACCTATCGGAGCCCAAGCTACGCCGGGCGGGGTTGGACTATCACGACCTCGCCTCGGTGACCGTGCATCAAAACCTCACCGCCGCATGGGATTCCATCAAACCCGAACGCGTCTTCGCCTTCACGGCGGCCGCCACCACCCGCAATACCGATATCGCCTACCGCGACGGCGATGTACTCCTCTTCGGCCCCGAACCCACCGGTCTCCCGGAAGAAGTGCTCACCGACCCCAAGGTCACCGAGCAACTCCGCATCCCGATGCTCCCCGGCCGCCGCTCCATGAACCTCTCCAACGCCGCCGCCGTCGCGGTCTACGAAGCCTGGCGCCAACAGGGTTTCCCGGGCGCGGTGTAGTGCCATACCGCCGGGACACGCGACAATGGGGATGAAACCGTCCTAGCTGCGAAAAGCCCCGAAGCTACGGACGTGCCTGATTACCCTGACAACGTGGCATTTCCGTATACGCAGCAATCGGACTTCCCGGATCGTCGCGACCCCGGCGAGCATCAGGTGTTCACCGGACGTCACCACCGGAAAATCCAGCTTCATGACCCCGGATTTCCTGGTTCATCGCTGTCTCGATGGCCCGTACCAAGATATTCGCGCCACAGATGCGATCGTGGTCGGCGAGATCCTCTCCCCCTCGAACACACAGTTCGATAGGGAGACGGTGCGCGGTCGCTACGCCGATGCCGGAATTCCCTGGTACTGGGAAGTCACGCTGGCCTCAGAGACCAGCGCCATCGCCATGGTGCGTATCTTCGGTCTCGCGACCGACTCCGGGCCATTGCCCAATGGCGTGCAGCCGCTCCGGGCGGACAACTACGTGATCGCGGGAGAGTGGACCCCCGCCGACACCGAAGGCATCGCATTCGACTTCCCGTTCCCCATTCGCATCACGTGGGACGAGCTCGAATTCTGAGGCCGGTCAGTCGGCTATTTCGAAGCGTTTGAAGCGGGAAGTTGTTCCGGCGGTGAGGGTTACGGCGGATTTGGGGACGCCGTAGTGGGTGGCCAGGAGGGCTATGGCGGCTTTGTTTGCTTTGCCCTCGACGGCGGGGGGTCGGACGTAGAGCTGGAGGGTGCCGTCGTCGAGGGTTTCCACGAGGGGTCCCTTTTTGCTGTTGGGTTTGATTGTCGCCCGGACCACCGTGGGCATGAGCGCTCCTTACTGGACGGCTATGGCGTCGACCTCGAAGAGCATGCCGGGAAGGGCGAGGGCGGCTACGCCGGTGAGGGTTTGGGCGGGTGGGCGGTCGCCCCAGAGGTCGGCGATCTTTTTGCCCAGGATGGCCAGTTTATCCAGGTTGTGGTCGACGATGTGGGTGCGGAGTTGGGCTACGTCGGCGTAGTCGAGACCTACGGTGCGCAGGGCTTTGCCGAGGTTCTCGAAGGCGCGATCCACCTGGGTGGTGAAATCCTCGGAGGTGGTGTGGCCGTGTTCGTCGGAATCGTATTGGCCCGCGATGAACACCAGTTCGCCGCTGACGCGGGCGATATGGCTGTAGCCGAAACCGGTCGGATCATGCAGGTCGGCGGGGTTGATGAGTTCGATGGTCACGGTCGTCTCCTCGGGTCGGTGCTATGCGGCAACACGGGTAAGACGAGGTGATCATCCCGGGTGTGACAGCGTTCGCCGTCAGCGGAAGTCGCGGGAGCGGCCTTCGATGCGGAGGTTCATGCGCTGGAGGTGATCCGCCACGACGGTGACCGCGCCCTCGGCGTTCTGGACGCGGCCGCGGATCAGCAGGGCGGGGGCGGATTGGGCCAGGCGGCGGTAGCGGGCCCATAGGCCGACCGAGCAGACGACGTTGACCATGCCGGTCTCGTCTTCCAGGTTGATGAAGGTGACGCCCGCCGCGGTGGCGGGGCGTTGGCGGTGGGTGACCGCACCGCCGACCAGAACCCTTGTGCCGTCGCGGATTCCGAGCAGTTGATCGGCCGGGACGACCCCGAGCGCATCGAGCTGGGAGCGCAGGAATTCGGTCGGATAGCTGCCCGGGGAGACACCGGTGGCCCAGACGTCGGCAGCGGCCAGCTCCAGGGCGCTCATACCGGGCAGGGCGGGCGCGTCGACGGCCGCGCCCATACCCGGGAGGCGGTCGGGTCGTTCTCCCGCCGCGGCCCCCGCCGCCCAGAGCGCCTCACGCCGGGTGCCACCGAGACTGTCCAGCGCGCCCGCCGTCGCCAGCGATTCCGCCTGCGGCACAGTCAATTCCACCCGCCCGGTGAGATCCAGGAAGGACGCGTAGGGACCGGTCTCGCGGGCCGCCACGATCTGTTCCGCCAATTCCGTGCCGATACCGCGCACCGACGCCAGCCCGAGCCGGATCCGCATACCCCGTTCCTCCAGGGTCGCCTCGGCCAGACTGTGGTTGATATCCGGTCCGTGCACCACCACCCCGTGCCGCCGCGCATCGGCCACCAGCGATTGCGGTGAGTAGAAACCCATCGGCTGGGCGCGCAGCAGCCCCGCGCAGAACGCCGCCGGATGATGCAGTTTGAACCAGGAGGAGTAGAAGACCAGCGAGGCGAAACTCTGCGAATGACTTTCCGGGAAGCCGAAATTCGCGAAGGCGTACACCTTCTCGTAGATCCGGTCGGCTTTCTCCCCGGTAATGCCGTGCAACTCGCGCATACCGGTGTAGAAGCGTTCACGCAGGCGCTCCATCTTCTCCGGTGAGCGTTTGGAGCCCATGGCACGGCGCAGCTGATCGGCCTCGGCGGCGGTGAATCCGGCGATGTCCACGGCCATCTGCATGAGCTGTTCCTGGAACAGCGGGATGCCGAGCGTGCGTTCGAGCGAATTCTCCAGTGCCGGATGGTCATAGACGACCGCTTCGCGGCCGTTGCGGCGGCGGATGTACGGGTGCACCGAACCGCCCTGAATGGGCCCGGGCCGGATCAGCGCCACCTCCACCACCAGGTCGTAGAAGTTGCGCGGTTTCAAGCGCGGCAGCGTCGCCATCTGCGCACGGGATTCCACCTGGAAGACACCGACCGAATCGGCGCGGCACAGCATGTCGTACACCGCGGCCTCGGTCAGATCCAGGCGATGCAGTTCCACGCTCTCGCCCTTGTGCTCGCGCACCAGGTCGATCATGTAGTGCAGCGCCGAGAGCATGCCGAGCCCGAGCAGATCGAATTTCACCAAACCCGCTGCGGCGCAATCGTCTTTATCCCACTGCAGCACGCTGCGCCCGGGCATGCGCGCCCATTCGGTCGGGCAGACATCGGCGATGGGACGATCGCAGATCACCATGCCGCCCGAGTGAATGCCCAAATGTCTTGGCAGACCCTCCAATTCACCGGCCAGCCCGAGCACGTCCGGCGGTATGTCGGTGTGCTCCTCCTTGGCGACGCCGGTCCATCGGCTCACCTGTTTACTCCAGGCGTCCTGCTGTCCGGGCGCGAAACCCAGTGCGCGCGCGGCATCGCGCACGGCGGAGCGGCCGCGATAGGTGATCACATTGGCGACCTGCGCCGCGTACTCGCGCCCGTATTTGGCGTAGACGTGCTGGATCGCCTCCTCGCGCCGATCCGATTCGATATCGACGTCGATATCGGGCGGCCCGTCCCGCTCCGGGGCCAGGAAGCGTTCGAACAGCAGCTTATTGGCGACCGGATCCACATTGGTGATGCCGATGGCGTAGCAGACGGCGGAATTCGCGGCCGATCCCCGCCCCTGACAGAGGATGTCATTGGTGTGGCAGAAGTCGACGATATCGTGCACCACCAGGAAGTAGCCCGGAAACTTCAGCCGCGCAATCACTTCCAGCTCATGGTCGAGCTGCTGATACGCCTTCGGATTGCTCGCGCGCGGCCCGTAGCGGCGGCCCGCGCCCCGCATGGTGAGCTCGCGCAGCCAGGAGTCCTCATCGTGCCCCTCGGGTACGTCGAACGGCGGCAGCTGCGGTGCGATCAAACGCAGATCGAAGGCGCATTCCCGGGCCAGCGCAACGGCATTGGCGACCGCGCGCGGATGGTCGGCGAACAAACGCGCCATCTCCGCCCCGGAGCGCAGGTGCGCGCCGCCGGTGGGCGGCAGCCAGCCCGCCATCTCGTCCAGCGAGGAGCGGGCGCGAATGGCGGCCAGCGCCATGGCCCGGCGGCGCTGCGGCGGTGCGGCGAAATGCGCTCCGGTGGTTGCCAATACGGGCAGTCCGAGCCGATCCGCGAGCGCGATGAGCCGGGCATTGCGCTCATCGTCCTCCGGAATCCCGTGGTGGGTGAGCTCCACGCTCACATGTTCGGCCCCGAATCGCTCGATCAGCTCGCGCAGCGCGCCCTCGGCGGCGGCATCGCTCTGCGTGAGCGCCTGTCGCACAGTCCCTTTGCGGCAGCCGGTGAGCACATGCCAGTGCCCGCCCGCCGCCTCGGTGAGCCGGTCCAGGTCGTACCGCAGAATGCCCTTCTCCCCCGCCGCCATATGCGCCGCCGCCATCTCCCGCGACAAGCGCCGATACCCCTCCTGCCCGCGCGCCAGGATCAGCAGATGCGGTCCGACCGGATCGGGCGCACCGGTGCGCGGCGCGGAATCGGCCCATACGGATTCCCCTGCGCCTCCGCCACTTTCGCGGCTGCGGCCCGCACGCCCCGGACCACGCTTGACCGATGCGCCATCGCCACTCACAACTTCGGGATTGACGGCAGCGCCCCGCGCACGCCGCCCACGCGGAGCGAGATGCGCCCCGGCGCGGGCGGCGGTGCCGAGCGAGAGTTCCGCGCCGAAGACGGTGGGCATACCCCATTCGCGGGCCGCTTCGGCGAAGCGCACCACGCCGTAGAAACCGTCGTGATCGGTGAGGGCGAGCGCTTCCAGGCCGAGCCGTACCGCCTCCTCCACGAGTTCCTCGGGCGGGCAGGCGCCATCGAGGAAGCTGTAGGCGGAGTGGGTGTGCAGTTCGGCGTACGGGACGGTGGGTCCGGCGGTGCGGGCCAGGGTTCCGGCTTCGTATTTCTCGCGTTTGCGGGACCAGGCCGGGCTGTCGCCGCCGTCGCCTTCGACGCGGCGGGCCGGATCGGGGCGGCCGGAGAGCACGCGCTCCAGTTCCGCCCAGGTAGGCGGACCGTTATGCCAGCCCACGGCCCCTCCTCACTACCTTGATCACCAGCGTTGATCGAACATACATTCGATCCATTCAGGCAGTATAGGAGACCCGACCGAACGGTCTATATAGCGCCCGCTCCGGCGTGTCCGAGACACCCGCCACCTTCTTCTGGCACCGGAACTTACTTAGGAGTAAGTTCTAGGCAATTCGATCTGCAAGGGAGCAGTGATGACCGATACCTCGGGTTACCTGGCCCGTCGGCGCGCCCGCCGCGACCTGACCGGCAAGCACATTGTCATTACCGGCGCGTCCTCCGGAATCGGCCGCTCGGCGGCCCTGGCCGTCGCCGAAAAGGGCGCGGTCGTCCTGCTGCTGGCCCGGCGCGGCGATGAACTCGCCACCCTGGTCGACGAGATCAAGGCGAACGGCGGTGAGGCACACGGCTATCAGTGCGATGTCACCGACGCCGATTCGGTGGATGCGGCGATCACGCTCATCCTGGCCCAGCACGGTCACGTCGACATGCTGGTCAACAATGCGGGCCGGTCCATCCGGCGCGCCGTGCACCGGTCCACCGATCGCATGCACGATTTCGAACGGACCATGGCGGTCAACTACTTCGGCGCGGTGCGCATGACCCTGGCGCTGCTGCCGCAGATGCGTGAGCGCAAGTTCGGGCACATCGTGAATATCTCCAGCGCGGGCGTGCAGGTGGCGACACCGCGCTTCGCCGCCTACCTCGCCAGCAAGGCGGCGCTGGACAAGTTCGCGGAGGTGACCGCGGCCGAAATGCTCGCCGACAACATCACTTTCACCACCATCCACATGCCGCTGGTGCGCACCCCGATGATCACCCCGAGCGGCGATCAGGGCACCCCCACCCAGTCACCCGAGTGGGCGGCGGCGACCATTGTGCGCGCGCTCAGCGAACGGCCGCGGCGCATCGACGTCCCGCTGGGAACACTCGCCGAATACGGCAATCTGGTCGCGCCCGCGATCAAGGAGCGGGCCCTGCACCGCTACTACCGCGCCATCCCGGATTCCCCTGCGGCCAAAGGCGAAACGGTCGTCGAACCGGAGACCACCGAGGTGGAGATCGTGGTGCCGCAACGTCGCCGTCGCACGGTGCCGCCCGCCATCCGGGTCACCGGAACGGCCCTGCGCCGAGCCGCGCGATTGGTGCCCGGCACGCACTGGTGAGCGGTGGCCCTTCGCGGCGCCGACGGCCGCGATATCCGCGGGAATATCAGCAGGCGGTGACCATTTCCGTCCCCCGCGGTCGGCGGCAATCGCCCCGACTGGTGGCCAGCGCCGCCTCGTTGAACGCCCGGATGCGGGCGTTCTCCCGGGATTCACGCCAGACCAGACGGCCCTGCAGGGGTGGCGCGTCATCGATGGGCAGGTAGGTGACGCGGGGGTAGGCACGGTAGCAGGAACCCTCGTCGCCAAGCACGAACGCCCCCGCGCCACCGCCGACCAGGCTGATCGCCTCCTGAAATGTGCTGGCGGACATGACATGCCGGATCGGCCTGCCATCGGGGGTGCGGGTCGGCGTCCGATCGGCGGCGACCTCGGACGGCGTCGAATCGGGTACGCCGATCAACGGGATATCGGCCAGATCGTTCAGCGAAACCGAATCACGCGCGGCCAGCGGATGCGTGCGCGGCAGTGCGAGCAGCCGGGGCAGGGTCCGCAGTACCGGCCCGGCGACGAGCCCCGGCTCCACCATGGGATGACAGGCCAGCACCATCTCGACCAGATCGTCGTGCAGTGCCGCCGCTCCCCCGTAGAGCGGCAATTCCCGAATCCGAACCTCCACACCCGGATTCGCGGCGGTGAGCCGGTCCGCGGCCTCCATCAGGAAGACGCCCGCGCCCGCACTGCCGAAGCCGACCTCGACCACACCGGGCATCCCCCGGCCCGCCGTGGTCGCGCGTTCGATGGCCCGCTGGACCAGATCGTGCCCCGGGCGCAGATCGTCCAGTAGCTGTTTCCCGACCGGGGTCAGCGCCACCCGGCGACTGGTGCGCTCGAAAAGCGGTGCGCCGAACCGCCGTTCCAGCGCCTGAATCGTCTGACTGACCCGGCCGGTCGAAACCCGCAGCCGCTGTGCGGTTCTGCCGAAGTGCAGCTCATCGGCCAACGCCAGAAAGGCTTCTATCTCGTACCGTTCCATCGCAGTGACTACGCCGTGGGCACGGGTTTTGTTCCGGCCGATCGTTCAGCGTGGCTAATGGATGATTGATCAACCCGCCATTGTTCCGGGAACCCGCTTTCCGAATCCTTGGAGGCGCGGTCGCACGACCGCGGAACCGGGAGAAAACAGTGACAGTCCTCGCCTACGGGTTGGCCATCGTGCTCGATCTGACGATCATCTTCATCGGGGTGCGGTTCCTGCTCATCCCCGAGACTGCGGCGACGGCCTTCGGCGTTCCGGCGCGCGCCGACGGGGACGCGGGCCCCTATCTGACCGTCAAGGGTCTGCGCGATATCACCTCGGGCGTCATCGGTTTGGCGATCCTCGCCTTCGCGGGCGCTTCGGCCGAGGCCTGGTTCATGCTGGCCGTCGCGCTGACCCCGTTCGGCGACTGCGCCATCGTGCTGCGCAACGGCGGCACCAAGGCCGCCGCCTTCGGCATCCATTTCGCCACCGCGGTCGTCGTACTCATCAGCGCCGCACTGCTTTTCGCCCTCTGATCAGAGTCTCATCTCCTTGGCGATGATCATTTTCATGACTTCGCTTGTGCCGCCGTAGATTCGGTTGACCCGGTTATCGGCGTAGAGGCGGGTGATCGGATATTCGTTGATGAAGCCGTAGCCGCCGTGCAATTGCAGGCAGCGGTCGATCACCCGGGACGCGACCTCGGAGCAGAACAGCTTCGCCGATGCGGCGTCGGCGGCAGTCAGCTCACCGGCATCATGGGCGTCCAGCGCGCGATCCACCACCGCTTCCGCGGCGTCGACCTCGGCCCGGCAGGCCGCGAGCTCGAATTTGGTGTTCTGGAATCCGGCCACCGGAGTACCGAAAACGGTTCGCTCCCTGACGTATTCGGTGGTGAAGCGGATCGCGGCCTTGGCCTGGGCGTATGCGCCCACCGCGATCGAAAGGCGCTCCTGCGGCAGGTTCTGGCCCAGATAGGAGAAGCCCATATCCTGCTCGCCGAGCAGATCGCCGACGGGCACCCGCACCTCGGTGAAGCTCAACTCGGCGGTGTCGGAGGTCTTGAGCCCCAGCTTGTCCAGCTTGCGATTCACGCGATAGCCGTCGGACGCGGCGTCCACGGCGAGCAGGGAGATCCCGAAGCGCCGGTCATCGGGCCGGGCCGCGGCGGTGCGGGCGCATACGATCACCCGGTCGGCGTGCACGCCGCCGGTGATGAAGGTCTTGGACCCGTTCAGCACATAGTGCGTGCCGTCCTCGGAAAGCTTTGCGGTGGTGCGCATTCCGGCGAGGTCGGAACCGATATCGGGTTCGGTCATGGCGATGGCGAACATGAGTTCACCGGTGACGAAACCCGGGAACCAGCGCGCCTTCTGCTCCGGGGTGGCCAGTTTCTTCAGATAGGGCAGGCACAGCCCGGTATGCACGCCGGAGCCGCCGAAGGAGACCCCGGCCCGGTGCGCCTCCTCCATCAGGATGGCCTGGAATTTGAACGACTCCACGCCCGCGCCACCGTATTCCTCGGGCACCTCGATGCCCCAGACACCGAATTCGCCGAGCTTGTAATAGAACTCGCGCGGCGCGATACCCGCCTCGAACCACTGTTCGTGCACCGGAACCACTTCGGACTCGATGAAGGCGCGGACGGTCTTGCGGAAGGTCTCGTGGTCGGCGTCGTACACGGTTCTGCGCATGGGTTCTCCGAATCTCCTAAGCTTTACCTGATAGTAAACATAGATCACGGCGATGCGCCAGATATCGCACAGAAATGCCATCCCTATCAGCAGATACCCGTTGACAGCGCTTCCAGGCGTATGGAACGTTACAGTCGATATGTTCCAAAAGGCTCACACTCGACGGAGACAGCTATGAAGGCCTGGCAGATAACACAATTGGGCGAGCCCGCGACGGCGCTGAGCTGGACCGAACTCGACGATCCGACCCCCGGGCCCGGTCAACTGCTGGTCCGGGTGCGCGCGGCGGCGGCCAACTTCCCGGATGTGCTGATGTGCCGCGGTGAGTATCAGGTCCGCCCGGAGTTGCCGTTCACACCCGGCGTCGAACTCTGCGGTGAGGTGATCGCCGCCGGTTCCAGCACCGGCGAGTTCCGGATCGGCGATCGGATCATCGGGGTGACAGCCATGCCGCACGGCGCGTTCGCCGAACTCGCCGTCGTCAACGCGACCGAGGCGTTCCTGGCCCCCGCGGTCCTCGAGGACGCGCAGGCCGCCGCGTTCCATATCGCCTATCAGACGGGCTGGTTCGGCCTGCACCACCGCGCGGCGCTACAGCGCGGTGAGACGCTGCTGGTGCACGCGGCGGCGGGCGGGGTCGGCAGTGCGGCGGTGCAATTGGGCAAAGCCGCGGGCGCTCAGGTCATCGCGGTGGTGGGCGGCGCGGACAAGGCCGAGATCGCGGGCTCCCAGGGGGCCGACATCGTGGTGGATCGCACGACCGAGGATTTCGTCGCCGCCGTGCGCGCGGCCACCGACGGACAGGGCGCGGATGTCATCTACGACCCGGTCGGCGGTGACACCTATGCGCGCTCCACCAAATGCGTCGCCTTCGACGGCCGCATCGTGGTGGTCGGGTTCGCAGGCGGCAAGGTGCAGGCGCCCGCGCTCAATCACGCACTGGTGAAGAACTATTCGATTCTCGGACTGCACTGGGGGCTGTACCGCGAGCAGCGTCACCGCGCGGTGGTCGAGGCGCATGACGCGCTCACCGAATTGGCGAACAAGGGCCTGATCGCCCCGGTGATCGACAGTCTGATCGCACTGGCCGATCTGCCCGCCGGACTCACCCGGCTCGGCGGCGGCTCGACCGTCGGCCGGGTCATCGTCCAGCCGTGAGCCCCGCCCGCCACCACCCGGCACGGCCGTCCACATCCCGAGGAGTACCCCGTCATGGCC
Source organism: Nocardia sp. NPDC056000 (assembly GCF_042269265.1). Taxonomy (NCBI): domain Bacteria; kingdom Bacillati; phylum Actinomycetota; class Actinomycetes; order Mycobacteriales; family Nocardiaceae; genus Nocardia; species Nocardia sp. NPDC056000. Next base: position 792,485 of record NZ_JBHJXS010000002.1, on the reverse strand, counting down.
AATATCGTCGACCGGATCTGGCAGTACGCCACCGACGAGCCGGAGCGCATCGCACTGCGGACACCATCCGATGACCTCAGCTACGGCGAACTGATAAGCCGGGCAGCGCGTTTCGGCGGCATACTGCGCGGTTCCGGTCTCCGCGCCGGTGATCGAATGGTCCTGATCGCACCGACCCGGCCGGAATTCGTGATCGCCTATCTCGGCGCGCAGCTCGCCGGGGTCATCGTCGTCACCATGAACACCATGGCCACCGCACCCGAAATCGACTGGGTGCTGGCCGATTCGGAGGCGACGCTGATCGCGGCCTGGCATTCCGGCACGGCGGCCTCCGCCGCGGCCGCCGCGTCCACCGCTCGCCGCGTCCGATATATGGCGCTCACACCCGATATCGGCATGATTTCGGAATACGCTCTGCCGGAACCGATCTCGCGCGAGCCGGACGATACGGCGGTCCTGCTCTACACCTCGGGAACCACGGGTAAACCCAAGGGCGTCGAGTTGACCATCGCCAATCTCAGCCATACCGCCCGGGTCTACACCGAACAGCTCGGATTGCGGCCCGATGACCGGCTCGGCACCGGCCTGCCGCTGTTCCACGTGTTCGGGCAGGCGGTAGCGCTGCTGACCGCGCTGAATATCGGCTGTCCGTTCTCACTGCTGGAGAAGTTCACCCCGGACGCCATGCTCGAACTCATTCGCGATCACCGGCTGACCGTGGTGGCCGGGGTGCCGACCATGTGGAACGCCATGCTGCACGCCGAGGGCGATTTCGGCGCGGCTGATCTGCGCGGTCTGCGACTGGCGGCGTCCGGTGGCGCGGCGCTGCCGCGGGAGGTGGTGGAGGCGTTCGCGGCGCGGTTCGGGTGCACCATCCTGGAGGGCTATGGATTGACCGAATCCACCGGCGCGGCAACGTATCAGGCCCCGGGGCGCACACATCCGCCGGGTTCGGCGGGGCAGGCGCTGCCCGGCACCGATATCGAGATTCGCGATACGCACGGCGTGCCGGTGCGCATCGGGACGGTCGGCGAAATCCACCTGCGCGGTCCGAGCGTCATGAAGGGGTACTGGCGGCGGGCGGACGCGACCGCCGCCGAACTGTCCGGTGGCTGGCTGCGCACCGGCGATCTGGGCTATCTCGATTTCGACGGCTACCTGTTCATCATCGATCGCCTCAAGGAGTTGATCATTCGCGGCGGCTACAACGTCTACCCGCGCGAAGTCGAGGAGGTGCTGTACCGGCATCCCGGTATCGCCGCGGTGGCGGTCATCGGCATACCGGACGCGCATCACGGGGAGGAGGTCGCCGCGGCCGTGGTGCCGATGCCCGGCCACGACCTGAACGCGGAGCAGATCCGCGCGTGGGCGAAGGAACGGCTGTCCGCGTACAAGGTGCCGCACCGCTTCGCGTTCGTGGCCGCGCTGCCGATCGGGCCGACCGGCAAGGTGCTCAAGCGCGCGGTCGATTGGGATGCGCTCACCATCGAGTCGACTGGAACATAGTTACAACTGAGTTCCATCTAAGGTCAAAGTTATCTGCGATTTCTCCAAACAGGCATTACCAACAGGTAAAGCCTGCTACGAATGGAACAGGCTCAACGACGTTCCAGGAGATCCCATGCCGACCGCCACATCGACCCGCCGCAACCGCACCCGCCGCCTACTGACCGCCTTCGCATTCGCCTGTGCCGCAGCGCTTTCCACCACGAACACGGCCGTGGCCGCACCGGCCTATCCGGTGCCCTACGGCCTCGGCGAAGGTCTGACCCACTATTTCGACCCGGCGTCCCCGCCCGGCGCCAATGACTGGTCCTGCCGCCCCACCCCGGAACACCCCGAACCCGTCATCCTGCTGCACGGCCTCACCGCTACGCAGGCCGCGGACTGGGCATCGCTCGCCCCGCTGCTGGCCAATAACGGCTACTGCGTGTTCGCGCTCAACTACGGCATGGAATCCCGGCTGCCCGCACCGCTGAACACGGTGCCGGGCCTCGGGGACATGATCGATTCGGCCACCAACCAACTCGCGCCGTTCGTCGATCGAGTGCTCGCCGCGACCGGCGCCGAACGCGTCGATTTCGTCGGGCATTCCGAGGGCACCGTGATGCCGCGCTGGTACATCAAATTCCTCGGCGGCGCCGACAAGGTGGCCAAATCGGTGAACCTGACCCCCATCAACAACGGCACCCACGCCAACGGTGGCGCGCTGCTGGGCGCACTGCTGTCCCGCGTCGGATTATGGGACCGCGCACAGCAATTCGCGATCGACACCGGCTCCGGGGCCGCGGTGCAGCTGACCGCCGGATCGAACTTCCTGGCGGCGCTGAATTCCGGCGTGGCCTACCAACCCGATATCCGATACACGTTCATCATGACCCGCTACGACGAGCTGGTCGTGCCCTACACCAGCGGACTGGGCCCCATCGCGGCCAATGTCACCAACATCGTGGTGCAGGACCAATGCCCGCTCTCGATCTTCGAACACAATGGCGCGTCCTCCGATCCCGTTGCCCTGCAACACGTTCTGAACGCGCTGGATCCCGAGCACGCCCAGCCGGTCAACTGCTTCGGCCGGCCCCGCAACGGGTGAATTCCCGTTCTCCGGAAACTCTTCTCCACCAATGGATCACGGAAGTACAGCATGACTCGTACGCATATCGCGGCCGACCCGGCTCCCATCCCCGCCGCGACGGGCATCCGGGGCCGCCAATTGGACCGATTCCCCGGCACTTTCGCCCGCACCCGCTATCTCGCCATCACCATCGCCGCCACCGTGGTGCTCTACTACCAGCTCTACGCCCAGGGCACCGTCGCCACGAAAATCATTGCCGACCTGCATATGTCGCTGATCTACTTCATCGTCATCCAGATCGCGGGCGGCGCGATCGGCGCGATCGGCTCACTGGCGGCCGGACTCGCGGATCGGTGGGGCCGGGCCAATCTCGTGGTCTACGGATTGGCGCTGGTATCGCTGCTGATGCTGTTCGCCGCACCGAACGTGCACGGCGAAACCTCGTATCTGATCGTGTTCGTACTGATCAGCGGCGTGGAAGGGGTGATACTCGTCGCCACACCGGCGCTGATCAGGGATTTCTCCCCGCAATTGGGGCGCGCCTCGGCGATGGGGTTCTGGACCCTCGGCCCGGTGCTCGGCAGTCTGCTGGCCACCGCCATCTCGAGCAATACCCTGGACGACCATCCGCGCTGGCAGTTCCAATTCCAGGTCGCGGGCATCGTCGGCTGGATCGTCTTCGCCGTCGCGTTCGTCGGGCTGCGCGAACTCGCACCGGCGCTGCGCGATCAGCTGATGGTCAGCATCCACGATCGCGCCCTGCTGGAGGCCCGCGCCCGCGGCATCGATCCGGAACAGGCATTGCGCGGACACTGGCGGCAGCTGCTGCATGTTCGAATCGTGTTGCCCGCCTTGGCGATCAGCAGCTATCTGCTGTTCTACTACCTGTCCGTCGGCTTCTTCGTGCTGTTCTATGTGACCACCTACGGCTATACCGAGGCGCGGGCCAACGCGCTGGCCAATTGGTATTGGATCGCGAACGCGCTGACCCTGGTGATCTTCGGGCTGCTGTCCGATCTGTTCCGGGTGCGCAAGCCGTTCATGCTGGCCGGGGGTCTGGTCAGCGCGATCGGCGTCGCCTGGTTCGCCATCGCGACCCGGGCGGGCGATACCAGCTACTACTACTTCGCGATGATCATTCTCGTCATCGCGATCGGTTCGGGCATGACCTTCGCGGCCTGGATGGCGGCCTTCACCGAAACGGTCGAGGCGCGCAATCCCGCCGCGACGGCGACCGGCTTGGCCATCTGGGGCGCGAGCGTGCGGGTCGCGGTCGCGGCGGGGTTCACCGCGCTGATCTTCCTGATCCCGGCGGCGAACACCCTGGTCGAAGCGGGACCGCGGGTGCACGAACTCGCCACCCGATACGCGGCGGAGCTGACCACCCTGCAACGACTCAGCCCGGCGGTCAAAGCCGAATTGTCCACGCGGCCGGACGATCCCGCGGTGCAGGCGGAGGCGCTCGGACAACTGGCGAACTTGCCCGCGGCCGATGTCGGCAGAGTGTTCTCGCTACAGCGGCAACAGAATCCGGCGGCACTGTCCGGACCGGACCGGGAATTCCTGGCCGCTACCGGCAACCGGGTGGCGGCGGCCGCCACCGCATTGCGGGCGGCGAGCGCGGTGCCCAAGGACGATCTGGCCTATCTCACCGTGCACGCCGCCGAAGTGCGCGACGCGGCACATGATTCACCCGATCAGTGGGCACGGCTGTGGTGGCTGTGCTTCGCGGCCCAACTGCTGTTCCTGCCGTCCATCTGGTTGCTGACCGGCCATTGGAGCCCGGCGGCGGGACGCGCGGACGCCGAACGGCACCGCGCGGCCGTCCGGGCCGAACTGCTGGCGGCCGAAACCGCCTAGGCCACAGTCGAACCGCGCCGGTGCGGCCGCCGCATCGGGAACGGCCCGAGCACGACCGCCCCGCGCGTGGTGTCACACCGTGGGGCCGGGGCCTTTCTCTTGGGAAGGCCCCGAGTCGTCTATGCCGAGCAGGGTGCGCTGCACCTGCTGGAGATGTTCGACGTCTCCGCGGATATCACCGGCCGTATCGTCGTAGAGGAAAGCCTCGCCGACCCGGGCCAGGGCGTAGGCCAGGGCGGCGGAATCCACGGGCGGGCGGTAACCGTCGTGTTCGCGGGCGCGATCGATGAGGGCGCTGATCACCGCGACGCTGCCGGTGTGGACCGGCCCGTCGGCGCGGGTGATCAGGCGCAGGGCATCGGCCTCATTGGTGAGGAAGCGGCGTAATGCCGGATCGGCGGCCACCGCTCGGGTGGCCCGGTCCAGCACCTCCGAGACGCGCAGTGCGCCGCGGCTGTCGCGGTGACCGTCGATCCCGATGACGAGCTGTTCGAACTGCCGGGCGAAGGCGGCTCCCAGCAAACCCTCCCGGGAGCCGAACCAGCGGTACAGGGTGGTCCGGCCGATACCGAGTTCGGTTGCGACAGCGCCCGCTTCGAAACGCTCCGCGGTCCGGAAGATGCGCACGGTCGCGTCCAGCACATCCTCGGCGCTGGCTCCGGGCTGGCGGCCGGACGGTCGCCCGGCGGGCGCGGGACGCCGGATCTCCAGTGCCGGATAGGGTTCCGCGGATTCCTCGGCATCGCGCGACGACGGACCGTTCGCGGGCGGGGCGGTGCGGTCGAGGGCGCGCGCGGCATCGGGATCGAGTCCGCGCAGGGCGGCGACGATCATCGAGACCGTCAATTCGGCGGCGGCGGTGAAATCGAGCTGCCGCTCGACGGCCTGGGTCACCCCGCGCACGGCGATATCGGTGACGATCGCGGCGCAGAATTCCGCGCTGGCCGTCCAAGCGCGGTCGTCACGCTCGTGTTCGACCCGGATCAGATCGGCGATCCGCACCGCGATCGGGCGCAGCACCTCATTGGAGATCTGCCGGGCATGCGGCCGGTTCAGCGATCCGAACAGCAGCCGGAAGCCCTGATCGTGCCGCGCCGCGTACTCGAACAGCGCGTGGGTGGTGACATCGGTGTGCCGCTGAATGCCCAAACCTGCTGCGCGCCGGTAGCTTTCGAGCATCCAGTCGCGCAGCCGCTCGGCCTCGCGGCGCACGCACGCCTCGAACAGCTGTTCCTTACCGCCGAAATGCGAATACAGCGTCGGCTTGGAGGTTTCCGCGGCCGCCGACAGTTCTTCCATTGTGGCCCTGTCGAACCCGGACCTGCCGAAGACCGCGATGACCCCGTCCAGCAGGGTGTCATCGGTCGGGCGCACCGCGGTCGAGCGCCGGCGTTTCCCGGCGCTGTCGAGGTCCGGCTCACTGTTCGAGACGGTCATACCGCCCTACGTTACCGGCACCGCTTCCACCTGCGGATTGTCGCGGCGCCGGCACAGGCGTCACCACCCCGGACGGCCACCGAGCGGAACAATGACCCAGCTGGGCGCGGACGGATCGATATCGATGTGCTGCGGCAGCAATTGACTCTCGTTGAGCAGTGGACGCAGCGGGAGACCACGCGGGAAATTGAAGGCGAAGATGTCCACGCGCAGGCGGTGGCCCGGTTGCAGGACGGCATCGGTCGCGGTCAGTCCCAGATCGAGCTGAGTGGACTGGCCCGGGACGAGCGGTTCGCGCGTGTCCAGGGTCAGATAGGGATACGGGTCGGTGTAGTCACCGTTGGCCGAGCGGGACGACCTGGTGTCATCCACTTTTCGCAGCGAGGCGGTGAGCTGGCCGGAGGTCAGCACCTTCGAGCTGCCGTCCGGGCCGACATCGTTGAGCGTCGCGGACCAGTAGCCGTCGGTGGCGTCCAGGACCGTGTTCAGGTGCACGCTCACCGGACCGGAGACGATGGTCGGCTCCGCCACCGGCGGACTGGTGAAGGTCAGCCCGTTGAGCTCCATCGGGCGCGCGTCCTTGGCGCAGATATCGAGGATGGCGGTGATACCGGCGGTGCTCTGCGCGGAATCGCGGGAGCACAGGCTCATCAGGCCCGGCCCGACGGTAAGCCGCTGGGCCGCACCGGGTTCGGTGGTGAGGCTGCCGTCGTGCAGGCTGGCGTTGGTGGTGCCGCTGGGCGCGCCCGACAGGTACAGGCGGCGGTAATCGGCTTCGGGGCGCGGGAATTCGCCCGCGGTGGTCCAGGAACCGCCCTGCTGGAACAGCGTCACCGGGCCGTAGCCGTCGATGCCGTTGTCAATGCCCTTGAGCCACTTGTCGAACCAGGTGCGCTGCAGCACGTCCAGGCGCGGCGGTGCGCCCGGCGCACCGAAACCGCTGCCCGGATTCGCATGGTAGGTATCGCCCATGACGAGCTGTTTCTGCCCGGGCGGCAAGGGAATCGCGTTGTAGATGCGCGGTTCGGAATAGGTGAAGATGTCGTGCCAGCCGCCGTAGATCATGGTCGGCACCCGCACCTGATCCGGATGCCCCAGCCAGCCCTGGCGCAGTGAGCTGTTCGTCTCCAGCAGGCTCTTGAGATTGTCCGGGATCTCCGGGACGCTCTGCACCGTCAATGCCTGAATGATGTAGTCGAAGAACGTCATCGGGCTCTGCGAACGATCCGCCAGCCACTTCCAATCGAAGTTGCCGCTGAACAGCGCGGTCAGATCCGGCATGAGTTTGAGGAAGTTGACGCCGAGCAACCACGGCGGAATGAAACCGAAGCCGAGCGCACCGCCGGTGGCCAGCACATCGCGCACCAGATCACTGCCCGGTTCGACCGGGAAAATGGCCTTCAGCGCGTCGGGATGGTGTTCGGCGGCATGCACCTGATTGATGGCGGAGTACGAGATACCGCTCATCCCGACCTTGCCGTCCGACCAGGATTGCCTACTCGCCCAATCGATCACCTCGACGCTGTCGAGCTGTTCGCGCTCCTGGAAGACCTGCCAGACGCCCTCGGAGAAACCGGTGCCGCGCACATCGGCGACGACCTGGGTGTATCCGCTCTGCACCAGTTTGCGATCGGCGGCGAACAGCCGCGCCCCGCCACCGGGGAGGACCTTGGTGAGTTCGGTGAGCCCGCCCAGGCCCGCACTCGAAAGATCGAACCCGGCAAGGAAATTGGTGAGGATATCCGGCAGCACCGGAATCGACAGCGCCGAATCCACAATGTTGGACACGAGTTTCGTGTACGGGGTGAGATTCACGATGGTGGGCAGCGGGGTGTCCACGATTCGGCCCTGCGCGTCCATCGGCCGATAGACATTGGCCTTCAACACTGTTCCGTCACTCATGGTGATCGGCACATCCCAGTCGATGTGCACATTCGGATACAGCGGCGCGTCCTGCGCGGCGGTCCACGCGACGCCGAGCTCCCCGCCATCGGGCGCGGTGGCGGCGACCGGTGTGGCGAGCGCGCCGACGGTGACCGCCGCGGTGAGTAGCGCGAGGACACCGATGGCACGTCCCCCGAGCTTTCTGAGTTTCATTCATCCCCGCGAACTCTGAGAAACATTTACGTACCCAACGGGTGGTGACTGTAACCAGCGACACGCTCGGGCGCAATGATGCCGCTCGCCACATTTCCCGATGCCGTATCCACCCCGCCCCGCCGGTGCCACACTGGGGAAATGCCGGGGGCGGATACCGAGGTGGATGTACTGATCGTGGGAGGTGGGCCGGTCGGGCTCACCGCGCGAGCACTGCTGCAACGCTGGGGCGTTCGGGCGCTGCTCATCGAGAAGCGCCGGGAACTTTCGCCGTTCCCGCGCTCCCGGCTGGTGAATGTGCGATCCATGGAGATCTTCCGCGGACTCGGACTGAGCGCGGCCATGACCGCCCGCGCCTTCGCGGCGAAATACGGGCGCATTCGATTCCGGGACAATCTGCAACACCCGGATTTCGCCAGCGCCGCCATGGTCGGGGTCGACGCGCCGATCGCGCAGAGTCCGGAGATCGGCATCGTCACCTCCCAGGACCGGCTCGAACCCACCCTGCTCGCGGCGGCGTGCACACCGCTGTGGTTCGGGGCCGAACTCGTCGAACTGCGCGAGCACGGCGACGGCGTCGAAGCGGTGCTCGATGATCACGGTGCGGCGCAGCGGGTCCGCGCGCACTATGTGATCGCCGCCGACGGCGCGAATTCCACCGTGCGACAGGGGCTCGGCATCGGCGTCACCGGGCCGGGGGTGATGGCGGATTTCACCACGGTGGTCTTCGACGCCGACCTGCGGCGCTGGTGTGCGGACCGGCCCGCCGGGGTGTACTTCACCATGGACGGATTGTTCGCGCCGCTCTATCCCGAGGGCGGCTGGGCCTGGTTCGCGCGCACCCCCGAATACCGTTCCGATTGGCATGAACTCGTCGCGCTGGCGCTCGGACCGGACCGCGATGTTCCCATCGAGGTGGTGCGGGTCCAGCGCTGGTCGATGAATGCCATTGTGGCCGAACACTTTCAAAGGGGTCGCGCACTGCTGGCCGGTGACGCCGCACACGCCCTGCCCATCGTCGGCGGGCTCGGTATGAACACCGGTATCGCCGATGTGCACAACCTCTGCTGGAAACTGGCCGGACTACTGCACGGCTGGGCCGGACTGGGACTGCTGGAAAGCTATGCGGCGGAACGACAACCGGTCGCCCAGCGCACCCTGGGGCAGGCGGTGGCCAATACCCAGCTCACCCTCCAGGTGCAGCGCCGACGGCAGGAGCAGGTCTCACACGGCGGCATCGGCTCGGCCGAAATCGAACTACCCTGGTCGGAACAGTATTTCGCGCAACTGGGGCTGGTGCTCGGTGCCGCCTACCACTCGAACGCCGTGCTGGGCGGCAGTGCATCGATAAGCACCGGAACCGATTACGTGCCGACACCGCTGCCCGGACATCGCATGCCGCATCTGTGGCTCACCCCCGAACGCTCCACCCTCGACGCGCTCGGCGAATGGTTCACCCTGTTCACCCCGAACCCGGCCCGCTGGGGACAGCGCACCGGCCGCTGGCCGCTGCGCCTGGAACCCATCCTGCGCGAGCACGCCTACTGCTGCGGACTCGGGGCGGACGGAGCCCTGCTCGTCCGCCCCGACGGCCATATCGCCGCCCGCTGGGATGCGGGCCCGCGCGGTGACGCGGATCTGCGCGAGGCGCTCTCCGCCGTCACACACTAGGCGAATACCTCAGGGCAGCAATCGAATCCGATCCGCCACCACCGCGGTCGCGGGTTTGGGCCCGGCCCCGCAACTGGCCTGGCGCGGGGTGTAGGCGACGGTGCGGGCGGTGACCAGCCAGCGGCGGCCGTCCCGATGCGTCACGGTGGCTGCGCCCGCGCAGGTGGCCGGATCGCGCGCGGTGGCGCTGTCGATATCGGTGGCCGTCACGATGAGATCGTCGATCAGCGCCCCGGCATCGGCATCCCCGGCGGCGGGCTGGCCCGCGCCGGAGGTATAGCTCTCATCGCTGATCAGTTGGCGCACAGCGACTTCCGCGACCTGCTCGACCGGGGTGTAGCAGCTGCGGCCGCGGAAACCGGTCAGGCTGACCTCACCGCGATCGGCGGCGGCGACCATGGCGCGCGCCGAATCCGCGTCCAGGCGACCGTAGGTCAGGCCCGAAGGCAGCTGGATCACCGCGGGGGCGAAGCGGTGACCGCCGGTATGCGAGCACTCCCACACCCGATCGGGATACTCCTCGATCAGACTCGCGGCGATGGGACGGCCGAGCCGTGCGCAACACTGATCACGTTTACCGTGCGCGCAGACCAGGATCGGCGGTTCCGGCACGGACGCCCCGATACCCGGGGCGGGACCGTTCAGCAGGTGCAGGTCCAGATCCAGCAGTTCCTTCAGATCGGTGATCTCGAACCGCTCGCACCATGACCCGCTCGGGCGCGAACTGGCGATGAGAACCGTTCGCACACCGGTGAATTCATTGCGCCCGGGACGGCGGATGAGGGTCGGGCGCACCCGGGCGGCCTTGGTGCGGGCGGCCAGATCGGCGGTGATCTCCGGTCCGAGCACCTCATCGCCGATCACATCGCGGCCCCAGGCCCCGGGTTGTTCGATACACAGCCAGCCGGTGATGCGGGTCGCGCTGCCGGGGAGCGGGATCTCCAGTGCGGCGGCGGAGCACGGCATACCGTCGAATGTCATAGCGGTTGCCCGTCGGACAGTTTGCGAATGAGCTGTTCGAGGCGGCGTGCCCGCGCCTCCGGGCGGACCGCACTGCCCAGGTGATAGTCGACGGCGATGCGGGATTGCACGGGCAGGGTTTCGAAGAAGGCCGCGGCCTCGGGATGCCGGGCCAGCGCCGCCAGGAAATCCTCCGGCAGATCATCGGCCGAGGCGTTGTCCCAGCGGCCGTCCTGCTTGGCGCGATCGATCTCGGCCTGTCCGGCGGGATGCATGAGCCCCTGTTCGATCAGTTCCGCCACCAGTTCGGTATTGCGCTGCGACCAGGGACTGCGGCGGCGGCGCGGGGTGAAGCCGACGAGATAGAACTCCTCGTCCACCGGTTTGGCCTGACCGTCGATCCAGCCGAAGCACAGCGCCTGGCGCAGGGCGGCGGCATGCTCTAGCGAGATGTGGCCGGAGCCTTTTTTGGCGAGTTTCATCCAAATGCCGTCCACTGCGGCGTGATTGGCCGACAACCATTCCCGAAACGACTGCTCATCGGCGAAGAACAGGGTGGGACGCTCGAGTGCGGACACCCGCTAACTGTAGATTCCGCCCGAACCGCCGGTGTTCGGTGCCCGGAAAACGCAATATGCCCGATTGCCGATCAGGGGTGCAGGAACGGCAGCACCGCGGCCTCGAATTCCTGATACCGATCGCGGTGAATACTGTGCCCGGAACCGAACACCCGCACCGCGAAATCGGGCACCGCGGCGCGCATCGACTCCAGCTTCACCGGATCCACCATGCCGCCCGGCCCGCCGCGCAGGAACAGGGTCGGCGCGGTGATCTCGCCCAGCCCCTCCCACCACTCCGGATACGGTTTGCGGAACTGCTCCAGCGCGGTCCCGGTCATGGACCGGTCGAACGCCAGCACCGCGCGCGGATGCCGCAGCACACTGGTGGTGGCATGCCACAGCTCCGGCACCGACGGCAGTCGCCGCGTGAACGTCACCTGCTCATCGCCCGAGCGCAATGGCAGCGGCTGCTCCTCGATCACCAGGCGGCGCACCAATTCCGGCCGCCGCATGGCCACCCACGACACCGCGTACCCGCCCAGCGAATGCCCGACCAGATCGACCCGATCCAGCCCGAGCCGCTCGCACAACGCCAGCACATCCGCACCGAACTCCGGGAAAAGATAGGAATCGGTATGCGCACTGCGACCGTGCCCGCGCAGATCCGGAATGATCACCCGGCGGCCCTGCCGCACCAGCCGCGCCGCGAACCGATCCCAGGTATGCCCATCCCCGCCCATACCGTGCACCAGCATGATCGGCGGCTCGGCCGCATCCCCCGGACCGGAATCCCGATAGGCGATCAGCACGTCCCCGAACGCCTCGCGCGCAACCGTCAACTCCACGATCATCAAGCCTACGGATCCGCTCTGAAGCTCGCCGCCGGTTGTGCGCATCGCCATAGCCGATGAATCGTCACGGCCGCCATAAGTGTCAACACGGCCGCCGGTTGGAAGATCGTGCAGATCGCCCGGTCGGTGTTCACTCGTAGAGGCCCTCGACGTGCCAGGTGCGGTCGTAGCCGAGCAGCAGTAGGACGCGATTGTCGGAATCCAGCTGGACCTGGGCGCGAGCCGCCACCCCGTGCTGGATCCCATGGACCCACCAGCGGTCGTCCAGCGGCCAGGGACCAGCCCAGCCGGTCAGCTTCCAGGAACGACTACCCCAGTGCAGTTGTGCCGGATCAGCGGTGAAAAGGCCGCGGTCGGTGACCCAGATCGGGCTGCCGTCGGCGGCTTCCAGGCGCACCTCGGGCCGGGTCGCCCACACCACGGTGGGAGCGGGTTCGGGCAGGCGGCCTGGCCAGGGCTGTGCCGGATCGGCCGCCGGGACCGGCTCCTCACCGAGCGGAACCAGGGTGACCCGCTCAGCCGGACCGCGCCCGCCACTGAGCACCCCCAACCGCACGGCATCACCCCCGAGCAACCCTTGCACCCGGATCAACGCCCGCCGCGCCCGCTCCTCGTCCTCACCGACCCCACCCCAGAGCCCCAATTGCAGCGCCCCCGCCGAGACCACCTCGATCGGCTCCAAACGCAGCAGAGTGATCGGATCAGCCGGGGCTTCATCCCACTCCGGTATCGAATCCTCGTGTGTCCCAGCGGGTCTGCGCGCGCGGCGGGCGCGGTCGAGGGAGCGGCGGGTGAGCCAGCCGTCGAGTTGCCAGCGGACGCGGTCGGCGGTGCTGTCGGGGGTGAGGGGTTCGGCGCAGCGCCAGATGCGGGAGAACTGTTCGCCGGATTCGGTTTCCGCGTGGATGGCCAGGCGGGTGCAGGCCACCGCGGCGGCGGCGAGCGATTCGTGCAGCCGGGTGGCGAGCAGGCGACCGGCGAAGGCGGCGGCGTCCACCCGGTCTATCGGTGGGTCGCAGCGGTATTCGACGGTGAGGTCGGGGGCCGGGGTCTGCGCCGACGGCGGGCGTTCGGGTTCGGCACGGGAACACCGGTGCGCGGCAATGGCATCGGAGCCGAAACGGGAGGACACCTCGGCCGGGGTCAGGGCCGCGAAATCACCGATGCGGCGCAAACCCAGGCGGTGCAGCAGATCCACCAGGTCGGCGCGCTCCGGGGCGGCCAGCGCCGGTTCGGCCGACAGTTCGGAGACCGGCAGCGGCGCAAGGAATTCCGCACCCTTACCGGTCTCGACGATGGTGGCGCGGCGCGCCGCCAGCACGGCGGTGGACATCTCGTCGGCGATACCGATCTGGCATTCCACCCCGACCGCCGCCACCGCGTCCACCAGTCGTTCCGCCGCGATCTCCTCCGATCCGAAGAACCGCGCCGCACCGCGCGCCGACAGCACCAGCAGTCCGGGCCGCAACACCTCCACCCCGGGCACCGTCGCATCGACCGCCGCCACCACCGGCTCGAACAGTCGCGCGTCCCGATCCGGATCATCCTGCGCCACCAGCAATTCCGGACAGCGGCCCTGCGCGTCACGTTTGCGCAGCCCGCGCCGCACCCCCGCCGCCCGCGCCGTCGCCGAACACGCGATCACCCGATTCGCCGACAGCACCGCCACCGGCCGCGTCACCGCGGCGCCCGCCTCGGCGGCGGCCGCGACGGCGGGCCAGTCCAGGCACCACAGCGCCACCACCCGCCGCGCCTTCACATCGGCCTCGGCGAGAACGCGCCGAGAGCGCTACAGCGCGGCATGACACCCGGGCCGATCGCGGTCAGGAGACGGCATGGTGCACGGCGGTGAGCGGTTCGGCCACAACATGATTCGTATCCACCCATTCGACCCGGCCGTTATTCGGGCAGAGCGCGAGATTCCCGGTCCGGGGCTGGGCGGATCGCCCCTGCACCGAGACGTCCAGCCGCAGGGTGCGCAACCGGCCGCGCCCGCGCCCGAGACCGGAGTACGCGGCGACCCGGGTGTCGATGCACAGCACCGAACCCGCCCAGGAACCGCCGGTCACCACCAGCGTCGACCCCCGATTGCGCGCCCGCGCGGTGAGCACCCGGGTGCGGGATATGGGCACCCGAGCGCCGTTCAAGCCCAGAACCACCAAATCCAGGCCATCCAGCAACACCGAGGCGACCTCCAGCGGATCCGAGCCCGGATCCGCGACAACGGCCAAACGATCCAGCCGCGCACCCATTTCGGCCGCCGCCAGCAAGCCGAAACGCGGCAGCCCGATCACCGCGGCATGCCCGCCGGAACCGGTCACCGCGGCCAGCAAACCGGACAGCAGCGCATTGCCGCCGCTGTATCGCACCACCGATCCCTTGGCCAAACCGCCCTCGGGCAAAAGGCTTTCGAGCGCCGCGGGCACCGGCAGCGCATCCCGCCGCAGCGATTCGGCCAGGGCCCGCGCACCCCTCTCCTCGGCCACCTGCGGGCTCACCCGCGTGGGCGGAGCACTCGTCCCCGGGGGCTCCGGCGTGATCGGCGATACGCCGGTCACAACCCCGCTATCAGCACCGACGGGCCGCAACCCCGCTGCGGCCGGTCGCGATGCGGCGGCCCCGGCGCGCGGGGCGGGCGCCGGACCCGGCCCGGGCGCGACCGCCGCCTGCACCCCGCGCGCCGGAATGGCCGCCATGCGTCGCCGCAGTTCAGCGAGCTGCGCCTGTTTCGCTTCCGCCGCCGCACTCATCTATCGACCCACCTCTCCCAACCGATGTCCGAGCCCGAGGAGACAGCACCGATCCAGCTACCTAACATAATCGAATATATGTTCGATCGAAGCAAAGTAGAACTCGAGTGTCGCCGCGCGTCAAGAGGGTGTGGCGCAAACGTTCGGCTTCGAAGGAGGCCGTTCAGGATGGTTTTCCGCTACCCTGCACCCGTGACCGAACGCGCCCGTCCCATCGTCGGCCCCGATTACCTGGTTGCCGGCCGCTATCGCCTCCAGTCGAAGCTCGGTGGCGGTGGCATGGGTGCGGTATGGCTGGCCACCGACCGCCTACTCCACCGCGATGTCGCCATCAAACAGGTGCTCACCACCGCCGGACTCAGCGAGGACGAGGCGCAGGAGGTGCGCAAGCGGATCATGCACGAGGGCCGGGTCGCCGCCAAGCTCTCCCATGAACACGCCATCGCCGTCTACGACGTGGTGCTGGAAGCCGGTGAACCCTGGCTGGTGATGGAGTACCTGCCCTCTCGCAGTGTGGCCAAGGCACTTTCGCTGGCCAACGCGCTCTCCCCCATCGAGGTGGCGCAGATCGGCGCACAGGTCGCCGACGCGCTCGCCACCGCGCACGCGGCGGGCATCGTGCACCGCGATATCAAGCCCGGCAACATTCTGGTCGCCGATCGCGGTGACGAGGTCGGCATGGTCAAGCTCAGCGACTTCGGCATCTCCAGCGGTGCGGGCGACGCCTCCGACGATCCCGGTGACGTCATCACCGGCACCCCTGCCTATCTGCCGCCGGAGGTCGCGCGCGGTACCCAGCCCAGCGCCGCCAGCGACGTATTCTCGCTCGGCGCAACGCTGTACACCGCCATCGAGGGCCAGCCGCCGTACGGCTTCCACGAGGACAGCGATGTGATCGTGGAACGCGCCGCCATGGCGCAGATCATTCCGCCGCAGCGCAGCGGACAGCTCACCGAGGTGCTGCTGCACATGATGGAACCGGCGCCGCAGCGCCGCCCCACCATGACCGAGGCGCGCAATGAGATCCTCACCGCCGCATTCGGTCCCGGCACCGCGCCCTACATCCTGGGCGCGCCGGTGCGCACCGATGACGGCACCATTCCGGCCTGGGCGGCCCGCAATTCCGCCGCCGGACTGCGCAGCCCGCACTCCAGCCCGCTGCCCCGGCCGCAGCGCGCCAATGCCTCGGCTCCGGCTGCGCCGCAACAGAAGTCGAAGGGTTTCGACTTCGCCAAGCTCGGCCCCAACGCCGGACCGCTCGCGGTGGCGATCGGCCTGCTCATCGGCCTGCTGATCATCATCGTCATTCTGGTGGCGCTGTAATTCAGTCGATACGGCGGCGATGCGCCCAGCGCGTCAACGCGTTTCGATTGGACTGCTGGGTTTTACGCAGCACGTTCGAGGCATGGGTCTCGACCGTCTTCACCGAGATGAAGAGGTTCTCGGCGATCTCGCGATAGGTGTAGCCGCGCGCCAGCAGCCGCAGCACTTCCAGCTCACGCGGTGTGAGCGAATCGAGTTCCGGATCCAGCGGCGGTTCGGGCACCTGCGACTTACCGGTGAACGAGTCGAGCACGAAACCCGCCAGGCGCGGGCTGAATACGGCATCGCCACCCGATACCCGGCGAATACCGTCGGCCAATTCCGGGCCGGAAATCGTCTTGGTGACATAGCCGCGCGCCCCCGCGCGAATCACCGCGATCACATCCTCCGCGGCATCGGACACACTGAGCGCCAAGCACACCGGCCCCGCCTCGATGCCCTGCAATACCGCCACGCCGCCGCCGTCCGGCATATGCACATCCAGCAGCACCACATCCGGCGTGGTCGCCTTGATACCGGCGATGGCCTCGGCCACCCCGCCCGCCTCGCCGACCACCTCCATATCGGATTCGCGACTCAGCTCGGCCCGCACCCCGGACCGGAACACGGCGTGATCATCGACCAGAAACACCCGGACGCTCAACAACATCTCCTCATTCGGCGGCGGAATTCTCTTGCTGCACCACAATGCGCTCGTCCGCACCATCCTTGCGCGGCATGATGATTCGCACCTCGGTACCCCGCCCCGGCGTGGACAGGATCTCCACCTTGCCACCCCGGCGCTCGATCCGCGCGCGGATGGATCTGCTCAGCCCCTGCCGGTCGGATTCGACGGCGTTCACATCGAAACCCTTACCGCGATCGCGCACGAACACGCTCACCTGATGCGGTTCCACCTCGGCGAACAGATCGATCGACGGCACCTCGGCATGTTTGGCGGCGTTCACCAGCGCCTCCCGGGACGCGCCAAGCACCGCGGTGAAATGCTCCTTGGGCAGGCCGATTCCGCTGTCGTCCACATCCATGGAGACATCGCCGACCGTCACCGGCGTCACCTTCACCCCGTGCTGATCCTCCACCTCACCGGAGATGGTGCGCAGTGCGGCGGCCAGACTCGATTCGGCCGGACCGGAATCGTCGAACAGCCAGCGGCGCAGTTCGCGTTCCTGACTGCGCGCCAGCCGCACCACCTCGTGCGGATCCTCGGCCTGCCGCTGAATCAGGGCCAGGGTCTGCAAGACCGAATCGTGCAGATGCGAGGCGATCTCCTCGCGCTCGTCATTGCGAATGCGCGCCGCGCGTTCATCATTGAGCGCCCGCACCATGCGCAGCCACAGCGGCACCGTGAGCAGTCCGGCCCCGACCAGGGTCACCGCCACCGCCAGCAGCGCCGACCCCATCGAACTCCAGTTGATGCGCGCCAGCACCACCACGCCCAGCCCGACCACGATCAGCGTGGCGCCGCCGACGATGCGCGCCCAGGTGACCACCGACGGCCGCGCGGGCAGGCCGATGACCGATCGCGGTCCGTCCGCGTCGAATTCGCGCCACACCAGCGCCGCACCGATCGCCACCACGATGACCGGGCCGATCACATGCGCGGCGGTACCGCTGAACAACCACGACATGCCAACGGACAGCGCCAAACCCAGCAGCACCAGGCCGCCCGCCTGCCGCCGCTCCGAGGCGGACGGCCGCGCCTGATCATCACCGCCGGGGGTGAAGATCCAGAGCATGCCGTAGGCCACCACCCCGGCCCCGAGCAGACCGGACAGCAGTACGAACGCGATGCGCACCTTGAATACGTCGATGCCGAGGTGATCGGAGATTCCACCCGCCACACCACCGACCACCCGGCCACCCGCCCGCCGCACCAGTTTCGGCGGCTGACCCGCCGGACCGGCCGCGTCGACGGACCCGCGCGCGGGATCGAACGCCCCACGGGCAGGGTCGAACAGGGGTGCGGACGGATACATGCCTTCGATACTGGCATGCGGCCGTGACACGCGGCATCGGGAAACACCCCGATTCGGCCCTGAGAACCGCCGCCGCGCGGTAGCGCCCTCGGTGCACGAAATGTAGAACATCGGCGTCTAAATTTGTCTCCGGAGACAAACATATTGTCGAAATCGACGACCGGATTGCACAAAGATTGCGCCGAATCCTGTTCCACGTGACAATTCGGCGATGTCCATCACGCAGCATCACCTCACCCTCGACGCTCCGGTCCTGCTGCGATTGCTGCCCAAACTCTCCGAACTGGCGGACGAACTCTTCGCCGCCGGCCTGGCCACCGTGCCCGGCGCGGAACAGGTGCCGGACGAACTCTTCGCCGATGACGTCGCGGCGCGCATCATCAGCGGAACCATGGCCGTACTACGCGCGGTCGACGAACGGCGGGACGTGGACGAGCACGAGCTGATCGAACTGATCACCCCGATCGTCGAACAGCGTGCCGAGGAACGCATCCCGCTGCGCGTGCTCATCACCGCGTTCTTCGGCAGCGTGCGCCTGCTGTGGCGCAAGGCGGCCGCCGCGGCCGCGCCCGAGGATCTGCCCGATCTGATCGCGCTGTCGGAGATCCTGCTCGAGGTGCTCCAGCGCTCGACCATCGCGATGGCCGAAACCCATGCCGATGTGGAACGTTCGCTGTACGGCAGTGAACGCGAAGCCCGCCGGGAACTGTGCGCCGCCCTGCTGCGCGGATCACCCACCGCCGATCTCGCGGCCCGCGCCGATATCACCATCGCCGAGAGCTACGACATGATCGCGCTCCAGGTGGTGCCGCCCGACCATTCGATTCCCCTGGTGGACAATGCCATCGCCCGGCGGCGCATGCAGCGAGCACAGCATGCGCTGGAGGAACTGGCCGGTGGCACCACGGCGCTGCACACCTTCGACGGCGCGGCCGGAATCGCGCTGCTGCCGCCCGGACCCATCCGGGGTGCGGCCCAGTACGCGGCCCTCGCGGCCGATCTCGAGCAGATCTTCAACGTTCCCGTCGTGATCATCGACTTCGGCGCGGTGGCCCGCGCCGACCTCCCCGAATCAAGTACGCAGATCACCGAATTCGGCGTGCTGGCTCGAAAACTGGGCCGTCCCACCGGGGCCTATCGCCTCGATGATCTGATGCTGGAGTATCAGCTCACCCGCCCCGGCCCCGCCCGGGATCGGCTGGCATCGCGCATCACCCCGCTGATCGAGCATCCGCATCTGCTAGAGACGCTCGAGATCCACATCCGATACGGCTGGGATCGCAAGAGCGCGGCCGCGGCGATGCACCTGCACCCCAACAGCTTCAGTTATCGATTGCGGCGCATCGCCGAACTCACCGGATTCGATCCCGCCGACCCCTACGATTCGCGGATGCTGGCGGCGGCTCTGACGGTGTACCGGCTCGGCGAACCCGAACCCGCCTTCGTCCCGAATTAGTCTCCGGTCACAAATCCGGACCGCCGGGTTCTCCCGAACATGCAGTGACACCGCGTATTCCGGCCTTCGATACTTGTCTCCGAGCACATCGGCACACGATGATGCCGGGCGGCGACGGGGCCGGAAACAGCTGTACCCCGGTGCGCGCGGACCCCGGTCCGCCGGGCACGACCGCACCGGCGGGAAGGCACCCTCATGACCGCGTCGGATCCCCTGCACCGCACCGATTTTCCCGGCGGCAGCCCGCAATCCCGGCTGGTATCGGCCCTGATCCGCGGTACAGTGCGGCCGCTCATCTCGATCTGGGCGCGCCATCCGCGGCTGCGCTGGCCCTACCGCGCCGCCGACTGGCTGGGGCGTCCACTGCCCGGTCCGCGCGGGCTCACCCGCACCGCGGTGGCGCTGCCCGAATGCGGTGCGACACTTACCGTCCCGGACGTCGTGGATCCGGAGCGCTTCGTGCTGTATCTGCACGGCGGCGGCTTCGTCGTCGGCGGACGGCATCTGCACCGGCAACTGACCGCGCGTTTCGCGGTGCGCTTGCGCACCCGGGTGCTCGCCGTGAACTATCGCAAGCTGCCCGAACACGGCATCCCACTGGCGATTTCGGACTGCGTCGACGGTTACCGGCGGGCATTGGAGTGGGGTTATCCACCCGAGAAGATCACCCTCATGGGCGATTCGGCGGGCGGCTATCTGGTCTTCATGACCGCGGTGGAGATCCGCAGGCGGGGATTGCCCATGCCCGCCGCCATCGTGTCCATGGCCCCGCTCGCCGATTGGGATTTCAGCGCCAAGCTCGCCGCGGCCACCGCCCACACCTGCGATATCTTCGCCCCCGGTGCGATACCCGCGTTCGAGGTGATGGCGCGCGCGGCGGGCGGCGGAATCGTGCCGGAATCGCCCGCGCACTGCGATCTCACCGGTCTGCCGCCGACCCTGATCCAGGCGAGCTCCTCGGAGATGCTCTACCCCGACGCCGTGCTGATGGCGGAACGGCTACTGGCGCACGGCGTCCCGTGCCGGCTGCAGATCTGGGGCGATCAGGTGCATGTGTTCCAGGCGGCGGCCGGGTTCGCGCCGGAGGCCACGGCCGCCGTCGCCGAGATCGGTTCCTTCGTCGACGGCATCCTCGACGCGGCGGGCGAATACCGCTCGGCCTGAACGCGATACGAGCCGGTTCCTGTCCGGTCCGGACAGCGGACCGGCTCGTGCGCGGCCGGACCGGATAACCGGTCACACCATCCGCTACCAGCGGTTTTTCAACCGTCCGGCCCGAAACTTCGGCGTCCGGAACCGCGTTCCTCCCTACCTTTCGATCAGCGGGTCATCGAGTCCCGCAACAAGGTTCGGGGAGGAACCAGACATGATCATCAAGACCGCGATCGCCGGAGCGCTCACCGCACTCAGCCTCATCGCTCAGACGGGCGAGGCACAGGCCGGAGCACTGGCACCGCACGAGAAGACGGTGACCGCGCCCAACGGCATGAGCGTCACCGTCGGGCACACCGATAACGCCATCCGCCCGGTGCCACCATTGAACGGCATGCCGACCAGTCGAGAGGCGTACCTGGACAACACGTCCTACGGGACCGTCACCGGCGGCACCGGCAACCTGCACACGGGCTGGTTCATCGCCTGCGCCGTCGACCTGGACGTCAAATTCGATATCAAGGCCAGCGCGGGCATCGATGTGAACGCCTCGGTGGGGGCGAGCGCGAGCCTGACCGAGGTGACACCGACCGCCAGCGTATCGATCTCACCCGAGCTCGGGGCGAGCATCGGAGCCAACCTGTCGATCACGCCCGGCAAGATCATCGATCTGACCCTGCCGCCCGCGCTCACCGATAAGGATCTGCCCGCGAGCGGCACCGGCTACATCATCAACCGCGACTACCGCCTCACCGTGCAGAACTGCGGCGGACCACTGACCGTGCAGGCGTACACCGTCATCCAGGCCACCTCACCCGAGGCCAGCGTGACGGAATACGTTCTCGGCGACCCGATGTCGCTGTGATCCGCGCACGACGGCGGCTAAATTGGCGGTATGCGGGCGGGGAGCGATCGAATGCCGGACGGACCATGGTGACCGGGGACACCGACTCCGAGCCCCAGGTCCGTTCACCCCGAACGCATTTCGCCCAGCGCTTCGCCGAACTATATGAGGCGGCGGGCAATCCGACCCTCCGCCGCGTCGCCGCCGCAGCCGAACAACGCATGCGCGCCGCCCAGGGCACCCGCCCGGGCGGCGCGTCCGCACAGCGCATCAGCGATTGGAAAGCGGGCCGAAATGTCCCCGCCCGCTTCGAATCCCTGCTCCCGGTGGTGCTCACCCTCATCGACCTGGCCCGCAAATCCGGACAACCACTGACCCGACAACTCGCCGAACCCAAAGAATGGCAACGCCTCTGGCACTCCGCCACCACCTGGAACCCCGAAGCCGACACCGAATCCGCCTGCCCCTACCCCGGCCTGATCTCTTACGCCAGCGCCGACCACAACCTCTTCTTCGGCCGCACCCGCGCCACCACCGAACTCACCGACCTCATCCGCACCACCACCGGCCCGATCACCCTCATCGGCGCCTCCGGCGCAGGCAAATCCTCCCTACTCGCGGCAGGCATCATCCCCGCCCTCACCGACTGGGAGACAACCGCACTCACCCCCGGCACACACCCACTCACCGCACTCGCCGAGGCGCTCACGCAATCGGCCTCGAACCCCGAACCAACCGATTCGCTGCCAGCGCAGGCAAATCCAGCTCTCGCGCAGGAAGAAGCGGCGCAAGCCGATTCAGCACCCGCACAGCTCGATTCGGCCCTCGCCCCGCGCGCGGACGGCCCGCGCCGACTGCTGATCATCGACCAGTTCGAGGAACTCTTCACCACCTGCGCCACCGAACGCGAACGCGAGGACTTCCTCACCACCCTGCACACCGCCGCCACCCGCACCGACGACCCCATCGCCGTCGTACTCGCCCTGCGCGCCGACTTCTACGCCCACTGCCTCAACTATCAAATCCTCCAGCAGTCCCTGGAGGAGCGCAGCTACCTCCTGGGCCCCATGCGCCCTGACGAACTGGCACAGGCGATCTCGGCCCCCGCCCGCGCCGTCGGCCTGGAACTCGAACCCGGCCTCGAAGAACTCGTCATCACCGAACTCTGCGGCGCGGGCGACCACCACGGCCGCCCCACCTACGACCCCGGCGCCCTCCCCCTGCTATCCCACGTCATGGCCGCGACCTGGCAGCAGCGCGAAGGCCGCCGCCTCACCACGAACGGCTACCGCCGCGCGGGCGGGGTGGTCGGCTCGGTCACCGAGACGGCCGAACACGCCTGGAACGAGCTGACCCAACAGCAACAAACCGCGGCGAAGAATATTCTGCTCGGACTCGTTGTGGTAAGCCAGGATTCGCGCGACACCCGCCGTACCGCACAGCGCCCGGAACTGCTCCGCCGAGCAGGCGATCCCGAGGACGCCACCGCCGTGCTGGAGCTGCTGTCCCGAACCCGCTTGATCAGTCTCGACGCGGACGCCGTGACCCTCACCCACGAGATAGTGCTCACCGCCTGGCCACGCCTGCGCGCCTGGATCGACGAGGACCGAGTCGGCTACCTGGTGCGTCAGCGCGTCGAGCTCGATGCCGCGGAATGGGCTGCGCAGGAGCGTGATTCCTCCCTGCTGTATCGCGGCACCCGGCTCCGGAACGCTCTCGACCACGTGAATCCGCCGCCCGTCGGTCCACTGGCCGAGGAGTTCCTTACCGCCGCGAGCACGGCTCGCATCCGCACCCGCCGCCGGTCCTCGCGCACCAAGGCCATCCTCGCGGTGCTCGGTGCCGCCCTGCTGGTGCTCGGCTTCGCCGCCTACGCTCAGACCCGGCTGGTCGATCAACAGCGCGAGAACAAGACGTTCACCGCGGTGCTGGCCGAGGCCGACCGCATGCGCGGCTCGGATCCGTCGCTGGCCGCACAGCTGTATCTGGTTGCACGCCAACTGCGCCCGCATGACGAGGAGGTGCGCACGCGGCTGCTGCGCACCCAGGACATGCCACTGGTCACCACGAGTCCGGGGCATCCGGACGGCGTCTGGCAGCTGCACTACCGCCCGGGCAATGTGCTCACCACGCTCAGCTGGGACAACACAGTGCGCAGATGGGATGTGACCGACCCGCGCCACCCGGTGGCTCTGGGCCGGCCACTCGCCGACGTCGACTTCATCGCCGCCAGCCCGGACGGCGCGCTGCTGGCCACCAGCGATCAGGACCGGCGGATCCTGATCTGGGATATGCGCGATCCCGCCACTCCGCGACAACTCTCGGTGCTACCGCCACCCGGTAAGAACGTCATGGATATGCGATTCGCGGGCAGTGACGGCCGCACCCTCGTCCTGGTCGCCAACGACCGTCTGACGTTCTGGAACCTGCGCAATCCCGTCGCCCCGATCTCGGGACCTGCCCATGAATTACACAGCCCCACCACAGTCCTGTCGACCCCACACATCGCGGTCAGCCCGGATGGTCGCATGCTGGCTGTCGGGCGCGACACCGACGGAAATGCGTTCACCGCGGCCATCGAACTGCTGAGCCTCGGCGACGATATGACAACACGGGTCATCGTCGATCGGCTCGCTCCCGGCGAAATCTCGATCGGTGATCCGGTTTTCAGCCCCGACGGCCGCACCCTGGCCGTCGCCACCTACGGCGGGACCTCGACCTCGCTCAACAGCAAGGGCTTCATCCAGTTCTGGAATATCACCGATCCCGCCAAACCACAGCAGGTCGGGATGCCGCTCGCCACCGGCACCACCGGTGTCACGGCCCTGGCCTACAGCCCCGATGGCCGCACCCTGGCGTTCTCCGGCGCCAAGGGCATAGCGCTGTGGAACGTCACCGAACCCGAAGTCCCGGCGCTGATTACAGATGAGCTCTCGGTCACGAGCACCACCTGCCGCGTACGAAGCTCCGAATTTCCCTGTACCGGACAACCATTGGATTTCGCCTTCACCGCCGACGGGCGAAATCTACTGGCGGCCGGTGTAGGTGGAGAAATCCTGACCTGGTCACTGCCGCCGTCGATGCTCACCGGGCACGCCGGAAGTATGTCGACGCCGCATTTCGACATCAGCGGCGACCGCATGACCACCCAGTCCAGTGACGGTCGCATCACCGTCTGGGACCTGCGGAACCGCAACGCCCCCGGTCGAATCGGCGAATATCGGGTACCACCCGGCCTCTACAGCACCGAATTGTCCCCGGACGGTCGCATCCTGCTGCTGGTCGACCCGAATCGTGCCGCGCCACTACAGTTCCTGGATCTGTCCGACCCCGCACACATCACGGTGCAGGCCCAGTGGCAGGTACCGGGCGATCAGACCCAAACCTTCCGGTTCAGCCCGGACTGGCGGACCCTGGCCACCGTGGACAGTAAGGACCGGGTCCAACTCTGGGACCTGACCGACCGCGCCCACCCCCGGGCATCGGGCGCACCGCTGACTCTGGAATCGGCCGCGGCCACCGACGTCTACTTCGGTATCGACGGCAAAACCCTGATCACAGGGCAGCAGACGGGCGGACCCACGAAGTTGGATATGGTCGTCACCCGCTGGGACATCACCGATCCGGACCACCCGCGCAGCCAAGGCGACCCGCTTCGCATAGCCGGTGACCAATTTCTACGCGGTGTGCAGTTCTCCCCCGATCAGCGCACCATGATCACCATCACCCAGCAGACCATCCGGCTGTGGGACATCAGCGACCCAACTCGATTCACCCCACTGGGCGACCCCATCGCCGCGCACTCACAAATGGTGTCATCGCTGGTGTTCACCACCGACGGACGAACCATGGCCACCTCCAGCACCGATGGATCGGTACAACTCTGGGACTTCACCGACCGCGCCCACCCGCGCCGCAGCGGCGCGCCCCTCATCGAACCCGGAACCGCCCCGTGGATCCTCACGTTCCCTCCGAACGGCCACCACCTCGTCGGCGTCACCGACGACGGCGCAATCCGCCTGTGGGACTTGAACGAACAGACCGCCGTCGACCGTGTGTGCACGATCACCGGCAAATACTGGACCCCCGAACTCTGGCAGCGCTACCTGCCACAACTCCCCTACCACCCGCCCTGCGACTGACCGCGCGCACAGGCGATTCACAGTCATCCCGCAGCAGCCATGGAGGTTGCGGCTAGATCATCAGTGCTGGCTCGCAGGGCGGGTCGCCTGGTGGATGGGGAGAAGAATGCAACGCACATGGGTAGTGGCTGCCCTGATCGCTGTGGGCGGGTGCGTGCTGGGCGCGCCCGGGGCGGGCGCGGTGACGTCCGCCCCGCATGAGAAGAGTTACTCCACGCCGAACGGGTTCGAGTTCACGGTGGGGAATCAGGATCAGGATGTGCGGCCGGTGCCGCCCATGAACGGGATGCCGACCAATCGGGAAGTGTTCCTGGACAACACTTCCTACGGGAAGATCGCGGCGGGCGGCAAGGGGCATCTCAAGGCCGGGTATTACGTGGCGTGCCAGGTCGACGTGGACGCCAAACTGCATATCGATCCCGAGTTCGATCCCAATCCGGGCGTCACCGCGCACGCGGGCGTCGGGCTGGACGGTCCGCAGGCCGGGGTCGACATGTCGATGGGGCCGACCGTGTACGGCGGTATCGGGCTCGACATCTACCTGGCCCCGGGCAAGATCGCCGATGTGCTCGCCGGGGAGAAGGATCTGCCCGGCGACGGCAGCCTCGCATACCTGATGAACAAGGACTTCCACCTCAATGTCACCGGCTGCGGCGGACAGCTCACACTGCGGCCGTACACCATCATCACCGCCAACTCCGACGGTGACGGCGGCAGCGGCGCGGTCTACGGAGACCTGATCACGCTCTGAGCGATTCCCCGCCCCGACAGGCAATTCAGGTGCGGTTTCAGGGTCTTCCCCGATGCGCCCGGACCCGGCGCACAACCACCATGGAAGCCATGACGAGAACGAGCGACTGGTCCAGGGGCACCGGGCGTGCCGGCTTCGCGGAACAGATTCAAGAGATGTGGCAGAGCCGGCCGCTGCGCCTGCCCCAGCAGGGACCGATCGCGGGCGTCGCCGCCGGATTCGGCCGCCGCTACAACGTCGACCCGGTACTGATCCGGGTCGCGTTCGTGGTCTCGGCGCTGTTCGGCGGCGCGGGCATCGTGCTCTACCTGCTCGGCTGGCTGCTGCTCAACCAGGCCGGCGACCAGTCCTCGGCGGCGGAATCGCTGTTCGGCAAGGGCCAGAGCTCGCAGACCTCGTCCAAGACCATCGTGCTCCTGGTGGCGTTGGGGATCGCCGTGAGCACGATGGGCCCCGTCGGCATCGGACTCGGCGGATCCGGTGTGGTGAGCTTCGGGCTCATGCTGGCCGGGTGGTGGCTGCTGCATCAGCGCCAGCCCGAACCGCCGATCGGATATCTGGAACAGGTGGGTGAGGGCGCGCTCGGCGGATTCCCGGTCGCCAACTCCCCGTTCTGGACCGGATATCCCGGCACCACAGCGCCTTTCGAGACGTACGGGCCGTACACCAAACTCCCGGACAGCTATGTCCCGGACCCGGCGACCCAGCAGGCCGCGGAAGCCCCCACCGAAGCCTTTGCCGCCCAGGGTGTTCCGATGCCCGAGCAGGCCACGACCGTACTGCTCCGCAAAGACGCTCCGGCCGACGAAGCGACCGATGTCCCGGCCGAACCGCCGGTAGACGCTGCGGCACAGGACATTCCGGCGGTCACCACCAACGACACGGTGGTGCTGACCAAGAGCGCGACGACCCGGGACGATCCGAACTCCGACGCGGAGACGCCATCGGAGTCCACCGGCACCGCCCTCGACATCCCGCCCGGCGACAGTCCGGCGGTACCGCCGAACCCGCCCGAAGCGCCTGTCCTGCACCGCATTCCACCGACCGGCGAACGCCCCTCCTACGCCTACGGTCCGGCTCCGATCTCCCCCGACTTCGGCCCCACCCCGCCCGACTGGGATCCGCTCGCGGTGGCACCGCTGGCCTGGGATCTGCCCGAACCCGTTCCGGCACAGTCGCAAGCGCAACCGGTCCAGGTGGCTCCGCGCAAGCCGCGCTCCCGGCTGACCCCCGTCGTCATCGGCCTCTCCATCCTGGCCGCGGCGGCAGCGGGTTCGGCGGCTGCGGCGGGCGTGGAATGGATGACACCCGGCCGAATCGGCGCGGCCGCACTGGCGGTGCTGGCCTTCGGACTCGTCATCGGCGCGTTCCTGCGCCGCGGCTACGGCCTCATGGTGCTGCTCGCCCCGCTGGCCGGATTCGTCATCCTGTCCTCGCTGATCGGGCCGATCCAATTCGATCAGGGCGCGATGGGTGATCGCACCTGGTCCGCGGCCGCCGGAACCGAACTGCTGCCGGAGTATCACGTCTCCATGGGCTCGGCCACCCTCGACCTGAGCAAACTGGCGCTGACCGAGGACAAGACCACCAAGGTCTCGGTGCGCATGGGCGATGCCCGCGTGGTGCTGCCGGAGAACCTGCGGGTGAACACCACCTGCACGGTGCGGCTCGGTGATTCGAACTGTGTGAGTGGAATGTCCGGCCCCGCAACGGGTCCGGTCCTCAATCTGACCGTGGATGTGCAAATGGGTAATGCGGAGGTGCGTCGTGGCTGAGCAGAAGAATCGCAAACCGTCCTTCTCACTGCTGCTGGCGGGCCTGCTCGGCCTCGGAGTGAGCGTCTGGGCCTTCATCGGACCCAGCTCCTGGCCGGTGTCCGAAGGCATCTCACTCGGCTGGATTCTGGTCATCGCGGCCATTGTTGTCGGAATCGTGCTTGTGCTTTCCCCCCGGAAGAACAGAGACTGAATCACGCGCTGCCCCACCCTCGCCGGGGCAGCGCACCGCCTAACCGGACTGCCCTCCGAGAAGGCAGAAGGCCCCTCGCCAGTACGGCGAGGGGCCTTCGTTATGCGTCAGGAAAACCTGCCGCACTCACTCCCATTCGATGGTGCCCGGCGGCTTGCTGGTCACATCGAGCACTACGCGGTTCACGTCCGCGACCTCATTGGTGATGCGGGTGGAGATGCGCTCCAGCACCTCGTACGGCAGGCGCGTCCAGTCCGCGGTCATCGCGTCCTCACTGGAGACCGGGCGCAGCACGATCGGATGACCGTAGGTGCGGCCGTCGCCCTGCACGCCGACACTGCGCACATCCGCGAGCAGCACCACCGGGCACTGCCAGATCGACTTGTCCAGACCGGCGGCGGTAAGTTCCTCGCGCGCAATGGCATCGGCCTGACGCAGCAGATCCAGGCGGTCCTGATTCACCTCGCCGATAATGCGGATGGCCAGACCCGGACCCGGGAACGGCTGGCGCGCAACGATTTCCTCGGGCAGGCCGAGTTCACGGCCGACCGCGCGGACCTCATCCTTGAACAGCAGGCGCAGCGGCTCGACCAGCGAGAACTCCAGATCGTCGGGCAGGCCGCCGACGTTGTGATGGCTCTTGATATTCGCGGTGCCGGTGCCGCCGCCGGACTCGACCACGTCGGGGTAGAGGGTGCCCTGCACCAGGTACTCCACCTTGGTCTCGCCCTGCTCGCCGACCACCTCGGAGACAGCGTCCTCGAACGACCGGATGAACTCCCGGCCGATGATCTTGCGCTTCTCCTCCGGATCGGTGACGCCCTTGAGCTCACCCAGGAACTTGTCCACAGCGTCAACGGTGACGAGCTTCGCGCCGGTCGCGGCCACGAAATCCCGCTGCACCTGCTCCCGCTCACCCGCGCGCAGCAGACCGTGATCGACGAACACACAGGTCAGCTTGTCGCCGATGGCACGCTGCACCAGCGCCGCCGCCACCGCGGAATCCACACCACCGGACAGACCACAGATGGCATGCCCGTCACCGACCTGCTCGCGCACCTGATTGATCAGCGCCTCAGCGATATTCGACGCCGTCCACGCCGCCGGAATGCCCGCGATCTCATGCAGGAAGCGGCTCAGAATCTGCTGACCGTGCGGCGAATGCAGCACCTCGGGGTGGTACTGCACACCCGCGAGGCGGCGCTCCAGGTTCTCGAACGCCGCGACCGGCGCGCCCGCGGAGGTGCCGGTGACCTCGAAACCGGCCGGGGCATCGGTGACCGCGTCGCCGTGGCTCATCCACACCGGCTGCCGAGTGGGCAGGCCGCCGTGCAGAATGCCGCCGTCAACGCTCAACTCGGTGCGGCCGTACTCCCGCGTCCCGGTATGCGCGACGGTGCCGCCGAGCGCCTGCGCCATGGCCTGGAATCCGTAGCAGATGCCGAAAACCGGCACATCCAGATCGAACAGGCGCGGATCCAGCTGCGGCGCGCCCTCCGCGTACACACTGGACGGACCACCGGAGAGAATCACGGCGAGGGGCTGCTTCTCCGCGATCTCCTCGACGGTGGCGGTATGCGGCACCACCTCGGAATACACGCTCGCCTCGCGCACCCGGCGCGCGATCAATTGCGCGTACTGCGCACCGAAGTCGACAACTAGGACTGGTCGCTGGGTATCTGCCACCGTCATAGTCTAAAGAGCGACATAGGACACAGCGGACCCGCCTCTCCCAGCAAGAAGTCGCCTCGATCGGAACGAGACGAGGGGTCGTTTTCGACGGCGCAAGGGCCTTCCGGCCTCGAACTTCCGGGCACTCCTGTCCCGGGTCGCGGGCCGTGCGGCACCGGCCGCGTACAAAGCGACCGTTTTTGTCAGAGCGTCTGGCTATCCTCTATCTCGTGCCATTCGCCCGTGCGATCGATGCAGAGATCCACTACGAGGACAGCGGGGGCGAGGGTCCGGTACTGCTTCTCGGGCACGAATTCCTCATGGACAGAACGATGTTCGCGTCGCAAAAGGCGGCGTTGACACCGGAATTCCGATTGGTCACATGGGATGCCCGCGGCCACGGCGACACTCGCGACGAGGGTCTGCCGTTCACGTATTGGACCTGCGCCCGCGACGCGCTCTCCGTACTGGATCAGCTAGGCGTGGAAAGGGCCGTGCTGGGCGGGATTTCGCAGGGCGGCTTCATCGCGCTGCGCACCGCCCTGCTGGCCCCCGAACGCGTCTCCGCCCTGGTGCTCGTCAGCGCCGAGGCGCATGAGCCCACCGCCACCGAACTCGACAATGCCCGCAAGTTCCTGGACAAATGGCAGGACGACGCCTCCCGCGCGGCCCTGGCCGATCATCTGGCGCGCTCACTCATCGGCGATGACAGGTGGTATCGCTCGGTCTGGGTGCGGCACTGGCTCGCCCGCGACCCGCACGCCACCGAGATCGCCGCGGGAGCCCTACTCAGCCGCGACTCGGTCCTGGACCGACTAACCGAAATCACCTGCCCCACACTGGTTATCCACCCCACCCGCAGCGGTATCCCGCGCTCGCACGCCCGCACCCTGGCCGACCGCCTCCCGACGGCCCACTACCTCGAACTCGACGGCGGCCA
The DNA here is from genome assembly GCF_042269265.1 of Nocardia sp. NPDC056000. NCBI lineage: Bacteria > Bacillati > Actinomycetota > Actinomycetes > Mycobacteriales > Nocardiaceae > Nocardia > Nocardia sp. NPDC056000. The sequence continues at coordinate 761,501 of NZ_JBHJXS010000002.1, read as the reverse complement.
CCGCACCGTCAACATGACCCATCCGGCAGCCGTCAACTCCGCCATCCAGGATTTCCTGCGCGAACACATCACCCCCCGCCCCCTCTCCTCCCCCCGAGTCCGCACCGGCGAAGTACCCATCCCCCGCAAAACGCCCCGCTGACAAGGGATTTCGACTCCCGGAAACGACTTCGCCCCCGACCCGCGAATACGCGGACCGGGGGCGAAGCTTCAAAGCTCTACTCAGGCGCGAATATTGAGGCCGACCTTCTGGAACTCCTTGAGGTCCGAATAGCCGGTCTTGGCCATCGCACGGCGCAGGCCGCCAACGAGATTCAGCGAACCGAAGGGGTCGTTGGACGGGCCGTCCAGGACCTGGGACAGCGGGACACGCTCCTCGTCGATGGCGTAGGGCAGCAGCGCGCCACGCGGCACGGAGGGATGCGCGGCGGCGGACGGCCAGTACCAGCCCGCACCGGGGGCCTCCTGGGCCAGCGACAGCGGCACACCGAGCATGACCGCGTCCGCACCGCAGGCGATGGCCTTGGCGATATGGCCGGAGGTCAGCGTCTCACCGTCGGCGATGACATGCACGTAGCGGCCACCGGTCTCGTCCAGGTAATCCCGGCGCGCGGCGGCGGCATCGGCGATGGCGGTCGCCATCGGAACCCGAATGCCGAGCACCTCATTGGTGGTCGTCGCGCCCTGCAGGGAGCCGTAGCCCACGATGACACCGGCCGCACCGGTGCGCATCAGGTGCAGCGCGGTGCGGTGATCGCTCACGCCGCCCGCGACCACCGGCACATCCAGTTCGGCGATGAAGGTCTTGAGGTTCAGCGGCTCACCATCGCCGACATGCTCGGCGGAGATGATGGTGCCGTGCACGACCAGCAGGTCGATTCCGGCCTGCACCAGGCTCGGGGTGAGCGCGCGCGCGTTCTGCGGGCTGACCCGCACCGCGGTGGTGACACCGGCACCGCGCACCTCGGCGACCGCGGCGGCGAGCAGTTCGGGCTGCATCGGCGCGGCGTGCAACTGCTGCAGCAGCTGCACCGCGGCCTCGGTGCCCTCCTTCTCGGCCACCTCGGCGAGCTGCTGGATCTTGGCCTCGACATCGGCGTGCCGGGCCCACAGGCCCTCACCGTTGATGACGCCCAGGCCGCCGGCCTTGCCCAGCTCGATGGCGAAGCGCGGAGACACCAGCGCATCGGTCGGATGCGCCAGGAACGGAATCTCGAAGCGGTAGGCATCGAGCTGCCACGCGACGGACACCTGCTTCGACGAACGAGTCCGCCGGGACGGCACGATGTCGATATCGTCCAGTTCGTAGGTGCGCCGGGCGGTCCGGCCCATGCCGATCTCGACCATATCGCGCATAGCGAGTCAGTCCTCTCTGTATCCGATTGCCGCCGAAGCACTTCGGCGAAGGTCACGCCGAACGGCGCCGCACACCGCCCTCTCCGCACGAAAGCCCCGGCGGGAAACCGGGGCGACGTGCGAAGAGAGCGCGGCAATCACGCTCGGGTGGTGTAGTTGGGGGCCTCGACGGTCATGGTGATGTCGTGCGGGTGCGATTCCTTCAGGCCCGCCGCCGTGATCTGAACGAACTGCGCCGCCTGCAGATCCGGAATCGTCTGTGCGCCCGTATAACCCATGGCGGCGCGCAGGCCACCCACCAGCTGGTGGATCACCTGGTCCAGCGGTCCGCGGAACGGCACCCGGCCCTCGATGCCCTCGGGCACCAGCTTCTTCTCGGACAGCACATCGTCCTGGAAGTAGCGGTCCTTGGAGTACGACTTGGCCTCGCCGCGACCCTGCATGGCGCCGAGCGAACCCATACCGCGGTAGCTCTTGAACTGCTTGCCGCCCACCAGGATCAGCTCACCCGGGGATTCGGCGGTGCCCGCCAGCAGCGAACCCAGCATGACCGTGCCCGCGCCCGCGGCGATCGCCTTGGCGATATCACCGGAGTACTGCACACCGCCGTCGGCGATGACCGGCACGCCGTGCGGCGCGCACGCGGCGGTGGCCTCGAGAATCGCGGTGATCTGCGGCGCGCCGACACCGGCGACGACACGCGTGGTGCAGATGGAGCCGGGGCCCACACCCACCTTCACCGCGTCCACCCCGGCCTCGACCAGCGCCAAAGCGCCTGCGCGCGTGGCGACATTGCCGCCGATGATCTGCACCCGGTCACCGACCTCGGCCTTGACCTTGGCGACCATCTGCAGCACGCCCGCCTGATGCCCGTGCGCGGTATCGACCACCAGCACGTCGACACCGACATCGGCCAGGGTCATGGCGCGCGTCCAGGCGTCCTCGCCGACACCGACCGCGGCACCGACCAGCAGGCGGCCGTCGCGGTCCTTGGTGGCGTTCGGGTACTGCTCGGTCTTGACGAAGTCCTTGACGGTGATCAGCCCGCGCAGCTTGCCATTTCCGTCCACGATGGGCAGCTTCTCCACCTTGTGGCGGCGCAGCAGGCCCAGCGCGGCCTCGGCGGTGACACCCTCCTGGGCGGTGATCAGCGGGGCCTTGGTCATGATCTCGGCGACCGGCCGGTTCTGATCCACCTCGAAGCGCATATCGCGATTGGTGATGATGCCGACCAGCTGGCCCGCGTCATCCACCACCGGCAGACCGGAGATGCGGTAGCGCGCGCACATGGCGTCGACCTCGCCGAGCGTATCGGTGGGACGACAGGTGACCGGATCGGTCACCATGCCCGCCTCGGACCGCTTCACGGTCTCGGCCTGCGCCGCCTGCGCCTGCACCGACAGATTGCGGTGCAGCACACCCATTCCGCCCGCACGCGCCATGGCGATGGCCATCCGCGCCTCGGTGACGGTATCCATGGCGGAGCTCACCAGCGGCGTGCGCAGTGAGATTTCCCGCGTGAGACGGCTCGAGGTGTCCACCGCGCTCGGAATCAGATCCGAGGCGGCGGGCAGCAGCAGCACATCATCGAAGGTGAGGCCGAGCATCGCGACCTTGTTCGGATCGTCTCCGCCCGTATGAGGGCGGCCGGCGTTTCGTTCGCCCGTAACGGGACTGCTCATCGGATCGACCCCTCCTGGAGCTCGGCACAGTCCCCCCGCCGAATCCCGGCGGACGACTGGATGAATGACAATGCCGGTGTTTGCCACCCGGCCTTTGGTCAACCATGGTATCCGGCGCACAATTCCAATCGGCAGCCACGCCCGGCCGCTGCGATGTCCCGGAACCGGGCAGAGTGATGTCCCAGAATGCCCGGTGTGTGTTTCGACACCAGACAACTGAGGGCAAATACTTAACAGCGCTGGCGCAGACCCCCTCTTTCTGCGTACCGTGGGACTGTGCGTGACCATCTACCACCTGGCTTGCCGCCGGATCCATTCGCCGGAGATCCCTCCGACCCGTCGGCCGCGCTCGATGCCATCGAGCCGGGGGAGCCGCTGGATCCTCACGAGCGCCTAGCGGTCGAAGAGGATCTCGCCGACCTCGCGGTATATGAGGCATTGCTGGCCCACCGCGGAATCCGCGGACTCGTGGTCAGCTGCGAGGACTGCCGGCAGGACCATTACCACGATTGGGATATGTTGCGCGCCAACCTCCTCCAGCTACTGGTGGACGGCACGGTGCGCCCCCATGAACCCGCCTACGACCCCACTCCCGAGGCGTACGTCACCTGGGATTACTGCCGCGGCTACGCCGATGCCTCGATGAACGAGGCGCTGCACGGCGACGGCTTCGACGGCTTCGACATCTAGTACGGCGAAAGGGCCTGCGTTCCAATGGAACGCAGGCCCTTTCCGGTACGAGAAAGCCGACTCCATCTGGGTCGGCCATTCATTTATGCCTGTAGCTCTTCCCGGCTCACTCGGCAGCACACCGTACTCACCGCGGACCGCCCGACAGCGGCGGAATGACCGGAGCCTGCGTGGGCACCTGCGTCGGCGGCACGGGCACCTGTGACACGGGCTTCTCCACCGGAGGCTGGGTGACCGGCTGCTGACCGCCCGCGGGCGCCGTGGTGGCCGGAGGGGCCCCCGTCGGCAATCCCGCGGTGGTGGTCGGCGCGCCGCCGCCCGGCGGGGTGGCCGGATCGGTGGGCTCGGTCGCCGGTTGGGACGGCAGCGTCACCGGCGGCGTGGCCGGCAGGGTGGTCGGACCGCCCGTGGACGGTCCCCCGGTACCCGGCTCGGTGCCGCTGATGCGCGGATCGATCGTCGGCTCGGTGCTGCCACCGCCGGTGCTGCCCGGCACCGTCGTCGGCGCCACGGTGGCGCCCGGAAGCGTCACCGCGGGTTGACTGGTGACCGGCGGCTTACCCGTCGGCGTCGGCATCAACGAGGTGGCGAGATCCGGGTTGATCTTGGACAGCGAGGCAACCACCTGCTGCCAGCGATCCTGCAGATCGTCCTTCTTGCCGTTGTCGTTGACCTGGCTGACATTCGCCGACGCCCGCTCCAGCAACGCCTTGGCCTGCTCCGGCTTGTTCTGATTGATCAGATCCTGAGCCTGCGCCAAATCGCTGTCGGCACGCGAGACCACCGTGCTCTGCGCCTGCTCGCTGAACACGACCTCCTTGACCCGCCACAGCGGATCACCCGGATTCGCGTTGTACGAGAAGGCCGACAGCCCGCCGATGATCAGCGCGAGAGCGGCGGCCGACCCCAGAATGGGTCGCAGTAGCCGTAGTCGCCCGCCCGACTGTGCGCCGATGCGCGCGTCCCGGGCGCCGATCTCCTGATTGACCGCGGCAACGATGGTGTCCAGATCCGGTCCGGCCGGCATCGGCTCGTCCAGAATCTCCGCGCGCCAATTCGCGAGCAACGCCGCGAGTTGATACTCCTCCGTGGTGCCCGTCTGCACGGGACCGTCGCCGGAGATGGCATCGATCAGCGCGTCGTCACGGCGTACAGCCGCGATATCCACCGGCCCGGTGTCACCGGACGCCTCGGCGTAGGGACCGCTGTCTTGCGATCCAAGCCGCTTCCAGTCGCCCCGACCGCGCTCGCCATCCCTAGCCATACATTTCACCTGCCCTCGCCACTTGAGACTTGAGTTTCGCGAGCGCCCGATGCTGGGCCACTCGTATAGCACCTGCCGTACTGCCCACGGCAACTGCGGTTTCTTCGGCTGACAAACCCATGACCAAGCGCAGGATGAGGATCTCTCGATGCTTCTCCGGAAGCGTCGCCAGCAGAGAGTTCATCTGCCGGCTCGTCTCCGATTCGAGAGCCCGCTGTTCCGGCCCCTGGTCGGTGGATATGACATCCGGTACTTCGGCCATGGCATCCGCTTTGTTACGGGCGGCATTGCGATGAGCGTCGGCGACTTTGTGGGAGGCGATTCCATACACGAAAGCCATGAACGGTCTGCCCTGGTCCTGATAACGCGGCAGGGCTGTCATGACGGCCAGACAAACCTCCTGCGCCACATCGTCGGCGGAGAGCTGACCTCGTTCGGCCGACCCGATGCGCGCACGGCAATACCGCACCACCAAGGGGCGGATGCTCTCCAGTACCTGGGCTAGAGCGGACCGGTCGCCCTGCGCTGCGGCAGCGACGACAGCTGGGTCCAACTCCTCACCCGCGTTGTTCATCGTCAGAGCTGTTCCTGGCGTTACGAGTGGCACCGTGGCTGGAAGACCGGTGCTTCCGCGGAGGGGCGGAACGGTCCAACAATAGCGGCTGACGTATTCGAGTCAGCCGTTACGGGGTCAGTCTCGGGGACGACTCAGGGAGCTCTCGGGGACCGCTCAGGGACGGGCGAGAGTGTCGCTCGCCGAACGGAATCGACCTCCGCGAAATATCAGCAATCGCTCGCACTCGGAAGCCGCTGCGGCGCCGCCGGATTCGGGATCGATACCCGCGCGCAGCATGGCGCAGGCCCAGCGCAGCGGCAGCAGTTCGAATTCCCGCGTCTGCGTATCGACCTGGGCCGCGAGGGCGCGGGATCGATCGAGGTCGCCGGCGGCGGCACTGGCGGCGGCCAGCAATAACCGGGATTTCACCCGATGCCGTTGCGAGGGTGCCTGTTCAGCCAGGGCGAGCGCGGTCTCGGCATGTGCGAGAGCCGGATCCGAGGCATCGGATCGAGGGTTCGCGATGCCGGGACCGTCTTCGATGCTTTCGGGTGCGGAGATCAAACCGGCGCCGGGGGCCGACAGCGCGGTCTCGGCGGACACCCAGTGCAGGCGAATGCGCTGTCGCCACAGGGTTTCCGGATTCCGCGACCGCGTTTCGAGTTCACCCGAAAGGCTTTCGAGCCGGTCTCGGCAACGCCGCAGCAGCCGGGCGGCGAGCTCGGGACGCGCGGTGCCGAGGGCGTCCGCGGCCAGACCGGTCAACGCATCGCAAACCGCTTCGGCGCGGGCGATATCCGACTCGAGGATGATCCGCGCGGGCGTGTCGTGGTTTTCGGCGCGCCCGGCGGCGGGGGACGCGGACAGCACCAGGGCGGCGGCGCGGCCGTCGGCGACGGCGGCGCGGGCATGCCAGCCGAGCTGGCGCAGCAGTGAGCCCTCGAGGCTGTGCGTGAGTGAGCGCAACACCGGATCGGTGGCCGACACGCGGACGCGGCGGAGTTCGGCGCGCGCGGCGGCGTAATGCCCCGCACCGCCGAGCGCGACCGCGCGCAGCCAACTCTCGGTGGCGTCGGCGGGAGCGGGCAATCCGATAGCAGCGCGGGCGGGCGTACCGCCGAACGCGGTATCGGCCAGTAGTGAGTTCACTTCGAGCACAGGCACTGCCGCACTGTAACCAGTGCCGCCGGAGTTGCGTTGGGCTGACATAGCACAGAAGTGCAGCTACCTCTCAGCATTCATCAATGCCTTTGTGTTTCCACTCCGTAAATCTGTGCTCGCTATCGCCTAGCACGCCCGTAAGGAATTCGTATGGCGTTTCGCGTTATTAACCTGAGCGCCGCGAAGTGGCCATCTCGGTCGCAGTCGATGCGCGTGACGCAATGGCTGAGATCACGCTGATCCCGATGCGGGCATAGCCGGGGCCGAGTGGATTACCGTAGGAAAAGCACGCCCTATCAGGCATTTTGACGAGTCACATCGGCTATCGAAGCATGGCCGGGCTACTGGGCAACCGATCAGTATCACCACAGTGGCCCTACTTTGTAAATAGCTACGATGTTAATTCTCTAATGCACTGGTATTTGAATCCGGATGGATCGGACTATTGACGCGAATTCATTCTCCGACCTAACGTACGACATCGCCGCCGTTGGCGCCGTGTGAAATTACGGCCCCTGCGGAGTGCGATCGCCGGGACCCGGTGATGCGGCCCACTGTTTGCCACCAGCACCGCTCGACAATGCCGACGAGCTCGCACCAAGAGGAGTTCACCATGCCCATGCCAACCCACCTCCCTGGTCCGAACGCCGATGTCTGGGACTGGCAGATGCGCGGGTCCTGCCGCGGACAGGATTCGTCGGTGTTCTTCCATCCTGACGGCGAACGTGGCCGGGCGCGCGCCCAGCGCGAAATGCGCGCCAAGGAAGTCTGCCGGTCCTGCCCCGTCCTGCTGCAGTGCCGTTCGCACGCCCTGAAGGTCAGTGAGCCCTACGGAATCTGGGGCGGAATGTCCGAGACCGAGCGTGAGATGCACGCGCGCCGCAATCGCCGCCGGGCGGTCGCCTAGACCCCGCGGCCGAGTGCCGCGAGCACTCCTGTGACGGCTGTGCACCAGCGATGCGCACGAGGCGTGCGACCTCGTTACCGCTGCACACGCCGGGTGTGAGTTCAGAAATTTTCCCATCCGCGCGGCGCGGCGTGCCGAATGCCTAGCAAACAACCGGCCACTGGTACAGCCGGAGGCGGTTGTGACTGGCAAAGCTTCGGCGATTCTCAAATGCTCCGGCGCGTCTTCGCGTGTCCTGCGATCAAGCAGGTTTGGGCGAGTCGGGACAAAACGGAAAACCGCTGCGCGCCAACCGTTTTAGCCGATACCCCCACGCGAAAGGAGGTTATAGCGGCAGGCTACCCTCGTGGCCGATGACACAGAACGGAGCGTTGTGACAGCGCGGCCGCCGGCCGCAGAGGGCGACTCGTTCCAGAGTTCCAGGGACGGGCGGACGGCGTCAGCCGACTCTGCGATGACGGCGCGCGCAGCCGAAAGCCTCGAACTAGCCGCACTTCTACAGCGCTGCGGGCAGTCCGACGAGCCGGCATTCGCCGAGCTCTACGACCGCACCTGCGCTCGGGTGTTCGGGCTGGTCCTACGGGTGCTACACGATCCGGGGTATGCGGAGGAGACCACTCAGGAGGTGTACCTCCAGATCTGGCGCACCGCGGCCAATTTCGATCCGGCCAAGGGTTCCGCGGTCACCTGGCTCATGACGCTGGCGCATCGCCGCGCGGTCGACCGCGTGCGGGCCGAACAGGCGCACGCGCAACGCGAAGTCGCTTACGGCACCAGTACTTTGGGTAACGAATTCGACGAGGTCACCGAAGAGGTGGGTCGACGGCTCGAACAGCAGGCGGTGCTGCAGGGGCTGGCCACTCTGACCGAGACCCAGCGGGAAGCCATTTCGCTCGCCTACTTCGGCGGACGCACATATGCCGAGGTGGCAGCCTATCTGGGCGTAGGGTTACCTACCGTTAAGTCCCGTATTCGGGATGGACTGACACGACTCAAGAAAAGTTTGGGAGTGACGTGAGATGAACGAAAGCCAGATCGATCTCGCGCACACTGTCGCGCTGGGATCGATCGGCGACGAAGATCAGCGCGCGGTGCGGGAATTACTGGATACCGACGATCCGGTACTGCGCGCGGCCTTCACCCAGGAAGTGCAGCACACCCGAGAGGCCCTCGCCCAGCTGGCGGACACGGCGGCCACACCGCCCCCGCCCGCACTCCGCGAACGCCTTCTCGCAGCCGTAGCAGCAGACCAGGCGCCACCGACCGCAATCCACCACAATCGCCCCGCGATCCACCCCGCCAACGGCCGCAGCCGCGCGATTCGCGACTAGCCCGTTCGCTCCGCAATCCAGGGCATCCGCCCAGTCCGTTCCCACCCCGGACCGCTCCGCCCTTCCCGCGTGAAATCTTCATGCTCCCGCGAGGCCCCCGGACACCCGTCCGGGGGCCTCGTCGCGTTATACGACGACGAACCCCGCTACGCGGGGCATCGGCACAGCATCGAGCGTCCGGCAGCGAGCCGGGGCATCAGCCAATGACAAGGCCCCCGGACACAGTTCGTGTCCGGGGGCCTCGGTCCGTGCTCAACCGCGAAGTGCGGCGGTCACTTTCAGTGCGAGTGGCCGTGGTGGGCGTCGGCCGGCTCCTCGGCCGGCTTCTCCACGATGGCGGACTCGGTGGTCAGGACCATGCGGGCGACCGAGATGGCGTTCTCGACCGCGGAGCGGGTCACCTTGACCGGATCGATGACACCCTCCGCGACCAGGTCGCCGTAGGTCAGGGTGGCGGCGTTGAAGCCGTCCTTGCCATCGGTGACCTTGGAGACCACGACCGCGCCGTCGACGCCCGCGTTGCTGGCGATCCAGAACAGCGGGGCCAGCAGCGCGGCGCGCACGACCTCGACGCCGACCGCCTCGTCACCGGTCAGCGACGCCTTCAGGTCGGCCAGCTGCGCGGCAGCCTGCACCAGGGCGGTGCCGCCGCCGGGGACGATGCCCTCGGCGACCGCGGCCTTGGCGGAGGAGACCGCGTCCTCGACGCGGTACTTGCGCTCCTTGAGCTCGGTCTCGGTGGCCGCGCCGACCTTGATGACGGCGACGCCGCCGGCCAGCTTGGCCAGGCGCTCTTCCAGCTTCTCGCGATCCCAGTCGGAATCGGTGTTCTCGATCTCCTTGCGCAGCTGCGCGACCCGGGCCTGGATGGCGTCGGCGGTGCCCGCGCCCTCGACGATGGTGGTCTCGTCCTTGGTGACCACGACGCGACGGGCCTTGCCCAGCACCTCGAGGCCCGCCTCGCGCAGCGTGATGCCCAGATCCGGGTTGATCACGGTGCCGCCGGTGACGATGGCCAGATCGTCCAGGAACGCCTTGCGGCGGTCACCGAAGAACGGGGCCTTCACGGCAACGGCCTTGAGGGTCTTGCGAATCGCGTTGACCACCAGGGTGGACAGCGCCTCGCCCTCGATGTCCTCGGCGATCAGCACGACCGGCTTACCGGATTCGGCGATCTTCTCCAGCAGCGGCAGCAGATCCGGCAGCGAGCTGATCTTCTCGCGGTTCAGCAGGATCCAGGCATCCTCCAGGACGGCCTGCTGGGTCTCGGGATCGGTGACGAAATACGGGGACTGGTAGCCCTTGTCGAACTGCACGCCCTCGGTGATGGCCAGCTCGGTCTGGGTCGAGGAGGACTCCTCGATGGTGACCACGCCGTCCTTGCCGACGGTGGTGAGCGCCTTGCCGACCAGCGCGCCGATCTCCTCGTCACGCGAGGACACGGTGGCAACCTGGGCGATGGCCTTCTCGCCGTCGACCGGGGTGGCGGCGGCCTGCAGGGCGGCGGTGACCGCGTCGGCGGCCTTGCTCATGCCCTTGCCCAGGGTCATCGGGTTGGCGCCCGCGGCGATGTTCTTCAGGCCGCCCTTGATGAGCGCCTGCGCCAGCACGGTGGCGGTGGTGGTGCCGTCGCCGGCGACATCGTTGGTCTTGGTGGCGACGCTCTTGACCAGCTGCGCGCCCAGGTTCTCGAACGGGTCCTCGAGATCGATGTCGCGGGCGATGGTCACACCGTCATTGGTGACGGTCGGTCCGCCGAAGGACTTGGCCAGCACCACGTGCCGGCCGCGCGGGCCCAGGGTGACCTTCACGGCGTCGGCGAGCTTGTCGACGCCACGCTCCATGGCGCGACGAGCCTTCTCGTCGAACTCGATCTGCTTTGGCATGTGTGTACCTACTCCTGAAGTGGTTGGGGGAGAACGCACTCCGCCCCGGGTCGGTAGCTGTTAAGCGCGACGCCGGGGCGGTGTAGCCGGGGGTTTCGGGGGCGAAGCCCCTGTGAGGCCCCGGTTTTGGCGTTACTTGGTGACGACGGCCAGCAGGTCGCGCGCCGACAGGATCAGGTACTCGCCACCGTTGTACTTGATCTCGGTGCCGCCGTACTTGCTGTAGATGACGACGTCGCCTTCCTTGACGTCCAGCGGGATCCGCTTCTCGCCATCTTCGTCCCAGCGGCCGGGGCCGACGGCGATGACGGTGCCCTCCTGGGGCTTCTCCTTCGCCGTGTCGGGGATGACCAGGCCGGAGGCGGTCGTCGTCTCGGCCTCGTTGGCCTGGACGAGGATCTTGTCCTCGAGCGGCTTGATGTTCACGCTCGCCACGTTGAGCCCTCCACTTTTCAGGGTCTTCGCGCCCGGGGCGGTTCCCCGGGCTCACGGTTTCGGTCACGTTTGCTGACGCTGCGCATAAGCCCCGTCGTCGCGGGTGCCGGGACCATGACCCAGTGCCACCTAGCACTCTATACACGGGAGTGCCAGCGCTCAAGGCCAGGCTCTGCTATCGGCCGTGGCCGACGCATCGCCATCCTCGCAGGCAATACGACACGCCGAGTGGAACGGCCGGGGAATCTGAGGGCTTCCAAAGAAATACGAAAATCTGTAACGTTCGGATAACGGATTGTGACACCATTGACGACGGCCGCGTGGCAGGGCCGCATCAAGTCCGTCACGACACCGGTCGAACACAGTTACACAGTTGCTTTGCTTCACCCCACTGCGCGCGAAACCGCGCAGAGCTGAGACGAGAGCCTTACCGCAAGTGATCGCTGGCTGGTCCCGACGCCCCATCGGACAAGGGCCCCGCCGGATCCGTAGCTCCGGATCGTCCGTCATCAACGTGACGGTGTCGGAGTCCGTTCGAGATGGTCGTCTACACCAGGACCATCCGCTCGAAGGGAGGTGAAAATGCGAACATCCCTCGGCATCTCCGCCGGGAGCGAGGTGGTGTGCTCGGCGACGGTCGCCACCACCCCGAACGGTCTGCAGAACTTCGACTATCGAGTCGTCACCGCGGATACGGCCCACAGCGATCTCGGCGATCTGGTGGCCTCCTCCATCGAGTTGATGACCACCCAGATCCCCCGCGAGACAGTGCATCCCGTAGGCACCCACCCGGCCGCGCTGGCTGCGGCGCACAATTACGCGGCGCCGGGCGCGCCCGGTGATATCGCGGTCGCCTACCGGGACCGGGAACAGGCTCAGATCATCCGTTCGGCCATCGGCCGGCAGCGCCGGGATGTGCGTCTCATCCCCGAAAGCACAGCGGCACTGACCTTTCTGCGGCATACCGGTCTACTGGACCGCTACCAAACGGTCGCCGTCCTCGATCTGGGCGCCACCGGAACCACGGTCACCGTTGCCGATCACGCCGACGACACCGTGTTGCGCTCCGAGCGCACCGGAACCGTCAGCGGCAATGCCGTGGACGAGCTGATCCTGCAGCATCTGCTGGACTGCCACCTGGCCCGGCGCGGCACCCGCCCGAATCGGGGCATGCTGCTCAATCGGTCGCGCGCGGCCAAGGAGCATCTGTCCATCGCGCCCGCGGTGACCATCGACCATGTGGCCGGGCAACCGCTCAAGCTGACCAGGGTGGACTTCGACGAGCTGGTCTCGGATCTCATGCGCGAGCTGGCCGTGTTCGCGCGCGCCGTCTTCGCGCGGGCCCCGAAATTCCCCGAGGTGGTGGCCGTCATCGGCGGCGGCGCGAATACCCCCGCGGTACTGGCGAATCTGCAGCATCAACTGGACGTTCCGGTGCTCACCGTGCCCGAACCCGAGGCCGCGATCGCCAAAGGCGCGGCGCTGGTGGCGGATTCGGCGACGCCGAGCACCTTCCCGGTGATCAGCCGCGGTTCGGACGCGCCGCTGGGCACCTTCACCAAGCTGGCGGGCACCCTCGCTGGCGCGATCGTCGTGGTCGGGCTGATCATCGGCTACGGCGTCAAAGAGCTCGTCCCCGAACCGCAGGGCACCAATTACTCGCCCAGCACCACCGGCGTGCAGCAGCCGGTGCTCTCCACCACGCCGCCGAGCGGCCCCACTTCCGGCGCACCCGCGCCCGCCAATCAGAGCCCCTCGCATCGCAGCACGCCCGCGACGACCCCCACTCCGGGTCAGTCCGGTGCCACCCCGAGTACGGTCCCCACCCCCGCGACCAGCATCGCCCAGCCGCCGCTGCGTCCCGATCCGGGCCTACCCCAGATTCCCTTCCCCTCGGATCTCCCCCGCCTGCTGGGACCGCTGCTGGGCACCAGCCTGCCGCCCTCGGATCTGGTCGAGCCGACCAATCCGACAAGCACTCCCGGTTCCACCACTCCGGGTCTGCCCCGCAATAATTCCGGTTCCTCCGGCACCACCACCCTGATTCGCCCCACCGATTAGCCGCCGCGCCACCCACCCAATTTGGGTGGCTCGCAATTCACGCGGCCCGCAATTCGCGATGCGAGCGAATTCGGTGCGACCCATAACCCTCTCATCGCCCCGATCACCCGACCCGTTGCAATTCCTGACGGCTATCGGCGTGGCGAATCGCCGTCCCTGCCACCGGGGTGAATCTCGCCCCGGTTTCTCGGGGCGCGGAAAGCTCTGGCTGGAGGGCGAATTCGCGCGCCACTAGCGTCGCTGCGGGGAACAGGTCCCCCGGGGATGGGAGTGGTGATGCGGGTCAGGAACACGCGGGTCAAGAATGTGATGCTCGGGCTGATGGCGGCGGCCAGCCTCGCGCTGTCGGTGCTGTCGACCGCGCCGTGGCCCTGGTGAGCGTTCGCCCTCCCCGCGGGATTTCCCGCTCAGAGTTGGCTGGTGGAGACGGGCAGGCCCGGGTCGGTGGCGACGGTGAGTGCGGAAGGGGTTGCGCCGCCCGCGATTACGTGGGCGCCGAGGGTGGCGATCATGACGCCGTTATCGGTGCACAGGCGGGGTTTGGGGACGCGCAGGGTGATGCCCGCCGCGGTGCAGCGTTCCTCGGCCAGCGAGCGGATGCGGGAGTTGGCCGTCGCGCCACCGCCGAGGACCAGGGTGTCGAGGCCGTTGTCCTGTACGGCGCGAACGGCTTTCATGGTCAGGACGTCGGCGACGGCTTCCTGGAAGGAGGCGGCGATATCCGGGATGGGGAGTTCGCGGCCGTCGCGCTGGGCGGCTTCGACGTAGCGCGCCACCGCGGTCTTCAGTCCGGAGAACGAGAAGTCGTAGCGCGGATCGCGGGGTCCGGTCATACCGCGCGGGAAGGCGATGGCGTGCGGATCGCCTTCGGCGGCAATGGCATCGAGCACCGGTCCACCCGGGTAGCCGAGGCCGAGCAGCCGCGCCACCTTGTCGAAGGCTTCCCCGGCGGCGTCGTCGACGGTGCTGCCGAGTTCCACTATGGGCTTGGCCAGATCGTCGATCTTCAGCAGATGGGTGTGCCCGCCGGAGACCAACAGTGCCACGGCGGGCGGCATCGGCCCGTGCTCCAGGGTGTCGACGGCGACATGCCCGCCCAGATGGTTCAGCGCGTAGAACGGGATATCCCACGCCGCCGCATAGGCTTTCGCGGCCGCGACGCCGACCAGCAGCGCACCGGCGAGCCCGGGTCCGATGGTGACGGCGAGCGCGTCCGGCTTCTCGATATCGGCGGCGGCGAGCGCGCGGCGCATGGCGGGCACGATGGCCTCAAGGTGGGCGCGCGAGGCGATTTCGGGCACCACGCCGCCGAACCGCGCGTGCTGATCGACGCTGGAGGCGACCTCGTCGGCGAGCAGTTCGCAGCTGCCGTCCGGCAGTCGCCGCACGATGCCGACTCCCGTTTCGTCGCAGGAGCTCTCGATACCCATGACGATCATGACAAGACCTCTGTGTCCTCCGGGAACCCGGCGTCCTGGGTGTACCCGGCCATGGCGGGCTTGCGCATGGTGTACGCGTCGGCGCCGCTGGGCTGGTAGTAGTTCTTCCGCAGCCCGATGATGTGGAAGCCGTACTTCTCGTACAGGGCGATGGCGGCGGTGTTGTCGGTGCGCACCTCGAGGAAGACCGGTCCGCCGCGGCGTCCGGCTTCGGCGAGCATGGCGTGCAGCAGTTGGGTGCCGACGCCGCCGCGATGCAGTTCCGGGTCGACGCCGATGGTGTGGATTTCGGCTTCGGGCTGATCGTCGGTGCCCAGCAATGCGATTCCGGCGTAGCCGATCATGCGGCCGTCGGCGTCGCGCGCGGTGATGTACCGATTGTGTGAGGCGGCCAGCTCGGACAGGAACGAGACCTCATGCCACGGATCGTCTTCCGGGAAGAGCAGCTGTTCGAGTTCGGCGCAGCGCACGGCATCGGCCGGCCGCATCGGTTCGATGCGGATGGTCATCGGCCCACCTGCGCATAGCTCTTCTCGACCGCGTCGGGGCGGCGCAGGTACAGCGGCACCAGTGGTTCGGGGGTGACTCCGGCGAGGATGTCGCGGGCGGCGATGCGCACCAGCCCGGACGGTGACGGGGTTTCCACCGGCAGTACGGGCAGATCGAAGTAGTCGACGTGCGAGGCGGATCCGGCGATGACGGTCGCGGTGCCCGGATCGAGATCGGCGGGCTTGCTCACTTCCGGACCTTCGACGCGACCCTCGGCGCGGTAGCGCGCCCAGTACACCTCGCGGCGGCGAGCGTCGGTGACGACGAGCAGTTCCACCGGTTCGGCCGGATCCCGCAGGTAGCTCTCGGTGTCGGCGGCGATGGCGTCGAGGCTGCACACGCCGTAGACCGGTATGCCGAGCGCGTCGGCGAAGGCGCCGGCGGTAGCCATGCCGACGCGCAGACCGGTGAACGGTCCGGGTCCGATACCGGCGACGACGGCGTCGATCTCGGCTCTGGTGCGGCCGGATTCGGCGAGGCAGGCCAGGATCTGCGGGGTCAGCACCTCGTTGTGCGCGCGTGCGTCCACGGTCACCTGGGAGGTGATCGTGGTGATGCGAGGTGCGTTGTTGCCCTCGTCCGCCGGTTCGAGTTCCACCAGTCCCGCCGTGACGGCAGGGGTCGAGGTGTCAACAGCCAGTACAAGCATGATTGGCCTAACGATACCGGGTGGTCGAGGCCACTCGACCCGGTGTGCGGCCCGCGCGCTAGTTGGCGGACACCCACTCCCATTCGGCGGTGCGGATGTCGGAGTCGAATTCGCGGCGGAGCAGGACGCGGAGGTGGCGGTCGGCCAGGTGCTCGACCACGCCGAGACCCCATTCGACGACCACCACGGCATCGTGCAGGTCGGTGTCCAGGTCGAGGGCGTCGAGTTCGTCGAGGTCACCGCCGAGGCGGTAGGCGTCCACGTGCACCAGGGCGATGGAGGTGGGGTCGTCGCCGGCGCGATGCTGGCGGGCGATGATGAAAGTCGGTGAGCTGACCCGGCCCTGGACGCCGAGCCCGGCGGCGATGCCGCGGGTGAGTGCGGTCTTGCCCGCGCCGAGCGGTCCATCGAGGATGACCAGATCGCCGGGCTGCAATTGCGCGGCGAGTTCGCGGCCGAGGGCTTCGGTGTCCTCGACGGTGGGCAGGGTGCGCATACCGGGTGCGGTCATCGGACGCCGCCGATGTAGGTGCGGACGACGCGGCCGCGTGGGGCGCAGACGATTTCGTAGTTGATGGTGCCGAGCAGGTCGGCCCATTCCTGGGCGTGTGGGACGCCCGCGTCGCCGCCGAAGAGGATGGCGGGATCGCCTTCGCGGACCCCGGCCGCGTTGTCGCCGAGGTCGACGACGAACTGATCCATGCAGATGCGGCCGATATTGGGTCTGCGTTCCCCGCCGAGCCAGACGTCGAAGCGGCCGCTCAGCGGGCGCGGCACGCCGTCGGCATAACCGGCGGGGATGAGGGCGACGGTGGTGTCGTGCGGGGCGATCCACTGATGGCCGTAGGAGACGCCTTCACCGGCGGCGACCTGTTTCACCAGGGCGACCCGGGCGCGCAGGGTCATGGCCGGGCGCAGGCCGAAATCGGAGATCTCCGGGATCGGGGACAGTCCGTAGACGGCGATGCCGGGGCGGACCATATCGAAGGCCAGGTCCGGGCGGGTGAGGGCGGCGGCGGAATTGGCCAGGTGCACCAATTCCGGTTGCAGCCCGTGCTCTTTCGCGGTCGCGATGGCTTCGAGGAAGCGGTCGCGCTGCATATCGATGCCCGGGTGATCGGGGGTGTCGGCGTGCGCGAGATGGGAGAAGATGGCGCGGAATCGGACCGTCCGATCGTCGACCAGTTCGCGGAGCAGGGTCAGGACCCGCGGATACTCGGCCGGGGCGATGCCATTGCGGTTCAGTCCGGTATCGACCTTGAGCGAGAGGATCGCCGTGCGGTCCAGTGCGCGGGCGGCCGCGGCGACGGCCTCCAATTGCGCCGTATCCGAGACCGCGATCTCGATATCGGCGGCGATGGCGCTCGCGTAATCGGAGTCGAAGGTGTTGAGCCAGCACAGGATCGGCGCGGTGATCCCGGCGGCGCGCAGTTTCAGCGCCTCTTCGATGGTGGTGACGCCGATTTCGCGCGCACCCGCGGCCAGCGCGGCCGCGGCGACCTCGATCGCGCCGTGGTTGTACCCGTCCGCCTTCACCACCACCATGACCGCCGCGTCCCCGGCGTGCTCGGCCACGATGCGCACGTTGTGGGCGATGGCGGCTAGGTCGACGACGGTCTCCACCTGCGGATCGGGCTTGTTCACGCCCCCGATCCTGCCATCCCGGGCGGCGCGACACCCGTCACACCCGGCATCGTGAGCGGGGCGCGGCGCTCAGATCGCGTGCGGGGCGTAGGTGGACTCGAGTGCGGTGAGGGCGGCGGCGACGGCGGTATCGCCGGCGGGGAGCAGCGGGAGGCGAACTGCGGGGGTGGGGATGCGGCCCTGGGCGGCCAGCACTCCTTTGAGGACAGTGGGATTGGGTTCGGCGAAGAGGGCGGAGGCGAGCGGGGCCAGGGTGTTGCCGATGCGACGGGCGCGGTCGAGGGGGCCGGTACGCCAGGCCGAGACCAGTTCGGCGTAGGCGGCGGGGGCGATATTCGCGCAGGCCAGAATGGCTCCGGTGGCGCCGAGGGCGAGCAGGGGCGCGGCGTACAGGTCGTCACCGGCCAGCACCGCGGTGTCATCGGCGGCCCGGCTCATGAAGGCGATGGTCTCGTCGTCGATTCCCCCGGCGGTGTATTTGAAGCCCGCGACATTCGGCAATTCGGCCAGGCGGCACAGGGTTTCGGCGCTCAGGGTGCGGCCGGTGCGGTACGGGATGTGGTAGATCACCAGCGGGACCGGACTGGCGGCGGCGAGCTGCCGGAAGTGTTCCAGCACACCGGCTTCGGAGGGGCGCAGGTAGTACGGCACCACGGTGAGGGCGGCGGTGACCCGCGGGTCGAGTTCGGCGAGCGCGCGCGTCGAGGTCGCGGTGACATTCGATCCGGCGGCGGCGATGAGCGGAACCTGACGTTCGGCGCAGACATTCGCGCAGATGTCCAGGACGCGGCGGCGCTCGTCCTCGGTGAGCAGATCGGGTTCCCCGGTGGTGCCGAGTGCGACGATTCCGGTCGCCCCCGCGTCGAGGACCTCGTGCGCGAGCCCCTCCAGTGCGGTCGCGGCCACGGCTCCGGTGGCGGTGAACGGGGTGACAAGCGGCACGAACAACCCGGTGAGTGTCATGCCATCAGCCTGGTCGCGCTGGACCGTCACGTCCATTTCATGTTTCTGCCGCCGAGCATAAGCTGTACTGATGCTGGATCTACGTCGCCTGCGCCTGCTGCGCGAACTCGCGCACCGCAAAACCATCGCGGCCGTAGCCGAGGCGCTGTCCTACACCCCGTCCGCGGTCTCGCAGCAGCTCACGGCACTGGAGCGGGAAACCGGGGTGCCACTGCTGGAACGCACCGGCCGCAGCGTCACCCTCACCCCCGCCGCCCTGCGCCTGGTCGAGCACACCGAGACCATTCTGGCCACGGTCACCCAGGCGACGGCCGAATTGGCAACGGCCCGAACCGAACTCACCGGAACCCTGCGCATCGGCGCTTTCCCCACCGCGGTCCGCACCATCCTGTCCCCCGCCCTGGTGACCCTCAGCCGCGCCCACCCGCACTTGGAACTGCTTGTCACAGAACTGGATCCGGCCGCCGCCCCCGCCGCCCTGCGCGCCGAAACCCTGGATATCGCCCTGGTCCAGGAATACGACTACGTCCCGATGGATCCCGAACCCGGCCTGGACACCGAACCGCTACTCACCGAAACCGTCCACCTGGCCGTGCCCGCCACCGCAGCCGAAGGAACAGCTGAACCTCTTGTCGCGCAGCGTGATTCCTCGTGGATTGCCAGCACTCCGGGCACGCTGTGCCACGCCATGACGGTTCGGGCCTGCCGCGCGGCCGGATTCACCCCGCGCATCCGTCATCACGCCGATGATTTCGGCGCGGTGCTGGCCTTGGTCGCCGCCGGTCAGGGCGTGGCGCTGGTGCCGGATCTGGGCTTGTCATTCGTCCCGCCCGGCATCATCCTCACGCCCCTGCCGACGCACCGCCGCACCCGCCTGGCCTACCGGCGCGGCGCGGCGGATCACCCCATCGTCGCGGCCGGGCGAGCGGCCGTGCACCTGGCCGTTCAATCTATGTGAGCGTGGGCGCGGTGCACGCATGGCACTCGATCGGTCAGAGATCATCGGCAACCGGGTGTTCGACACCGCCGCACCAGATTCCGCGTATCGCGCGGGTCGCGCGGATGTCGGCGACCGGGTCACCGTCGAGCAGCACCAGGTCGGCGCGCATACCCGGTGCGATGACACCGCGATCGGTGAGTCCGAAGTGCCGGGCGGGCAGTGCCGTCGCCGCATTGAGGGCGTCAATGGTCGAAAGACCCGCGCGCACAAGCAATTCCAGTTCGTGATGCAGGCTCCGTCCGGGTTCCGGATGGAAGGGCACCCCCGGCGTGCGGTTGGCGTCGGTACCCGCGAGGATCGGAACCCCCGCCGCGTGCAGCGCGCCGACGCTGGTCAGCGCGGCGGCGAAAGCGGGTGCGACGCCGAACAGTTCGGCACAGCCCTCCATCATGGTCAGGGTCGGGACCACGATGTGCCCTCCCGCCGCCATCCGCTCGATCTCACCGTCGGACAGCACCGCGCCCATCGGGATGTGGGTGAGGATATCGACCCCGCAGTCCACCGCCAGCGTGTACGCCCCGGGAGTCGAGGTGTGCGCGATCACCAGCAGATTCCGCGCATGCGCCTCCGCCACAACGGCTTTCGCACTGCGCGCGTCGGGCCCGCCTTCGCCCGGGGCCTCCAGGATCAGCTTGATGTAGTCCGAGCCGTCTGCAACGCGCTGCGCCACCATCGCCTCGGCGTCCTCGGGACCGCGAATCACCGCGACGTCGGCGACACCGGGCACCTGTGCGTGCACACCGGCGGATCCGATAATCGGCACACCCGCACTGCGCAGGGTCGCCACACCGGTCTGTGCGCGCAGTGCGGCAATCAACTCGGACTGGAGCGAGCCCATTTCGAGTCCGGTCGTAACACCGTGCGCTGCCAGCTGATTGAGCACATTCAGTTCGTCCAGGTGCACATGCGCGTCGATGAATCCGGGCACGAGCACAGCGCCGTCGGCATCGACTACCTCCGCCCCCGTGGCATCAACGCCGATTACCGAGCCGTCGATCACCACCGTGGCCGGTGCCCCGACCTTCGTACCATCGAAAACCCGGACATTACGCAGCGCGATCTTGCGATTCACATTCCCTCCCATGGCCCAAACCTAGAACGCGTTTCAGCAATGGGCAATCGGACGATCAGCGGTCGGACAGCTCGCGCAGGGTGCCGATGGCCGCGCGGATGTGGTGCAGCAGCGGGGATGCCGAGATCGGAGCGCCCGCAACGGTGTTCGCGTGTGCGGCGAGATTAGCGGCGAGAGCGTGGACTCGCGCAGCCGCGGCGGCGGACCAGGTGGGGTCGTGGCCCGAGGCGAGCAGGGCGGCGATGACGCCGGAGAGGATATCGCCCGCACCGGCGGTGGCCGCCCAGGAGCCGCCCGCCTCATTGACCAGAACGGGGTGGCCGGGGGTGGCGATCAGGGTGGCTCGGCCTTTGAGCAGGACTGTCACCTGCCATGAGTCGGAGAGTTTGCGAACCGCGGCCACCCGGTCGGGCGCGGGGTCGGAGCCGGTGAGGCGGGCGAATTCACCCGCGTGCGGGGTGAGGACGGTAGGTGCGCGGCGTGCGCTCAGCAGGCCCGGGTCAGCGGCGAGCAGGGTGAGACCGTCGGCGTCCACCACGACGGGCAGATCGGTGTCGAGGACTTCGGCGAGGCGGTCGCGGGCGTCGGCATCGGTGCCCGCGCCGGGGCCGAAGACCCAGGACTGGACTCGTCCGGTTTCCGAAATAGAAGGTGCGGCAACGACTTCCGGGAAGTGTTCGAGCACCTGCGGCGAGCCGGTTCCGGCGTAGCGGACCATGCCGGAGGTGGCGGCCACCGCGCCGCCGGTGCACAGGATCGCAGCTCCCGGATACTTGGCGCTGCCCGCGCAGACGCCCGTGACTCCCTGGGTGTATTTGTCGTCGGTGGCGTGCGGGACCGGCCAGGACGCTCCGATCGACTCCGGTTCCAGCGCTGCGAGATTCGGATCGGGGAGTCGTAACCCGATGGGCACCAGTTCGATTCGACCGCAGTAGGGAGCCGCGAGCGCGTGTACCGGCTTGTACGCCCCGAAGGCCACCGTGACATCGGCTCGGACGGCGGGACCCGCGACGACGCCGGTATCGGCATCCACGCCACTGGGCAGATCCGCCGCGATGATCGGAACATCGACTCCCGAAACAAGTTTCGCGGCTTCCGGCCGGAGCGGTCCGCGCCCGGAGATGCCGACGATTCCGTCGATGACAAGAGCGGGCGTTCCGATATCGGAGCGAATTCGCCCGCCCGCCTTCCGCAGCGCGGGGAGCCCCGCCGCGTGCGCCCGTTCCGGCGAGAGCAGTACCGCGTCCACCGCGACGCCTCGCCGCCGCAGGAATGACCCGGCCCACAGCGCATCCCCGCCATTGTCACCGGATCCGACGAGCAGCGTCACCGCCCGTCCGGCCACTCCCCCGGTCCGTTCGCGCAATTCCCGCAGCACCACCTCGGCGAGCCCGAAAGCCGCACGGCGCATGGGCATTCCCTCCGGCACGCGAGTGAACAGCTCCGCTTCCGCGGCTCGCACCTCATCGGCCGTGTAGTACCCGCGCAGTGCCGGACCGGTCATCGTTCGCCTCCCGCAACCGAGATTCGCGGGCTAGCCCCGCCTGCCTACGACGTACGCAGACTACGCCGAGCGGGAGAACGGCAGCATGACCCGCCGGGCGGTTCGGTCATTTCCGGGCGGGCGACCACCTGCGAATTGCCCGCAAATCGTGGCGGTTACGCTGGCTGGCATGCCTATCCGCCGCCCCTCGCCCGCCCGTGTGCTGCTGCTCGTGACCGTCGTCGCGGGGGCGCTGATCGCGAGCGGCTGCGGTTCGGATTCCTCGAAGTCGGCGACGGCCACGACGACGGTGGCCACCAGCTCCGCCGCCGCGCCATCTGGTCCGCGTCAGCCCGCCGATGTGACGGTGAATGTCGCGGATATGAAGTTCTCCCCCGCCGCCCTCACCGTCAAAGCGGGCGACAAGGTCACCTGGAAGTTCGATGACAAGGCCCCGCACGCGGTGCAGGGCATCGGCGATATCGCGCTCGGTATCAACAGCCCGATCATTCGCAAGGGCGAGTGGAGTTTCACCTTCACCACGCCGGGCACCTACCGCTACCTGTGCCCGCTGCATCCGGATATGAAGGGCACGGTCACCGTCGAATAGAAGACGAACCCTCCTGGCTTTCAGGGGCTTACGCCCCTGAAATCCCTGGATTCGGGCTATTCGACGGTGACGGACTTGGCGAGGTTGCGGGGCTTGTCCACGTCGTAGCCGCGCGCCTGCGCCACCTCGGCGGCGAAGATCTGAAGCGGAACCGTCGCCAGCAAAGGCTGGAAAAGGGTTGGGGCCGCCGGGATTTCGATGAGATGGTCGGCGAAGGGACGCACGGTGTCGTCACCCTCCTCGGCGATCACGATGGTGCGCGCGCCGCGGGCCTGGATCTCGCGGATATTGCTCAGCAGCTTGGAGTGCAGCACCGCGCGGCTCTTCGGGGACGGCATGACCACGAAGACGGGCAGACCCTCTTCGATCAACGCGATGGGCCCGTGCTTGAGTTCACCCGCCGCGAAACCCTCGGCGTGGATGTACGCCAGTTCCTTGAGCTTCAGCGCGCCCTCCAGGGCGACCGGGTAGCCGACGTGACGGCCGAGGAACAGCACGGTTTCCACATGCGCGAGTTCACGGGCCAGGGCGCGGATCTGATCACCCGATTCCAATACGCGCGCCACGAGTTTCGGCATGGCCTCGAGTTCGGCGAATTCGCGCGCCACCTCATCCGGGTACTTGGTGCCGCGAGCCTGCGCGAGCGCCAGGCCGACCAGGTAGTTGGCGGTGATCTGCGCCAGGAACGCCTTGGTGGAGGCGACGCCGATCTCCGGTCCGGTGCGGGTGTAGAGCACGGCGTCGGATTCGCGGGGGATCTGCGCGCCATTGGTGTTGCAGATGGCCAGGACTCGCGCCTTCTGATCCTTGGCGTGCCGGACCGCTTCGAGCGTGTCGGCGGTCTCCCCGGATTGGGAGATGGCGACCACCAGGGTGGAGCGGTCCAGCACCGGGTCGCGGTAGCGGAATTCGCTGGCCAGCTCGACCTCGACGGGCAGCCGGGTCCAGTGTTCGATGGCGTATTTGGCGAGCAGGCCCGCGTGATACGAACTGCCGCAGGCGACTACGAACACCTTGTCGAATTCGCGCAGTTCCTGATCGGCGAGGCGCTGTTCGTCGAGCACGATGCGGCCGTCGAGGAAATGCCCGATGAGCGTGTCCGCGACACCCGCGGGCTGTTCCTCGATTTCCTTGAGCATGAAGTAGTCGTGGCCGCCCTTCTCGGCGGCGGCCAGATCCCAGTCGATGGTGAAGGGGCGGGTGCGCACGCCTTCGGTCGAGCCGTTGAAATCGGTGACGGTGTACGAGTCGGCGGTGATGACGACGGCCTGATCCTGGCCGAGCTCAACGGCTTCCCGGGTGTGTTCGATGAACGCGGTCACATCCGAGGCCAGGAACATCTCGCCCTGACCGACCCCGACCACCAGCGGGGTGGAGCGGCGAGCGGCCACGATCGTGCCGGGATGGTCGGCGTGTGTGAAGAGCAGCGTGAACGCGCCTTCGAGGCGGCGCACCACCGCGAGCGCGGAGCCGACGAAATCCCCGGCGGTATCGCCCGCGGCGTAGGCGCGCGCCACCAGGTGCACGGCGACCTCGGTATCGGTATCGCTGCCGAGTTCGATTCCGGCGTCCTCGAGTTCGCGGCGCAGTGGCGCGAAGTTCTCGATGATGCCGTTGTGCACCACCGCGACCCGCGCGGTCGCATCCCGATGCGGGTGCGCGTTGCGATCGGTCGGCGCGCCGTGTGTGGCCCAGCGGGTGTGGCCCATACCGGTGGTGCCGCCGAATCCGTCGATTCCGGTTTCGGCGAGTTCCGCCTCGAGATTGGCCAGGCGACCGGCCTTGCGTTCGACGGCGAGCCCGCCCAGGCCGTCGAGAATGGCGACTCCGGCGGAGTCGTAGCCGCGATATTCCATGCGGCGCAACGCGTCAACCACCACGCCGAGGGCATCCCTGTACCCGACGTACCCCACGATTCCGCACATGGGGGCTCAGCCTACCGAGGCCGGGGCGGTGTGCGAATCCGGATGCGCGCGGGACCGGGCGAAACGCCCCAAGCACGCGACGATCGGATAAGTTCACTCTCGTGTCGGCGTCTGTGAAATCGCTTCTGAGCACCTTGACCGCCCGCGGCCCGCATGCGGTGCTGCGCGGCAACCTCGGCATAGCCGGGCAACCGGGCGTGGTCTACACGCCCGAGAAGGGGCTCAACCTACCCGCGGTGGCATTCGGGCACGGCTGGCTGGCCGGGGCGGCGAACTATCGGCGACTGCTGGAGCATCTGGCGTCGTGGGGTTACGTCGCGGCCGCCCCGGATACCGAGCGCGGCCCGATTCCCTCGCACCTGAACCTGGCGACGGATCTGGTAACCACCCTGGACATCTGCACGGGTGTGCGGCTGGGTTCGGGCGATATCAGCGTGCATCCGGACAAGCTCGCCCTCGCCGGGCACGGTATGGGCGCGGGCGCGGCGATCATCGCCGCCTCGCAGCGCGAGGTGTCCGCGGTGGCAGCCCTCTACCCCTCCCCCACCGCCCCCTCCGGCGAGTCCCTCGCCCCCGGAATCGATGCTCCCGCACTGATCCTGGCGGGTGCCGAGGACATCGACGCGGTCAGCTCCAACGCCATCCCGCTCGGCCTGGCCTGGGGCGGCCCCGCCACCCTGCGCTCGCTGGACCGCGCCACCCACAACGGCATGGTCGAGGGCCGCCGCGCCCTGGCCGCCCTCGGCGCGGGCAAGCACGAACCCAAAACCGAACGCCTCACCCGAGCCCTCCTGGTCGGCTTCCTCAACTACACCCTCCTCGGCGACAAGAAATACAAACCCTTCGCCGACCCCGAAGCCGTCATCCCCCACACCCAAATCGTCGACCCCGAAGCCGTCGAGGAAGAACCCGCCGAGCCACAAAAACTCCCCATCCTCCAACTGGTCCAGGCCCTGCGCAAGTAGCTTCGGAGGGCCCGCTCGGCGGACGCACAGGCGGGCGCAAGCGCGGCGGCCCCGGCTGAGTAGTGGCATGCATGGCACGTCCGAAACTGCTGTGCAGGAACCCTCTTCGTCATCCCGGTTGGCGCATGAACCTTCTGGAAGCGGCACTAGTCGGCTACGTCTGGGGGAATCTCCGGTATCTCCAGGCCGGAGTCGGGGATTTCGACGGCGGTGTCTCCGTGGTTGTCGAGGGGCGGGTTGCTGTCCGGCGCGGGGTTTTCCGGGGTCGGGGCGGGCGAGTTGCTGCCGGGGGACTGGGGATCGATCGGCGGTGTGGCGACTCCGCCCGGTGGAGGTGGGGCCGCATCACTGGTTTCGGGCGGGATCCTGCCCGTTTCCGGCGAGTCGCCGTTGAGTGGCTTGCACTCCCGCTGCGGGAGTGAGTCATCGATGTTCGGTTGGTCACGGCACTCCGGATGAGGTGGCGGGCATCCAGTGTGCGGAGCTTCGGGGATGTCCGTATTCGGGGCCGGGCAGGTGCCGATGCGGGTCTGGGCATCTGGGCCGGGTGTGGATGGCTGACATCCTTCGTGCGGTGCTTGGGTTTTGGTGTCCGGTGACGTCGGGCAGGCCGGGAGCTGGGGAGGGCATTGGCCCTCGGGGTTCGGGGCGGGTGCCGGATTGTTCGGGGCGGGGTGTGTTTTGTCCGGCGGAGCGGCGTTTTCGGCCGTTCCGCAGTCCGGGTTCGTATCGGGTTGGGGTGTTGCGGGTTTCGGCGGGGCGGCTGGATCGGCAGCCGGGTGGTTTGGCTGACCAGCTGTTGAATTGTCCTGACCGTTCGGGTCCGGATTGTTCGGGTCCGGGGTGGACGGGTCGCCGGGGGTGGTCGAAGGGTGGAGGAGATCGGTCAGGGTGCTGAGGTCCAGGCCGGAGATCAGGGATTTGATGAGGTCGGTCAGGGCCGTGAGGGGGCTGGCTGATGAATCCGGGTGGTTGCCTTGGCCGGTGTGGTCGGGAGAGGTGGTGGGTTCGCTCGCGGTGGCGGGATTGGAGCGGGTGGGGGCCGCGGTACCCGGTGAGGTGGGGCCCGGCTGGGCGGGCGGGATGCTTTCGGGTGCAGCGTTATTCGGGATCGGTTGGGGCTGCGCCGCACCTTCGGGGATAGGAGCGGATTGGGGTCGGGTCGCACCGTCCGGGGGCTGCTGCGGGCTCGCGTTCAGCGACGTCTCCGGGTGGAGTTGTGGCTGCGATTGGGCTGGGACCGGCTGGGCGGCGGTGGGGGAAGGTGCGGTGCCCACCGTTGCGGAAGGTGCGGTGCCTACCGTCGCGGGTGCCGTCCCTGCGGTAGTGGTGGGGGCGGTGCTCACCGTCGCAGGAGGTACGGATCCTGCTGTGACGGGAGGCGGGACCGAGTGATTTGGTTGGGAGGGAACGGGTTCCGGAGACGGGGCGGGCGGGGTGAGGGCGGCGGGATGCGGGTAGGAGAGGTCGAGGACCTGGGTGAGGGCGCTTATGGCGGTGGCGTAGTGGGATTCGAAGGTGGTGTCGGTGGATTTGCATGCGGCGGTGAAGGTGTCGAGTTTGTGCTCGATATCGGGTTTGAAGGTGGTGGTGAGCCAGTAGGTGGCGTTATCGGCTATCAGGGTGTCGACGTCTTCGGGGGATTTGCCGTCTATCGCGAGTTTCCCTGTGCCGCTCGGTGAGTGATCGAGGAGGGCGAGGGTGAACTCGGCCTTGGTGAGAACGGCTTGGCGGAGAGGCTCGATGAGGTCGGCGAGAGCGGCGGCGGCCGTATTTGCGGCGTCGAGATCTGTTCTGGCTCGGCGCAAGTGGGCGATGAGGGTGGTTTGCGCCTCGGCACCGGCGGGGCCGGTCCACAGGGTGGGGAGCGATTGGGCGGCTGTCCATTGCGCCGACCATTGGGATTCGGCCTCGGCCAGCGCCTTCGCCAATTCGGTGGCGGCGGTGTCGAATTGGGGCAGGTTCGCGCCGCGCTGTTCGTCGTAGGCGGCTTGCAGGGCCGGGAGCGAGGCGTCGCGGTGGGCGTCGAAGGCTTTGGCGTATCTGGGCAGGAACTGTTCCCAGTACTCCAGGCCCGGCGCGCCGTAGTCGAGGATTTGGTCTGCCGATTTGCCGGTGGCGTCGAAGCTCACGGGTGCACCGCCGTGAGTTGGGCGGCGCGCTCGCGATCCATGCGGTCGTATTCGGTTGCGGCGTGGTCGAATACATCGGCGATGGCGCCCGTGGCGGTGCTCCAGTGCGCCAGGCAGGCCGCAATGCGCTCGAGGCCCGCGTGGATTGCCGCGCCCTGCGCCGCATAGTCGCGGCCCGCGTGGTCGGGGCCGAGGGGGTGTTCGGTAATGCGCCGGGATTGCCGCCCCAGCGTTTCGGCGCTGCCGCGCAATGCGGTGACGGTGGTGCGCAGGGCGTCGAGATCTACTCCGAGCGCGTTGAATCCAGGCATCGATCCCCCTCGTCGAACCCCCCGGTTCGGTTATTTGCCCAGGCGGCCTTCGTCTGTGCGGACCCACTCGCTACTGCCGTCCGGGTGGTGGTGGAACTCCCAGGCGGAGTAGTCACCCCCGCTGTCCACGACGGTGACATGGTCGGCGTAACCGTCGTGATCCAGATCAGTCCACACGTGCATGGCGTGATCGCTGGTGGTGGTCACGGTGTCGAGTAGGCCGTCGCCGTCGATATCCTGCGTGGGATGTTGTAGTTCGACGGCGCCGAGCGCACCGAGTTCGGTGTGCGAGTCGAAATTCGGCAGGTCAAGCCCCGGCAGATCACCCGATGTGACCATATGCGCTCCTCCGCGATGACGTGGTTACCATCCTGTCATCCGCGCAACACCCACGCAGCAGCTTCATACCGATTGTGGATAACTCTCAGCTGTGCACAACTCGCCCACGCGCGAAACACGCGTCAGCGCTTCGGAATCACCACCCACAGAATCAGGTACAGCACGAACTGCGGTCCGGGCAGCAGGCAGGACAGCACGAACAGGAACCGAACGAGTCCGGCGCTGATACCGAAGTATTCGGCGAGCCCGCCGCAGACTCCGGCGATCCACTTGTCCTGGCTGGAACGGGTAAGACGCTTCGTGGTCTGAGTAGTCATATCTCCACTTTCCTTGTCGCGACCCGGCCCGGCATCGGTCCCATGACCCATTCCGACCCTGAACTTCAGTAGGCCCGGAGTCAGGGTGCAACCCCGAACAGGGCACAATTGCGCAGGTGAGCACCACTCTGCATGCGCGCGGACTCGCTGCCGGACACGGCGAACGCACCCTCTTCGAAGACCTCGATCTCGTGCTGGCCCCCGGCGATGTGATCGGCCTGGTCGGGGTGAACGGCGCCGGAAAGTCCACCCTGCTGCGCATGCTGGCCGACGGGCGCGCCCCGGAAGGCGAGATCACCCTCAGCCCGCCCGACGCCACCGTCGGCTATCTGGCCCAGGAACCCGAACGCGTCGAAGGTGAGACGGTGCTGGAATTCCTGCGCCGCCGCACCGGCGTCGGCGAAGCCCAGCGCACCATGGACGAGGCCGCCGAACGCCTGGCCGACGGCGGTGAGGACGAATTCTCCCCCGCCCTGGAACGCTGGCTGGCCCTGGGCGGCGCGGATCTGGAACAGCGCGCCGACGAGATCGCCGCCGATCTCGGCCTGAGCGAGAGCCTCCCGCACGGCCTGGACACCCCCATGACGGTGCTGTCCGGCGGTCAGGCCGCCCGCGCCGGTCTGGCCTCGGTCCTGTTGTCCCGCTTCGACATTCTGCTGCTCGACGAGCCGACCAACGATCTCGATCTGAGTGGCCTGGATCGCCTGGAGCAGTTCGTCACCGGCGTCCGCGAGCCGCTCATGGTGATCAGCCACGACCGAGAGTTCCTGGCCCGCACCGTGAATCGCATCGTGGAACTGGATCTGGCGCAGCAGCAGGTTGGCGTCTACGACGGCGGCTACGAGTCCTATCTGGAGGAACGCGATATCGCCCGCAGGCACGCCCGCGAGGCGTACGACGAGTTCGCCGATACCAAGGCCGGACTCGAAGCACGCGCTGTCATGCAACGCAATTGGATGGAACACGGTGTCCGCAACGCCCGCCGCAAGGGCAAGAACGACTCCGACAAGATGGGCCGCAAAACCCGCGCCGAATCGACCGAGAAGCAGGCGTCGAAGGTCAAGCAGACGATCAAGCGCATCGAACGCCTGGACGCGGTGGAGGAGCCGCGCAAGGAGTGGGAACTGCGCATGATCATCGCCGCCGCCCCGCGCAGCGGCACGGTGGTGGCCACGCTGTCGCACGCCACCGTCACCCGCGGCGATTTCACCCTCGGCCCGATCACCCTGCAGGTCGACTACGGCGACCGCATCGTCCTCACCGGAGCCAATGGCGCGGGCAAGTCCACCCTGCTGTCCCTGCTGCTCGGAAAGACCAAGCCGGACACCGGATCCGCACACCTGGGCTCCGGCGTCGCCATCGGCGAGGTGGATCAGGCCCGCGGCCTGTTCCGCGGCACCGACACCCTCGCGGACACCTTCAGCGCCGAGATCCCGGACTGGCCCGAAGCCGAAGTCCGCACCCTGCTGGCCAAATTCGGCCTGCGCGGTCCACATGTGCTGCGCCCCAACGACACCCTCTCCCCCGGCGAGCGCACCCGCGCCGCGCTGGCGCTGTTGCAGGCCCGGGGCGTCAACCTCCTGGTCCTGGACGAGCCCACCAACCACCTGGACCTGCCCGCCATCGAGCAGCTCGAGCAGGCCGTCGAATCCTTCACCGGCACAGTGCTACTGGTGACCCACGACCGCCGCATGCTCGACAATGTCCGAGCCACCCGCCGCTGGCACCTCGACGCGGGCAAGCTCACCGAGGAATAACGACGGCGCGGCCGAATGTCGACAGCACAGCGCCCCTCGATCGAATGATCGAGGGGCGCTTATGTATTCGATCGGGACGGCGTTCAGACAGCCGCGACGAGCTTGGCGAGATCGTCCGCGAGCCGCTGCGCCTGGGTCGGATCGGTGGCCTCCACCATGACCCGTACGAGCTGCTCGGTACCGCTGGGGCGCAACAGGATTCGCCCGGTGTCACCCAGCAGCCGCTCCCCCTCGGCGACCGCCTCCAGCACCTCCGGGGCGGAGGCGACGGCGGCCTTGTCCGAGACGTGCACGTTCACCAGCACCTGCGGCACCGTTCGCACGATGGACGCGAGATCGGCCAGGGTGCGGCCGGTTTCGGCCATCCGCGCCATGAGCTTCAGACCCGTGAGCACACCGTCGCCGGTGGTGCCGAACTGTGGCAGCACCACATGTCCGGACTGCTCGCCGCCGAGATTGAGCCCGCTGCGGCGCAACTCCTCCAGCACGTAGCGGTCGCCGACGGCGGTGGTGCGCATGGCGATTCCCGCATCGCGCATGGCGATATGCAGCCCGAGATTGCTCATGACGGTCGCGACGAGCGTGTTCTCGGCAAGCTCACCGGAGTCCCGCATGGCCAGCGCGATAATGGCCATGATGGCATCGCCGTCGACCACAGTGCCCTGTGCGTCCACCGCCAGGCAGCGATCGGCGTCGCCGTCCAGCGCCAGTCCCAGATCGCCGCCGTGCTCGCGCACCGCGCGCTGAATCTGCTCCAGATGCGTTGAGCCGCAACCGTCATTGATATTCAAGCCATCGGGATCGGCGTTGATGGCGATAACCGTC
The DNA here is from genome assembly GCF_042269265.1 of Nocardia sp. NPDC056000. NCBI lineage: Bacteria > Bacillati > Actinomycetota > Actinomycetes > Mycobacteriales > Nocardiaceae > Nocardia > Nocardia sp. NPDC056000. Next base: position 730,192 of record NZ_JBHJXS010000002.1, on the reverse strand, counting down.
GCACCTGCCTCGCGCAGCGCCGCGGGGCCGACCTCCGAGGCCGCGCCGTGTGCGCAGTCGACCACCACGGTGAGTCCGCTCAGGTCGCGCCCGGTGGCTTCCACCAGATGTTCCACATAGCGTTCGTGGGTGCCTTCGAGGCTGTACTGATCGTGCGCGCCGAACAGCTGTCCGGGCTTGCCGAGCACGCGCCCGATGGCCCCGCCGGTCGGGCGGTGGAAACCGCCTTCGGCGATGAGGGCTTCGATGCGGTCCTCGATGGCGTCGTCGAGCTTGTGCCCGCCCGCCGCGAAGATCTTGATGCCGTTATCCGGCATGGGGTTGTGCGAGGCGGAGATCATCACGCCCAGGCAGGCGTCGAAGACGCCGGTCAGGTAGGCGACGGCGGGCGTCGGCAGCACGCCGACCGAGAGCACGTCCACGCCCGCGGAAGTCAGGCCGGCGGTGACGGCGGCTTCCAGCATTTCGCCGCTGGCGCGCGGATCACGGCCGACGACCGCCAGCGCACGCTTCTTGCCCCGGCTGAGCACCTGCGCGGCCGCACTCGACACGGCAAGCGCCAACTCGGGACTCAACGAGTCGTTGGCGAGCCCGCGGACTCCGTCGGTGCCGAACAAACGTCCCATAACCTCACCCCTGATAGGTCGATACAGCACGAGAGCAGGCGCCCGGTGCGACGGTCGAAAACCGTTGCGGGGAGCCTGCTCTCGTACAGGTTGCCGCGTAGACCGTACCGTGCCCGTCCACGAAAAGGGGCGGGCACGGTAGAGCCGTGCGACGAAAAATCAGCGCTTCGAGTACTGAGGCGCCTTACGGGCCTTCTTGAGGCCGTACTTCTTACGCTCGGTGGCACGCGGGTCACGAGTCAGGAAGCCGGCACGCTTGAGGGCGGGACGGTCGTCCGGGGTGACCTCGATCAGCGCACGGGCGATGGCCAGGCGCAGCGCGCCGGCCTGACCCGAGGGACCGCCACCGACCAGGCGAGCGAAGATGTCGAAGGACTCGACGCGCTCGACGGTCACCAGCGGCGACTTGACCAGCTGCTGGTGCACCTTGTTCGGGAAGTAGTTCTCGATGGTGCGGCCGTTCAGCACGAAGTTGCCGGTACCCGGCACCATACGCACGCGAACGACGGCTTCCTTACGACGGCCGACGGTCTGGATCGGGCGATCGATGAGAACCGGCGCGAAGGTCTCCTCGGCGGTGTACTCGGCCTCGTAGCCGTCACCCTCCTCGACGACCTCGACGGTGGTGTCCTCGACGACGTAGTCGTCGTTGAATTCCTCAGGAGCGGTCACTGGGCAACCTGCTTGATCTCGAAGGGGATGGGCTGCTGAGCGGCATGCGGGTGGTTCGGGCCTGCGTAGACCTTCAGCTTGCCGCCGATGCTGTTACCCAGCTTGTTCTTCGGGATCATGCCCTTGACGGCGCGCTCGACCAGACGGTCGGGGCGGGTGTCCAGGATCTGGCCGACGGAGCGGGACTTGAGACCGCCCGGGTGCCCGGAGTGGGTGTGGATGAACTTGTTCTCACGCTTGTTGCCGGAGATGGCAACCTTGTCAGCGTTGATGATGATGACGAAGTCGCCACCATCGACGTTCGGCGCGTAGGTCGGCTTGGTCTTACCGCGCAGCAGGTTGGCCGCTGCGACGGAGAGACGGCCGAGCACTACGTCAGTGGCGTCGATGACGTACCACTTGCGGGTCACGTCACCCGCCTTCGGGCTGTACGTAGGCACAGTCGTTCCCTGTCTGTCGTATGTGGTGCCAGCCAGGCATGCGGTCGAGCGACCCCGGCGGCTGGTGGAGACCCGGGACTCGTGGGACGGCCAGGGAGAACCCGGGCTGTACCGAACGCCAACGGAGAACGATACCAGTGCGCTACCGCCGACCTGAAACCGGGCGATGCTCAGATCTGGACCGGCGGGCCCGGGTCGACGCCGCGGACCGGGCCGGGGATGGTGTAGCGCAGGGTGTCTATCCCCAGGGTCTGGCAGTTCAGGTGCTGCGGCTCGTCGATTCTGGAGATGCCCGAGTGCGGCACCGTCGAGACGGAGGGCGTGATCGCGCACAGCTCATCGATGAGATGGGTGTCGAGCACGTCGCGGATGCTGTGCACGGCCGTGAGATCGCCCGCCAGCGCGGCCAGGTCCACGGGTTCACTGTCGGAGTGCACGCCCATGGCGCTGAGCGCGGCCACCCCGATGATGATGGGCGCACCGAAGCGTTTGCCCTTCATCTTGTTCCACAGCTTGTTCTTGCGCTTGCCTTCCCCCTCGCCACCGGAGCCCGAATCAGACTGACCGGCACTGCCTTCCGACATCTGCGGATTCGACTGACGCGACCCACTCTGCGGCATCGACCCACCGTACATCGCACCGGCCTGACCAGGAGCGTTTCCGGAAGGACCAGCGAAGTTCGCACCCGGGCCGCCGTAACCGCCCTGCCCGTAACCGCCGCCCTGCTGGCCGTATCCGCCCTGTCCGGGCTGGCCGTAACCCTGCTGCGGCGCACCCTGTCCCTGCTGCGGCGGGGCCTGCTGGCCGTAGCCCGGCTGCCCCTGCTGACCGCCCTGTGGACCGTAGCCGGGGCCGTACTGCACCACGGGCGCATTCGACTGTCCCGCACCGGTATTCGGCTGTCCACCGGGCGGGGACTGCTGCCCACCCGCCGGAGGCTGTTGCTGCGCACCGGGATGCGGTTGTCCCGCAGCGGGATTCGATTGTCCACCGGAAGCGGGAGGCCACTGCTCCTGCCCGGGCGGCGGCGTGCGGCCCACGATGGCGGTCATCTGATCATCGGCCGGAGTTCCCGGCGGCCGGGTGAATCGGCCACCCACCCCGGCCAGTCCGGGCGGCAGTCCGCCGCGCGAGGCGGTCGGAATCTGCGCCACGTCTTCCGCTGTGATGCGGCGGGTTTCACCCATCGCGGCGGCGTCGCCACCGGCCTGCGCGGCGGCAGGCTGCGGAGCCTGTCCCGGCTGCTGGGCCGGTCCGGGCTGCTGCCCGCTCGGCTGCGGGCCCTGCGGCGGCGCAACCGATTGCGGCTGCGGACCGGTGGAAGGTGCTGCGGGCCGCTGGGATTCGGCACGCGGCGCACCGGAATCGGCGGGCTGCGGGATATTTCGCGGTCCCTGTTCGAGCGGCCTGACCTCACCCGCGCCGGAGGCGGTATCGGCCGGGGCGGCGGGCCGGGGTGCCACGGGAGCCGGACCCGGCTGTGGCACCTGGGTTTCCGGCCGCGCGGCCATCGCCTCGGCGCTCAGGTCGCTGTCGTTGACGAGCAGATGCGTCGCCCCGAGCACGAGCGCGTGCATCGGATGTTCGGCGACCTGGAAGCGGTGCCCGAGATGGTTCTGGAAGGCCAGTCGCAGGGCGTCGTTGAAGCACACGTTCCCGGCGAGCAGCACGGTGGAGGTGTCGGCGTTGATACCGCGTGCGGCGGCCATCACCTCGATCACCACATTGTCGGCGGCGCGCGCGGAGTGCAGCGCGTCGGCGGTGATGGGCACGCTCACCGATTCGGTGGGCTCCTCGTCATCACCGTGCACGGCGACCACCAGGCAGTCGCGCCCGTCCGAGTAGACCCCGGTCGCCCCGACCGCGGCCCCGCGACCGGGCGGGCGCACCAGTCCGAGCGCCCGGATATAGCCGGACATCGCCACCGATTCGGGCAGCGCCTCGGCGACCACGCCGAGCTGTTCGACCAGCCGGATGAACTCGTCCACCTTGGGGTCGGGCCATTCGTCCGGGAACGGCACGGCCAGCACATCGGGCGGTCCGCCCAGATGCTCGGTCACCGAGGCCAGCGGATTGTGCATGCGCGCCCGGAAGACCAGATCGGCGGGCCAGGTCGCGCCCGCCACCACGATCTGCGGATGGCCCAGGATGTCGCGCACATCGCTGATGGCGATGCCGACGTCCGGCCGCCGGTCCACACCCGCGGTGTGCAACCGGCCGGACGCGTCCGCCAGCAGGTACGCGGGCGGCGTATAGGTTCCTTCGACCTGGACGGGACGGATCGGCGCGCCACCACCACCGGCGGCCACCGACACCACGTCCCAGCCGAGATGTACTGCCCCAACTCGAGCTGTCACAGCCATCAGTGTGCCTGCTCGCCGGAGGAAGCGCGCGACTCCCTACTCACTGGATGCCCTTTCGGCCGGTCACGAAGGCCATGCTCATGAGGCGGACTTCTTCAGCCGCAGCCGCGACCAGGTGAGCAGCGACAGCACCACGGCCAGCACCAGCAGCATCGCGTTGTCGAGGAACCAGATGCCCGCCTCGTGCTTCCACAGCGCATCGGCCTGCGCGCTGGGGAACAATTCCCGGATGTTCACCGTCGACGCGCCGGAGGCGTAACCCCAGCGGGCCGGGAACAGCCACGAAACCTGTTCCAGCACAACGCGGCCGGTGACCGGGATCATGCCGCCCGCCATCACCAGCTGGCACATGATGATGACCACGAGCAGCGGCATCACCTGCTCATTGGATTTGGCCAGCGTGGACAGCAGCAGTCCGACCACCACGCAGGTGACCGCGGTCAAGGCGATGTCGATGTACAGCTCGGCACTACCCGCGGAAAGCACCGCGCCCGGTCCGGGCCGTTTCTTGCCCGCCAGCACGATGCCCATCATGACGCCCGCCTGCAACAGCGCGGCCAGGCTGAACACCACGACCTTCGACATCAGGTATGCGCCGGAACGCAATCCGACGGCGCGCTCACGGTGGTAGATGGCGCGTTCACCCACCAGATCACGCACGGTGAGCGTGGAGCCCATGAAGCAGGCGCCGAGGATCAGCACCACCAGCAACTGCTGCGCCTCACTGCCGCCGGTCATGACGTATGACCCGTCCGGCATCTGGGTGAAGCCGCCCTTTTGGAAGCCGTTCTTACCCGGCACCACCAGTGACAGTCCGCCCAGCACGAACGGGAGTATCAGCAGGAACGCCAGATATCCGCGATCGGCGAAGATCAATCGCAACTGTCTGCGGGACAGTGTCGAGAACTGTTTGAACGCACTGGATTTCGGCGGCTTGGCCTTCTCGACCGATTGCACCGCCGGTGGCGGTGGCGCAAACGCCTGGCGGGAGCGGAAATTCGCGAAGGCGCGGTCCGGATCGGCGGCGACGCGGGTGAAGATCTCCGCCCAGTCGCTGGTGCCCAGGAAGTCGCGCACGCTGCCGGGATGCCCGGCGAAGGCGGTCTTACCGCCCGGCGCGAGCAGCAGCACCTGATCGCACATGTCAAGGCAGGCAACCGAATGCGTGACCACGATGACGGTGCGCCCGGCGTCGGCGAGCTCGCGCAGCATGGTCATGACCTGCCGGTCCAGCGCCGGATCCAGGCCCGAGGTGGGCTCGTCCAGGATCAGCAGTGACGGACCGGTGAGCAGTTCCATGGCCACCGAGGCGCGCTTGCGCTGACCGCCCGAGAGCCGGTCCACGCGGGTGTCGGCGTGCTGGGTGAGCGAGAGTTCGGCCAGCACACCGTCGATGACGCGTTTGCGGTCGGCCTTGCTGGTATCGGGTGGCAGGCGCAATTGCGCAGCGAAGCTCAGCGCCTGCTTGACGGTGAGCTGCCGGTGCAGCACATCGTCCTGCGGCACCATACCGATGCGGGAGCGCAGCGCTTCGTACTCCGCGTGCAGCCCGCGCCCTTCGAAGGTGACCACGCCCGCGGACGGCTGGGTCGTTCCCGCGATGAGTTTGGACAGCGTGGACTTGCCCGCGCCGGACGGGCCGATGAGCGCGGTGAGGGTGCCGCGCCCGGCGGCCATGTTCACATCGACGAGCAGCTGCTTGTTGCCCTCGACGGTGAAGCCGACGCCGTGCACGTGCAGACCCTGTTCGGCGGCCGGGCGCTCGCGGCGCACCAGCGTGCCCTGCTGCACCTCGAAGTCGACATTGCCGATGGTGATGATGTCGCGATCGCGCAGTACCGCGCGCTGTTCGCGGCGGCCGTTGACGAAGGTGCCGTTGGCCGAGCCCAGATCCTCGATGGCGAGATTGCCGCGATCGGACAGCAGGCGGGCGTGCCGGCGCGAGGCCAGCGGATCGTTGACGACGATCTGGTTATCGCTGGTGCGGCCGATGTGCAAGCCGCCCTGCGGGATTCGGTCCGCGCGCGCGGCCGGACCGGTGGAGGCGCGGGCGCGCACCGGCGGGGCGGCGGCGACGCTGGCCTTGGCGGTCATATTGATGTTGTCCGGTGCGTCCGGATGCATCGGCAGCGACGGTTGTGCGGCGGACTGCGGCGCGTGCGCGGGTATTCCCTGCGATGGCAAGCCCTGCGACGGCATCCCCTGCGACGGCGGCTGCGATGAACGCGGCGGCTGTCCGGATTTCGGCGGCTGACCATGGGCGGGCTGCGCGTGGCCGTGCGCGGCCTGACCCGAACGCGGCGGCCGCACATAGTTGATCGGCTGCTGCCCCTGTGCGGGCGGCCGCTGCTGCGGCTGCTGCTGCGCCGGTGTCGGCGGCCGATTCTGCTGCGGCGGAGCGTAATTCTGCGGCGGCGTCCAGCGCTGCTGCGGCTGCTGTCCCGAGGGCGGTTGCTGCTGGGGTTGCTGCCCGGACGGCGGCTGCTGCATTCCCACCCGTGGGATGAGGTGCAGCAGCGGTCCCGTGATGGCGTCGCCGAGCCGGACCTGCATGGGCCGGTCGATCGGAATCGGCTGGCCGATCCGCCGCGCATCGACGAAAACCCCATTGGTGCTGCCATTGTCGGCCAGCACCCACCCGTTGCCGCGCCAGGCCAGAGTGGCGTGCACCCGGGAGACCAGTGGGCTGTCCACGAACAGCGTGACCTCCGGCGCCCGCCCCATGGTGATCTGCTGGCTCGCGTCGAAAACCCGATCGGTTCCTTCATGACGCACGGTGATCTGCTGCGCCCCCGGTGAAGACATGGCCCGGATACTACCGTCTGCCCCGCTCAGAGCCGCAGGAGTAAGCAGACGGATACCGATCGGTCTGTAAAGGTTCCGGCAGACACCGCGAATCCGGCATTACAGCCCCGTTGCAACCCTTCCCAGCCGCAGCCAACCCGGACAACGAACAGCGGATTCGGCGGATAATATGCGTGGGCTCGGACCGGGAACGACGTCGGCACACCCGGTCCCGAGGTGGAATGTCGGCGGGTGAGGGAGAAGACGTGGGGATACGCGCACGCCGGCTGACGGTGGCCTGCACCGTTCTCACCCTGATCGCGGTACTGCTCAGCGGCTGTACCCGGGATGTGCGCGGGCGCGCGGTATCGATCTACGACGATCCCTTCAAGGTCGCCGGACTACCCACCACCAGTGGCCCCAACGGCCCGCGCGCGGGAGTTGCGGACAGCACGCTCACCGCCGCGAACTCCGATGGCGGACCCATCGACAAACTCGTGCTCAACGCCCTCGAGGATATCCAGACCTATTGGCAGGCCGAGTATCCGCGCGATTTCGACGGCGCCTTCAAACCCGTCGACAAATTCCTGTCCTGGAGCGCCAAAGCCCCACGCGCGCAGGCCATGCAGTTCTGCGAGGAATCCACCTACCGACTGGTCAATGCCGCCTTCTGCAGCCTGGACGGCTCCATCGGCTGGGATCGCAGCGTGCTGCTGCCCACCGTGCAGGAGACCTTCGGCAAGATGGCCGTGGTGATGGTGCTGGCCCACGAGTACGGGCACGCCATTCAGACCATGGCCAATATCGTCAGCCGCAAGACCGCGACCCTGGTCAAGGAACAGCAGGCGGACTGCTTCGCTGGCGCGTTCATTCGCAATGTGGCCGAAGGCAAGTCGAAGCATTTCACCATCAACACCTCCGACGGTTTGAACGCCGTGCTGGCCGCCACCGTAGCCATTCGCGATGACAATCCCAGCGATCCGGGCAGCGTGCACGGATCGGCGTTCGAACGCGTCACCGCGGTGCAGATCGGTTTCACCGACGGCGGCAAGGGCTGCAAGGGCATCGACACCAAGGAGATCGACCGGCGGCGCGGCAATCTGCCGCAGTCCTTCGGCAATGACACCACCAATGGCCAATCCGATGTGGACAGAACCAATCTCGATGAACTGTCCAAGGCCATGGCCGACATCATGCCGATCAAGAAGGAACCCAAATACACCTTCGACGGCGCGAAACTGAACTGCAGCAACGGTAAGGACACCGAACCGGTCACCTACTGCCCGTCCAGCAATACCATCGGCACCGATCTGCCCGCACTGCACGATCGCGGCGTCGCCGACGATGACGGACAGGATGCGTTGCCGGTCAAGGTGACCGGCGATTTCACCGCCTACGTGGTGTACATCTCGCGATACGCGCTGGCCGTGCAGCAGAGCGCCGGACAGGCGCTCAAGGGCGCGAAAACCGGATTGCGGGCGGCCTGCCTGTCGGGTGTGATCACCGGAAAACTGGCGGACCCCAACAGATCCAAGGCCAACGGCAATATCAGCCTCTCCCCCGGCGATCTGGACGAGGCGGTCTCGGGCCTGCTCACCGACGGCCTCGCGGCCAGCGATACCGACGGCCGCACGGTGCCGAGCGGATTCTCCCGCGTGGACGCCTTCCGCGCGGGCGTGCTCGGCAACCAGAACACCTGCACGTCCAGGTATTCCTAGACCGTTCAGCCGAAGGGCGGCGGGGCGATCGGCTCCAGGCGCAGCACCCGATTGCCGAGCATGACCTCCGCGCCCGGCATCAGCAGCATCGGCTGATTCGGTTGCAGCCGAATCCAATCCCGATAGCCGGGCGGCCGCACCCGGGTGCCGTTGGTGGAACCCCGATCGACCACGGTGACATCCCAGTTCACCAGCCGGATCTCGGCGTGCGCGCGGGACATGCCGCCGGAGGAATCGTCGATCTTCAAGGGCGCCAATCCGGCTCGCGCCGCCTCGGACTGTTCCGGATCACGCCCGGCGACCGCGTCGGTGGCCAGCATGTACGTCATACCGTCATCGAGCACCAGCATCCCCAGCGGCGGCCGGATCACCTCGGCCACCGGCTGCGTCTGATCCACCGGCATCCCGCACACCGAACAGAACGCCGAGCGCGGATCGCTGGGATGCGCACGCGCACACTTGAATCCGAGCACCTTGACGGTGAGCGTGGTCGCCTTGGCGGTCGCCTCCAGCCGCCGCTGCAATCCCGGATCGGGTTTGGGTGCGGGATTGGTGCCGCCCATCTCGGTCGGCGCGCGATGCGGGTCGTAACCGGCCGTGGCGGCCTCGGATTCATCGGTGTCGTCGTAACCGGCGGTACCGGAGGATGATTCGAAGTCCCGATCCAGATCCACCGGAATCCGGTTGGAGGTGCGGGTCGGAGTCAGGTTGGGGTCCAGCGGAATCCGATCCGGCTCCGGATCGAAGGCCGCGGTCGGCGCGGGCATATCGACCTGCGTCGACTCCAACTCGACCGGGATCGGCTCGGCTCGGGTGTCGAACTCCGGGTGGACGCGGGGCTGCCAGGTCCGCGCGGGCTCGCCCTCGAACCAGACGATCGCGCCCGCGGCCTGCGCGATTCCCGTTACCAGGGAACCTATTCCGCGCTCGGGCAGCTCGGGCACCTGTCGCACGGCGTCCTCGGCGAAGAGCGCGGCCGCGCGGGCCGGATGCGCGGCGACCCGATCCACGGTGAACGCGGCATCGCTGCCGCGGTAGTACTCGACGGCCGGTCCGGCCAGCACCGCGGTCACCGAACCGTGCAGGAAGAGCGCGACCCCGCCGGTTTCGGCGGCCGAGAGGATGCCGAATTCCACGGGAACCCCGGGTGAGATGCGCTCGGCTTCCTTCATGAGCCAGCGCGTGGCCTGCCGCGCGATCAGGCGACCCGGTCCGTCGGGGGCCTGTTCGGTGGCTTCGAGGACCAGGTCGGCCAGTGCCCGTCCGGCGATGGCGGCGCGTGAATCCGCCGTGAGTGCTCCCCGTTCCCGGTGCGCGACCAGGATTACCGCCCCTGCCGCCCGCAGCACCATATGCGCGCCCGCGACAACCTCGACCTGCCGATCCATCAATGGAACCGGCCCCCGGTGTTCGCGCGGCGCGGGATGTTCAGCACACCGACCAGGTTACGTTGCCGCTCCGCGTTGCGTCCGAGCCACCGTCGCGCGATGAGGGTAGGACGGCATCGCGCCGGGTCCGGTGATCTTCGACCGCGCCCGGCGGCGGGCGCGGTCCGTTATTTTGAATGCACCGTACGGGAGGAACGAGGACCCTCATGGTTCGGAATTCACGCAGAGCACTCTTCGCCGCATGCGTTTCACTCACCGCACTATCGCTGACCGCGTGCAGCGTCAGCGGTACCGCGACCCCCGGCGAGATCGATGTCCGCAAGCTCGAGGTGGGCGGTTATCCGGTCGACCGGCACACCTATGCGCAGGACGCGGGCTCCAACGGCCCACTGCTGGAAGGCTTCCGGATGTCCGAAGCCGTGGTGCCCACCGTCAAGATCGACCCGTCGCTGGTGTACGGCGGCGGCGGGCGCGCCACCACCGATACCGCCGACGCCACCAAGGTCGGGCTGGCCGCGACCTCCCAGCCGGTGCTGGACCGCAATCACCTGATCACCGCCTTCGCCGCCAGCGGCGCGGATCAGCCCGGCGGGCCCACCCAGAAGGGCGGCACCTCGGTCACCAATATGGTGATGCGTTTCTCGGACGACAAGACCGCCAAAACCGCGGCGCGCGAACTGGAGGACGCCGATTTCGGCGTGGCCCCGGATCTGAACAAGAAGCTCGCGCTCAGCCAGTACCCCGACGCCTTCATCCACTGGCGGCCGGGCATCGCGACCATCGGCGCGTTCCTGCCCTATAAGCAGTACGTCGTCTCGCTGTTCATCGAGCGCCCGACCGCCGATCAGCAGGATCTGCTGTCCTGGGTGCGCAAGACCTTCGACGCGCAGGTCCCGGTGCTGGATCACTACACCCCCACCCCCGAGGCCAATCTGACTTCGCTGAAGGTGGATCCGAACGATCTGCTGGCGCGCGCGGTGATCAAGGATCGCAACGGGCACGTCCCCGATCCGAAGCAGTTCGCCGTCTACGGCGGCACCAAGATCGTGCACAACGCCAATAACGAGACCAAGATCCAGCAGGCCGTGACCGACAGCGGCGCGGACGCGCTCGCCACGGTCGGCGAGGCGTGGCTGATCCGCGCCCGGGACGACGCGGGCGCGCAGGCGCTCATGCCCGCCCTGCTCGCCGATGAGACCGACCATTACGACAGCGTCGCCGCCCCCAATGACGTGCCCGGCGCCAAATGCGTGCAATTGAACAGTAAGGGCGACACCGATTCCGAGTTCAAGAACCGCTGCTATGTCGTCTACAAGCGCTATATCGGCGTCGTGAGCAGCGATGACGAACCCGATGTGCGGCAGAAGATCGCCGCGCAGTACGCATTGCTGGCCAACAGTCTGTGACCCGATGCGCCTCCCGCAAGTAAGCTCCGGCGTGCAGTAGCCGCAGTCAGATCGGGGGGTTCCAGCCATGGCGATGAGTCCGGGCGTCATCGTCGGCGGTTACCGGATCGAGCGCGTACTCGGCTCCGGCGGGATGGGCACCGTCTATCTCGCCAAACATCCGAGCCTGCCGCGCATGGACGCGCTCAAGGTGCTCTCGGCCGATCTGTCCCGCGACGGGGAGTTCCGCCGCCGCTTCGAACGCGAAGCCAATCTCGTTGCCGGACTGGATCATCCGAATATCGTCGCGGTGCACAATCGCGGCGAGGAGAACGGTCAGCTCTGGATCGCCATGCAGTACGTGGAGGGCACCGATGCCGCCGCGGAACTCAAACGCGATCCGGCCGCCATGAACCCGCTTCGCGCACTGAGCATTATCGGCCAGGTCGGTAGCGGACTGGATTACGCGCATCGAAAGGGCCTGCTGCACCGCGATATCAAGCCCGCCAACTTCCTGCTGTCGCATGTCGACGGGGAGGACGAGCGCGCGCTGCTCGCCGATTTCGGGGTCGCCAAATCCACCGATGACACCGTCGAGCTCACCCAGACCGGCAGTTTCGTCGCCACCATCGCCTACGCGTCGCCGGAGCAGCTCTCCGGGGAGCCGCTCGATCATCGCTCCGATCTGTACAGCCTGGCCTGCTCGTTCTACAAGCTGATCACCGGCCAGAACCCCTATCCGGCAACCCAGCCCGCGCTGGTGATGATGGGACATCTGCACGAACCGCCGCCCCGCGTGACGACGGTGAACCCGCAGCTGCCCGCCGCCCTGGACCAGGTGCTCGAGCGCGCCCTGGCCAAGAATCCGGCCGAACGCTTCGACAGCTCCAGGGAATTCACCGAGGCGGCCGCGAATGCGCTGACCCCCGGGCACAATCCGGTGTCGACGAACACCTCACCGACCCATCCGATTCAGGTCGCCATATCCGGGCTGTTCGGGCGCAGTGATGAAACAACAAGCCGCACAGCACCTTCCGAACCCGGTTCGGCCGATCATTCGGGGCGCAGGACCCTCTATCTGGGCTCGGCGGCCGCGGTGATCGTGGTGGCGCTGGCCATCGGAATCAGCGCGGTCGTCTTGCATGGCAATAACGACGAACCCGCGTCGACACCCGCCGCCGTTGTCACCACCACCGCCGCGCCCATGTCGATGGACAAGGCGCGCAGCGATAATCCCGCGTTCGCGGGCAAATCCATCACCCTGGTCGACGTCACGCAGGGGACGCTGTCCGCCAAATACGCCATCTACCTGACCGGGACCGAACAGGCGAAGTTCATGGGGCGCCTGGGCTTCGTCTACAACTCCGAATACGAGCCCGTAGGCGATGAGACCTCACCGCGTCCCGCCGCCGGCTACGGCTCGCTGAAGGTGAAAGACGATTCCTATATCGTCGCCGTCCGCAGCGATGACAAGGCCGGTGGCGGTGGACAGCTCGGGCTGCCCAGTGAGATCACCGGTTCGCACGCCGTCGTGGTGACGCTGGACGACGCGGCCGCCGTCGCGGCCATGCGCAATTGGACCCCGGAATCGGAGCAGATGCTGCTGAACAAGCTGGTCCCGGTGCTGCACAACCAGATCAAATAGGGAGCGCCCGCATAACGGGCCGGGGAGGGGAACCATGGGAAGGTTCGGTCGCGCGCTATCGGCCGCCGGAATCGCGATGGTGGTGGCGGGGACCGCCGCCTGCGGATCGGATACGGCCGCACCGGCGGAGCCGGTGGTGGATCTGAGCACCCTCGATGTGGGTAACAACACCACCGCACCGAAGTTCTATGACAAGCCGGTGTCCACGGATCACGCCAAATTGATGGAGGCGCTGCGGCTGGCGAGCTATATCCCGCTGCCGTCCGAGGTCGATCCCGAGGTGAAGTATCCCGCACAGGCCATGAGCGTGGTGGTGCGCAGTTTCGTCGATCTCAGCTCCGCCGCGATCCACAACCGGGTGCACGCCGATGCGGCCGTATTGAATTCCGCCGCATCGGGATTCATGAGCGGATTCGTGACCAGCGGCAAATCCGACGAGAAGATCTCGCTCTCCTACGAGCTGGAGAATATCGTGCTGCTCTTCACCGACGAGCAGTCCGCGAGCGCCGCCGCGCCGGTGCTCGGGCAGGCGGACTTCGACAGCACACCGGGTGCGGAGCGGGTGCCGATCGACGGCTATCCGGCGGCGTACGCACTGGTCGAGAAGGGCAATGGCGGCCCGTTCCGATCCTGGTACGCCACCGGCAGATTCGTCATTCTCACCAATATCTTCGACAGTGTGATGGCGGAAATCCATGAACGCGATCTCACGAAAATGGCGGCGCGCGTGCGGCGCAGCCTGGATGTGATCCCGCCCGCCCTCGCGAAATTCCCGGTCACCCCGCTGGACGCATTGCTGGGTATCCCGGTGGATCCGGACGGGGTGCTGGCCCGCTCGCTGCCGACGGTGCTCGCCGATCCCTCGCAGGCGGGCATCCCCGGCATCTACGACCGGCACGGCGGACTCCAATTGGTACAGGGCGCGGATGAGGAGAAACTCTTCGACGAGGCCGGGGTGGACCGCGTCGCATGGCGGGGCAACTACCTCTTCCGGGCGCGCGATGCGGCGGGTGCGGCACGGATCGTCGACGCGCACAGCGCGACCTCGCGCCGATTCCGGCCGGTGGAATCCCCGAAGAACCTGCCGAATGCCAAGTGCCGCAAATATATCGGGCCGGGTGTGGGAATAATCGCGCACTACTGCTTCGTCTCCTACGGCCGCTATGCCGCGGAAGTGTCGGCCAATCAATTGCTGGACGCACAGCAGCGCATCGCCGCGCAATACGCGCTACTGGTCAATGCGCACTGATATGGGGGTAACTGTAATGCGCACCAGTCGAATTCGCGGCGCGGTAGTGCTGATGGCCGCGCTCCTGACCGCCGGTTGCGGATCGAATATCGGCGGTTCCGCGCAGCCGAGCGAAATCGATGTGCGGACACTGGATGTCGGCAAATACGCCACCGGTCCACTGGAAGAGCGGTTCATCTACTACCCCGATCTGGGGAAGGGCTTCAATCTGGCGGCCATGCGGCTGGCCGATAAGCTGGCGAACGGCTCGGATATCGATCCGCGGTTGACCTACGGCACGGGAATGCGGGCGTTCACCGATCCGGACAAAGGCAATCTGCTCGCGAAATCCTCGCGAGCGGTGCTGGCCGATAATGGCATGCTGTTCGGGGCGGCCGCGAGCACCGCCGAGAAATCGGTCGACAGTGACGGAAAGCTGCCCGATAACATCACTTTCGCGGCACTCACCGTCGTGCAATTCGCCACCGAGGCGGCGGCGGACAAGGCGGCGCGGGAGATGGAGGCGGCGGATTTCGGGGTCGCCGCCGCGGCCAATCAGCCGGTCACGCTGTCGAAATATCCGGCGGCGCACGCACATTGGCGACCGGATCAACCGTCACTCGGATCCCGGCTCGCCCGCGGGAAATACGTCGTCGATCTGGTGGTCGGCCTGCCCGCACCGGATCTGGCGCAGCTCACCGCCCTCACCGAACGGGCGTACGACGTGCAGCTGGGACTGCTGGACGGGCTGGCGGCGCTGGGCAAGGAGGACGCGCTGCGGCTGCCGTACGACCCCGACGACATGTTGCGGCGCACCCTGAATCCCAGTGGCCTGGGCAATCCCGACACCACGAGTCAGTACGTCTCCGAAACGCATGGATTCCTGAATCAGCTGACGGATCAAGCCTATTGGCGGCACGTATTCGACGAGAACGGGGTGGATCGCGTGGCCAACAGTACGGAGATGTCCAATACCACGCTGCTGTATCGAGCACGCGATACCGCACAGGCTCGCGCACTCACCGGATTGATTCTGACCAAGGCATATCCCGGGGCGACCGGCGCACCGTCGGCGCTGCCGAATGCGATATGTGGCGAACGCACGAAAAAGGACAATTTCTACACCAAGCGTTACCGGTGCGCGGTGACATATCGCCGCTACGTAGCGACGGTCGAAGGCGACCAACTCGCCGATGTGCATCAGCGAGCGAACGCCCAGTACGCATTGCTGGCCAATAGCACGTGGTAACCCCTTTGTGACGTACGCACTGGTCACAGGGACCGGTCCTTGGGTAGTGTGCTGGCGAATTGCTGTAACAGGGGTGGAACCGCCGGGCCGTGACTTCCGTCTAATCAGGTTGTACGAGGTCTCCCGCTCGCGCAGTGTGCGGTACACAATCGAAAGGAGGCACCGGTGGCCGGTGCATTCGAAGCCAGTAATGAGCTCATCCAGGCCAAGGCCCAGGAGTTCAAGAAGACCCACGACATGCTCATGCACGCCATCGCGGATCTCAAGCGCGATGAGGACGCCATGACGGTCGGCTCGAATTGGCAGGGTGGGGCACGGGACGCCTTCAACGCCTTCATGGAGCGGTACTACTTCCAGGCCGACAAGCTCAACGACAAGCTGGCGCAGACCGCCGAGAACCTGATCCGCGTCGGCTCCAATTACGAAGAGCACGACCAGGACTACAAGTCCCAGATCAACGCGCAGGTCTCCAGCCTCGACCTGCCCCCGGTCTAGATCGCTCCCCACTTCCTTCCTCTCCTTCCGAAAAGGACACCACCATGGCAGCAGCCAACGGCCAGGTCATCTCCGCCCACTTCGAAGGCGTCGCCGACGGCGCCAACTCGGTCATCCGCCGTGCCGAGCACATTCGCGACCAGCTCGAAGCCTTCCACCGCAGCGTGGAGGAATTCGTCACCAACAATTGGAAGGGCTCGACCAACGAGGCCTTCGCCGATATGCAGCGCATGTGGAACACCCACGTCGCCCAGCTCAACGCCACCCTCAGCGGCGCCGGCACCCTGGTCCGCACCGGCAATGCCGAACTCCAGGCCAAGGACATCGCCCTCGCGGGCCTGTTCTGAATCCCGCTCCACCGCAGAACAACAAGCGCGCCCCGACAGAAGTCGGGGCGCGCTGTCGTCGCGGGAGGAAGTCGGGGCGACCTCAGGCGGGTGGCAGCCAGCCGAGTTGGATGAGGTCCTCGCCGGAGCGGGTGACGTAGGTGCCTCGGCCCGGGGGCATCAAGGACGGGCGGGTATTGCCGAAGAGGATGCCTTCCTCGCGGCTGGTGCTCATGATCAGGGCCGCGGAGTTGAGTTCCTTCATGCGGTTGAGCGTCGCCTCGTAGAGGGCGCGGCCCGCACCGCCGGAGCGGCGGGCGATGATCAGGTGGAAGCCGAGGTCGCGGGCGTGTGCGAGGTGATCGACGAGGGCGTGCAGGGGGTTGCCGGTGGCGGTGGCGACCAGGTCGTAGTCGTCGACGATCACGTACAGCTCCGGGCCCTTCCACCAGGAGCGGTCCTTCAACTGCTGCGGGGTGACGTCCGGGCCGGGCATGCGCTGGGTGACATACGCCGCGAGATCGGCCATCTGCCTGGTGAATTGCGGTGCGGTGGAACCGTATCCGGCGAGATAGCCCTGCGGTACGGTGCCCAGCATGGTGCGACGGTAGTCACCCATGATGACGCGGGCCTGGTCGGGAGTATTGCTCGCGCAAATAGATTGAACGATCGAGCGCAACAGCGTTGTCTTACCGCTCTCCGAATCGCCGATGATCACGAAGTGCGGACTCGTCGCGAAGTCCAGATACACCGGGGCGAGCTCTGATTCGTTGATGCCGATCGGGAAGCGCAGCGTCGGCTGATCGGTGTCATTTCCAGGAGCCGGTGCCAGCGCCAGCAGTTCCTCGCGAGGCAGACGCTCCGGCAGCATGCGAACGCGCGGGGCGGGGCGGCCGGGGGTACGTTCGGCAATAGCCGAAACCGCCTGCGCCACACCGATTCCCAATGTCGCCGGATTCGGGTCGCCGTCCACGCGCGGGAGCGCGGTGAGCATATGCAGCAGATCCGCGGTCATACCGCGACCGGGCCGCCCCTGCGGTACCAGCGCCGCGAATTTGCGCCCGAGGTCCGAATCCATCGGATCGCCGAGCCGCAGTTCGATGCGGGTGCCGATCTGATCCTTGAGCGCGGGTCGCGCCTCCGGCCAGCGCGCGAGCGAGATCACCACGTGCACGCCGTACGAAAGTCCCTGCACCGCAAGGTTCATGACGGTCTGTTCCAGCGCCTCGAATTCCTGCCGGAAGGGGCCGTACCCGTCGATCACCAGGAAAGCGTCCCCGAACGGGTCCTCGTGCGCCCCGGCCGCCGCGGCGCCGGTGGCCGCCGCCACCGACCGCAATCGCCGGAATTCCGCCATGGATTCGATGCCGAGCTGCCGGAATCGGGCCTCGCGCTGCCGCACGATCGTCACCATCTCGGCGACGGTGCGGCGCACCTTATCCCCCTCCATCCGGCTGGCGACGGTGCCGACGTGCGGCAGCCCCTCCAGCCCGACCAGGGTGCCGCCGCCGAAGTCCAGCAGATAGAACTGCGCCTGTTCCGCGGTGTGCGTCAACGACATTCCCATGACCAGCGAGCGCAAGGCCGTCGACTTACCGGACTGCGGCCCGCCCACCACCGCCACATTGCCGCGCGATCCGGACAGGTCCACCACCATGGGATCGCGGCGCTGATCGTACGGCCGGTCCACGATGCCGATGGGCGCGCGCAGCAGCGCGATCGGATTCCAGTCCCCGGTGAGCACCGAGCGCGGCACCAGTTGATCCAGCGTGGGCGCGGCATCCAGTGGCGGCAGCCAGATCTCGTGCGCGGGCCGCCCGTGCTCACGCACCCGCGATACCAGCATTTGCAGGTTGGAGACCTGTTCGGCCTCCGGCGGCAACTCCAACTCGGCGGCCCGCACCGGCAGCGGAATATGGTCCTCCGCACGGAAATCCACATGGGTGGCCGTGAACGGCCGTGCGGTGATGTCGATATCGCCGTCGAAGGCGTCCGCCGCGAGTTCACGTTGCGCGCCGACACCCGCATAAGGCCCGGAAACATAGGCGGATTGGAACCGCACGATCTCCCCGGAATCGGATTTCAGATAACCGCCGCCGGGATTGCCCGGCAGATTGTAGGCGTCGGGAACACCGAGCACCTGCCGGGATTCATTGGCGGAGAACGTCTTCAACCCGATTCGATAGGACAGATGACTCTCCAGTCCCTTGAGCCGCCCTTCCTCCAGCCGCTGCGAGGCGAGCAGCAGGTGCACATGCAGCGACCGCCCCAGCCGTCCGATCATGGTGAACAGTTCCGCGAAATCCGGGTGCTGCGAGAGCAATTCGGAGAATTCGTCCAGCACCACGAACAGCGCGGGCATGGGATCGAGATCCGCCCCGGCGGCCCGCGCCTTCTCGTATTCGGAGACATTGGCGAAATTGCCCGCCGCGCGCAGTACTTCCTGCCTGCGGTTCATCTCTCCGGCGAGCGCGTCCCGCATACGCTCGACGAGATCGGCCTCTTCCTCGAGATTGGTGATGATGGCCGCGACGTGCGCGACGCCCTCCAATCCGAGGAAGGTCGCACCGCCCTTGAAGTCCACCAGTACGAAATTGAGCTGATCGGGTGAATGCGTGGCGATGAGCGAAAGCACCAGTGTGCGAAGGAATTCCGATTTGCCGGAACCAGTCGCGCCGATGCACAGCCCGTGCGGTCCCATACCGCCCTCGGCGGCCTCCTTGATATCCAGCACCACCGGCAGCCCGTCCGCGCCGACGCCGAACGGCACCCGCAGCCGCTCGCGACCGTAGCGCGGCTGCCAGGCGCTCTCGGGATTGAAGGTGCCGATATCGCCGAGTCCGAGCAGCTGCGCCCAGCTCGAAATGACCTCGCCCTCTTCACCACCGGAGTCCCCGGTGCGCTGTACGGCCGCCCGGTAGGGCGCGAGCCGACGCGCCGCCTGTTCGGCCTCGCGCGCACCGATGCGATCGATGACGGCGAACCGCTCCATGGCCCCGGACGGTCCGCGCCCGGCGCATTCCCCGTTCTCCACCAGCATCTGAATACCGCGCGAGGCGGCCAGTCGAGGCGCGTACCCGCACAGGTCGACGATGGTAACGCCTTCGAATCCGTTCTCCCGCAACGGATCTTCCTCGGCCTCCAGCAGTCCGCCGTCCACCACCAGCACGATCTGCACCAGATTCGGATTGGGCGGCTGGTTGCGCGAATACCGCACCCGGTTGTACAGCAGCGGCGCGAGACTCGCGTGCGCCTCGCGAATGGACCCGAACACCATGCGCTCGCTGCCCACACCGTCCTGCGCGTCCGGATGCTGGCTGTGCGGCAGCCATTTCGCCCATTCCCATTCGCGGGCGGTGTCGGGTCCGCAGACGACGGCGATGAGTACCTGATCCGGCCCCTGGAACATGGCCAGCTGTACTAGCATTGCCCGCGTCATCTCGCGGGCCTGTGCCCGGTCTCCGGTGAGCTGCACGCTCGCGAAGCCCTTCACCGCGAGCGCGGTTGGCAGATCCGGCACCGTCGAATGGGTTCGGACGAAGCGTCTCAGCGACACCGCAGCTATCGGCTCCAGCTCCTCCACCGGACCGGTCTCCGGCGCCACCAGCCGGGTGGCAAGACGCTGGCCGCCGAGGCCGATGCGGGCATGGCAGAAATCCTTGTCGCCGGGACGTCGCTCCCACATGCGGGTGGTCCCCGCGAGCATCCAGATGAGCCCGGGTTCGGGATGACTCCACTCGACCGCGGCGCGCTGCTGCGCGGCGGTCTCCTCGACATCGCGGCGCACCTGATCCAGATAGCGCAGATAGTCCTTGCGGTCCTCGTTCGCCTCCGCGGCCTTCTGCCCTTTACCGCCCTGACCGGCATACATGCCGACCATGGAGAAGACCATCATCATCGGGAACATCAGGCTCATGGGATTGCTCGCGAGACCGCTGCCCGAGGTGAACATGAGCACGACCATGCCGAGCATGCCGACGCCCATGACCACCGGCATGAGCTTGCCGAACAGGTTCGCCGGAATGTTGCGAGGAATCTCCGGCGGCGGCTGTAGCGTCACCTCGCCGCCCGGTGAGCGCGGAATCTCCCGGCGTGGACGGCGCTGGAAACGGACGGTGCTCATCGCGTGCGGAATCCCCCATCGCGTGTCTGGAATTGCGGGCTCAGTGTACGACCGGCGACCTCGATGCCGTACAGTCTGGGCAGCATTTACGCATCTCAGTCGAGAAATACCGCCGGCGCGGCACGGTGTTCCCGCGCGCCGATGAGGACTACATCAGCGCACCGACCGTTTGGGGGCAGCAGCGTGACCCAGCAGCGCATGGACCATATCGACGACGCGCGCGGTCTGGTTCGTGCGCCCGATCTGGCCCGGGTCACCCTGCTCGCCAAGCACACCCAGGTCGATATGGCCATCCCGGTGGATGTGCCGGTGGCACTGGTCATTCCCAGCGTGGTCGATATGGTCGCCCAGCACAGCCTCGCCAATGACTTCGACAATGACGGCGAACAGTTCGAACCGCACGAATGGGTGCTGGCCCGCATCGGCCGCCCGCCGCTCTCCAATTCGCTCAGCCTGGCCGAACAGGGCGTGCACGACGGTGAACTGCTCATGCTGGAGAGCGCCGAGCACACCGCGCCCACCCCGCTGTTCGACGACATCATGTACAACGTCGCCATCGCGGACGCCGATCATTTCCGCGGCTGGACACCGCGCACGGCCCGGCTGACCGGTTCGATCCTGGCCGTGCTGACCATGCTGACCGGCTGTCTCGGCCTGCTCGCCGCACCCGATGCCATCCCCGGCTGGGTGAGCGGCACGGTCGCGCTGTTCATCGCGGTCCTGCTGGTCATCTCCGGCATGGTGCTGAGCCGCATGTACTCCGATACCGCGAGCGCACTGGTGCTGGGCGGCTGCGGCCTACCCGCCGCGTTCAGCGCGGGCATGCTGTTCGTCCCCGATCATTACGGCTGGGCCAATCTGCTGCTCGGGGCCGTATTGACCGCTGCCACAGCGATTCTCGCGTGGCGGGTGAGCGGCGTCGGCCTCGGGGTGTTCATCGGCGCGACCACCCTCGCGGTCTACCTCATCCCGGCGAGCCTGATCGGGCTGCTCGGCCATGTGCCCACCAAGGCCATCGGCGCGGGTGCGGCCGCTCTCGGCCTGGCCGGATTGTCCCTGGCCCCAAGGCTTTCCATGCTGCTGGCCAAACTGCCGCTGCCGCCGGTGCCCGCCCCCGGCACCCCGATCGACCCCACCGAAGATGATCCGGACGATCACCGCGCCCTGCCGACCATGGCCGCCCTGCGCGCCAAATCCCAGCGCGCACGCGAATATCTGGCCGGATTGGTCACCGCCACCACACTGGTGACCGCGGCCGGCGCGCTCGCCGCGACCGATCCCGGCGCGGACAACCGCTACTGGCCGGGTCTGGCCCTCGCGCTGGTGTGCGCGGCCGTCCTCATGTTCCGCAGCCGCACCTACGCGGGCGCGGAACAGGCGGTGATCCTGATAGCGGGCGGTACGGCGATCCTGCTGATCTTGCTGGGCGGCGCGGCCTTCCTGATCCACCAGCCGCTCACCATCTTCGGCCTGGCACTGCTGATCCTGGTGGCCGCCCTGGTACTCGGCATCATCGTCCCGCGCCGGCAGGCCACCCCGCCCATGCGCCGCGCGGTGGAACTCCTCGAATACGCCTTCGTCGCCGCCGTCGTCCCCCTGGTCTTCTGGGTGACCGGTCTCTACTCCCTGGTGCGCGGGCTGTGAGCGGATCGAATCGCCCTCGCGCACATCGCGGCTACAAGTCGCGGGCGGCAAGCACGTGAACGTCAGGGTCTTCCGGGCGCGCGCGATACGCGTGGTCAGCGCTGCGTCGGTGCTGGCGATCGCGGCGGGCCCGGTGGTGGAGCCCGTTGCCGCACAGGCGGATCGGCCCCCGGCCATCAATCCCGGCCTGCTGCCGCCGGGTGGTCCGGCCGCACCGCCGGGCAAGACCGAGCATCCCGCGAATTCGCCCTGCATCAGCACCCAGGCGGGTGGTGACGGCCCCACGATTCCACCGACGCAGCGCGCCTTGGACCTCGACCACGCATGGCAATTCTCGCGTGGCGCCGGACAATTGGTCGCGGTCATCGATACCGGCGTCGCCCCGCACCCACGCCTGCCCGGTCTCATCCCGGGCGGTGACTATGTCGCCAATGCCGGTGACGGCACCGAGGACTGCGATGCGCACGGCACCATCGTCGCCGGTCTCATCGCCGCGAATCAGCTTGCGGGAGAGGGCTTCGCGGGCGTCGCACCGGAGGCCCGGATCATGACCATCCGGCAGACCAGCGCCATGTATCAGGCCGAGGGCGCGGGCCGGGACAAAGGCCCCGACGATATGCCGGACGGCTACGGCAAGATCTCCGCCCTGGCCTCGGCCATTCGCCGCGCCGCCGATGCCGGGGCCCGCGTCGTCAATATCTCCCTGGTCGCCTGTCCCACAAAGGAACCCGAGAGTACCGAGATGGGCATGCTCGGCGCGGCCGTGCAGTACGCGGCGGTCGACAAGGATGTCGTCATCGTGACGTCGGCGGGCAACACCGACACCTGCAAGGCGAGTAATCCGGGCTTCGATCCGCTGCATCCGAACGAGGATCTCTGGAATCACATCACCTCGTACGTGACCCCGGCCTGGTGGGACGAGTACGTGCTGTCGGTCGGCTCCATCGACGCGTTCGGCCAGCCGTCGAAATTCACCGTGCCCGGCCCCTGGGTCGGGGTGGCCGCGCCGGGCGAGGATGTCATCTCCCTCGACCCGCGCGGTCCCGGCCTGACCACCGCCAAGTTCACCAATCAGGGTCAGGTGAACCGTTACAGCGGAACGAGTTTCGCCGCACCCTATGTCTCCGGCGTCGCGGCGCTGCTGCGTTCCCGGTTCCCCGATATGCCCGCGCGCGAGATCATCAGGCGCATCGAGGCCACCGCTCACGCACCGGGCGAGGGCTGGAATCCATATGTCGGCTACGGCGCGGTCGACCCCATCGCCGCGCTCACCGCGGAAACGCCGAAAGACCTCCCGCCGAAACAGCCCAGCGCCGCCAAGGACCGGCAGCTGGCCATTCCCGCCGCCGCGCCGAAGCCGGATAACACCGCCCGCGATGTGGCGCTCATCGGCACCGGAATCGTCTGCCTGCTGGGCATTCTCGGCTTCCTGGCCTCATTCCCGCTGCGCCGCCGTTTCGGCGTGCACTCCGACGACGCCTGAGCCCCTTCAGTTCTGCGTCTTGACCGGTTCCCCGGCGGGATTCGGATCCGGTGCGACCCCATCGTGCGCGACCATCGCGGCCTCGCGACTCAAGGTCGGCCCCGACGCGAGCAGTCCGACGATCGGCCACGGCGCGGGTTCCGGCCGCACCGATTCCGGGTCCATGCCGAGGGCTTTCGCGGCGTCGAGATTCCGGATGCCGTAGCGCACACCGTAATCGGAGACGAAGAACAGGCTGTCCCGCCGCTGACTGTCCGGTTCCAGCCCGGTGGTCTGTACATAGGCTCCGGCACCGGGCTTCAGATAGAACGAATCCACCTCCGGCCCATTGCCATCGGCCTGTGCGAGCGGCACCTGCCGGGCGCGATCGGGAATCGGCACAGCATGGCCGGTGAGCACGGTCAGATCGGCATGCTTGCTGCCATCGGACTTGTCGGCGGCCCGAACCGGTTGCCAGGCAAGACAATCCACCGGCTGATCCTTGCCGTCGACGATCCCGGGGGCCCGGTCCGGATAGTCGGCGACCGGCAGCGCCGAGGACACCGGCGCTCCGGTGCGATCGGCCTGCGCGATGTGATCATCATCGGCCGTGGACCGGTAGGCATTGCGCACGATATCGGCGGTCAGCGGCGACACCGGTTGCAGACCATCGGCGAGCACCACGTAGTTCCGGCTGTCCGTGCGCACCCGCACCACATCGCCGATGCGATGGTCGCCGATCGAATAGTTCGGCGCGGCACCGGCATTCGCGATCTGCGGCGGCACGATGGGCAGCACCTCGGGAATCGCGTTGAGCAGACCCTCGCTGATCGGGCGCGGGGTGTGCCCGCGAATATCGAGGGCGTCCACCACCGCGCGATCGTTCATATCCAACTGGGCGCGATGATTGTCGTAGATCAAATAGGTGTGATCGCGCCCCTGCACCAGCAGCGCCTTCCCCGATTCCAGCGCGGATGCCTTCTCACCGAGCACCGGATCACCGGCGAGCACCGAGGTGGTGAGGGTCCGGCTGCCGTCATTGGCGAGCACATCGCACACGGTCCAGCCCCGGCCATTGCTCTTGGCCTCGAAATTCAGCGTGGCGGGCGCGCCCGGAATACCGATGAGCTGCCCGCGAGGCTTCTTGCTCAGCTCCGATTCCCGCACCGTCGCCGGTTTGGCGGCCTCCCCCGCCGCCAGCCGCGCCGAGGCGAGGTTCAGCGCCGGATGCACCACATTGTCGATGACCACGTAGACAGCGCCGGTGTCCTTGCCGATGAGGATCTTGTTCGACCCGATCTTGTCCTGCGGCCGCAGCAGAGCAAGCACTCCGCAACCAGCGAGCGCAACGCACGCCAGGATGAGCCCGACGCTGAATGCCCGGCTCTGCGAGCGCATCGGGTCGTGCAGCATCCGCACGTCCCTGCGCACCAGGGCGTGTTCCATGCGGCGAACCAGAAAGCGATAGCCGCTGACCTGCCATCGCGTCGTCGGTTTTGAAGGCATAAAACTCCCCCGACCAGTGATTGCGTTCGCCGCACACAGTACAGTTCCCGGGAATCCGCATTCGCACTCGGCCACGCGCAGGACTCGGATCGGCGCGTCCGGGCCCGGCAGTTGGGGGACGACTATGGCTCGGACGGGCATGGTGAACCTGCTGGTCGCGGAGGTGACCGCGGTGGCCGTGCTGTGCGTCGCGGTGCTGTGCGGAACACCGTTCTGGATCGCGTTCGGGGTCGCCATAGCATTCGGACTGGTCTTGTTTTTACCACTTGGCAAACGACCAGTTTCCGAATGGATCAGCACCCGCCTGCGCTTTCGCGCCCGCCGCCCGCGCCCCGTCGCCGACCTCATCGACCACCGCGCCGCCGACGGCCGCTCCCTCGGAATCTTCCGGGACGGCAGCCGCGTGGTGGCCGTGGTCGAGATACTCCCGCCCCGGGGCGGATTGACCCGGCTCGACCGCGGCACGGTCCGCGCCGCACATCTGCTGCCGCTGCCCGAACTCGCGAAAAGCCTTACCCAGCACGATATTCAGCTGGCGGGCATCGATATCGTCTCGCACGGTCACCGCAGCCGCTCCGGCACACCCGCCGGGGCCATCTACGAATCACTGATCGGCCCGCTGCCCGCCACCGCGCACCGCACGGTCTGGCTGGCCATCGCCTTCGACCCACTGAACTGCCCGGACGCCGCCGCCCGGCGCGGCGGCGGACTGGACGGCGCGTGCCGCGCGGTCACCATCGCCACCCGGCGCGTCCTGCGCACGCTCGAGGACGCCGACTGCCCCGCGCGCATTCTCACCGCACCCGAAATCACCAGGGCCACACTGCAGATCACCGGCGGCAACGATCCGCGCGAACTCACCCAGCACTGGCGCTACGCCGAGCTCGGCAACAGCGTGAACATCGGCGCGGCGGTCGCCCCGGCCCGGCTGGATTCCGAACAGCTTGCGCGCCTGTGGATTCCACCCTCGCGCGGCACCACCGTCGCGGTCCGGCTGCGCCCCGGCAGTTCGGCGGAGACGGTGCGCATCGGCGCGGCCTGGCGGCTCACCGCGCGCGAACTGCCGCAGGAGCAACTGCAACCGCACATGATCTCCATGAACGGCAGGCATCGCGAAGCCCTGCTCGGTCAACTTCCGCTCGCCGCACCGGGAATGGACGACACCGTGCCCACCCGGGAACGCGAGATCGCCGATATCGGGGCCGTCGAACTGCCCTCGGCGGGCTGCGGACAGCTGGTCGGCTCCGACGATGACGGCAATGGCGTCGCCGTCCGCCTTGTCGGACAGGGCATTTCGAGCGTCTACCTGGCGGGCGAGCTGTATCTGGCGCAACAGCTGGTATTCCGCGCCCTGGCCATCGGCGAGAGCGTGCTGCTGCGCACCGAACGCCCGCACGTCTGGGAACAGCTGATCACCACCATCGGTAATCCGGAACGACTCACCCTGGCGGCCGACACCCACGAATCCGACGCCGGATTCACCGCCGTGCTGGTCGACGGCGTCCTCGCCCCCGCCCCGCACGCCGGGATCACCACCATCTACCTGGCCGGAGATCCGCTGGGCTGGCCGGGCGCCCGCCCCGACCTGTCCATCACCCAACCCGGTGCGGGCGGAAACCGCATCACGCTGCGCACCGGAGCCACCCGCGTGGAACTGACCCTGGTCTCCATCCCCCGCGAATCCACCTACATAGGACAGCCCCGCGCGGCGGCACTGTCCGGCTGATCGCACACGGGACAGCCGGGACGCTGTCGGCGACGCAATCAGCCGAACCGATCAGCCCGGGTACGGGTCGGTGGCGCGGGCGTCGCGCAAAGTCCGTCCCCACCAGCCGAGTTGGCGCAGCATACGGCCCGCCGCGTCGATGGCGGCACCGTCCCGCGTCTCCCCCGCCGCATCGAATTTCCGCTTGGCTTCGTGGAAGCTCACGGTCTCGCGAATGGAGACCATATGGATCTCGGCAACCACCTGCCGCAGTTGCTCGACCGCGCGCAATCCGCCGGAAAGCCCGCCGTAGCTGACGAATCCGATCGGCTTGGCCCGCCATTCCCGCTTGGCGGTATCGAGCGCGGTCTTCAGCGAGGCCGGATACCCGTGGTTGTACTCCGAGGTGACCACCGCGAAAGCGTCTGCGGCGGCGATCCTTTCGCAGTACGCCCGGGATTCGTCGGTCTCGCTCAAATCCAGCGGCAGCGGCGTATCGAGCAGATCGAGCACGCCCACCTCGAATTGCCCGTCCGCCCGCGCCGCGCGCAGGAACCAGTCCGCGACCACGGGTGCGAACCGCTGCGGTCGCACACTGGCCACGATTACCTCAAGCCGCAGTGGAGTGCTCACCTGCCGAGCCTAAGCCCCGGCCATCGGGAACCGCGCTAGCGCTCGGCCGCCGCCGTGGCATATCCGGCCAGCCCGACCCCGGGACCGGTGCGGGCGCTGAATTCCAAGGCGTGCCGGGCCCGTTCGGGATTCGCGACCAGATGCCGGATATCGGTGATCCGATACTGTCCGGACACCACCGGGGACGGACCGTCGAGGGCCTTGGCCATGGTGGACGCCACCTCCCACAGCGTGAGCGGTTGTCCCGAGGCGATATTCAACGGCACGAATCCGGCCAGCCGCCGTTGCACCGCCGCCACCGTGGCGGCGGCGACATCGCGGACGTGCACGAAATCCCTTACCTGCCCGCCGTCCTCGAACACCTTGGGTGACCGCCCCGCCAGCAGTTCTGCCCGGAAGCGCGCCACCACACCGGTTTCCGCCGAGCGCAGCGTCCGCGCGGTATCGGCCGGTTCCCCGTACACGTGGTGATAGCGCAGCACGGTGGCCGCCGAACCGGTGCTGGCGACCCAGGCCAGCGCGTAATGCTCCTGCGCGACTTTGCTTGCGGCGTAAGCGCTCCGGGGCCGCAGCGGCGCGTCCTCGCCCAGCGACTCCCAGGTCAGCAGATCCCCGGTGCGCGGTGCGCGGTGGTCGAACAGGCCGCGATCGAGATCCGCCCGCCGCCGCAGTCCCGGGAAGAACGGCCCCTGCCGCCCGGCCCGATACCGCCCCTCGCCGTAGACCGCGACCGATGATCCCAGCACCAGCCGCCGCACCCCGGCCCGCTCCATCGCCGCGAGCAGCACCGCCGTCCCGGCGTCATTGTGGGTGGCGTAGATGGCAGCCCGCTGCATCTCCATCGGCCCACGCGCGGGTTCGCGCGCGGGCTCCACCGGCCCGCGCACACAGGGTCCGGCCCCGTGCCCGGCATCCTCCCGGCGTCCCGCCGAAGTCTGCACGCGCCCACCGGATTCCATCCCCGCGGCGGCCCGCAGCGCGCCGCCGTCGCGGCCGTCCAGCGGCCGGATCAGCTTGCGCCCGTCCTCGGGCACATCGGCGCGCTCGGCCGCCGTATGCGGCGGCACCCAGCGCCCCGGGCCCGGACCGGGCAGATCCGGAATCGGCACCGCGGCGGCCAGGTGGCACACCACGTCGACACCGCGCAACAGCGGTTCGAGCGCATCCGGATTGCGAATATCGACGCGCGAAACGCCTTCGGGGACAGTGGGATCGAAACCGTGGACGGAGTCGAGCAGGGTGTCGATGGCGATCACCTCGTGCCCGGCTGCGGTGAGGGCGCGCCGCACATGGGAGCCGATATAGCCGGCCGCGCCGGTCAGCAGTACTCGCGTCCGGTCGGCCTGGGGTCCGCCTTCGCTCATGGCCCCAGCCTAGGCGACCGCGGCGCGGGGGTGAGGGGCGGAAAAGCCAAGGCCCGGTCCGACACTGCGAACCGGGCCGATGAGCTGGGGTTCTGCCTACGGCAGTTCGAACGGGAGCTGCACGCCCGTGCCAGTGAGCACGCGGCACGCATCGCAGGTGTCATCGCCCTCGACTGCGGCGATGGCCCGCGCCACCAGCGCCTTGAACGGCACCAGATTGCGCTCGAACTCGGCGAACACGTCGACCGCGCTGACACCGTGTCCGGATTCCACGCCCGCGTCCAGATCGGTCACGAGAGCGATTGCGGAGTAGCACATTTCGAGTTCCCGGGCGAGTACGGCCTCCGGATGCCCGGTCATATTGACCAGCTCCCAGCCCAGCCCGGCGAACCACTGGCTCTCCGCGCGCGTGGAGAAGCGCGGCCCCTGCACCACGACCATGGTGCCGTGATCCTTCAGCGGCAGTTCGGTCCCGGCCGCCGAGATGGCGGCGGTGCGCAGCTCACCGCAGTACGGGTCGGCGAAGGACACGTGCACGCCGCCCGCGTCGTAGAAAGTCTGATCGCGCCCGGAGGTGCGATCGACCAGCTGATCCGGCACCGCCACGGTGCCCGGCCCCCAATCGGCGCGCAGGCTGCCCACCGCACAGGGCCCGAAGATCCGGCGCACGCCGAGGGTGCGCAGCGCCCACATATTGGCGCGGTAGGGCACGGTGTGCGGCGAGTACTCGTGCTTGCGCCCGTGTCGCGGCAGGAAGGCGACCGAACGCCCTTCCACCTGTCCGATGGTGATGGGCGCACTGGGTGCGCCGTAGGGCGTCTCGAGCTCCACCGTGGTCGCATCGTCGCCGAAGAAGTCGTAGAACCCGCTGCCGCCGATAATGGCCAGCGTGGCCCGAGGATCCGAACTCATGCGGGCAATTCTCGCGCATGCGCGCATGAGTGGTGCTACCGGATCGGAGCATGTACCCTAGGGGGGTATTGATGCCGGGAGTGAGGAAATCGTCGGTGACCAGCGAACAGACCGCCACAACCGAATCCGTCGACGCACCCGCAGCCGACGCATCCCACCACGACCACGGCTCGCACGGCTACATCACCGCCAAGGACGACTACCTCAAGCGCCTGCGCCGCATCGAGGGCCAGGCCCGCGGCCTGCAGCGCATGGTGGAAGAGGAAAAGTACTGCATCGACATCCTCACCCAGGTGTCGGCCATGACCAAGGCCCTGCAGGCGGTGGCCATGGGCCTGCTCGAGGATCACATCAGCCACTGCGTGGTGGACGCCGCCGTCGCGGGCGGCCCGGAAGCCGAGGCCAAGATCAAGGAAGCCACCGACGCCATCGCCCGCCTGGTGCGCTCCTGAGCTACGCCGATTGCGCCCGGAATTCACTCGGGGTCATCCCCATTTCCTGACGGAAGACGCGATAGAAGTTGCGTTCGTCGGCGAATCCGGCCGCACCGGCGATCGTGGCCAGCGAGCGGGAGCCCGGCTCGCGGAGCAGGTTCCGCGCGTGCTCGAGCCGGGTGCGGCGCACCAGCGCGCCGAAGCCGCCGAATTGCTCACAGGCGCGATAGAGCGATCGCCGGGACAGACCGCAGGCGTGCGCCACCTCCTCGACCGTCATGGCCGGATCGGCGTGATGATCCCGGACGTATGCCGCGATCACCTCGTGTATCAGCGCCGGACTGTTCCGCGCGTATCCGGCGTCACCGGCGATGAGCGAGAGCGCCCCGGCGAGTAGTTCGAAGCCGTGCCCGGCCAGCAATTCCGCGGCGGGATCGGCCTCGGCGCCCAATTCGGCGAGACCGCACAGGAATTCGGCCACCACCGCGAGGGTGCCGCGCACCGCTATGGGCGTGGCCATCGGCAGGTCGGCGGGCACCAGGCCGGTGCTCGCCAGCAACCGATCCAGCGGAATGCGCAGCATGACCGATTCGGCCTCCGCCGCGTGCGCACCGGCGAAGGGGCGGCTGGTGTCGATCAGCACCAGCGAGCCCGGCCCCCAATCGGCCCGGCGGCCACCCTGTTCCATCCGCGCTCGACCGGTCCGCTGAATGCTGACCAGCAGATAGTCCTGATCGGAGCGGGCGATGTGCCGGCGCGTTCGCGCGATGCGCTGCGTAGTCGCGCCGATGACGGCGGCGCCGAACTGTTCGAACTGGGTGTCGGCGATATGGGCGCGAAACTGCCCGGGCGGCAGCCCGTTTGCCCCACCGTCGGCCGGTGTCACCGAGAGCGGTACGAACGCGGCGGTGACCAGTGCTTCCCATTTTTCGAAGGCCAGTTGCGGTGAGGTGTCTGTACCCGAGCGCACGATGGCCGATACCGAGTGACTCACCTTTCCGATCTTCGCATCGAATGACTAGACAGACCATTCGGTTCGCAGATTGCCCGTCAGCAGGCGGCCAAACCGCCCGGCCCCGAACCGAGCATGAGCGGTACCGCCCAGCGATCCGCACCCAGCCGGCGCGGTGTCGCCGTGCGCGCGGCCTGCTGTCCCCGCCGCATGCGCGGCCGCGCCGCCAGATCCACCTCGCGCCGATCCGGTGCGGCCGAACCGATCTCCAGATCCGCGTACAGAATCCCCTCCGCGCCCGCGGCGAGCGGCGGAACCACCTCGGCCCCACCCGCGGCGTAGATCCGCGCCTGCCCGCTGCTCCGGACGCCCTGCGGCCCCCGACGATCCCAGGCCGCCGCGCCGACCACCGCGCACGGCGCCACCACGTAGGCGTTCGCCTCCAGCGCGTACATGCGGCTCACGGTCGCGGGCGAATCCGGGCCGGGCGTCTCACCTTCCGGATTTCCCGGCCAGGCCGCGATATGAATCTGCTCCTCATCGGCGCGCAGCGCCCGGGTCAGCAGCGGCCGCTGATTCTCCTGTCCGGAGAGCGCGCCCACCTTCCCGATCACACCGTGCCGCACCGCCGGGAGATTCGGTGTGCCGGAAGCGAATACCTTGCGTTCAATCGGATTGAGCCCGGCTTTTCGCCGCACCGAAACGATCTCGCCGTTCTCGTCGATAACAGCCTGTGCCATATAGATTCGACGATCCTGTCGTTCCCCGAATCCGAGTACCACGTGTATGCCGTGATCCCTTGCCGCGCCGGTGATTCGACGCATTTCCGCGCCGTCACGAGTCATCGAATTCTCGCGGCAGCGGGTCGAATATTCGACGTTCCACTGATTGGAATCCACCCAGCGCCACCATGGATAACCGGGTAGGAAGGTCTCCGGGAATGCGACCAGGCGAGCGCCCGACGCGGCAGCGGCGCCGATCAGTTCGACAACCTGCTCCACTCCCTCCGATAACCGCAGCCATTTCGGCTCGGCCTGGATCGCCGCCACTCGCACAGTCTTTCTCATCCCATTTCCCTCATGGAATGGATGCTTGCGGAATGGCGACACAGCACGCCATGGCCGAGTGTGCCGCTTTACCGACTGTTCATGCCACTGCGGTGTTTATAGCAATAAACAGTTCAAGGCAATGTACGGAATGCTCCGGGGGTAGTACCCATTTCGGTGCGGAACGAACGATAGAAGCTGCGCTCGGTCAGGAAACCCGAAGCCTTCGCCACCGCGGACAGCGGCAACTGCGGTGCGGTGCGCAACAACTCACAGGAACGCTCGATGCGCATACGCCGCAACACCGCCCCCGGACCGCCCTCGAACTCACCGAACACGCGATACAGAGTACGCCGCGACATTCGGCAACCTTCCGCGATTCGATCGACTCCGAGATCCGGATCCGCGCAGTTCTCGCGCATGAAACTCAACACCCGCTGCCGATTCAGCGCATCGGCGGACTGATCCCGCGGCGCACCGCCCGAAGCCGCCACCACCGCCGCGGCCAGCAGATCCATTCCGGGCTCGGCCAGCAGCGCCGCACCACCCGGATCATCGCGCCGCAATCGGGCCACACTCCGGAAGAATTGCGCGACCACGCCCGGCGCGCTTTCCCTCGAAAAGTGCTTCGCGGTAGGCACTTCCGCGCCCATCACACCGTAACGCTCGCGCAGCTTGCTCATCGGCACCTGTAGTACGACCTGTTCCCACTCCTGATCGAATTCCCAGTCATAGGGCCGCGAGGTGTCGTAGAACACGATGCCCCCGGGCCCGACTTCCGCGACTCGATCGTCCTGACGTAACCGCGCACTACCGGAAAGCGGAATGCTCGCCAGCAAGAACTCGTCCTCGGTGCGAGCGATCAGCGAACCGGTGCGGTGGATCAACTGCGGCGTCGACCCGACCACGGTCAGCTCCATATCGCCATATCGGGCGTGCTCGATATGCCCGCGAAACAGGCCGGTGGGCATGGGCGAAACCGCAAGTGGCACATAGGCCGCACTCACATGCGCTTCCCAGCGCTCGAACGCCTCCACCGTCGACGCATCCGATCCGGACCGCACCTCGACCCGATTGACTTGCTCAGACCGCTCCACTCCCCATCCCTCGACACATTCGACGGCCGCTGCCCGGCCGAATACCGGGCAGTGTCCCAGATCCACCAATACACGGCCAACAACCGAAAATCACTGCGGCCGTTGATCAGCCGATTTCCCACGGCACTCGGGGAAAACGCCGACGCCACTCGGAGCGAATGCTAGGCCGCGGACTCGCAACTCAGATCCAACTCCAGGTCCGCGTACAGGATTCCCTGTTCATGTCCGCTGAGCGGAGCCGCCAACTCGGTGCCCCCCGGCGCGTAAATTCGCGAATGCCCGCCCGGCCCCCGCACCAGCTGTTTCGCGGGTTCCGTTCCGCCGCGCCGACTTTCGCTGCCCGCCACATCCATCACCGAACAGGCCGCGATCACATTCAGATTGCCGACCACCGCGTACCAGAGCGTGGCGGCATTGTTCACCCGCACACCCCAGTCCACATCCCGCGCGATGATGAAACCGGGCCAGGACACGATATGCAGCTGCGCGCCGGTGCGTTCCAGCTCGCGGCGCGCGGGCAGATGCAACTGCTCGGACCCGCCCTGCACGCCGATCCGCCCGATATCGGTGCGGAACACATACGGGTCGGTGATCTCGCCGCAGCGGAAGATCCGATGCTCCAGCGGCGTCAGCTCCGGCTTGCGCCGCACCCCCGCCAGCACGCCCCGATCATCGATCAGGCACTGCGACATGTACAGCGAGCTCCCGCAGCGTTCACTGAACCCGAGCAGCACGTGGATGCGATGCCGGCGCGCGGCATCGGCGATGCGGCGGAACTCGGTGCGGCCCACGGTCAGCGAATTGGTCCGATAGCGCGCGAAGAAACCCTGCCCCCAACTCACCGAATCGAGCCACAGCCACCACGGGTAACCGGGCAGGAAGGTCTCCGGGAAAGCGACCAGCCGCGCACCGCCGGCCGCCGCCGCCTCGATGAGTTCGATGGCCTGCTGGACGCCCGCCCGCAGGTCCAGCCACCGCGGTTCGGCTTGGACGGCTGCAACACGCACCTTCGTCGGCACCTCGGCTCCCTTCGACACGATGGGGATGATCTGTGCCATCACCCTTCGCCGAACGGCTGCCCGGTACAGCGACATCCCGTGCCGAGCTACCGACGTGGTGTGCCTGGGTCCAATTGGGCGCGGAATTGCCCGGGCGTCTGCCCGGTCTCATCGCGGAACGCGCGATAGAAATGCCGATCGGTGGCGAAACCGGACGCCGCCGCGATCGCGGCCAGCGGCCGATTCGGATCGGCGCGCAGCAGACGGCGGGCATGTTCGACCCGCATGCGCCGCACCAGCGCCGCCGGACCACCGAACCCCTCGCACAGCCGATACAGCGTGCGCCGCGATACCAGGCAGGCGTGCGCCACCTCGTCCACGGTGAGCTCGGGATCGGTATAGCGCTTGCGGAGGTAGGCCAGCACCTGCTGGCGCGTGTACAGCGAATCCGAGGGGGCGGGCGAATTGCGCCCGGTGGCCAGCAGCACCGCGGAGGACAGCATGCCCGCGATCTCCGAATCCAGCACCGTTGCGGCCCTGGAGGTCTCATCGGGCGCGAGTTCGGCCAGCCCGCGGAAGAACCCGGCCACCACGCCGAGCGCACCGGTGGTCGGCAATGGCGTGGCGATCGGCAGTTCGTCACGCACCAGCCCGGCGTGCTCGAGCACCAGATGCATGGGGGCGCGCACGATCGCCGACACCGAATTCTCGGTGGTGCGACTCTCGATCGGGCGGGCGCTGTCGAAGAAGACGATGGACCCGGCGGGCGTATCTGCCACCCGGCCGTTCTGCTCGGTCCAGTTCGAGCCTTCCACAACGATATTCACCAGCAGGAACTCCGCGGTGGCCTGTTCGACCTGACGACGGGTGCGCATAACCCGCTGCGCGCTGGCGGACATGAGGGTGAAACTGGAGCGATCGAACTGGGTCGTACTGACCCTGCCGTGCCAATGTCCGGTGGCCAGCGGCTCGATCGTGGAGGGCAGCACAGCATCGGAGACGAGTGCCTCCCACTGCTCGAATGCCTGGCGAGCCGAGGTTTCCGTACCGGAGCAGACCTCGGCGCTGGCGGTTGCCGCGTTTCCCACCCCAGCATCATCCCATCCCCCGGGCACCAGCAAACATGTATTGAACCTGTTCGAACCCGGCGAAACGGACCAGTTACCGGAGAATTCCAGGCAGTTACCAGAGAATTCCGGGCAGTACGCCGCCCGGTCGTCGGCGGCTCGACAACGACCGGACGGCGTCTCCGCATCGCATGACCCGACCCGTCGGCATCATCGGCGACTGCCAGCGCAAAGAGGTCGAGCGCTACGTGCAGGCAACGCATCGCCTCGGGGCACAATCGTGACGAGGAGACCGCCGGTGCACGGGGTCAGCGATTTGGCTACAGGGCTACCCCCGGCGCGAACCGGGTGCCCCACAAGTATTCACACCGGTAGCCACACTGTGACTGCCCATCGGTGCCAAGTCACTGACCATTGACGTCAGTCCCGTTCGGCACACATCGCGCACAATGCATCGCTCCGGAACGGCATCGGGCGGCGCGCCCGCGAATCACGCGTGCACGGTGCGGAATTCGCCCGGCGTCATTCCGATCTCGCGTTTGAAGGCGCGATAGAACTGCCGCTCGGAGACGAATCCGGCGGCCCGCGCGATGGAGAGCAACGGCCGGGTCGGATCGGTCCGGATCAATGCCAGCGCGCGCTCGATTCGCATGCGGCGCAACATCGCCGCCAGCCCGTCCTCACCATTCTCGAACAGCCGATACAGCGTGCGCCGCGATACCGAACAGGCCGCCGCCACCCGGTCCACCGTGAGCCCCGGATCGGCATAGTGTTGCTGGATATACGCCATCGCCTGCTGTTTGGTGAGCGCCTGCATCGGCTCGTCATGCGGTGCGGCACCGGCCGCCAACTGCACCACCGAGGCCAGCAAACCCGTACCGTGCCGCGCCAGCACCGAGGCCTGTTCGGGCGCGGTGTGCTGCAATTGCGCGAGGCCGCAGAAGAATCGGCCGACGATGCCCGCCGCACCCTCCGGCGGAAAGCGCACCGCCGTCGGCAATCGGTCCGAGGCGACACCGGACGCGCTCACCACCTGCGATAGCGGCACCTGCACCGCCACCACACCCCAGCTCTGCTCGAAATGCGCGGTGAACGGGCGCGAGCTGACGTACAGCAGCAGCCCGCCGTCGGCCATCTCGCCGACCCGGCCGTCCTGTTCCAGCCAGCCGCGACCGTGCGTGGTCACGCTGGCGAACAGGATGGGTTCGTCCGGTTCGTGGATCAGCCGCGGGATGCGGGTGATGTGCTGACCGCTCGCGTCGACCGTCGAGACATCCAGATCATCGAACCGGGACTGCACTATTCGGGCCCGGAAGTCGCCGGATCGCACCGGCGTCACCACCAGGGGCACGTACGCCTGTGCCACCGCTGCCTCCCACTGCTCGAAGGTCTCCTGTTCGGAAACCTCCGGCATGGACCGCACCTCCACCACTGCGGGCTCCGGGCCGCTCATTGGCCGATTGTCGCACCATTGGGCGGGCGGAAAGTCGAAATCCCTTCATAACTTCCAACTTTCGGGCTACGTGCCCGAATTCACCGGTGTGTCCCGACTGCCGAGTGTCGGATGGCGCGTGGAAAAACCCGCGCTTTGCGAGTTGCACTACGAATCCTCACGGCGGAGTTGAGGATTCGCGGCGACCGCCGGTTTCGACACCGACGCCCCGCAATCTTCCTCCGAATCCGGGAAAATCACGAATCCCGCTCCGCTATAGGCGAATTCGAGTCCAGTATGACTCAATCACCACAGCATCCGGAAGAATCGGGCACAGTTCGCATTTCGCGGGTCTCCGCATTGCGCGCGGCCAGGTCCGAATCATCCGGATAATCCACCGCGATGAGACTCAAACCGTGCGCGGGCGCGACGGTGACCGCACTGGCGCGCTCGCGCTCGTTCAGCAATCCGCCGACCCATTCCGGGGTGCGCCTGCCCTCGCCGACCGCGAGCACCGCACCGACCAGACTGCGCACCATGGACCAGCAGAACGCGTCCGCGGAGACATACGCGGTGAGCAGATCGCCCTCGCGCTCCCAGTCGAAGCGCTGCAATTCCCGAATGGTGGTCGCGCCCTCCCGGCGCTTGCAGAAGGCCGCGAAATCGTGCAGTCCCAGCAGCTTTCGCGAGGCGGCCGCCATGGCCTCCAGATCCACACCGGGGCGGCACGGCACGATATGCCTGGCCCGCAATGGATCCGCGCCGTACGGGGCGGTGGTGAGGCGATACGCGTAATGCCGCCGGATGGCGGAGAACCGGGCGTCGAACTCCGGCGGTACCGGCCGAACATCCTTGACCCGCACATCTTTCGGCAGGAATCGCGCCAGCCGGTGCACCAGCCGCGGACCGTCCACCTCGCCGTGCGTATCGAAATGCGCGACCTGACCCTCGGCGTGCACACCGGCGTCGGTGCGCCCGGCCACGGTCAGCTGGATCGGCTCGCGCCGCACCTTGCTCAGCGCCTCTTCGAGAGTGCCCTGCACGGTGCGCAGACCGGGCTGGCGGGCCCAGCCGGTGAAGTCGGTGCCGTCATAGCCGATGTCGAGCCGTACCCGAACCGAAACCGGCTCCGGCGCCTGATCCTCCACGGTCACAGCGATCTCCTGGTTAACATGAAGGAAGCCCGCCGACCCGGAGGGGACGGCGGGCTTCCTCATGGAATGAGACGGAAGACTAGTCTTCCTTCTTCTCCTCGGCAGCGGCCTCGGCCGGAGCGTCGGCGACGACCTCGGCGGCGGTCTCCTCGGCCGGAGCCTCGGTGACCGGGGTCTCGGCCTGCTGCGAAGCCGCGACGCGACGGGCACGATCGGCCTCGTTGGTCACGGTCTTCTCGCGAACCAGCTCGATGATCGCCATCGGAGCGTTGTCACCCTTGCGCGGGATGGTCTTGATGATGCGGGTGTAGCCACCCTCGCGACCCTCGAACGACGGGCCGATGTCCGCGAACAGCGAGTGCACGACGTCCTTGTTGCGGATCACCTTCATCACCTCGCGACGGTCGGCAAGGGAGCCGGCCTTCGCCTTGGTGACAAGCTTCTCGGCATAGGGGCGCAGCGCCTTGGCCTTGGACTCGGTGGTCTTGATGCGACCGTGCTCGAAGAGCGCCGTGGCCAGGTTGGCGAAGATCGCCTTCTGGTGCGACGCCGACCCGCCGAAGCGGGCACCCTTCTTGGGCTTGGGCATTGGAATCTCCTGTGTCTAAGACCGCCGGGGCGCCCGCCCCATACGGCCTAAAGCTGTTCGGTCTCGGCGTAGTCCTGCTCGCCGCTGTCGGTGTCGCTGAACGAACCGCTGTCGCTCCAGGTGCCGCTCGCCGCGTCGTAACCGACGACGGAGGACGGATCGAAGGAGGCCGGGGAGTCCTTGAGGGACAGACCAAGCGAATGCAGCTTGACCTTGACCTCGTCGATGGACTTCTGGCCGAAGTTGCGGATATCCAGCAGATCGGACTCGGTGCGGGCAACCAGCTCGCCGACGGTGTGCACACCCTCGCGCTTGAGGCAGTTGTAGGACCGCACGGTCAGGTCCAGGTCCTCGATCGGCAGACCGAACGAAGCGATGTGATCCGCTTCGGCCGGGCTCGGGCCGATCTCGATGCCCTCGGCCTCGACGTTCAGCTCGCGAGCGAGACCGAACAGTTCGACCAGAGTCTTACCCGCCGACGCCAGCGCATCCCGAGCGGAAATCGAGTTCTTGGTCTCGACATCCAGGATGAGCCGGTCGAAGTCGGTGCGCTGCTCGACACGAGTCGCCTCGACCTTGTAGGTCACCTTGAGAACCGGCGAGTAGATCGAATCCACCGGAATCCGGCCGATTTCCGCACCCGACGCCTTGTTCTGCACGGCAGGAACGTAGCCGCGACCGCGCTCGACAACGAGCTCGATCTCCAGCTTGCCCTTGTCGTTCAGGGTCGCGATGTGCATGTCCGGGTTGTGCACGGTCACGCCGGCCGGGGGAACGATGTCCCCACCGGTGACCGAGCCCGGGCCCTGCTTGCGGACGTACATGGTGACCGGCTCGTCCTCTTCGGACGAGACAACCAGGCCCTTGAGGTTCAGGATGATGTCGGTGACATCTTCCTTCACGCCCGGAACCGTGGTGAACTCGTGCAGCACGCCGTCGATACGAATGCTCGTAACGGCAGCCCCCGGGATCGAGGACAGCAGCGTGCGGCGCAGCGAGTTACCGAGGGTGTAACCGAAACCCGGCTCCAGCGGTTCGATGGTGAACCGCGACCGGTTCTCGGACACAACCTCTTCGGTCAGTGTCGGTCGCTGTGAAATCAGCATGGATTTCTCCTCCTTCGAGCGTCCGCTATTTGACGCTCACGACTGGAAAATGTTGCTGCCCTGAACAATTCAGGGCACCAACCAGCGATGCGCTGAGCGCACCTCATTACTTCGAGTAGAACTCGACGATCAGCTGTTCCTGCAGCGGAACATCGATCTGCGCACGCTCGGGGAGCTGGTGCACCAGAATGCGAAGACGGCCCGGAACGACCTGGAGCCAACCCGGAACGGGACGGTCACCGACGGTCTCGCGCGCAACCTGGAAAGGCAGCGTGCCCAGCGACTTCTCCTTGACATCGATGATGTCGTACTGGGAAACCTGGAAGCTGGGGACGTCGACCTTCACGCCGTTGACCACGAGGTGGCCGTGGCTGACGAGCTGACGAGCCTGACGACGGGTACGGGCCAGACCGGCGCGGTACACGACGTTGTCCAGACGGGTCTCGAGCAGACGCAGCAGGTTGTCGCCGGTCTTACCCTTCTGGCGGTTCGCCTCTTCGTAGTAGCGGCGGAACTGCTTCTCCATGACGCCGTACGAGAAGCGAGCCTTCTGCTTCTCCTGCAGCTGCATGAGGTACTCGGATTCCTTGATCCGCGCGCGGCCGTGCTGGCCGGGCGGGTAAGGACGACGCTCGAACGCCTGGTCGCCTCCAACGAGGTCAACACGAAGGCGACGCGACTTGCGGGTGATGGGGCCTGTATAACGAGCCATGATTCTCTACCTTTTCCTTCCCGCTTAGACGCGACGCCGCTTGGGCGGACGGCAGCCGTTGTGCGGCTGCGGGGTGACATCGGAGATCGTGCCGACCTCGAGGCCGGCGGCCTGGAGGGAACGGATCGCGGTCTCGCGGCCCGAGCCCGGGCCCTTCACGAACACGTCGACCTTCTTGACGCCGTGCTCCTGCGCCTTGCGGGCAGCGTTCTCGGCGGCGAGCTGCGCGGCGAACGGGGTCGACTTACGCGAGCCCTTGAAGCCGACGTGGCCCGAGGACGCCCAAGAGATGACGTTGCCGGACGGGTCGGTGATCGACACGATGGTGTTGTTGAACGTGCTCTTGATGTGCGCGTGGCCGTGCGGGACGTTCTTCTTATCCCGGCGACGCGACTTCTGAGTCTTCTTCGGACCCGAGGTCCTGCTCTTCGGAGGCATGCGCTATCCCTACTTCTTCTTGCCGGCGACGGTCTTCTTCGGACCCTTGCGCGTGCGGGCATTGGTCTTGGTCCGCTGGCCGCGCACAGGCAGGCCACGACGGTGACGCAGGCCCTGGTAGCAGCCGATCTCGATCTTGCGACGGATGTCGGCCTGAACCTCGCGGCGCAGGTCGCCTTCCACCTTCAGAGCGGAGCTTTCGATGTAGTCACGCAGAACCGTGACCTGCTCATCGGTGAGGTCCTTGGAACGGATGTCACCGGAGACACCGGTGGCTTCCAGGATCTCCTTGGCGCGGGTGCGACCAATGCCGAAGATGTAAGTCAGCGCGATCTCCATGCGCTTTTCGCGCGGAAGATCGACGCCCATCAGACGTGCCATGTGGCATTTCCTTAATGGTTGCGGAGGTCTGCTCCCTGGCCGTCCCCTCGTAATGGGGCCCCGGCCTCCGTACCGGGGGAAGGCCGCCATCCGCCCTCTACAGGGCTCGACAACGGCGACTGGCGTTGGGAGTTACTTCTGTGTTGCTGCCAATCCGAATCGCGTTCGGTGCTTGGCTGGTGAGCGACCGGGGTTGCCCCCGGC
Organism: Nocardia sp. NPDC056000; assembly: GCF_042269265.1. Lineage (NCBI taxonomy): Bacteria > Bacillati > Actinomycetota > Actinomycetes > Mycobacteriales > Nocardiaceae > Nocardia > Nocardia sp. NPDC056000. Next base: position 688,914 of record NZ_JBHJXS010000002.1, on the reverse strand, counting down.
GATCACGGCGCTGAGCGTCTTACGACGATCAGCGGCGAGATCAGCCCTGACGCTGCTTGTGGCGCAGGTTCTCGCAGATCACCATGACCCGACCGTGACGGCGGATCACCTTGCACTTCTCGCAGATCGGCTTGACGCTGGGGTTGACCTTCACGTCAGATCCAATCTGGTTCCGTGTGCTCACTGGCCGTGAACACAGTTTTTCCCCGGCCTAATGGCCGGGGAAGACCCGGAGCGGAAAAGCTCCGGAAGCCTCTTATGCCCGGTTAGGGGCAAATCACTTGTAGCGGTAGACGATCCGACCGCGGGTCAAGTCGTAGGGCGACAGCTCCACGACGACGCGATCCTCGGGCAGAATGCGGATGTAGTGCTGCCGCATCTTGCCGCTGATGTGCGCGAGAACCTTGTGACCGTTCTCCAGCTCAATCCGGAACATCGCGTTGGGCAATGGTTCGATAACCCGGCCCTCGACCTCGATGGCCCCTTCCTTCTTCGCCATATCCTCCGCGATCCCGTTTCAGGCTGAACCTGGTTGGTTCAACTCATCACGTCTTTCAGCCTCTGTAGTTAGTCGTGCACTACATGCGACCGGGTGCGATACTCGCTGAGCGTCGCTCATCCGCACGGAATGTGGACATGCCACAACCAGCAGGTAGGTGCACCGCCGACCAATGCTACCCGCTGCGTCAGATGCGGCCAAATACGCCCTGCTCGGGGTGGGCTGGAACACGCTCGGCCCAGGGTTGGGAAGCACAGGACGGGGCAGTCTGTATCGGTTACCGCCAAGCTGGGTGGGTGCGAGCTCGCGCAGGCCCGAGCACGGCACGGCGAGAGATCGCTAAACTACGGCCTGTCCTGCCAGACCGCGCAACACACGGGGGTTGATGTGAGCCGCAATAACGACGGGCTCCCCATGCTTCCGCCATGGCTGTCCGAGAGCGATGTCTCCCAATCCGGCTACGAAGCCCCCGTGGAGAACCTCCCGCACGACGACCTCATCCCCGAGGAGAAGTCGCCCCGCCGCCTCTTCGGCCGTCGCAAATCCCGCAAGGACAGCACCCCGGAAACCGACCCGGCTCCCACCCGCCAGCCCTGGTCCACCTCCGACCCGCACCTCCCCGCACCCCCCATCACCCCCGAACTCGACTCCCCCGGCAACGGCCGCTTCACCACCCCGCCGAACCCTCAGCGCGACAACCACTCCCCGGCCCCGGATGCCCAGCACCGCACCCCCGCCGAACAGCGTGGACCATCGCCCCAGTCGGCCCGCGAGCCGAACCCCACCACTCCCGGCACCGATCTGCCCGCCCACCCGAACAACGGCGCGGCCCCGGATCAACAGCCCCCGGGCGCACGCTTCTCCGCCCCGCCCGCCCCCGACTCCCATCGCGGCGCACCCCAGCCATCTTTCGGACAGCCCCGCCAGTCGACCCCGCTCCCCCCGCCCCCGCACGGCGCACCCCCCATCCCCGATGCGCCCCACCAGCATTCGCCTTCCCCGGCGCAGCCGACCTCACCCGCCGCCAACGCCGCACCGGCGCGGCCCGGTCTCCCGGATTCGCCGCCGCAGAGCGCCCAGCCCGGCACCCAGATACCCACGCAGCAGTCCGATTCGCCCGCACCGCAAGAGCCGAGCGCGGCGGCGAGCTCACGCGCCCCGCTGCCGCCCTCCCCGAGCGAGATCACCAGGCAGCGACCCGCGCTTCCCGATCCCCCTCCGCACCAGCCCGAAGCTGCGACCCCCACCGCCCCGCCGCGGCTGCCCCCACTCGAAGGACCCGGCGCCCAGCCCGATCCCCACACCCCCGCCCCGGACGCCCGGCAACGCCTGCCGCTGCCCGAGTCACCCACGCACGCCGAACAATCCGATCCGCCCGGCGAACCGCTCGATCGGCAGGCCTCGGATACCGCTGTGCCACCGGCATTCCCGGTCCCGGGTACATCGGTGGACGACATCCTCGCCCCGCCGCGCACCTCGGCCCCGGCGGCCGAGTCGCCGCTACTGCCACCGCCGCCGCACGGTGGCGGAAGCCCGCTCCCGCAGGGACCGGCCGTCACCGACCCGCTGGCTTTCCCGGTCCCCGGCACTCCCTTGGACGACATCCTCGCGCCGCCCCGGCCGACCACGCCCGCGAATCCGCCGACTGAACAAGGCAATTCAGGCGGAGGACCGGCACGGCCCGCCTTCGCGTCGGATATGACTGTCCGAGTACCGGTTTCACCCGCATCGCCGCGCCCGGACCAAGCCACTCCGGAAGCCCCGCGTGAATCCACGCCCGGGACGGCGCAGGGTCCGACCGGCTCGGACCACGGCACTCCTCGAAACCCTGCGGCCCCCAATGCCGCGCCGAACGGCTTGCCCGATCCCAGCCTCGGGTCCGTGCACGACACCCCCCTCGCCCCGGGAACCGCCTCGCGGCCCAACCCGGCCACACCCCAGAGCGCAACGCCGACTTCACCTCAGGGCGCAGCGCCGACTTCACCTCAGGGCGCAGCGCCGACTTCCGGAGAACCCAGCACCGGCCTGCCCGTAGACAGCGAAGAGGATACGAACACCGGCCGGCATCGAGCGATTGACGCGGCACTGCAGGCAACCCCGGAATCCATTCCAGGACAACCGACTTCACCTGCCGATTCCCAAGCCAGCCGACTCCCGGGCCCCGCCCCCGTCACCCCATCGGACCACGCACCGCAGGCGGCGACACCCCCCTGGCGTCCCCCCACCGCTCCCCCGCCCGGACCACAGGCTCCCGCAACGGATCCGCAGCACGGATCCACCCCCGGACCGCAGCAACCCTCCCGCCCAGGACACGGACCCCACCAACCCGACGCCCAGCAGGGACGCGCACCCGAGCGGCTTGATCAGACACCGCCGCCGCAGGGTCCCTCCGCAACACCCGGAGGACCCGCGACCGGAGGTCAGTGGCCCCCAGCAGGACCCACGACGGGCCCGCACGGATCCCCTGCACCGCAGTACGGCCCGGCCGCACAGCACGCCCCCGCAACCGGCCCGCACGGCCCGGTCCCGCACAGCCCAGCCCACCAGGGCGCACACACCGGCGGCCTGCCGGTCCTGACACCCCCGGACGCACCGGGAATGGCCGCCTGGCATCGCGGACCCCAGTCACCCCAGCAGGGCACTCCCGTTGCGCCGCAGCACAACCCGCCCCACCACACTCCTGAACAGAACTTGTCGGGTCAAACATCCCAGCACGCCCCCGAACAGGGTCTGCCAGGCCAACCCCCGCAACCTGTCGGACAGGGCCAGCCGGGCCAACCCCCGCAACCTGTCGGACAGGGCCAGCCGGGCCAACCCCCGCAGCCCATCGGACAAGGTCTGCCGGGTCAACTTCCGCAGCCCGTCGAACAGGGTCTGCCAGGCCAACCCCTGCAACCTGTCGGGCAGAGTCTGCCGGGTCAACGCCCGCAACCTGTCGGGCAGCGTCTGCCGGGTCAGGCGGCGCAGAGCGGTTCGCAGGGACCCGCGACGCACCAGCCCTCCGCACCTGCCGCGGCATCGGATCGTTCACCGCTCGGCTCGGCTCGGGTACCGGGGGCCAACTGGGCTCCGAACCCCTTGCTGTCGGGTCCGAACACCTGGCAACAGAACCCCGCGCTCGTCGAAAGCGACCCCGCCGCACCGAATTCCGGCGGATCCGCTGCGAACGGCGGCCCTTCGACGGTCCCCCCGACCGCCCCAACATCACCCGCTGGCACTCCCACTCCGGGTCGCCCGGATGGAGCGACCCAGCCCGATCAGGCCGCGCCGAACGCGCCCGCCCACCAATTCCCGCCCGCCAACCAGCTTCCGGGCGTCAACCACGTCCAACCGGCGAATCAAGCACCGGCGCAACCCTATTGGGGCCCGGACGGTCCGATGGGCATCAATCTCCAGACGGGCCAGGAGCATTCCGGTCCCGCCTCGGGGCAGGCGAACTGGGGTGCGCCTCAGGGACCCAACAGCGGACAGTCGCAGCCGACACCGGCCGCCGCCACACCGAACTGGGGTGCGCCTCAGCAGCCCGGCACAGTTCCGGGCGGGTCAGCCGATCGCAGTGGAGGACCGCGAACCGGAGCCCAGGGGCAGGCGACCCCGAATGGACAGCGGACCGGAGCCGACGAGTCGAGCGCAGTCGGCCGGGAACCGACCGGTGAGCCTGCCGGACAGGCGAACTGGGGAGTTGCGCAGCCGGGAGCCGCGGACAACGGCGCAGGTAGCGGACAGCCGGGTGCGCCGGGGTATGCCCAGCAGGCGCACGGGCAACAGCAGGGGCCGGTGACGCAGGGGCAGCAGGCTGGGCCGCAGGCGTACGGGCAGCAAGCTGGAGCTGAAGCGTACGGGCAGCAGTCCGGGACTGAAGCGTATGGACAGCAGCCCGGGGCTGAGGTGTATGGACAGCAGCCTGGCTCGGCGGGGTATGGCCAGCCGGGGTATGGGCAGCAGCCGGGTGGGTATGTGCCGCCTGCTGCGCCTTTGCAGTTCGGGGTGGGGCGGCAGCAAGGGGTGCCTTCGCTGGATGATGTGCCGTTGCGGCGGGTGAAGAAGGCCGCCGGGTCGGGGTGGCGGCGGGCCGTGCACCATGCGACCGGTGGGGCCATCAATCCGGGGATGTCCGCGGAGGAGCGGCGGCTGCAGGAGTTGGTGGCTCGGATTCGGCAGCCCGTGCGCGGCGATTACCGAATTGCCGTGCTGTCCTTGAAGGGTGGCGTGGGTAAGACGACCACGACCATGGGGTTGGGGTCGATCTTCTCGTCCATTCGCGGGGACCGGGTTATCGCGGTGGACGCGAATCCGGACTTCGGCACACTGTCGCAGCGGGTGCCGTTGCAGACGCGCTCGACCGTGCGGGATCTGCTGCTGGATCCGACGATCGCGCGGTATTCGGATGTGCGGCGGCATACCTCGCAGGCCGGCAGCCGGTTGGAAGTGCTTGCGAGCGAACGTGATCCGGCAGCCTCGGAGGCGTTCAGCGAGGACGAGTACCGCAATGTGGCACGCATTCTGCAGCGCTTCTACAACATCATCCTGACCGATTGCGGTACGGGACTTATGCATTCGGCCATGGCCGGTGTACTGGATCTGGCGCATTCGCTGGTGCTGATCTCGTCGTCGGCGATCGACGGCGCGCGCAGTGCCGCGGCCACGCTGGATTGGCTGTCCCTGCACGGGCACGACCATCTGGTGCGCAATGCGGTCGTGGTGATCAACCTGCCGCGCCCGGGCGCCCCGAATGTCGGGATCAATCAGCTGCGGGATTACTTCCTGTCGCGCTGCCGCGCGGTGCACATCATCCCGTACGACGGTCATCTGGGTGAGGGCGCGGAGATCGACCTGACCCGCCTGTCGAAGGACACCAAGCGCGCCTACGTGGAGCTCGCCGCCACCGTGGCCGATGATTTCGCCACCGATCACCGCCGCTACGGCGGCTGATAAGAACGCGGCTGACTCAATCCTGCTGGACGAAACGGAGCGGCGCATGAACCGCACCGCTCCTTTTCGTCCACTGTGTCCTGCGTCTCTTTGCGGCAGATTAACTGCCACAACCGTAGGGTCACGCGCAGGGAGTTGAGGCAGATGCATCTCGGAGCAGCCGTCGGCGTTCTGGACGAGGATCGGATGGCCGCCGCGCCGCGGCTGGAATTCGATCCTGGTTCGCAGCCGCCGGGCGCCAGGCTGGTCTGGCCGGGCGCTCCGGCCTCACTCACCGAGCTGATCGAGATCTTCTCCGCCCTGGGCCTGCACGTCACCACCCATGAGGTGAGCGCCGATGCGGCCGAGCATCGATTCACCTTCCGCCCCACCGCTTTCGAGCTCACCGAGCCGATGGCGGAGCTGCTGGCCGCGGCCTTCCTGGCCGCCGCCGAGGGCGAGTTCGAGATCGACGGCTTCACCAGTTTGACCGCGACGGCCGGTCTGGCCTGGCGCGATGTGGTGCTGGTGCGCGCGGCCTGCCGCTACCTGCGGCAGGCGGGCCTGCGTCTGGGCGGCCCGCGCATCGCCGAAATCCTCACCGCGCATTCGGATTTCGTGCGTGCGTTCGTCACGCTGTGGCATGCCCGCTTCGATCCCGCGCTGCCGGATCGCACCGACCGGGTGGAAGCGGCCGAAGCCGAAGTCCGCCACCGCATGGAAGCCGCGACCACACTCCCCGAGGATCAACTGCTGCGCGGCCTGTCCACATTTTGCACAGCGGTATTGCGTACCAACTGGTTCCAGCCCGATCGCGCGGTCGCCGCGTTCAAAATCGATCCGTCACGCCTGTCGCTGACCGGTCCGATCACCCCGTACCGCGAGATCTTCGTGCATTCCACCCGCGTGGAGGGCAGTCACGTGCGCAGCGGCGTCATCGCGCGCGGCGGCCTGCGCTGGTCCGATCGCGTCGACGATTTCCGCACGGAGGTACTGGGTTTGATGAAAACCCAGACGGTGAAGAATTCGGTGATCGTCCCGATGGGCGCGAAGGGCGCGTTCGTGGTGCGCGGCGGTGTCACCGATCCGGCGTCGGTGGAGCGCGCGTACGCGGCGTTCATCGGCGGCCTGCTCGATGTCACCGACAATATCGTCGAGGGCGTGAGCACCCCGCCCGCGCATACGGTGGTCTACGACGATCCCGATTCGTATCTGGTGGTGGCCGCGGACAAGGGCACCGCGCGCTTCTCCGATCTCGCGAATTCCATTGCGGTGGACCGTGGTTTCTGGCTGGGCGACGCTTTCGCCTCGGGCGGTTCGACGGGCTACGACCACAAGGCGCTCGGCATCACCGCGCGCGGCGCGTGGCGTTCGATCCGCCAGCATTTCGCCGAACTCGGCATCGATCCCGAGGTGCAGCCGTTCACGGTGACCGGCATCGGCGATATGTCGGGTGATGTCTTCGGCAACGGCATGCTGGAAACCGAATGCATCCGCCTGGTCGCCGCTTTCGACCACCGGCACATCTTCCTCGATCCGGATCCGGACCCGGTGCTGTCGTTCAAGGAGCGCACCCGCCTGGCGGCCCTGGAGCGCAGCAGCTGGGCGGATTACGATCCGACGCTGATCTCCGAGGGCGGCGGCGTCTGGCCGCGCACCGCGAAATCGGTTCCGCTCTCCCCGCAGGTGCGTCGCCGATTGGATGTCACCGCAACGGAATTGCCCGCGCCGGAACTGATTCGGGCAATGCTGTGCGCGGAGGTCGATCTGCTGTTCAACGGCGGTATCGGCACCTATGTGCGGGCCGGCGGCGAACTCGACGCCGAGGTCGCCGACCCGTCCAATGACGAGGTGCGGGTGAGCGCCGACCGCCTGCGCTGCCGAGTCATCGGTGAGGGCGGCAATCTGGGGCTGACCCAGCAGGCCCGCATCGAATTCGCCGTCGCGGGCGGCAAGGTGAACGCCGATTTCATCGATAACGCGGCGGGCGTCGCCACCTCCGACCGCGAGGTGAATCTCAAGATCGCCCTGGATTCCGCGGTGGCGGAGGGTCTTTCGACGGTCGCCGAGCGCAATAAGCTGCTCGCCGCCAATGCCGACGCCGTGGCCCGCGCGGTGCTCGCCGATTGCGATCGCCAGGCCCTTGCCATCAGCCTGGCCGAGGCGCACGCTCCCTTCCTCATCGACCGGCACGGCCGCCTGATCGAAAACCTGGAGCAGGCAACCGATCTCGATCGCGCCGCCGAATTCCTGCCCACCCGGGCCGAACTCGCCGCCCGCCGTCGCGCGGGCAAGGGTCTGGTGCGCCCGGAGATCGCGGTGCTGCTGGCCACGGCCAAGAACCTGGTCCGCGATGAACTGCTGGCCTCGGACGCCCTCGACGATGCGGTCGTATCCGGAACCCTGGCGGGCTATTTCCCGGAGCGCATTCGCACGCTGCTGGGCGAACGGCTGCTCAACGAGCATCCGGTGGCGCGCGAGATCGTCGCGGTGGCAGCGGCCAACCAGGTGATCAATCGGGTCGGCCCCGGCCTGATCCATCGCCTGGAGGAGCGCATCGGCGCGGGCACCCCGCAGATCGTGCTGGCCTGCACCGTAATCGACACGGTGCTGGATGTGGACCGCTGGTGGCGCGACGCCCTGGCCCTGCCGGGCGTCTCCCCCCAGGTCCGCATGGGCGTGCTCAAGGGCATCCAGGACGCGGTGGAACAGTCCACCGCCTGGCTGCTCACCCACCGCTCCGACGATTCCTGGTCCACCGAAATCGACCGCCATGCACCGCTTGTCGCGGAACTGATCGCGGTACTCCCCCGCCCGGGCGGCCACTCCGGCCGAGACCTGGCCAACCTGCGCCTACTCGCCCAGGCCCTCCCCCTGAGCGATACGGCCCGCCGCACTCGCCTGCCGGTCGCCCTGGTCGCCCAGACCTACCGCGAACTGGGCGAACTGATCGGCCTGGACTGGCTGGCAACGACTTTCGCCACCGTCCGCACCTCCGATCATTGGGAAACCCTCGCCGCCGCCGTCCTGGCCGACGAACTCCAATCCCGCTGGCACGCTTTGGTGGCGGCCGTCCTCTCCGAAGCCACCCCCGGCGATTCGGCCCGCGACCATGTCACCGCATGGAAGGACACCCAGGCCGCGACCCGCCTGATCGAACTCGTCGGCCAACTACAACGTTCCGACACAGTCGATATCGCCCGCCTCTGCGTGGTCAACGCCGAATTGGCCACGGCCGCAACGCTCTAACTTCCGAGGCTGTCCAACGCCGCGAAAGTGTTCAAGCGGCTGACCCAACCCCCGGATGGTACGAGCTCAAGTGGATCAACGGCGGGCGATGACCGCCAGGAGAAGTTCGGCGCGGACCAGAGCTTGATCCAGCTGGCAGCCGAGGACGGATTCGATTTTCGCGACTCGGCTGCGCAGCGTGTGGCGGTGGACGCCAAGGGCGTTGGCGGCGGTTTCCCATTGTCCGTGCGCTTCGAGGTACGCGCGCAGCGAGGTGATGAGGTCGGTGCCGTGCCGTTCGTCGTAGTCGACGAGGGGTTGCAGCATGGCTTCGGAGACGGCGCTCAGCACGCGTTGCGCCTCCGGGAAGGCAAGCAGCGCATGGCCCGCCAGCGCCGCGAGCTCGAGCGGGCGCGCACCTGGCAGCGCTGCGGAGGCGGCGAGTTCGGCGTGTTCGATGGCGGCGTTGAAGCGGCGCAATGGATGTGGGGCGCTGAGCCCGGCGCGCAAGGTGGCCCGGACTTCAGCGGGAATTCCGGTGAGCAGTTGTTCGGCGGTGGCGTCGGTGTCGGAGCCCGGGAGCAGCACCGCGACCCGATCCCCGGTCAGATGCGCGAAGAGCTGCCGATTCTGCGGATGCAACTGCGCATCAACGGTTTCCAGCGCCTGTTTAGCCACCGGCGCGGAGGCACACCGCATTACCAGCGCGCGCACGCGTCCGGTGCGGTCGGCGGCGGCCGCCAGATGCTGCCACATGATGTCCGGATCTCCGGGCTCGTCCAGCAGCATCGCCATGGCCTGGGAATTCAAGCGGTTCTGCGCGATGCGCAGTCGTGCGGGCTTCTCGAAGTCGAGGGCGAGCAGTGAGCTGGCATGGCCGAGCAGCACCTGATCCACCGAGCCGATCGCACCGGCGGTCACCACCGCGAGGTATCCGTGCACCGTATGTCCGGCCGTAATGGCTTGCAGCACAATGTATTGCCCGGTCGGCAGCTGTATCGCCCCACTGCCGACCGCATCGCTGCGGGTGGCCAGGAACTCCCGGATGCGGTCGAGTATCTCGACCGCAGGCTGCCGCGGATGCGCCTCGGCAATCACACCGTCTGCCCCGACCACCAGCACCGTGGCCGATAAAGCCGCCGACAACTCCCGGATCACCGCCCGCACTCCCTGAATGGCAGCCCGGGTCATGCGCGGTTGCGCACGGGAGGCGCGCAGCACCTTCTCGTATTCCTGTTCGGCGAGCCGCTGCATCACCTTCTTGGTGATCGCGCCGAACGGCGTCGGCAGCGGCACCTCGAACAGTGGCAGCCCGCACTGATCCGCGGCCTCGACCAGATCCTCGGGCACGGTCTCGTGCGAGAGCCCGACGCCGAAGCCGAGTCCCGCGATTCCGGCCCGATACAGATCCTGGAGATAGCGCAGCCGATCGGGACGGCTGAGCGGCAACCCCATTCCGGTGGTGAGCACGAGTTCCCCGCCGGACATCCACTGCTGCGGTTCGGTGAGCTCGGAGGTGAGCACCAGGGTGACGGCGCGCCCGAGTCCGTCTCCGCCGCCTTTGAGGACCAGTCCCAGCTCGGGTTGGGACAGTATCCATCGGACCGGAATTCCCGCGTTCACAGCTCTCCCGTAGCAAACTGGACAAGTTGTCGAAACCTGATTCTGCCTCCACGCCGATCCGGCAGGTGACGCGGGGGTGTGTCGCACAGCACACTGACTGGCAACCGCACAGCACTTCCTTCGAACGAGATCGGGCACACATGACTGAGATGCTTCGGAACTACATCGACGGCCGGTTCGTACCCGCGACCGCATCGGAGTCGTTCGAACTGATCAGCCCGGTGGACGAATCGGTGACCGGTATCAGCCCGATTTCCGGGCAGGCCGATATCGATGCCGCAGTCGCCGCCGCCTCCGCCGCCTTCCCCGCGTGGAAGGCCACCACCCCCAGTCAGCGTCAGGCCGCCCTGCTCAAACTGGCCGACGCCATCGAAGCCAATTCCGACCGCCTGGTCGAGGCGCAGTGCCGCGACACCGGCCAGCCCAAGCATCTGGTGGCCTCCGAGGAGGTCGCCGTCGGAGCCGACCATCTCCGCTTCTTCGCCGGCGCCGCACGCGGGCTGGAAGGCAAGTCCGCGGGCGAGTACATGCCCGGTTTCACCTCATACGTGCGCCGCGAACCGGTCGGTGTGATCGGCCAGGTGACCCCGTGGAACTACCCGCTGATGATGGCCATCTGGAAGATCGGCCCCGCGCTGGCGACCGGAAACACCGTGGTGCTCAAGCCGAGTGACACCACCCCCGGCAGCACCCTGGTGCTGGCCGAACTGACCAAGGGCATCCTCCCGGACGGCGTCCTCAATGTGGTGCTCGGCACCGCCGTCAGCGGCGCGGCACTGGTGAGCCATCCGCGCCTGGACATGGTGGCCATCACCGGTTCGGTGCGCGCGGGCATCGCGGTTGCCACGGCCGCCGCCGAACAGGTCAAGCGGGCGCATCTGGAACTGGGCGGCAATGCCCCGGTGGTCGTCTTCGGTGACGCGGATCTGGCCCTGGCCGCCGAGCGCATCGGCGATGCCGCGTTCTTCAACGCCGGGCAGGACTGCACCGCCGCGACCCGCGTCCTGGTGCACGAATCGCTGCATGACGATCTGGTCGCCGCGCTGGTGAAGAAGGCCGAGTCCGTGAAGCCCGGCCTGCCCGATGATCCGGATGCCGCGTACGGCCCGCTGAACAACATTCGACACTTCGAATCCGTCACCGGCAAACTCGCGGCGCTGCCCGCGCACGCCACCATCGCGACCGGTGGCACCCGGGTCGGCGATACCGGCTTCTACCTCGCGCCGACCGTCATCACCGGTGTGCGCCAGGACGATCCGATCGTGCAGGAGGAGACCTTCGGCCCGGTCCTGACCGTGCAGTCCTTCGCCGATGAGGCCGAGGCGATCCAGCTCGCCAACGATGTCGACTACGGCCTGGCCTCGAGTGTGTGGACTCGGGATCACGGTGTGGTGCAGCGCGTTTCGGCCGCGCTGGACTTCGGCGCGGTCTGGGTGAACTGCCATATCCCGCTGGTGGCGGAGATGCCGCACGGCGGTTTCAAGCGGTCGGGCTACGGCAAGGATCTGTCGGCGTACGGCGTGGAGGACTACACCCGCATCAAGCATGTGATGAGCGCGCACGACTGACCGCGCGCCTCGCGAACCCTCGAACCTCTTTCCGCAGAAGGATTTTCAATGACCGAGATCAGCTACCGGCTCCCGCAGCAGCGGGTGCTGAACACCGCCCTGCCGGGCCCGCGCTCGCAGGAGCTGGCCGCGCGCCGCAAGGCCGCCGTCGCGGCCGGTGTGGGTTCCACCGCGCCGGTGTACGCCGCGGATGCCGACGGCGGCGTCATCGTGGACGTGGACGGTAATTCGCTCATCGATCTGGCGGCCGGTATCGCGGTCACCAACGTCGGTGCCTCGCATCCGAAAGTCGTTGCGGCGGTGCAGGAGCAGATCGAGCGGTTCGCGCACACCTGCTTCATGGTGACCCCGTACGAGGCGTACATCCGGGTCTGCGAGGAGCTGGCCGCGCTCACCCCGGGCGATTACGAGAAGCGCAGCGTGCTCTTCAACTCCGGTGCGGAAGCGGTGGAGAACGCCATCAAGGTGGCGCGCCTGGCCACCGGCCGCACCGCGGTGGTCGCCTTCGATCACGCGTACCACGGCCGCACCAATCTCACGATGGCCCTGACCGCCAAGAACATGCCGTACAAGGCGCATTTCGGCCCGTTCGCCCCCGAGGTGTACCGCATGCCGATGTCGTACCCGTTCCGCGATGGCGGGCTGGACGGCGTGACGGCGGCCCGCGAGGCGATCTCGCGCATCGAGAAGCAGATCGGCGCGGATCAGCTCGCGGCCATCATCATCGAGCCGATTCAGGGCGAGGGCGGATTCATCGTTCCCGCGCCGGGTTTCCTGCCGACCCTGGTCGACTGGGCCCGCGCGAACGGCGTGGTCTTCATCGCCGATGAGGTGCAAACCGGTTTCGCCCGCACCGGCGACTGGTTCGCCTGCGAGGCGGAAGGCGTTGTGCCGGACATCATCACGATGGCCAAGGGCATCGCGGGCGGCATGCCGCTCTCGGCCATCACCGGCCGCGCGGATCTGCTGGACGCCGTGCACGCGGGTGGCCTGGGCGGCACCTACGGCGGCAATCCGGTGGCGTGTGCCGCCGCGCTGGCCGCCATCGACGCCATTCGCGAACATGATCTGCCCGCTCGCGCCCGGCATATCGGCGAGGTCGCCACCGCCCGGTTCACCGAACTCGCGCAACAGGTTCCGGCCATCGGCGAGGTGCGCGGCCGCGGTGCCATGCTGGCGCTGGAGTTCGTCCGCCCCGGCACCACCGAGCCCGATGCCGCGCTCACCGCCGCCATCGCCAAGCGCTGCCTGGAGCAGGGTGTCATCACCCTGACCTGCGGCACCTACGGCAATGTCATCCGCCTGCTGCCCCCGCTGGTGATCGGCGACGACCTACTCGACGAGGCGCTGACGGTGCTGTGCACCGCGATCAGCGACCTCGCGGGCTGAACACCTTCAGGGAGAACGATGTTGGAGTACGACCGGATCAGCGGCCTCATCCCCACCGGTGTGTGGATCGACGGCGCATCCGCGCCCGCCGCCTCGAAAGCCACTTTCGCGGTGCGCAATCCGGCGAGCGGTGAGATTCTCACCGAGGTCGCCGACGGCAATGGCGACGATGCCCTGCGCGCGCTGGACTCGGCCGTCCGGGTTCAATCCGCCTGGGCCGCAACGGCTCCGCGTGAGCGTTCGGCGATTCTGCGCCGCGCCTGGGAGATCCTGACCGATCGCACCGAGGAAATCGCGCTGCTGATGACCTTGGAGATGGGCAAGACCCTCGCCGAGGCGCGCGGTGAAGTCGCCTACGGCGGTGAATTCCTGCGCTGGTTCAGCGAGGAGGCGGTGCGCATCGGCGGCCGCTACACCGAATCCCCCGCCGGGACCGGCCGCATTCTGGTCACCCAGCAGCCGGTCGGCCCGTGCCTGGCCATCACGCCGTGGAACTTCCCGCTGGCCATGGGTTCTCGCAAGATCGGCCCCGCGCTGGCCGCGGGCTGCACGGTGATCGTGAAGCCCGCCGAGGACACCCCGTTGACCATGCTGGCGCTGGCCCGGATCTTCGCCGAGGCCGGTCTGCCCGAGGGCGTGCTGTCGGTGGTGCCGGGCAGCGATGCCGCCGCCATCACCGCACCGCTGCTCGCGGATTCCCGGTTGCGCAAGGTGACCTTCACCGGTTCCACCCGGGTCGGCAAGCTGCTGCTGCGCCAGGCCGCCGACAATGTGCTGCGCACGTCGATGGAATTGGGCGGCAATGCCCCCTTCATCGTGTTCGAGGACGCCGATCTGGAGCAGGCGCTCGCCGGTGCCATGGCGGCCAAGATGCGCAATGGCGGCGAGGCGTGCACCGCGGCGAACCGCATCTACGTGCACAATTCGATCCGCGAGGAGTTCGCGACCAAGCTCGCCGAGAAGATCGGCGCACTACGCGTCGGCCCCGGCCACGAGTCCGGTGTGGACACCGGCCCGCTCATCAATGAGCGGCAGCGCGATTCGGTTGCCGCACTGGTGGACGACGCGGTCGCGGCGGGCGCGGTGGTGCGCACCGGCGGTAAGGCCATCGACGGTCCCGGCTGGTTCTTCCAGCCGACCGTGCTCGACGGGGTGCCGCGCAGCGCGCGCATGCACCGCGAGGAGATCTTCGGCCCGGTCGCCGCCATCTACGGCTTCGATACCGAGGACGATGTCGTGGCCGCGGCCAATGACACCGAATACGGTCTGGCCGCCTACTTCTACACGCGGGATCTGGATCGGGCCCTGCGTGTTTCGAATGCCCTGGACGCCGGCATGGTCGGCGTGAACCGGGGCGTCATCTCCGATCCGGCGGCCCCGTTCGGCGGTATGAAGCAGTCCGGGCTGGGCAGCGAGGGTGGATCAGAGGGGATCCACGAATACCTCGATACCAAATACGTCGCGCTGACCCGCTGACGTCATCGGCGCCCCGGCCCCTGCGCCGGATTCGGCGCCCACCCGGTTTCCGGCGCTCACCCGCCGGGTTCCGGTTCACCACCGTGGCGCGGTGGCGTTGTCTGTCCGTATCGCTGAGCAGCGGGGCTTTCGGCACCACCAGACCCAACACGAGGAGCTTGGATGCTCGTGCAGAATGCCTCCGAGGCGACAGTGCCGTCGCGTGATACCACCCCCGCAAGCGGGAAGGGCCTGGCCACCAACAAGGTCGGTACCTTCTCCGGTGCGATCCTGAGTATCGCGTCCATCGCGCCCGCCTACACCACCACCGCCTCCATGGGCCTGATCGTCGCCGCCGTCGGGCTGAAAATGCCCGCGCTGCTGATCGCGGGTTTCATTCCAATGTTCTTGGCGGCCTACGCATATCGCGAATTCAGCGCCGAAACCCCGGACTGCGGCGCGTCCTTCACCTGGTCCGCTCGTTCGCTCGGCCCGTACATGGGCTGGATGGCGGGCTGGGGTTCGGTGATCGCGGTCGTCATCGTGCTCGCCAATATCGCGGCCGTTGGCGCGGAGTTCCTCTACCTGTTCATCGGGCGGCTGGTGCACTCGGAATACATTGCGACGCTGGGCGATAACAAGCTGATCAATATCGCGACGACGCTGGCCTTCCTGGCCGCGGCCGGGTGGGCGGCCAGTCGCGGGATCAGTTCCAGTGAGCGTGCACAGTATGTACTCGTCGGCTTCCAGCTCATCGTGCTGCTGCTGTTCGCGGGCATCGCACTGAGCAAGGCCATCACCGGCGACGGCCCGTCCGGCCTGAGCTTCGATATCGACTGGTTCAACCCGTTCACCGGACTCACGCTGGGCGCGTTCGCGATCGGCCTGATCGGTTCTGTCTTCATGTATTGGGGCTGGGATACCGCGCTGACCCTCGGTGAGGAATGCAAGGACCCCAAGCGCACACCCGGCCGCGCCGGACTGCTGTCCATCCTGACCGTGCTCGGCACGTATCTGCTGCTGGCCGTCGCGCTCATGTGGTACGCCGGTGTCGGCGATACCGGTATCGGCCTGGGCAGTCCGGACGCGAAGAACAATGTCTTCGGCACCCTGGCCCAGCCCGTGATGGGCGGAGCCGGTGAGCTGCTGCTGTTCCTGGCGGTGCTGGTCTCGACCATTGCCAGTCTGCAGGCCACCTTCCTGCCCGCCGCCCGCGCCATGCTGGCCATGGGCACCTTCAAGGCGCTGCCGGAGCGGTTCGCCACGGTGCATCCGGTGTATCAGGTGCCACGTTTCGGCGCGGCCGTGGCGGCGGTCGTGGCGGGCGGTTTCTACGCCATCACCGCACTGCTTTCCGAGCATGTGCTGCTGGATACCATTGCGGCCCTTGGCATCATGATCTGCTGGTACTACGGCATCACCGCGTTCGCCTGCGTCTGGTACTTCCGCAAGCGCTGGTTCGCCTCGGTGCGCGATTTCGTGTTCAAGCTGCTGTTCCCCCTGCTGGGCGGCTCCATGCTGCTGATCGTCTTCTGCATCTCGGTGCGTGAGAGCCTCAAGCCCGAAGTCGGCAGCGGCGCTTCGATTTTCGGCATCGGCCTGGTGTTCTACCTGGGCTTCGGGATTCTGGCGCTGGGCGCGGTGCTCATGCTGGTGCTGCGCTGGCGGCAGCCGGAGTACTTCCGCGGTAAGACGCTGCCGCGCGCGGTGTCCGGTGATCCCATGCCGGTGGTGCCGGAACCGCATCTGAGCTCGCTGTAGCGAAAACACTTCTCCCCCAGTCCACTTCGAGAAGATCCGGAGTAGTCATGAATGTCATCACCTGTCTGGAACCGCCCGTCTCGCACGCGCGGGTCGACGCACCGGCACGGACGCCGTTGCGGGTGGCCCTGGTGCAGCATCGCTGGCAGGCCGACGCCGAGGCCGTGCGCGCCGAACTGAACGAGGGCATCGCCAAGGCCGCCGAATTGGGCGCCAAGGCGGTCTTCCTGCCCGAGGTGACGTTCAGCAAGTACCCGGCCTTCGAGCGCGGTGGCGCGAATCCCGGTGCGGATGCCGAAGATCTGGCCACCGGACCCACCTTCACCTTCGCGGCGAAGGCGGCCATCGAGCACGGCGTCTTCGTGCACGCCTCGCTGTACGAGCACGCCGATCAGGGCGACGGTCTGGGGTTCAATACCGCGATCCTGGTGTCGCCCACCGGTGAGCTGGTCGGGCGCACCCGCAAGCTGCACATTCCGGTGACGGACGGGTACTACGAGGACACCTACTTCCGCGCGGGCCCCGCGACCGAGGAGGCGTACCGGCCGCACAGCCATCCCGATCTCGGCGATTTGCGCATCGGCCTGCCGACCTGCTGGGACGAATGGTTCCCGGAGGTCGCCCGGATGTACTCGCTCGCCGGTGCGGACATCATCGTCTATCCGACCGCGATCGGCTCCGAGCCGTCGTTCCCCGCCTTCGATACCCAGCCGCTGTGGCAGCACGTGATCGTCGGCAATGGCATCACCGCGGGCACCTTCATGATCGTGCCCAACCGGTACGGCAATGAAGGTGAGATCACCTTCTACGGTTCGTCTTTCATCTCCGATCCGTACGGCCGCGTGCTGGTGCAGGCCCCGCGCGACGAGTCCGCGGTGCTGGTGGCGGATCTGGATCTGGATCAGCGCAAGGATTGGCTGACGCTGTTCCCGTTCCTGGAGACCCGCCGACCGGACACCTACGCCCGGCTGACCGAGCCGGTCGATCGCGCGCACCCGTTCGGGAGGGCGTGATGAGTTCCGCTGGTAATCAATCGAATTGGCGGATGCCCGCCGAGCACGCACCGCATCGCCGGACCTGGATGGCGTTCCCGCCTGCCGGTTCGGAGATCACCGCGACCCCCGAAGCGGTGGATGAGGCGCGCGCGGCGTGGACCGCGGTGGCGCATGCGGTGGCCGAATTCGAGCCGGTGACCATGGTGGTCGATCCGGCCGATATCGGTGCCGCGAAACAGCAACTCTCCGGTGCGATCGACATTCTCGAAGCGCCGCTCGATGACGCCTGGATGCGCGATATCGGGCCCACTTTCGTGCACGCCGCCGACGGTTCCGTCGCGGCCGTGGACTGGGTCTTCAATGGCTGGGGACAACAGGATTGGGCACGCTGGGACAACGACTCGAAGATCGGCCGGGCCGTCGCCGAGGCGGCCGGGGTGCCGGTCATCGATTCACCGCTGGTGAACGAGGGCGGCGGTATCCAGGTCGACGGTGCGGGCACGGTCATCCTGACCGAGACCGTACAGCTGGACCCCTTCCGCAATCCCGGCCTGACCCGGGCGGATGTCGAGGCCGAACTGCGCCGCACCATCGGCATCGATACCGCGATCTGGCTGCCGCGCGGACTGTGGCGGGATTCGCAGCGCTTCGGCACCCGCGGGCACGCCGATATCGTCGCGGCGCTGCCGTCGCCGGGTGTGGTGCTGGTGCACGATCAGCGCGATCCCGAGCACCCCGATCATGAGCTGAGCCGCGAACTCATGAAGCAGTTCGCCGCCGAGACCTCGTCCACCGGAACGCCTTTCGAGGTGATCCCGGTGCCCGCCCCGCGCACGCTGCGGGATGAGGAGGGCTTCGTGGACTACAGCTATATCAACCATTACGTCTGCGATGGCGCGGTCATCCTCTGCGGGTTCGACGATCCGAACGATGCCGAGGCCGCCGAGATCATGGCCCGGGTGTACCCGGGCCGCACCATTGTGACCGTGGACGCCCGGGAGATCTTCGCTCGCGGCGGCGGCATCCACTGCATTACCCAGAACGAGCCGCTTCCGGCTCGCTGACCAGCGCCGAGGTCAGCAGGTGATCCGGCCCGCGCACGCCGAAGTGGCGAATGAGGGGCGGGCCGGCTCACCGAAACGGCGTGGGCACAATCGTGATCACGCGCACATACTGAAGTAGCAACCTTCGGGTTATCCGAAGTTTCCGAATGTATCGGTAAGGAGCTCTCGTGGCTGTCATCACTCGTGACGTCGTGATCGTCGGTGCCGGACCGTCCGGTCTGACGGCCGCCGCCGAACTGCGCAAGGCCGGCCTCACGGTGGCCGTGCTGGAAGCCCGCGATCGGGTCGGCGGCCGGACCTGGACCGGTGATATCGAAGGCGCCATGATCGAGATCGGCGGCCAGTGGCTGTCCCCACACCACACCGCCGCGCTGGCGCTGGTCGAGGAACTCGGTTTGCGGACCTTCTCCCGGTACCGCGACGGCGAGTCGGTGTACCTCGCGGCGGACGGCACCCGGCAGCAGTTCACCGGTGACGTATTCCCCGCGCCCGCCGAGACCGCGGCCGAGATCGATCGGCTCATCGCGCTGCTGGACGGCCTCGCGGCCGAGGTCGGCGCATGGGAGCCGTGGGCGCATCCGCAAGCGGCGGAACTGGATTCGGTGCCGTTCAGCATCTGGCTGGAGCGCCAGTCCGATAACGAGTACGCCCGCGAGACCGTCTCGTTCTTCGTCGCCGGCGCCATGCTGACCAAGCCCGCGCACACCTTCTCCACGCTCCAGGCGCTGCATATGGCCGCCGCGCAGGGCTCCTACACCGCGCTCGCCACCGACACCTTCATGCTCGACAAGCGCGTTATCGGTGGTATGCAACAGGTTTCGCAACGTCTGGCGGCCTCGCTGGGCGCGGATGTGCATCTGGGCGCGCCGGTGCGCAAGATCCAGTGGTCCGATGCGGGCGTGACCGTCTTCGCCGACGGCGATCTCGAGGTGCGCGCGAGCCGCGTGGTGCTGGCCGTGCCGCCGACCCAGTACGCGGGCATCAGCTTCGATCCCCCGATGCCGCGCCGCCGCCACCAGATGTACCAGCACATGTCCTTCGGTTTCGTGGTCAAGGTGCACGCGGTGTACGAGACCCCGTTCTGGCGCGAAAAGGGCCTGTCCGGAACAGGTTTCAGCGATACCGACATGGTGTCGGAGGTCTACGACAACACCAACCACGGCGTGGACAACGGCGCGATGGTCGGCTTCATCGCACACGAACAGGCCGACGCCTACTTCGCCATGGGCCCGGCCGAGCGCAAGGCCGCCGCCCTGGACTGCCTGGTCCGCTACCTCGGCCCCGAAGCCGCCAACCCCGTCGTCTTCTACGAATCCGACTGGGGCAGTGAGGAATGGACCCGCGGCGCCTACGGCGTCAGCTTCGACTTCGGCGGTATGACCCGCTACGGCCACGACCACCGCGACCCCATCGGCCCCATGCACTTCGCCTGTTCGGACCTCGCGGGCCACGGCTTCCAGCACGTCGACGGCGCGGTTCGCATGGGCCAGCGCGTAGCCGCGGCCATTGTCGCCGAGCGCACTCTGGTCTGAGTTCCGGCAGTCCCCCTCTCCCGGCCGCCCGATGGCTTCATCGGGCGGCCGATGCTAGGTTCGTCCGAGTTCATACAGATCGGGAGGGAACCACCGTCGAGGCGGTGTGGGGGGATTATGCGGTTCAGGTCGGGTCGATTCGCCGTTGCCGCAATAGGTGTGGTGCTGCTGGTCGGCGGCTGCGGTGGCAATTCGGGTGATGCGGTCGATTACGGCTCGTATCCCACGCATCGGATCGGCGGTGATTTCGATCAGCGGCCCAGCCGGGCGCGCGGCATTCTCGCGGAATCACTGCGGCTGGGTGAGCGCATCGTGCTCGGGAACGAGGTCGATCCGGATCTCACGGCGGGGCGCGGGGGCGGGGTGCTGGTGGACAGCACGGGTATCGACGACAGCACGCTGTCCGGGCCGCAACGAACCGCGCTTCAGGGGTATTCGATTCTCGGCGGGTACAGCGCGCTGGCGGGGAACAAGCCGTTCGATCCGGCGGAGACCACGAAGAAGTTCCTGGCCGTCTCGCTACTCGCGTTTCCCGATGAGCAGACGGCTGCGGCGGCGGCCCGCGATATGGAGCATGCGGATTTCCTGACAAACTCCGACAACGTTCCGGTCGGCCTGGACGCCTATCCGGCCGCCATCAACCATTGGCGGCCCGGGGTGCCGACCCTGGGCAGTTGGATCTCCTGGAAATCGGTCGTCATCCGGGTGTTCGCCGAACTCCCGGAGCCGGATTTCGGCAAGCTCGCCCAGCAGGTTGCCAAGGCCCTGCAGGTGCAGCTGTCCGCGCTCGAAAGATTCACTCCCACACCGGCATCCGACCTGCCGAACTTGCGTCTGGATCCGGACGGCCTACTGCCACGACTGGTCAAGACCGATGACTACACCCCGGATGAGCACAGCTTCGCTGTCTACAGCACGCGCGCTTTCGCCGCGGCCTCCGCCAAACCGGCAGCGGATTTCGAGGCGAACAGTTCGCGGGGTATGACCTCGATCGCGGTGTCCTACAACAAGATGCTGTACCGACTGCGCGATAACACCGCCGCCGACGAGTTCACCCGGCATCTCATCGAGGCCACGCAAACGGACTACGCCCCGATGCCGGGTGTGGCGGAACGGGATTCGATCAGCTGTGCGCAATTGAAGCAACCGAACCCGCGTTCGGCCGACGCGTCCCGATACCGCTGCCTGATCACCCGAGGCGAGTACGTGGCCAAGGTCTACAGCAATACCGATATCGATGTGCGCCGATTGGCCGCCGCCGAGGACGCGGTGCTTTCCGATGGAGGCTCGCGATGAAGCCGCTCATGCCGCAGGATCCGCAGTGGCTCGGTGAGAATCGATTGCTCACGGTGATCGGCCAGGGCGGTATGGGCAGGGTGTTCCTGGGTCGCACTCCGACCGGAAGACTGGTGGCGGTCAAACAGATTCACCGGCATCTGGCAGGCGATCCGGAGTTCCGAGCGCGCTTCGAACGCGAGGTGCAAGCCGGACGGATGATCACCGGCGCGTATACCGCCGCGGTGGTCGACAACAGTGCCGATCCGGAGAATCCCTGGCTGGCAACGGAGTACATCGCAGCCCCGGATCTCGGGGCCGTGGTCGAAGAGAGTGGGCCGCTGCATCTGGGGGGTCTGCGACTGCTGGCTGCGGGCCTGGCCTCGGCGCTGGTGGAGATCCATCGCGCCGGTCTCGTGCACCGAGACCTCAAACCCGGCAATGTATTGCTGACGCCCGAGGGGCCCAGGGTGATCGATCTGGGCATCTCCCGGGTGGAGCAGGCCGATGGGCAGTTGACCATGACCGGCCAGCTCATCGGCTCTCCGGGCTACACCTCACCAGAGCAATCGGAAGGCCGCCCGGTCTCCCCGGCCACAGACGTGTTCTCCCTCGGAGCCGTATTGACCCTCGCGGCAACGGGTTCGGGGCCCTTCCCGGGTACGTCGACGCCGCAGATCCTCTACGCCATCGCGCATTCGGCCCCCGACACCGCAGGCGTGCCGTCCTCTCTGCGCGGGCTGGTCGATGCCTGCCTAGCGAAGGATCCCGCGCAGCGCCCCACTGTCGAGGAGGTGCTCACGGCCACCACCGCCATCACCGCGGAACCGGTGTGGCCGGAGCCGGTGCGCGAGCGGATCGCCGCTCATCGCGCCGATTCGGAATGGTGGGCGCGGACCGCCGAGAAGCAGTCGAAGTATCAGGATCAATTGGCAGACATACAGACTCGTCGGCGCGAGATGCTGCGGTGGCTGGCAGCCGGTGCGGCGGCGGTGCTGGTGCTGGCCGGATGCGGTGTGGTGGCGAGTCGGTGGGCGGGCGCGAGCGGGCATCCGGAGCCGGTGAATGATCCGTCGCTGGCGCTCACCGCGACCGAATTGCGCACGCTGGACGGCTGCAAACTGCTCGACATGACCTTGTCCGGCCACTTCGGCACCCGCAAGACCGATCCGGAGCGGAACATCTTCGGCGACTGTTCGCTACCGCTGGCTGATGCGTCGAACAAGAACATGACATTCACACTGCAAGTGGGAGCGCCCCTTTCCGAAACTCTCGTTCCGTCGGAGAACACCGGTCACACCGTGGGCTGGACCCCGATCTTCGGCGGTAAGGCGTCATACAACATCTGCGACCGTTCGGTGATCACGCAGAGTGGCGGGCAGGTCGCGCTGAAGCTCACCGCACAGGGGCCGAATGGCGATCAGTGCGATATCGCCGAGCGCGCTCTGGTCGCGGTGGTCCGGCAATTGACGGTGTTCGCGCCATTGCGCGCACTGCCGCAGGAATCGTTGCTGCGGCTCGACCCCTGCGCGGTGCTCGATGTCGACAAGAGCCGCACCATAACCGGCGATCCAGGTAAGCGCAGCGCCATTCCGCACGAGTGCACGCTCAGTGGCGACACGGCGACCGTGCGTCTCGCACTGGTGGAAACGACCCGGCCCGACAGCGGTATGGAGAAGACGCAACTGGATCGGTACACCGTGTACCGCTCGGTCGTGGATTCGGTGTGCACCCTCGCGTATATGGCGCGTCCGACCACGGGGAAGCTGGCCGAGGTGGCGAGTGTGTCGGTCTCGGACCGCTCGGGGCAGGTCGACAAATGCGCCAGGGCACAGGATCTGCTGACCGATGTCATCGCCAAGCTGCCGAAATCATGACGGTACAACCGCTTACACCCGATGAGCCGCGGACCATCGGCCGATACCGGGTACTCGGGGTGCTCGGATCGGGCGGTATGGGCCGGGTGCTGCTCGGGGCCGGACCGGACGGACGGCTACTGGCGATCAAGCAGGTGCATGCGCATCTGCTGAATCAGCGTGGATACCGTGCACGGTTCCAGCGGGAGGTGTCGGCCAGTACACGGGTGTCGGGCGCATTCACCGCACCGGTGGTGGATTTCGATGTCGACGGCGAGACACCCTGGCTGGCTTCTGTTTTCGTTGTCGGCGTGCCGTTGAACCGGGCTATCGAGCAGTATGGTCCGCTGCCGATTCCGGCGGTGCGGGCGCTGGCCGCGGGGCTCGCGGTGGCACTGGCCGATATCCACCGTGCCGGGCTGGTGCACCGGGATCTCAAGCCCGCCAATGTACTGCTGACCGCCGATGGCCCGCGCGTCATCGATTTCGGTATCGCGTACATGATGGAGAATCCCGGCGGGCTCACCGAAACCGGTTCCACACTGGGCTCGCCCGCGTTCATGTCACCGGAACAGACACTGGGCGAACCGGTTACGGCGGCGAGCGATATGTTCTCGCTCGGTTCGGTACTGGCGACGGCGGCATCCGGGAACAATCCTTTCCAGGCCGCATCGCTGGCCTACACCCTGTTCCAAATCGCGCACGGCGCCTCGGATCTGGATAACGTTCCGGCGGAGCTGCGATCGCTCATCGAGCCCTGCCTCTATAAGGATCCGAGCCACCGGCCGACCCCGGCGCAGCTGCTGGCAGGGTTGGGCAGACAGCCCGAGGGTCCGGCACCGTGGCCGGATTCGATCCGGGACGCCATCGATCGACAGGGACGAGAGTTCGCGGGAATCGCGAGCGATCCGAACGCGACCCTGGTGGGATCGCGCGCGTCCCGGTCCGCCGGGCCGACGCGGGCGGGCGGCGCATCGGGTTCCCGGCGAAAGTTGGCCTGGCTCAGCGTGGCCGCGCTGCTGGCGGTGGTCGCCCTCGTCGCGGGTGTAGTTTTACTTGGAAGCATTCGCAAAGCTCCGCACAGGCGCAACCGGGGACCGGTACGGCGCTCTCCGCACTGCGTGCGGCCGATATGTGCGCGTGGTTGCGGCAGGCGCTGAGCGGATCGGTCCCGGCGGAGTCCGGCTGGGACGCCGATCCCGCGAACTGGACGATGAGCTCCACCTACATGTGGGGCTGCAATGCCAGGTCCGGCGCGCAGCGCATGCTCGTGCAGGCGGGCGAGACAACCGCGCCGATTCGGGACACCGTCGGAAAGGTCGGCGGTTTCACTCTGCTCGGCACCGAGGGCTCGGGCAATGTCGGCTGCGATCGGGCCGTTGATCTCGCTGATGGCCAACAGATTTGGGGCATTACCGTCAATCTGGCCAATGCACAGAACTGCGACTTTGCCGCCCATCTGATCGAGCGCCTGCTCGCTACCCGGACCACCGCCCCCGCACGCGCCGACACCGCCTCGCTGGCGGGGGTCGACGTATGCGGCGTCGTCCCGCGCACGGCATTGGACAGAGCGATCGGTCCGCTCTCGCAGACACCACCGCTGCCCACCGCACACAGCTGCCAATGGGAGGGCTCCGCGACGCTGAATGTCCGCATGCAGGCGGTGAACCTGGCGTCCATGCGACTCGGCACCGGTGTCGAACTGGCGAACGGTAAGACCGCTTTTCCCGAAACGTCCAGTCTCACTTCGACTTGCGAGTTCGTCTACCCCCATCGCACCGTGGCGGACCTCCAGGAGACCGTGGATGTCCGAATCGACGGCGCGAAGGGTGAGCGCGAACGCTACTGCGACACAGCGGTATCCATACTGAACGCCCTCATAGGACAACTGCCCAAGGCGAATTGACCGCGCGCCCCCCGAACGCGGTCCGAGCCACCCTCGGGCCCGGACCGCCGGGGTCGCCTACCAGGCGGGCAGTCGCCGCCGTCCGGCGAGTACATCGCGCACGAGATCATCGTAGGCGTCGGACAATTCGGCTAGATGGTGCCAAGCGCCGTGCAGCATCTCATCGTTCGCGTCAAGCGTCATCAACGCGTGGTGCGCGCGAATCGACGCCTCCGCCAATCGGTCGATGACCGATCCGACGGTTTCGGTGTGCAGGGTCGCACCCAGGCGATGCTGGGGAATCGACCGCACGATCCAATCATCGA
Organism: Nocardia sp. NPDC056000; assembly: GCF_042269265.1. NCBI lineage: Bacteria > Bacillati > Actinomycetota > Actinomycetes > Mycobacteriales > Nocardiaceae > Nocardia > Nocardia sp. NPDC056000. Next base: position 663,547 of record NZ_JBHJXS010000002.1, on the reverse strand, counting down.
TGGCCATCACCAATTCGATTCGGCGACGCTTGTTTTCGATGATTGCGGTGGGATCGGTCTCGGCGCCGATACCACCCCTGCCGACTATGCGCCGCTCATGCAGCACCGCGAGATCATGGGCGAACCACAGGAGGGGTCCGCCGATCACACGGTGACCACGGCAGGCGCGTAAAAGTAGATCGGAGGTCGGCAATAGGCCGCTCGTGAGGGCATGCGTATCCACGTCCGCATATTGATCGGACATATCAGGCAAAGCCACAACGACCGTATTTGATGTCTCCGAACCAGCCACGTTGCCTCACGTTCATCGACGTACAACACCGCATTCAGGACGTTCATTACAATAAACCTCAGAATGTGCCTGTCAAGCCTTACACGGCGATTCGGCACCCGGAGTAGACTTCGGGGCCTTGAAGCAACAACCGAGGAGCGAGATGGCGGACGGTCCGAGATACCAACGGATCGCAGACCTCCTCCGCGAGGAGATCCGCGCCGGCAAGTGGAAACCGGGCGATCGACTACCCAGCCATAACGAGCTGGCTGATCAGATGCAGGTCTCGATCACCACCGCTCGCAACGCGATTCAGCTCCTGGTTGCCGAAAACCTGGTCTATACGGCGACTTCCAGGGGCACCATCGTGCGCAGTCAAGAGGTGCTGGAATCGGTTGTCACCAACCACATTCGGCCGGACCGGCCGCGTGCGGCCCACGATATCTTCGTGGAGATCGCGCGCGCGGCGGGTCGCGAGCCGTCCAAGCAGTTCAGCGCGCGGATGGAACCGGCCAGTCCGGACGTCGCGCATTGGCTGGGGGTGCAACGGGATTCGTGGGTGGTCTCGCGCACCGTCATGCAGTACCTGGACAACGAACCGTGGTCCTGGGAGGTGAGCTTCTATCCGCGGGACCTCGCCGAAGCCACCGGTATCGACCATCCGTACGACATACCGGAAGGTACGACACGCCGACTCGCCGAGCGTGGTTTCGCCGAAACGGCGCATCGGGATACCGTCGTCGCGCGCCCGGCCACCGCTGAGGAGGCCGCCGTGCTCGGCGTCGGTCCAGGCACCATCCTGCTGGACCACCTGCGCATAGGCGCGAACCACGAACGCATCACGCGTGTCACCCGCCATCGTTCGACGGCGGCCCGCAACCGCCTGGCATACGAGCTGGGCGACGACCCAGGTACGGACATCATTCGCAAAACACTCGGCGCCCCACCGCCGCCCGGCAATTCGCACTCCTTCGAGAGCTCGCTCCTACCCGGCTCGTCATGACCCCGCACCTACGCCCGGCCCTGCACACCGATATCGGAACCATCACCCGGTTCCGGCTCCAACGCACCAGCTGGCTGGCCGCCCGCGGTAGCGATCAATGGACCCGGGCCGGTCGTGGGCTGCCCATCGAAACCTTCGTTCGCTCGGTGGCGCGCGCGGTCGACAATGGCGAGACCTGGATGGCCGAAATCGACGGCGAGCCCGCGGGCACCATCACGGTCAACGACCGCGCCGACGAGGGCCTGTGGTCCCCCGGCGAAATAGCCGAAGCGGTCATCGTCCACTACATGATCGTGGACCTCCGCTTCGCCGGTCACCGCATCGGCCACGTCCTCCTGGAAAAGGCCGCCCACCTGGCCGCCCAAGCCAACCGCGACTGGGTCCGCCTCGACGCCTGGACAACAAACGCCGACCTGCACGCCTACTACATCCGAGCCGGCTTCCGCCAAGCCCGCTTCGCGGGCCCCGAAGCCACCGGCCCCTCCGGCGCCCTCTTCGAACGCCCCACCACCAGCTGGCTCTCCACCCGCCACCTCCCCGACCCCATCCCCCTCACCGCCGAACCCCAACTCCACGCGGGCTGATCCGGATCGGCTGAGTCCGGCTGGAGACTCGGCGGGTTACGCGCCCGGGAGGTTGGACAGTTGGATGAGATCCGGTGCGGTGCGGCGGGTTACGAAGATGGCGCGGCCCGGGGGTAGGGGCATGGGGCGGGTGTTTGCGATTACTCTGCCCTCGTCGCGGGAGCCCGACATGAGGAGGACGGTGGGGGAGGTGGTGTGCAGGGCGGCCAGGAATGGGTCGGTGGTGAAGGCATCGGCTGCACGGGCCATGCGGCGGGTGAGGATCAGGTGGAAGCCGAGATGTTCTGCTTGCCGGAGTAATTCGATGAGGGGTGTGAAGGGGTTGGCGGAGTTCGGGCGGGTCACGTGTTCGTAGTCGTCTACGAGTAGGAAGATTTCCGGACCTGTCCACCAGTCCCGTTCGCGGACCTGTCGCGGGGTGAGGTCGGGGCCGGGGAGGCGCTTGGCGAGGTAGTCGGCCAGGTCCCGCATCAGGGTGGTGGCTGAATCGTGTTTGGTGGCGTATCCGGCCAGATATTCGCTGGGGACCGCATCCGGCAATGTGCGGCAGGGGTCGATGACCAGGATCTGCGCCCACTCCCGTGCGGTGAAGTCGGTGATGCCGCGAATCACGTTGCGCAGCAGCGTGGTCTTGCCGCATTCGGTGTCGCCGAGCACCAGTAGATGGGGATCGATGTCGAAATCTACCGCCTGCGGCTGTAATTCGGATTCGGTGATGCCGAGTACAACCCTGGTCGCGCCCTGGGTGATTCCGTGCGCCTCTGCCTGGCGCAGCACCTCCGCGCGAGTGATATCGGTTGGCAGCAGGTGAATTTCGGGCGGATGAAACGAGCGCTGTGACTCGAGGGAAGCGGGTTCGCCGAACAGCGGTTCGACCACGAGCGACGGGCGCACCAGACGATCCGAGGGAGAGTTGGGCCACATATCGATCTCGGTCTTGATCACGTCATGCAGAAGGGGCCGAATCTGGAACCTCTTGGAGACGACCAAAATTAGGTGGATCCCGTACGCCAGACCCTCATGCCCGAGCACATTGACGCTGTGTACCAGGTCCTCGAACTCCTCGGTCAGCACCAACCAGTAGTCGACGACGAGAAAGACGTCGCCGAATCCGTCCCGCAGCACCGGATCGTTGATCGCCCCGGCCACACGGGCGCTGTGCTGCCAGTCCCGGAATTCCGCGATATCCCGGATCCCCAGCCGGGCGAAACTCTCCTGACGCCGACGCAGCAACGCCGCGAGCTCGAAAACGATGCGCCGCACCAGTTCATCGTCACGTTTACCGGCGATCGCCCCGACGTGCGGCAGTGCGGCGAGGTCCGCCAGCCTGCGCCCGATATCGATGAAGTAGAACTGCACCTGTTCGGGCGTGTGCCGCACCGCGATCCCATTGATCAACTCGTGCAGCACGGCCCGCTGATCGGCGTCCGGCCCGCCGATCAGCATTACATGGCCGCGTTCGCCCGAGAGGTCGACCCGCAGCTCCTCGACTTCCGGCAATTACAGCCCCGGCAGATCGCAGAACTGGATCATTTCCTGGCCTCGGCTGCGCGAGGCGAGGATGCCGCGGCCCGGGGGCAGTTTCATCGGGCGGAGTTCGCCGATAATCTTGCCTTCGTCACGCGGGCCGGACATCAGCACCGCGTCCACCGACTGGTTCTTCATCGCGCCCAGCACGCCGTCGTAGAGGGCGCGAGAGACGCCGCCCATGCGCCGGGTGACGATCACGTGCATGCCGATGTCCCGCGCCTGGGGCAGGTATTCCACCAGTGGCGCAAGCGGATTCATCATGCCGCTGGTGGCGACCATGTCGTAGTCGTCGATGATGATGTAGATCTCGGGCCCGGTCCACCAGCTGCGTTCGCGCAACTGCTGCGGGGTGATGTCGGAGCCCGGAATGCGCTTGCCGAGGTAGTTCACGACCTCTTGGATCATCGGCCCGCAGGTCTGCGACGAGGTCGAATAACCCGCCAGCTGATCGCCTTCCAGCGCACCGAGCAGGGTGCGGCGGTAGTCGATGAGGATGACACGCGCCTGTTCGGCATTGGAGCTCTCGGCGATGCCGTGGATGATGTTGCGCAGCGCGGTGGTCTTGCCGCTCTCCACATCGGCAAAGATCATCAGGTGCGGGTCGGCGCTGAAATCCAGAGCCAGGGGCTGCAATTCGGATTCGCCGAGTCCGACGACGACCTTGGTCGGGCTCTGCTGGATACCGTGTGCCTGTGCGAGCCGCAGTACCTGATCGCGCGGAACGCTCATCGGCAGCATGCGCACCTCGGGTGCGCGGCGATCGCCGTACAGCGCCGCCATCTGTTCCTTGGCCGCGCCCACACCCTCGGGCAGCGTGGTCGGATCGGTATCGGAGTCCAAGCGCGGCAATGCGATCAGCAGGTGCAGCGGATCGGCGGTGAGACCGCGACCGGGCTGATTCACCGGAACATTCACCGCGACACGGCGTCCCATCTCCGAGTCCGACGGATCACCGAGCCGCAGCTCGATGCGGGTGCCGATCATATCCTTCATATTGGGCCGGATCTCGGCCCAGCGGTTGGCACTCACGATGACGTGGATACCGTAGGAAAGACCCTGTGCCGCAAGGGCACTGACCGATCCTTCGAGCGTGTCGAAGTCATCGCGGAACTGCTGCCAGCCGTCGACGACCAGGAATACGTCACCGAATTTGTCGGCGAGAATCGGATCGTCCATCGCTCCGGCCGCGAGCGCCGCGTGCTTGCGCCGCCGGAACTCGGCCATGGATTCGATGCCCAGTTGCGCGAACCGCTCCTCGCGCTGATGCAGCAGGGTGATGAGCTCGGAAATGGTGCGGCGCAACCGATCCACGTCGAGCTTGCTGGCGACCGAGCCGACGTGCGGTATCCCGGCCATGCTGCCGAGACTGCCGCCGCCGAGGTCGATGCAGTAGAACTGCATCTGCTCGGGCGTGTGCGTGGCGGCCGCGGCCATGATGATGGTGCGCAGCGCGGTGGACTTACCGGCGAGCTTGCCGCCGACCACAGCGACATTGCCCTGTGCCCCGGACAGACTGATGGTGAGCACATCGCGCCGCTGCTCGTACGGCTTGTCGATGATGCCGATCGGCATCCACAGCTGTCCGTGCCGGTTGACCGGCGAACTCCACTCCGGATCGGGCAGCAGCATATCGACGGTCGGTGACTCATCCAGCGGCGGCAACCACACCTCGTGCGCCGGACGGCCGTGTCCGGTAAGGCGTTTCACCACGACCTGGAGCAGGGTGTCGGGAATGCCCTCGTCCGCGGGCGGAGGCGGCGGCAGCAGATCCAGCGGATCGAGCGGATTCTCCGGCTCCGGCAGCGCGAGCATCTCCACCGGCCCGGCGGTGAATTCGCGCGGCGGCGCTTCGGCAACGGCCCGCCCGTCCAACTGCCGGGAGGCGCGCGGCGCGACATAGGGCCCGGAAACATAGGTCGCGTTGAACCGCAACGGATCCGACGCATCGCTCTTGAGATAACCCGAGCCCGGGATACCCGGCAAATGGTAGGCGTCGGTGATACCGAGCACGGCGCGAGATTCATTGGCGGAGAACGTGCGCAAACCGATGCGGTAGGACAGATGCGAGTCGAGCCCGCGCATCTTGTTCTCCTCCAGGCGCTGCGAGGCGAGCAGCAGATGCACATGCAGTGACCGGCCGAGCCGGCCGATCATGACGAACAGATCCGCGAAATCCGGTTTCTGCGAGAGCAATTCGGAGAACTCGTCGATGACCACGAACAGCGCCGGTAGCGGATCCAGCGGAACACCCGCCGCACGCGCCTTCTCGTAATCGGTGACATTGGCGAAATTGCCCGCCGTTCGCAGCAATTCCTGTCGCCGGTTCATCTCACCGGCGAGCGCGTCGCGCATACGGTCGACGAGCGAGAGTTCTTCCTCGAGGTTGGTGATGACCGCCGCGACATGCGGCAGCGGATCCATACCCAGGAAGGTCGCACCACCCTTGAAGTCGACCAGCACCAGGTTCAGCTGATCGGGTGAATGCGTCGCCACCATCGAAAGCAGCAGGGTGCGAAGGAATTCCGACTTGCCGGAACCGGTGGCGCCGATGCAGAGCCCGTGCGGCCCCATACCGTTCTCGGCGGATTCCTTGATATCGATCTCGACGGGTGTGCCGTCGGGCGTGATGCCGATCGGCACGCGCAGGCGTTCGCGCCCGTAGCGCGGCCGCCACGCCTTGGCCGGATCGATCTGCGCCGCGTCCGGAATCTTGAGCAGCGCCATCAAACCCGGGTCCGCGGTGGAGGTGTTGTCCCCCAGGCTCACGATCTGTGCGGCGGTGGCGACGCGGAACCGCGCCAGACTGCGCGAGAACGCTTCGGCCTCAGCCAAAGTCACATTGTCGGCGGTGGCGAACTTCTCGGTGCCCGCGGCGCTCTTGGCGAAGACGTCCCCGCCCGAGGCGACCAGCTGCAACCCGCGCCGCGCGGCCAGCGAATTCTCCGCCGCGCTCAAATCGATGACGGTGACCGCGTCCAAACCGGATTCGCTGATCAGCCGTTCGGAACCGCTCACATATCCGTCGTCCACGATCACGACGAAGTGCAGACGTCCCTGTGTCGGTTGCGGATTGCGCATGAACCGCCCACGTTCGAGCAGATCGTCCGCCAGCGCGGTCTCGAACTCACCGAGTGAGCGATACATCATGCGGGCCGCGCCCATACCGTCGCGATGGCTCGGATGCTGCAGCTGCGGAAGCCATTTCGCCCACGCCCAGGCTTCGGAGTCCGGATCGGCGCAGACGATCGCCACCGCGACATGATCGGGCCCGTGGAAGGCGCACAGCTCGATGAGCATGGCCCACACCAGCCTGCGCGCGTCCTCCGCCGGTCCCTCGACATTGATGGCGGGGAAAGCGCGCAGCGAGACGGCGGTGGGCAGCTGATGCACCACCGAATGCGTGCGCACGAACCGCCGCAGCGCGACGGTCGACACCGGCTCCAGATCCTCCAGCGGTCCGGTCTCGGGTCGCGCGAGTTTGGCCGCGAGCCGGTGGGTTCCGATGCCTACTCGCACATGCCCGAAGTCGGGATCGTTGGGCCGCCGCTCCCACATGCGCCGGGTGCCGACGACCGAATGCAGATCCGCGGGTTCGGGATGGCTCCAGACCAGCGTCTCGAGCTGTTTCAAAGCGGTGCGCCGCACCTCGCGCCGGGTCTGGTCGAGATACCGGAAGTAGTCCTTGCGTTCCTCATTGAGCTCGCCCGCGCTCTTGGCGCCGCTGCGCTGGCCCATGAACATGCCCGCCATCGACATGATCATCATCATCGGGAACATCATCATCATGGGGTTGGTCAGAATCGACCGCCCCATCATTGCCATCATGGCGATCATGCCGACCATGGCCACGACCATGACCACCGGCATCAGCTTGCTGAGCAGGTTGCCGGGCACCGCGCGCGGTATCTCCGGCGGCGGCGTGAGCGCCATCTCACCGCCGGGCGCGCGCGGTGGCGCGATACGCGGTCTGCGGACGAAACCTTCTGTGGCCATGAGTGTTTCTCCGGTCGTCTAAGAATCGAGGTCGGGCAGCTCGTCGTCGCGGCGGGCGCGCCGGAATGGAATCGACAGTGCGAGACCGATTCCCAGCGCGGCGAGACAGACGATGGACCCGATGACGGCGACCAGACGCGGCAAAGCGTCCGGCCCGGCGGGCTTTTCGAGCGGGGGGATGGCGCGCGGTTTATCGGCGCCGACATTGACCGCCTGTGCGGGCAGCTGCGCGGTGAGCGCGGCGAGCGGATCGATGAGGCCGTACCCGACACGGTCGTCACGACCGGTCGGCCCGCCCGGATTGTGCGCGGTGCGGGTGATCCGGTTCATGACTTCCTGCGCGGTCATATCCGGGTACTTGGCGCGGACGAGCGCGGCCAGTCCCGCGACATACGGTGCGGCGAAACTGGTTCCACCGAGCAGGTTCGGCTTACCGTCCTGGCCGTATCCGTTGGCATCGACGAGTCCGGTGGCGCCGGGCTTGTTGTCCAGCGACACGATCGGGGTGCCGACCGCGGCCACGCTCACCCACGGACCGTGCATCGACGAGTCGGCCGGACTGCCGTCCTTGGAGATGACCGAGGCGACACTGAGCACATAGGGGCTGAACCACGCCGGACTGACCACGGTGCTCAATTTGTCCCACCCGGCGATCGCGTTCTGTCCACATCCGCTGGAGGAGTCGACATTTCCGGCGGCGGCGACCACCACGACATTCCGGTCGTAGGCGTATTTCACCGCCGCGCCCACGGCGGCGTCCTCGGGTGTCGCGGAGGCGCTGGAGCAGGCGGCCAGCGACATATTGATCACCTGCGCGCCCATATTCACCGCGCGTACGACGGAGGCCGCCAGCGTCCGCATATTGCCGTAGCCGGACCCGTGGATCTTGCCCGGCTCATCGCCACCGGACGCGTTCTTGGCCTTGTAGTACTCGCTGTTCTGCCGGATGGAGAGAATGTCGGCATCGGGCGCGACGCCGACGAAGGCGTCATCCGGACTCGGCCGGGCGGCGATGATTCCGGCGACGGCGGTGCCGTGCCCATCGCAGTCGACGGTGCCGTCCCCGTCCGGGGAAACGTAGTCACCGCCCACTTCCACCGAGCCCAGCCGCGGATGCCGGGAAACCCCGGTGTCGATGACCGCGACCTTCACCCCCGCGCCGGTGCTGAATTGCCAAGCGGCGGGCAGATTCAGCACGCGCTGTGCGACCGGCGCGTCCTTCTGCGTGGTGCCGCTCATGAACGGTTCGGCGCAGAAGTGCTGCTTCTCAGTGGTTTCCGGCGGTGCGGGCTTACCGCTGAGCGCGATCGCGTCCGCCAGCGCGCTGTCGTCGATCGTCGGCGGTTTGACCTCGGCCGCCGCGATCCCCTGCGGGCTCAACAGTGCGACACCGAGAACCGCTGTGGCACAGAAGATTCGCGACCAGCCTCCGCCGAGCGCTCTCATATGTTGCGCGCCATCGAGTAGACACCCGAGATCCAGAGCACCAACGGGACGATCGATACGATCAGGCCGTATTCGAAGATCTCGTTGAAGCGCCGGGTCACCGGGGTCACCTCGATGTGCGGGCCGATCACGCCGAACACGATGGCGGCCACCGCGAAAACCAGCAGCAGTCCGGCCGAGACGAGCAGCATGCCGTCGTCCTCGAACGCCAGCAGCACCAGCAGCGAGACGAAAGTCAGTCCGCCACCGGCGATCAGGACCGAAGCCTGGGTCAGATCGGCGAAGGCGCGCCCGCGCAGGCACAGGATGATCGCGACGATCACGGCCAGCGCGATACCCTGCCAGCGTGCGCCGCCCAGCGGATCCGCCGCGGCAACGGCACCGAAGGTCGCGCCGATCGCCGCGCCGACGACCATGCCGGTCTGGAATTGATTGGCGATGCGGGCGCGCAATCCGAGCCCGTGCGCCGACGGCAGCACGGTCGCGCCGATCGCGCCGATGCCCTCGATGGTGGGCCGGGGCTCATGATCGGCGGGATCGATGGCCGCACCGGCGGTCGGCACCGGCGGCACCGGCAGCCGGGCCAGCATCGCGGCCAGTCGCGGTACGGCCGAGAGCAGCAGAATCGACGCGACCAGCACTCCGGCAGCGAGTTTCGGCAGTTCGGTATCCCAGATCAGGCGCGCGGCCGCGGCGCAGCCGATGAAGATCGCGAGCGTGACGGCAGCGGAGACGATGGCCGCGCCGGTCCGGATCATTCGATATCCGACGACCGCGACCAGCAAAGTCGCACTGGCTCCGAGCAATACGTGCGGACTGCCCAATTCGTGCGGTACGGCCAGCGCCGCGCCACCGAAGGTGAGCAATAGCAACAGCAGGGTGAGCACCGTCGCGGTCAGCTCATCGCCGTACTTGCGTTCGGCGATAATGGCGGCGACCAGCGCCGCGACCGCGCCGCCGAGCAGCATGGCCGGTGCGACGAATTGATCTCCGGCACCGCGCGATACCGCGCCCAGGAACAGCGCGAACAGCGTCGCGACAATGGCCCCGCACAGTCCGGTCCACCGCGCCGAGGCCGGTGACCAGCCCCGGAACTCCTCGGAGGTGAGTCGCGAGACCGCGTCGATCACATCGTCGAAGAGCGCGGGCGCTTCCTTGGCCGCGACGGCGCGCAGTACCAGCAGCTCACCGTCGTAGATTTCGGCGTCATTGAGCGTCTGGCTGGGCGCGATCATGTCGCGTCCGAGTTTGGCCAGCGTCCAATGTTGTGGCTGGAGCGGCGTTCCCCCTTCTTCGCCGCCCAGCGGATCCGGATTGCGTGATTCGATGAGACGCACCAGATCGCCGATGAAGGCGGCGATCGGCGCGTTTGCCGGCAGACCGACGTCGAGCTGGGTATTCCCCCCGATGACGGACACTCGGCACAATTCGGGTTCAGCGGCTCCCAAACCGCTGATCGACTGTGCGGTCACTAGCTGAACTGCTCCCTCACCCTCGTAACAGTTGCCCGCCCAGGGCGGTTAACCATAATGTATCCGACTGTCCGCAACTGTGCGATCCGCACCTGCGGATGGGGATTGTGAACGAAAGCCTAACCAGGTTCAACGAATTCGGGGTTCGACTACGATGATCGACACTCGTCAGGCACAACGCGCCTTCGACGCCGGCGTGCTCTCACTGGGGTTGAGCATCGACGGGCAGGAGTCCAACAAGGATCTCGAGTACGCGAAGCTGGCCTTTCAGCGCGCGACCGAGTGGGATCCCACCATGTGTGACGCCTGGCTCGGCCGGGCGGTAGCCGGTGAGGTAACCAAGGACGTTCTACACAACCTGTACAAGTGCAGCACCATCTCGCTGGGACGGGAACAGCGGCGGTTGGGGCTGCCGCCGCGGGTGTTAGCCGGACGTTTCCTGCCGGGTCTCTACATCGATTACCCGCTGGCCAGTTTCACCGAAATCTGGCTGGCGTACGCGGCCCAGTTGATCGCCGAGAAGCAGTACGGCGAGGCCGAGGTCGTACTGAACGAACTCGAGCAGCATCGCCGGGCGCGGGCCAATGAACCGGACTTCGAGATCGACGGCCGCGTGACCAAATACGTGCGCGGCATTCTGCATTACAACAGCCAGCGCTGGTCCGATGTGATGACCGTGCTGGCGGGCTCCGAGGCCTGGGAGGATCCGTACCTGGCCGCGGGCGCTCATGTGATGGTCGGCACAGCGTGCGCGCAGCTGGGTTTGTTCGGTGAGGCCATTCGCCGCATGGAACAGGCCGAGGCGGGCCCGATTCCGGCCGCCCGCACCGCCGCCATGTTCTGCCGCGGCCTGTGCCTGCGCGAGACCGGCGAGGCCGATGAGGCGCAGGCGCTGTTCGAGAAGGTGTATTCGCAGGCCCCGGATTTCGAGGCCAACACCTCCGCCATGCGCGATCGGACGTACCGGATCACCGTCACCTCCAAAGAGGTGATCGAGGCCCGCACCGATAAATGGGATCCCGCCTCCGCCCCGTCGCTGGAGGAGAAGCGGCAGGCCGAGAACGAGGATCGCGCCAAGGTGATCCTGGCCGAGGCGCGCGCCGAACTGGATAAGCAGATCGGCCTGGCCGCGGTGAAGACCCAGGTCGCGAAGCTGCAGTCGAGTGCGCAGCTGGCGAAAATCCGTGCGGAGAAAGGGCTTTCGAGCTCGGCGCGCGGTCAGCACCTGGCGTTCACCGGTCCGCCCGGAACGGGTAAGACCACCATCGCGCGCGTGGTCGCCAAAATCTATTGCGGCCTCGGCATTCTCAAGACCGAGAAGGTGGTGGAGACCAAGCGCTCGGACTTCGTCGGCCAGCATCTGGGTTCCACGGCCATCAAGACCGAGAAGCTGATCGATACCGCCATGGACGGCGTGCTGTTCATCGATGAGGCGTACACCCTTATCCAGCAGGGTCTTTCGGGTGGCGACGCGTTCGGCCGCGAGGCGGTGGACACGCTGCTGGCCCGCATGGAGAACGATCGCGATCGGCTGGTGGTGATCATCGCCGGATACGACGGTGAGATCGACCGCTTCCTGGCCGCCAATGACGGTCTGGCCTCGCGTTTCGCCAAGCGCCTGCAATTCCCGTCGTACACCGCGCCCGAGCTCGGTGAGATCGGTCAGGTCATCGCGCACAAACGGGATTCGGAATTGTCCGACGGCGCGATGGAGCAGCTGGTCAAGACCTGCCAGAAGCTCTACGACCTGGAGAGCACCGATCAGAGCGGGCAGCCGCGACGCGGGGTGGACGTGGCCGGTAACGGTCGTTTCATCCGCAACCTGATCGAGGCGGCCGAGGAGGAACGCGAATTCCGGCTCGCCAATGACGAATCCATCGATTTGAGCGATATCGACGAGGCCGCGCTCATGCGCATCGAGGCGCCCGATATGAAGGCGGCGCTCACCACGCTGCTGAGCTCACTGGGTTTGTCGTCCGCAGCTGAATAGGGTGTGGCCGCGGGCAACGCGGTTCGCCGGTATAGAGGGGGCTTGGCTGTGAACGAAGGTATGCGGCTGTGAACGAGGGTGTGCGGCTGAACGATACGGAACTGCGTTCGGACGATCTGTGGCTGTTCCGGGTGCTGCCGCTGCGCCTGGTCATTCCGGTCGCGCTGGTGGGGGTGCTCGCCTCCCTGGTGGCGGTCGCATGTCAAGCGCCCTGGTGGGCAGTCGGATTGGCGGCGGCGCTGCCGGTGCTGATCGGTCTCGCCCCGATTGGCGGTAAGCCGATCGGTATGCGGATGGGCCGGTGGGTGGCCTATCGCTGGCGGGTATCGCGCCGTCGCCCGGTCGAGGAGTCCAAGCAGTTCGACGTGCCGCTGCCCGACGGCGGCACCTACGGATTGCGCTGGGACGGAACGCTGCTCACCACCATGCTGCGCATCGACACCCCGCCGGACACCCTGACGCTGCTGCGACGCGGGTCACTGAGCACCGATCAGGTGCTGCCGCTGGCCGAAATCGCTTCCTGCCTACGGCAATACGATGTCGAACTGGATTCGGCCGATGTGATCAGCACCGGCACCCGCACCGCGGGCACCGAGGCGGTGCTGTCCGGCTATGCCGCGAGCATCGCGCCGCTGGGGCGGCTGTACGACGAAATCCTCGGCCCGCTACCGGCTATCGCGCATCGCACGGTGTGGCTGGTGCTGCGGCTCAATCCGCTCGCGAACTCCAAGGCCGTGCAGAATCGCGGCGGCGGACCGGAGGGCGCGTTGCGCGCCGCGATCGTCGCCACCCGGCGCGTGGCGAATCGGCTTGCCGCGCGCGGTATCACCGCCTCGATCCTGACCACCGCCGAAATGACCGCGTTCACCAGGGAATTGACCCGCGGCATCCCGCTGGAGGAGTTCGTCGAGACGCCGCATTCGCTGGAGCACAACGACGTTCACCTCACCAGCTTCCAGATCGATCCGAACCTGTTCACCCCCGACGGCCTGGCGGCGGTCTGGTCGGTGCGCAGCCTGGCCACCACGGTCACGGTGCGCCTGCGTCCCGCCGCGGCGAGCGCCGACAGCGATCGCAAGGACGAGTTCATCGAGGTGGACGCCCGCGTCCGCTATGACACCCAGCAGCCGATGGACGAACCGCCGGTGGACGGCCTGCGTCCGCTCCCCCAGCGCCAATTGTGGGCGCTCACCGATACTTTGGCGTTCGGCGCGCAGGAGTTGCACTCGTCCTCGCATCGCGGTCCGGTGAGCGCGCTGGCCGAGATCTCGGTGCCGACCGCGGGCTGCGGTCAGCTGATCGGCGCGGATGCCACCGGCAGCGGCGTGGCCGTTCCGCTGATCGGCGATGGTTCACGGCGCATCGACATCATCTCGGATCTGCATCTGGCGCAGCAGGTCATCCTGCGCGCCATCGCGCTGGGCGCGGGCGCGGTGGTGCACACCGCGCGCCCCGGCTCCTGGCAGCGCATGGTCAACAATGTCGGTGCGGCGCACGCGCTTTCGCTGGCCTCGTCGATCACGCACAGTTCGCGCAACAGCACCATGACCGCGCGCACCCCGCATCCGGCGGCCACCGTGATCGTCTTCGACGGCGTCCCCTCGACCACACCGCCGGGTTCGGCAACCGTTGTCACCGTGCACGATCGGCTCCCCCAGGATTACCAGCCGGACGCCGATGTGACGATCGTGCAGCACCCCAACGCCCCGCACACCGTCACCGTGCACACTCCCGCCACCCGTACCACCGCCCAGCTGGTCACCACACCGACCGAACAGCATTACATCGGTGCGACGGGCCGCTGAGGCCATTTCCCGGCCACAGGCGGGCTGGGCGCTACATCCAGCCGCTGTTGACCAGGATGGCGAATTGCGCCGCCGCACGCTGATGCGCGTCCTGTAGCTGCGCGCTGCCGACCTGTGCGACATAGCGACCGGCGCGCACGGTGCAGGTGAATCGCGCGGCGGCCGCGGTGTTCTCGACACAGAACGCATCGGGAACCCCCGCCGGTGCGGCGGTGGTCGGTCCGGCCGCTGTGCGCAGATCGTTCAATACGAGCGTGGCGGCTTTGGGATCACGGGCGCGCGCGACCAGTCCGACATCGGAAACCCGTGCGACGGCATCGATTCCGCCGACCTCGAGCAGCCGCCGCCAGAGTTCGGGCGCCACATGCCGGAAGCCGCGCGCGTTGAACACCGCCTCCCGATCGAAACTCGGCGTGAAATCCGCCTTCGGATGCAGCGTCCGCCGCAGCATGTCCTGCGGATCATGATCCAGCGCCCGCATTTCCGGCACCGAAAGCGACGGCAGCTGATCCAGCAGCGGCAATTGCGCCGCGATCGTCTTCTTACCGAGATCCTGCAGGGCGGCGAGATTCGGCCGCGGCTGAGCGACATTCACGATGATCAGATAATTCCCGCGAGCCAGGGCGGCATCCAGCGACGGAATATCCTGCCGCCAGTGCGCTTTGGCATCCGGATACCAGTCCAGCGTCACCGGCGCATTGGCCTTGGGCGCCGCACCGAACCCCGCCGCCTCCACTTCGATAGCGGCCGTTCGCGCCGCGGCGGGCTCCGGGAATTGCAATACGGTGAGCCGCACCCAGGTGGTCGCCGACTCGGCGGCAGCCCCCGCACCGAACCCGAACATCATCCCATTCCGCTCGACAATCGGCGCGAGCCTGTCATCGACGTCTCGACTGGTCCTGATGGCCTTGCCCGCCAGCTCATTTCGCAACCGCGGATCAATCTCGGTCCCCGCGGCCACGAACCCCGCCAGCCGCGTGATCGCCAACTCCGCCCCGAATTCGGTCTTCGACAGCGACAGCGCCCGATAATTCAACGGATCAGTCGAGTAAGAGCCCACATCGAGCCCCCGAACATCAACCTCACCCGCGATCGGAACACCGGGAACCACACTCCCGCACCCCGCCAACCCCAGCGCCGCCACCAGCGCCAACGCCGTCTTCCGGAATATCCTGTGCACGTACACCATTACGCCTATCTAGCCTTGACCAGCTGAGCGTACTGCGCCGAAACACATTGCCGGACATCGAGAGCTCTCGAATCGTTGCGAGCGGGACCGCAACACCTCGAACCTACATCCACGAACTGTTCGCCAGCAGCGCGAACTGGGCGGCGGCACGTTGCTGCGCGTCCAGTCGCTGTGCACTGCTGACCCGGGCGATATATCGCCCATAGCGCACGGTGCAGTAGAATCGGTCGCCCGGCGTGTAGGGTGCCGTGGCGGTATTCTCACTGCAAAATGCGCCCGGCACATCGGCCGGCGGGTCGGCCGGACGCTTGGACACGCGTTTGAACTCATTCCCCAGATCTGCCGCGGCTGCTGCGTCTCGTGCCCGCATCAACAAACCACCGTCGGGCGTGGCTGATAACAAGTCGACTCCGCCGACATCCATCAAATGCCGCCAGGCGTCAGTGTCTACGACGCGAGGCAGAAATCCGCGTGGGGTGAGTACGTATTCATTCGAATAGTCCGGCGAGGGTATGTCTCCAGGGTGGAGCGTCCTGCGCATCATCGCCTGCGGATCGTAATCCAGATGCAAGACATCGCGTTTCGTCAGCGGGGCCAGACCATCGAGCAGCGGCAGCTCGGTAGCGAGGACCTTACGGGTCAGTTCCTTTAGTTTGTCCAGATCAGCGTCCGGCCGCTTGACGAATACATTGACCAGGTAGCTTCCTCGGGCCATGGTCGTACCGATCGTCGGAATGCCTTGCCTCCAATGGGCTTTCGCGTCCGGATAAGTATCGAGCGCCACAGCGGTGTTCGACCCGGCTGCCACTGCGAAGTCGGCCGCCTCGACGTCGGCTGCGGCCCGCCTCGCAGAATCGGCGTCCGGAAACTGCAACACGGTGAGGTTCACCGCGATGGTGTCGAGCTGGGGTTGGTCGGGTTTCGAATTTACATCGCGCTGAACCGAGTAGTCCTTGGCCACCGGAGCGGTCGTGGTGGCCGACATCGCGAAGCCGAACATCATGTTCTCGCGCGCCACGATGGCGGTGTCGACATCGGCGAGCAGCTCCCCGACCTGCGTTGCCGTGGTAAGAGGCTTCGCCAGCCTCGCGTATTTCAGAGTCGGGTCGATCTCCCAACCGTTGGCAACTGAATCCGCCAGCCGCATAACGGCAAGGTTGATGCCGGTCGCGTTGGAATGTGCGTACTTGGCACGATAGTCGAGCGGATCGGTGGGGTAAGCGCCGGTATCGAGTTTGCGAACGTCAATCTCCGAGGCCGCAGCACTTCCCGAGACCGCTGATCCACAGCCGGTCAGGGAGACTGCACCGACCGAGGCGAACATCAATGCCGCGATCGACCGAAACATGTTGTGCGCTTTGCGTTCAACCACTACTTACTCCGGGCGAGGATCGAGTACTGTGCGGAAACGCGCTGTTGTGCATCTGCCAATTGCAATCCCCAAGTCATGACGACATATCGATCGAAGGCCACATAACAATAGAACTGGGTCGAAGCATTCACCGGCCCGCGGTATCGACGGCAGCGAGCCGTCGGCAGACCGATGGGCGACTCGACGGGGCGGGTGAACCTATTCATCACCAAATCGTCACGTAATTGCTTGGCCGCCTGCATATCTCGGGCGCGATAAATCCGCCCGCCATTGGCAGCCACCCGGTCGACACCGAATTTGTCGTATCGGGACTTCGCCCGCTCCGGATCGTTCTCCAGATGCAGAAAGGCGGCGGGGGTGTACACACCGGGCAGATTCGTATAAGAGTCACCGTCCGGTCGGGGGAGTGAAATCCGAAGCATGCCATCGGGATCGAAGGGCACGGTGGTCAATTGATCGCGGGGTGTCGGAGTGAACGACCGCAGTCGTTCGGAGGTGAGTGTGATCGTTTTATCGGTCAGGGTCTGCAACAGATCCCGATCCGAGAGGTTCAGGCTTCGGCTCTCCTCGCTTTCGGCCAGGGCGACGATCACGAATTTGCCGGTGGCGTACCAGGAGGCGAGCACCTGCGAATCGGGTAGCCAGGAGCTGATCGCAGTGGGGTGCGCCGCCGAATGCACCGGCTCCACCCGTGGCGGAATGTCGTTGACCGAACTCCAACCACGTTGCGCCAGAGCCGCCGCGGCGGAACTCGCGGCCTGTTCGGAATCGAACAGCAGCACCGAATCAGATGCCCCATAGGAGATTCCGTAATCCTGATCGGACTGCGCCGAGGTTGCGAATCCGGCGATGAATCCCTTCGCGTCATCGGCAAATCCGTCCGTACTCAGCCAGGTGGACATGGGACTGTTGTGGCCCTCGCCGGGCGAGAGAAAGACATGCACGGATTCGGCCAGGTTGTAGTCAAGCCCCGCATCAATCTCCGACATCAAGGGCACCGCCGCACCCAACCGTTCCGCTTCGAATGCCCGCCCGACCAAGGATCGATCCGGCGGCGCGAAATCCTTCGGCTCATGCCGATAACCTCCGACGTCGAGCGCGTTCAGATCGATCGTCGGATCCTGCTGCACAGCATCCGATTCACCGCCACATCCGGTAGCGGACAGCGTCAGGACGACCATCGCGGCGGCGGCGACTCTCCTACCCGGAATGTTCATACTCTCTCCGATCACCGGACATTCTTGCGCAGGATCGGAATCAGCCGCTCTAGCAATATCGACTCGGATTTATCCGACCAGTTTCGCAGGGCGTCGACCGCGACCGGATCATCCAGAACGAACACGGTGGCGGACCGCATACTGATGGTCAGCGGCAGGTTCGTCTGTCCGCCGCCGCCGGCGGAAGAATCGGTGCGGACTGCCAATAGATAGCCCGAATTGAGATCCGGCAATCGATTCGGGCCGTCGACCTCGGCCAGGCCATTCGTCGCGCTGGTGGCGATATGGCGGGGTGATGTCTCATCCCCGTCTTTATGACAGCTATCGTTGTAACTGAAGCCGATCGCTTCGAAGAAAGCCGCTTGCACACTCGGCTTCAGGTATACGGCAAGATCGGCCTTGTAGCCGCCGATACCGGATATATCGACAGCGGCGATCTTCTTCCCGAGGAAGGATGGATTCTGCTGCCGTGCATCGGCAAGCGTCTTGGCGATGACAGGGGCGACGGTTGTCGTCACCACCGGTCCAGCTGCCGCACCATCTCTGTCGATGCCCCAGAGTCCGACCCCGGCAGCAGCCGCGACCACGGTAACCGCAGCCGCACTCGTAATCCACATTTGCTTCCGCGCAGGCGCCTTCCTGCGGGGACCAACTGTTACGGCCGCCACCGACCCCGGTTCGGTAGGCGTGGAGACCGGCGAAAGACCATGCTCCAAAGCAAGTTCGAGCGCCTGCGTGAACTCACGGCAGCTACCGAACCGGTCATCGGGACTCTTCGACAACGCCACCGCCAGCACCTCATCGAGTGCTCGGGGCAGTTCCGGCCGCAACTCGGTAATCCTCGGCACGGGTTCATACAGATGACCCGACATCACCAGTGCGGGTTGAGCTCCGGGATAGAGATTCCGCCCTGTCAGCAACTTGAAGAACGAACAAGCCAGCCCATAGACATCCGTCTGCCGACTCAATGCTCCATCCGAAAGCTGTTCCGGCGCAGCATAAGCAACGGTGGCGACGAACTTTCCCGTCACCGTCAACTCGCTGGAGTCCTGCATCGCCTTGGCCACACCGAAATCCGTGAGCAACACCCGCTCCGGCTCCCCTGGTGACAATAGGAAGTTCGCCGGTTTCACATCCCGATGCAACAGTCCCCGCCGATGCGCATGGTCGAGCCCCCTCCCCACCTCCCTCACAATCCGCAGTGCCCGCTCCATCCCGATCCCCCGAGGGTGACTCTTCAACACCTCGGCAGCATCGATCCCCGGCACATACTGCATGGCGATCCACAGCCGTCCGTCATCGTCGCCCCGGTCGTATACCGTGACGATGTTCGGATGGTCAAGCCCGGCAGAAAGATTCGCCTCCCGCTTGAACCGCCCCCGAAACTCCCGATCTTCCGCGACGTCCGCCTTCAACACCTTCACCGCATCCCACCGCGGCAAACTGGGATGCTTCCCCAAATAGACGGTCCCCATCCCCCCGGCACCGAGCACCCGCTCGATCCGGTATCCACCGATATTCGCTCCCGGCCCAAGATTCATCGCACTACGTTCGCTAACTCTTCTTCGCTACTTCGGAAGTTTTTCGATGACCATTCGAGCAATGGATTCCGCGGCACTGCAATGCGCCGCGTTGTCATTGCCGCCGTGGACCTTGATCTCCACTTGTTCGCGCCGCGTTCCGACCTCACGGTAGGGGTAGCCACGCGTGCAGATGGCATCCACCGTGCTTTTCGGCGCAATCAGTTGCTTGCCGTCGCCGACGTCGATCACCGGGTCTTTCGATGCCGACGCCTTGACCTGTTCCAGGTTGACCGTCACCTGGTCGGATCCTTCCCATACACAGGAGTGCGCGGAACTCTCCTTGGGGACCTCGGGGATCGCGCCGATCAAAGACGCCAAGCTCGTGTGATCGACCAGGGAGCATGGTTCCACGACCGCCAGCGAGCGGTCGGCATCCACGCGACGTGGCGGTTCGCGCACAGACATCAGGCGGGTGAGAACATACTCAGGGAGTCGGCACTCTTCATCCTGATAGAACTCGACCAATACTCCCCAGGGTGCCTGTGTACCTCCGGGTTTCACTGCACGTCCGCAGTAGCCCGTGGATTTGCTGCCGAGAATCTGATGCGCGGAGACAGTATTGGCGGTCAATCCGAACCCAATGATGAATTTCCCCGGACTGACGGTCAGCATCGACCGGACGCCCGGCGCGGTAACATCACACCCCCACGACTCCGAGGTTGTCAGAGTCCAGTCCGAGACTTTCGCGGGCCAGCCGGGAGCCAACTCCGCGGGAACAGTTGAGCCCAGCGCTTTGCTGAGCCACGAGCAGGTATCGACCTCACGCATCTGCGCCATCGAGAATCCGGTCGGCGACGCCTGCGGGGTGTCGTCACCGCCCCAGCGCACCCATGCGGCTCCGGCCGTCACCGCCAACACCACCAGTACAACGCACATGACGAGCAAGGTCCGGGTGTCGCCGCCGCGCGGAATGCCCTGCGGGACAGCGAATTCGGTCCGACCTCGGGTGACAGTCCCACGCCGACCACCGGGCAAGATCACCGTTGCGTTCGGATCGGCGGCCAACTTGACCAATTCCCCGCCCACACGATCGATCTCGGCGTGTACCGGTTCCGGCCAGATGTGACCGCGTTCCGGCGGCCGCCCGAGATAGTCCAGGATTTGAGTCGGCGTCGGACGTGAAGACGGGTCTTTACCCAGACACCAGCCGACCAAGTCACGCAGCTCCGGCGGCACTGTGCTGAGGTTCGGTTCGACATGGGCGATATTGAACAGGGTGTACGCCATCGAAGCCGCGGCAAAGGGACTCTCACCGGTCGCCGCCATAACCAGCAGCGATCCCAGTGCGAACACATCGCTCGCCGGCGTAAGCGGTTCCGCGAGAGCCTGTTCCGGCGACATGTAGGCGGGCGAGCCCAGCACGGAGCCTGCTTCAGTGAGTCCTTGGTTCTCCGCCGCCTGGGCGATGCCGAAGTCGATAACGCGCGGACCATCCTCCGCCAGCAGGACATTGGCGGGCTTGAGGTCTCGATGGATCAAGCCGGCTTGGTGAATCGCCTGCAGCGCTGACGCCAGCCCGGCGGCGAGCATCCGCACAGCCACTGGCGGCAACGGGCCATACCCCGTCACAACTTTGTCCAGTGGTACGCCGACTACGAAGACCGACGCCAGCCAGGGGGTGGGTGTATCGACGTCGAAGTCGACAACAGGCGCGGTGAACGCACCCGAGACCCGGGTCGAGGCGGTGACCTCCCGGCGAAACCTGGCACGGTATTCGACCTCGCCGAGTAAATGTGCGTGCACCTGCTTGACCGCGACGAGCCGGCCGTCCGGCCCCGCCCCGAGCAGTACTCGGCCCATTCCGCCGGAACCGAGCACGCCGAGTATTCGATACCGACCGATCCGCTGCGGATCACCCTGAGCCAGTGGGCGAATCGTCATTTCGGCAACTGCGGTAGAACGGCGGAAAGCACCCGGGCAGCCCGATCGCACGAACCGGCCTGGCCGTGAACTTCCGAACGAATCGAGACGATCTCGGCAAGGTCGTCACGGGTAGGACGCACCATATAGGTCAGCGTGCACGTGTGGTACGTCGCATCGTTGTCCTCGATAAAGGCCGTTACGCCATCGACCCGGATCGAGGGGCCTTGTGTTCCGCTCAGACTCGCTTTATCTGGCCGGCCGCGTTCGCTGAAATCGACGCTCAGGTACGCGTCATCGCTCTCCAGCTGACACCCGTAGGGAAAACCGGTGGATTCTCGGCTATCCCCGACGACCGCTTTGACCAGCTGCTGACTCAGCATCGCACACGGATCCAGGCGGCGAATCGAGTTCGTGGGCAGGGGCAGCTGTGGTGGATTGACCGCGAGCCGGTTGACCAAGGCGAGCATGATCTGCTCAGCAGACTTACAACCATCACCACCCCGGAAACTGGCAGTCACCTCGATGGCCACCACAGGATGCGTCTGGGTGAAGACGCGGCGGGCACACAGATCATTTTCCTTGAACAGCCCATACATTGGCATCCAGCCCGCCACCGATCCGCTCGGAATGAACATGTCGCTGAAGACCGACACTGTGCTACCGATCGCCAGTTTGAACGAACGTTTCGCTCCGGCGGCGTCCGCGTAGCCGACCGAGCACTCCCCCGAAGTCGTACTGGACATATCTCCTGAACGCAGGCCGAATTGCCCGCCCACCGATCGATCCAGAAGCGTGCACAGGTCCAGCAGGCGCCATTGATCTCCGGTCAACGACACCGTGAGGTCGGTGGCGGGTGCGGCGTGCCCCGGCTGCTCGGCCCACTCTCGCGCCGTCATGCCTATCCCGATGAGCAACAGCAGGGCTGCCGCCGCCGCTGTCAGCGTCTGGATCCTGCGCTTGCGGCGGGTACGCAATTCGTCCAGTTGCGCTTCGTACTTCGCGTGTTTGGCGGTGGTCGCAACCCACCAACCAGAGTCGGCCCGATGGTCGGCGATGACATCTCGAACAGCTCCGGGCCAGACCGGATCAGGCTCGATTCGACCGGCTGCGTCGAGAAGCTGCTCCGGAGTCGGGCGCAGTTTCGGATCCTTGGCCAGGCATCGAACAACGATGTCGCGCAAAGGCTCCGGTACACGATCGGTCTCCGGTGCGGAGTTCATCACGCTGTAAAGCACCTGCGGCGTCGAGGTCCCCGCGAATGGGCTCTGCCCCGACGCCGCGAATGCCAGAATCGCACCGACCGAGAACACATCGGCGGCCGGAGTCAGCTGATGCCCCTGCGCCTGCTCCGGTGGCATGAAGGCCGGTGAACCGATAACCGAGCCTGTCAGGGTGAGCTGCCCGTCCGACACCACGGCACGGGCGATGCCGAAATCGATCACCCGAGGACCTTCCGGAGCCAGTAGCACATTGCCGGGCTTGAGATCTCGATGGATCAGTCCCGCACGATGAATCTCGATCAGAGCCGAAGCCAGTCCCGCTGCCAGCAGCCGCAATCCGCCGAGCGATAGCGGCCCGGTCTCCTCGATCACCGCATTCAGCGATGGACCGGGGATGTATTCAGTCGCCAACCACGGACTTTCGGAATCAGCGTCGTAATCGACAACAGCCGCCGTATACGCGCCGGTGACACTCCGACTGGCCTCTACCTCGCGCTGGAATCGGATGTGAAACTCCGGATCGCTCGCCAGGTGGCGATGAATCTGTTTGACCGCCAACAACCTTCCGGTCGGCGACTCACCGAGCAGTACTCTGCCCATACCACCTTGGCCGATCACGGCCACCATGCGATTGCGCCCCAACTGCCGCGGGTCCTGCGAACCCAGCCCCTTCATCCAGCCCCTCCCCCACAGCTTCGCAATACCGATCGCCGGGTCATCCAGCGGCCCTCAGCAACACATATTCAGCGGCGGCCAGTTGCCGCACATCCGGTTCCTGCTCGCTGAATACCTCCGCGACGAGGGCATCGTGCGGAATCAAGCAGCGGAAGCGACGGGCCGATACGACAGTGGGATTCGGTTTCCCGGCCCTGAAGCAGGCGACCTCGGGTGCACCGGACACGCCAGCCATGGGGGCGTATTTGGAAACGGTCGGATCGCTCGCGAGATGGTCCACGAAGTCTCGTGCGGCGGCCGTATCACGCAGCTGATAGAGATACTTGTTGTCCGACACCGCGATTGACTCGACACCGCGTGCGTCATATTCGCGGGTAGCAGCGGCGGGATCGGCACCGAGCAGCGCGAAGGTCCGGGGACCGTACACCGCGAAGTCATGCTGATCCGGATGTGCGTCACTGGTTTTCACCAGCTTCGTCAAGAGCTTGTCAGGGTCGATCTTCAGGTTCGGCTGCTGGTCTCTCCGAGTAGCCGTATAGCCGTCCAGCATTGGGAGCTGTTGCTCATAGGTCTTACCCAGAAGATCAGTCAGCTGATCGAGCTTTGCCTCGCGTGCCTGCACGAAAACCGCAACCACCACCGACCGGTACGCCTGCCAACTACCTATATTTGGCACACCCGGGCGCCAGTGGCTCAGCGCCGCAGGGTAATTCGGCAAGGAGACGGCTTCATTCCTGGCGTTGGCCCCGTTGTCGTGCTGTGCCAGATCGTATGCCGCAGCGGTGGCGGCCTGTTCATCCGGAAACGCGATCAAGGCGATGGAAAGCTCGAAGTGCTGCTGGTGTAAGCCGAGGAACGGTGTCTCCGCAAAACGCGCGCGGTACTCCGCGAGGGGGTGGTGCTGATATATCGCTTCTTCCGCCACTCCAGGGATATTCCGGATTCCCTGCGAGCTTGCCAGCACTTGGCCACCCTGCCCGGCGGCGAACTCGGTCGCTACATCGCTTCCGAACGCGATGCGCTCGCCCAAGCGAAGTGACTCCACCAGAATTCCGCGATCGAGGCTGGGGCGATCGTCATAACCGCTGTCGGGACGCTGGGTCGAATAGGAACCCACATCGAGCGTCGGGTCCCTATCCGTTGCCGCACTTTCGCTTCCGCACCCGGCAGGCGCACCGGCGATCGCGGCAGCCAGCGCCGCTACGGCAAATCGGCGCAACCGCATGTATCCCCCTTTGCCCGCGACTCCCACGCGGACATAAACCTCAATCAGTGAAACCGACGGCAGGACCGCAGGTTCGGCGACAATCTAACATCGCCTGGACGCCGGGGCCATTCGCATGGATTGCGTCACAAGCGATCCGGGGCGGAGTGCCCGGGGCGACTTTTCCGCTACTTCTCGACAATAGCCATCGAATCGAAGCTGGTCAGGGCTGCGGTTACGCTCAATGCAGGGCCCGGTACGAACTGGCCGACGATTTCCCACGGCGCCACGCGAGGTGTAGTCCCGAGCCCGAGCAGTTGAGCCGTCTTCAAATCAGCTATGCCATAACTGATTCCATTGTCCGCGATGTAGAACAGATTGTCCCTGCGACGACTGCCCGGCGCGATCCCCGTGGTCTGTACGAACTCGCCGCTGCTCGGCGGTATGTAAACCTTGTCGATATGATCGCCGGTGCCGTCGGCCGTCGAGAGTTTCACTGGAGTCGAGGAGTCCGGCAGCGGCAGCCGAGTACCCACGAGCATCGAGACCACGGCACGATCCGACGGCCCTTCGGTCGCGTCGGCGTCCTTGACATCTGTAGCCTTGTTCTTGGACCAGGTGATGCAGGCGACCGGATCATCCTCTGTGGCAATGATCTTCGGTGCGACAGCGGGGAAATCCGATACCGGGAGCGGGTTCGAAGGACGATCCAGTCCGACGATCAGGTCCGGTGGCACAGACTTGATTTCATCCATACCCTGCGAATTGGAAGCGCGAATCACGTCCGAGGTGAACGATGAAATCCGCTGCACACCATCGGAAAGCACCACGTACAGATCGGACTTGTCCGAACTACCCAGTGCCGCTACACGAATGACGCCGCCTACGCGAATCCCATTGAGTCGTCCCGGACCCGGGTCACCGGCATTCGGAATCGTCGGCGGAACCAGCGGTGCCACCTCGGTCGCCGCGCCGATCAAGCCGGTCGTGATCGGCCGGGGACGCGGCGCGGTCAGGTTCAACGCGCGCAACATCGTAGGGTCGTTGAGTTTCACCTCGGCGCGTTTGCCGTCGTAGAGGAGGTAGTCCTTGGTGACAGTCTCGGAATCGCCCTTCTTGGCAACGCTGCGCACGAGCAGAGCGCTATCGGCGTCTGCCTGTTTGATCCGCTCGTTCAGTTCGAGCTTGCCTGCGATCGCCGTGGTCGTCGCGCCTACCGAGGACGCCGCACCGCCGGAAGCGGATAGCTGCACGGTGTCGCAGATGGTCCATTGCGACCGATCGCCCTGAGTCGAACCCGGCAAAGCCGATGGGGCGCCCGGAATTCCGAGAATCGGACCGCGCGGCACCGAATTGAGTTTGCTGTCCTTGACCGACTTCGGGGATTCGGCGCTACCCACGATCAACCGCGCCGATGCCAGATTCAGCGCCGGTTGCAGCGTGATTTTGGTCTTGTCATTCGGGTCCGCCACGACGACGTACAGGGCGCCACTGTCCTTGCCCATAACGATCTTCGCGTCACCGATCGAGCCCTGTGGGCGAATGAACGCCATGATCGCGCAACCCGCGACCACCAGCAGTGCGAGAATCGCGCCGGATAGCAGCGACCGGAACTGCGCACGCATCGGATCGTGCAGCATGCGCACATCGCGTCGGACAAGCGCGTGGTCGAGACGTCGCAGCAGGAACCGGTACCCATTGACCTGGGCCCGGGTGGTCAACTGGGCTGGCACTGAACCTCCGTCGGAACGAGAACTGCAAGCTGGAGACTACCGAGACGGGCATTCGACAGCGCACCCCGCTGATACAGCGGGGTGCGCTGTCGAACGAAATCTCGGTGGTCTTTAGATACCGCCGAAGCCGTCGCCGATCTTCTTGTCGGCACCGAGAGCGGAGTGCATCGCGTTCTCGACGGCGACTGCGACCTGGTTGAGCGTGTGCAGCGAGTCCGCGTACTCGTTCTTCCAGCTATCGTGCACGGCCTTGAAGCTTTCCGCCGAGCTGTTGTTCGCCCACGCGACCTCGAGCTGCTTGGCAGCATCTTCCATATCCTGGCCAGCCGCGGTCAGCTGACCGAACTGCTCCTTGAGATCGGACACCAGGGTGGTGATAGTCGCCTGGTCATAAAGCATTTCATCCGACATGTGTCAGTCCTCCAAAGCTGTTTTCGGGTGGATCAGTGGATCGATCAGAGGTTGGTGAGGGTCTTGAACCCGGCCTCGTTCTCGGCATCGAGGTGCTTGAACGACGCGACACCGGTGCCAACCTGGGTCTCGATCTGGTTGAGGATGTCGTTCAGGCGCTTGTTCTCCGCGTCCCAGTTGTCCGCGGCCTGGTTGAACGCCACCGCGGCGACACCCTTGAAGCCCGGGCGCGAGGAGTCGACGGAGGCGGTGACCTTGGCCAGGATCGCCTTGACGGAGGCGACGACGTCGGCCATGTGGCCCTGCGCCTTACTGGCTACATCGTGTTCTGACTGAACGCTATTGCCGCTCATGATGTTTCCCTCTTCGGTGTATTCGATGGAACGCTAGGGCAATGCGGCTCTGCATCACCCGATTCGGAGTGGGTCAGCTGCCTGGTCACTGGATGTGAGTTACGACAGCCACCTCCCCCCAGGCAGCATGTCGATCAGGCCCGAAATCGCTTGAGCGACACGGTGATCAGTGCCCGGTGTCAAGGTGGACCAGACCTGCTGATCCGGAGCGACCCCGGGTGCGGCCACAATTCGACCCCGCGCGGTGTCATACACCACGACGGCCCCCGGCGATCGATCAGTCACGCCATCGGCGTAGGCATAGGCCACCACTTCGGCGTAAGCGTGGCAGGACGCGAGCGCGAGACCGTACACCGTGGCATCGGTATCGGCGACGCCGAGGCTGTAAACCGCGCTCGCGAAATCTTCGGAAGTTCTTGCGTTGTCGAAGCGTTCACTCAGCTCCGCCGCCGGGGCGCTGAAGCTGGCGACATCGGCGGGAGGGAACGCGCCCAGAGCCTCCAGCACGGGCCGTGCCAGCGAGTCACCGCTGTCATTGGTCCAGATCGACCGGATATCCAGATCGTCGCCACGCCGGACAGCTAGAACGGACTCCTCGCCACGCCTTGCCAGGCACACACGTATCTGACCGTTGGCGGTGTAAATGCGCGCGGCCAGTTCGCGATCAGGCTGCGCAAGCACGAAAAGCGCTGTGGCCATTCCTGATTCGACATCGCCGTGGTTGTCGATGATGCGGCCGCGGCGCAGATCATCCCTCGCCCGGGCCTGCCCCTCGTTCCATTCGCGGTGCGAATCCTGCTGCGGGGCAATCGAGAGCACCAGCGGCAGGGTTTGCACTCCGAGCTCAGCGGCGAGCGCCATGACGCTGTCATTGGTGAGGGTCGTCATGCCGACGCCTCCTCACTCGTCGCGGGAGCGGGTGCGGGGCTGGAACTCTCGACACCGGTGGTCCCGGCATTGAACGCGATATCCGGAACCCGCTGCTGCGCATTGGGATCCAGCCCACCCAGCACCGCGGGCGCAACCTGCATACCCGAGGTGAGACCGAGTTCCTCATCGCTGGTGGGCGCACCGGCGAGCCCGGAGCGCGTGTGATGCTCGCTCTCGTCCTGGCTGTTCGGCGCCATACCGCCGGGTGCCATGGGCACCGAACCGGCCTGCTGCACCGTAACCGGTTGCACGGTGACCTTTTGGGTGGTGCTCGCGTTCACCTCGGCCACGCCCTGCGGGCGGAACGCGGTGATGGCCGGAGGGATGTTGAGCGCCCCCAGCGGGATTCCCGGCATGCCGGCGGGCAGCTCGGGCGTCACCGTTTCCGGATCCACCTGCGGCGCGCTCTGCGTCGGGGTCATACCGGCGGTGATCTCCGGTGGCGCGGGGTGTTCCCAAGGCGTGGACAGTGTTTCGGTCGCACCTTCATAGGTGTGCATGACGCGTGACGCGACGGCTTTCACCGTGTCCGCATCGGTGTCGGTCTGTGCGAGTTGGGCGAGCATCGGGGCGCCGATGGCGGTTCCCAGTTGCTCCAGCGTCTCGCGCAGATGCTTCAGCTTCTCGACATCGTCGGCGTCGGGCATGGCCAGGCGCGCGATTTCGTATGCGGCGGCGTGCGTTTCGGCCTTGGCGGCATTTGCCGCCGCATCGGCCGCGGAACTGGCGAACCAGTCCCGCAGCGTGCGAATGCGCTCGATGAACTGGCTACTGTTCTTCGATTGCCATGCGCTGTCGAGGTTTTCGAGAATGCGCTCGTAGTCGAGTGCGGCCGCGGCGAATCCGGCGCTCAAGCGCGCCCAGGCGAGACCGGCCTCGGCGGCGGGCACTGCGCCCGCCCCCGTCACCAGATCGCGTGCCAGCTGCTCGGGTGGCCTGGCTTCCCAGACCACACCGGTGAAGCCGGGGCTCGTCGGTTCCAACATCGGCTACGGCGCTCCTCAGACCGCGAACCCGAGGACGCTCTGCTCCTCGACCGAGGTGTACTGACCGACCTGCGCGCGCAGCGCCGCGGCCAGCTTGCGCACCTCGTCGACACCGGTGCCGCCGGACGTCTGGAACGACGCCGCAACGGAATTCAGCGTCTGCGCCGCACGCGTGGAAACCTCATCGGCCCCCGCCGGAGCGATCTCCAGCTTGGTCTGCTCCGCGCTCAGCCCGTTCGCAATGCGATCGGCCAGCGCATCCAGCTGCATCGCGGCCTGAAGTGCGCTCGACGCATCGAACCGCACGCCTTCGAAATCGTTGGTGCTCATGGCAATCCTCCTAATACCCCTGCGTTTTCAGAGCGTGAGCGCTTTGTCCGGCGGTTCGTCGACGGCTTCCACCGCGCCTACCACCGGGATGGAGACGCCTTCGATTACGCCGACCACTTCGTCGCCGTGTGCGCCGGTGACCAGAGCGGTGCGCTCGCCCGCCGATTCGGTGTCGCCCTTGTTCGCCAAGCCCGCACCGGCACCCATACCGCCGGGCATGCCTGTGGTGGAACGGGTTTGGGTCTCGTTGTTATTGCTGGTGACGCGTGAGACCGGTGAGCCTGAGCCCACGCCCTCCGCCGTCGGCATCTTGCCGGTGTAGGGGCTCAGCGGGCTGTTGCTGAGTCCCGCGCCCATCGGCATGCCGCCCGGGATACCGCCGCCGCCACCGGTTGTGGTGGTGTCGTTGGTTTTGAGGGTGGTGTCGACCGGCTTGGTCTCGGTGGTGGTCTTGTCGTCAGGGTTGGTCGTGGTGGTCTTGTTGGTGGTGGTCGTGTCTTTGCTGGTGTTCGAGGTCAGCGCGCTCACGACCGACTGCCCGGCCGAGCTGATGCTGCTGGCCGACGATGCCGCCGAAGACGCCACCGTACTGCCCTTTTCGACCACCTTCTGGACGGCGGTGGTGCCGACGTTCAGGAACGGCTGCACGGCCTGCGTCACCTGATTCGCGAGTGACGCCGCATCGGCGATGTTCGGCGCACCGGGCACCGGGATCTTGATTCCGGCGGCGGCGACATTGGCGGTGTGCACGGTGAGCTGGGCACGGGTGTTGGCGGTGATGATCCCCGCCTCCGACAACGCGTCGGTGGCCATCGCGACCAGCACCGGCACGCCGACCGGAGTGACCAGGAAGGGCAGATCCGCCAGCACCGACGCGACGAATCGCGAGATGAGGGCCGAGAGCAGCCCATACCCCTCCGCGACGGTCGCTTCGGCCGCGAGCAGGATCGTCCGCAGCTCCTGCCCCTGCGCGTCAACGGTCGGGATGACGGTTTCGACCTGCTTGCTCTTCACCTCCGCGGCTTTCGCCGCGTCACCCTGCCAACTGTTCGAAACCGCCGCTGTAGCAGCAGAACTCGAGCTGGCCGCCGAGGTGAGCGCCTTGCTCACCGAAGCGAAGATCGAGATCAACTGGGTGCCGATGCTGGCCGCGCCGTTGCCCATGGCGGACAGCAGACTGATCGCCGGCTGAATCAGCGTCGTGGGATCGATGGTCGGCAGCGTGGGCATCTGGATGCCCGACAGATCCGGCAATTGGATCGCCGGAAACTGCGGCAGCTGCGGCAATCCCAGCCCGTTGATCACATCGGCCACGGGCGTATCCACCAGCGCCCCAGCCGGACTGGTACGAATGACGTCCAGCACGGTGGGGCTCGGTGTCGTAGTGACTACACCGACGGATTCAGTCACAGGTTGCTGAGGAAGGTCGTCGCCGAGGCCAGTTCAGTGGTGGAGTAGGTGCCCACCGCGGACGCGGCGCTGATCGCGGTCTCCGCGTGCACACCGGCGATCTCCGCCGCCGAGGACAGGTAGCTGCCCTGCGCCCCCGCGAACGCCAGCAGGAAGTCCTGACCGATCAGACCGAACATCGGCACCGCCGAAGCCATCGCGCCGATCGAGTCGGCCGCGGCCGCCCCCGCGATCTGCGCCGCGATCCCGGCGTGCGTGGTCCCGTACTCCAGAATCGGTTCGAAATCCGCTTTCACGTAATCGGCCATCGGTGGTCCCTCCCAAGTACACGAT
Organism: Nocardia sp. NPDC056000; assembly: GCF_042269265.1. Classification (NCBI taxonomy): domain Bacteria; kingdom Bacillati; phylum Actinomycetota; class Actinomycetes; order Mycobacteriales; family Nocardiaceae; genus Nocardia; species Nocardia sp. NPDC056000. The sequence goes on along the minus strand of NZ_JBHJXS010000002.1, from coordinate 632,644 downwards.
CTTGAATGACAGTACAAGTACGAAATTGGTTGTGCCAGATAGTAAAACGCAAACTCTGGCTCAAGATTGCGTTAACGAACCGGACTTTACCCGGCCATTTCCTCGTTGAACCGGTTGACAACCTCGGCCCGCCGCTCGAACGCCGCCCGCGCCGCCGCGGCGGACGTCGCGACCACGACCTGTTCGAACTCATCCGGCGTCATCCGCGAAATGGCATGCCCGAACTGCAGATCCCGCAGCGCCCCATTCCCGTCGACCTCGGCCATCACGGCACCGTCCTCCGAGGTCTCCCGCCCCCGGACCGCCGCCATCTGCTCGGCCAAATCCTGAAACCGATACAGCTGCCGCCGAACCCGCTCCTCGAGCTCATCCATAGACCCGACCATGAGTCCCCCTCCTCAGACAGTCCGAAGCCAGCTCTGCGGCTCAGTATCGTAGTCCTGTTCCTCGACAATCTCCTGTCGAGCGACATCGGCCTCGGTAGGCAACCCGGTGCGCGCGAGCATCTCGGCACTCATCCCGGCTTCCTCGTACTGCTTACGCTTGGCCAGCCCGGCCCGCATAGCGGCCCGCTGACACAACCTGAGCACCTCCCCCGCCAACTGCGCCGGATCCCGATGCAGCTCAGCCACATCCACCTTCACGGCGAGCGGAATCCCCTGCTCGGTGGTACGCAGCTTGATCGAACCCTGCGGATTCGCGATCGTCGTCGAAGCCCAACCCTGCTCGGCAGCGCCGGAATTGACCGCCCCCTCGGTCATAACAACTCCCTCCCAAGTTTGTCGTTGACATAACACCACATCCGTGGCATTCCGCGCCACACACTTCAGTTCAACACACCCACGGTCGCGATCCACCGACCGTGGGTACGGCGTTACCGTCTAATACCTTCCCGCTCTTCCTTGATCGCTCGAACCACATCGGCGACCTGCGAGTTGATCAGGGTCACCAGGCGTTTGGCATCCGCGGATACAGCCAGGGACGGGTTCTGATCGGCGACCACGTATCGCCCATCGTCGCGAAGATCACGCCACCCCAGCACTCGCTGGGTAACCCCGCGGGGCCCGTATATCGATCGACCCTGTGCGATCACGATCTCGCCTGCGCGATCGGTGGGTGCCGACATGAATCGCGCGGAACGGGTCTCCGTCGATGGCGCTGAGACATCGACGATGGAAGACCTGCCGTACTCGTATTCATAAGACTCGTCGGCGGCCGCGGCAAGGACAATGTCACCCTGCTGACCAGCACTCACCTCGGGGAGAGCACTAACCACCTCGTCCGATATTCGCAGCGGGTCACATTCGACAACGCTGTATCCGGCCCCGTACCAGAAAGATTCGCCGATTTTCTGAGTGAGCACGTAGCCCTTGGATCCCTGTCGCACCGCGAGAATTCGAATCAGCTCCGATGGCTCCAGAGGTGTCTGTTCATTCCAAGCGCTGACCGCGAGGTACAGATCCGGGCTCGAGGCCGCAGCGATCATTTCCCGAGTTCTCGCATCGAGGGTCTGCTCGACACTTTCGCGGGCCTGACGCATCTCTTCGTCGAACGCATCACGCGCCTTGTTGCGAGACGTGTACAGGAACGGCAGCGGCAAGTTCTCTTTCAGGATGTCCTGCCAGAGGACAAAGAACTCGCTCTCGGTGAAACTCCACATGGCGGTTATTTCTCCGCTACGGGTGTGACCGCGATCGGAAGGTCACCCAGACCCTCCGCGAGGTTCTCACCGGATCTGAGGAATTCGGGCCGCTTGTGCTCCTTACCCGCGCCCTGGCTGCCTGCCTGAGCACCCGATCCCATTGGTGCACCGGATGATCCGGTCGTTCCCGTACCCGATGTAGAGGCGGCGCCTGTCGCCAAGCCTGCCCGCGTGGCGACCACGTTCTCGTCTTTGTCGGTGGAGGACACGGTCGAACGCGGAAAGAGTTTGCTCTGCGGGTTCTCCTTGGGGCTTACGGCGGTGGGCCCCCCGCCACCGCTCGGTGACTTCGGTGATCCACCACCCGGCGAGTTCGGATCCGTCGGCGTTGTCTGCAGATTCGTCAACGTCGCAAGTTGCTGCTGCAACTGTGTTTTCAGCTGATCCGCTGTCGTATCGGTTGTCGTCGCGCTCTTCTGCAGGGACTGGATCAGGGACGAGCCGGTCGAGGCCAACGATTGAGCCAGTGATGAACCCTGCTGCGCCAGTGTCGAGAGCAGGGAGGTGATCTGCGATGTCGTATCCGTGGTTGTCGTCGTCGACGGGGTTTGGGTCTTGGGCTGCTCCGTGGTGGTCAATGTCTTGAGCTGGTCCTCGAACTCCTTCTTCAAGTCCGACAGATCTTGAGTTCCGCTCGGATTGCCACCGCCGCCGGTGGTGGTGACGGGCGAACCACCCGGTGAGCCGGTATTCGGCACACCACCCGGATTGGTATCGATTACCTTCTGAGGTTGATACGCCTTGTCGAGGGGAGATTGCAGAACAGGGATGTGACTGCTCGACTTCGCGACACCGACGCCGTACCATTCATCCCATTTTGCCGCATAGAGACGCGTGACCTGATTCAAGGTGTTCACACCGAACTTCTTGGCATAGGCTTCGGCGGTAATTTCCGGAAGATATGTCTGCAATTTCTCCAGATAGCCCACGGAGTACGCTAGGTTGGCACTGATTGCCTTCATAGAGTTGATCAGATCCGTGGTGCTGTTCTGAAAGCCTGTAATCGCATTCTTGGCCGCCAGTTCGGATACTCCAACCCAAGCGGAGCCGCCATTTCCATTGAATTGAATCGTGGTCTGGGTTTGAAATGTGGACAGCTCTTGCGCAAGCAGATTCGCTGCACCCAGCCAGACACGAGCGGTATCCGCAATAAGTGGGATTCGGCCGTTCATCTCGATATAGTCGGCGTGCAGGTTATCCCAGCTCAGTGACGACCCCGCCTCCGGACCCACCGGGCTCTCATCTTTCGCCCCGGTGAATAATGTATCGAGGTTCGACGTCTCCTTGAGCGAATTCAATTTGTCTTCATACTCTTGAGTCAGCTCGACAGTATAGTAATGACTACCTCCCTGACCGTTTTGCTTCTCGACGTAGATTCCTTCGCCGTCATCATCAATGCCACTGGAGTCTTCCGAGGTTTTCCAGCCCGGAAAAGTCACGGCTCCCTGGCTGAAGTTCCGCCCCCCGGTGAAGCTCGGATTCGACTGCAAAGTGCTTCGGATGCGATTGAATGCGGCCTCTGAGTTGGCCTCCGTCTGGGTGGCCAGTTTCCCTGCCGAGATGAATGTCTGCGCCAAATCTTCGAGTGTCCGCTTTTGGTCGACGATAACCTTGCCTCGCAGGTCGTGGGCCGCCTTTTCGAACTTGGAGGCGATGGCTCGACCGGAGCCGAAGATGCTGAAGTCCATGACTTTCGTAAGGGATTCCGTATTCCTGTCAATCTGCTCGACAACATAGATCATGCCGGCGCAGAGATTGGCGATGGATTCCGCTATGGCACGATCGAACTGGAAGGTTCCGGCCGCAGCGCTGTCCTTCAGACCGGTTAAAGCATTGGGTTCAGCCATTCATCCCACCCCTGTTGTTCTTCGTCATCGTCGAATCACCGAAACCTGGCCCGCGGCATAGGCATAGAGCGTATGCGTGCTCGGATCGACCGCGAGCGACTGCGGACTCGGAGCACTCAGAGTACCGGTGATCGCTTGGGAGACGGTATCGACGACCTTGATCCGACTATCGGTCATACTGGCCAGATACATGGCGTGGGTGCCGGAATCAATTGCCACGGCATGGATCTCCTGGCCGAGACCATCGATCGAACCGATGACTTTGCGCATGCTCGGGTCGATTACGGCGATCATCCCCTTGCGGTCCACGGCGAAAACCTTGTTGGAGCCCGGGTCGAACATCATGGTCCCGGCGTCGATCGACACCGGAATGGAGCCGGTTTGGATATTGGTCGCGAGGTCGATGACCTTGACAGTTCCGTCGCGACTGCTGACAAAGGCGGTCCGAAGGTCCGGTGCCACAGCGATACCCATCGAGTTGATACCGCTCGGCACGGTCGCACTGACCGATGCGGAACCGCGGGGAATCACCGAGACGGAGCTCTCCGCGGGATCGGACCTCGGATCGTTCACATCGAAGCTGCCCGACAGATTGTTCACCAATACGGTGTGGCTGATCGGATCCACCACTATGACTCGTGAATCCTGCTTGGTCGGAATACTGGCGGTGATGGAGTTGGTTACGGCGTCGATCACCGTCACGCGACCGTCACGGCTGCTGGTCCCCGATGAGCTCGTGACATACACCGTACGCGTACCCGGGTCCACCGCAATGAAATTCGGATTCGAGGTCAGGTTGATGGTCACCTTCACGGTATTGCTGCCGAGATCGATGACTGATACCGAACCCGGGTTGGAATCGCTCGCCGGGGAGTTGGCCACGTAGAGCAGCTTTGCGACGGAATCGATCGCGAGGGTGCCCGACGGTTGAAGCTCGACTGCGATAGTGGTGTCCACGGCTCTCCGCGTCGAGGTTCCGGGAGTGTGGTCACCTGGCGTAGTCAGTCCGATCGTCGCGAAAACCGCTACGGCCGCACCGACGGCACACACCGCGATTATCGCCCTGCGCCGACGAGAGACAGGCGCTGGCTCGGCATCATCATTATCGGGATGCACATCGACTGCGGCACCGGATGCTCGCGGGGCGGGGCGAAAACCGGACCGGAGTGCCGCCAACGCCTCGTCCGGCACCAACTCCCTCGGCAGCGCGAACGCCTGCCCGGCCTTGGGCCGAATGACTACGGCGGTACCGATAACAACGACATCCGCGAGTTCGTCATAGTCGAGAGTCGCGTAACCGGTCGCGGGCGGCACATCCATCGACTCGTCGCGATATCGCGCCCATATCTGGATGCCTACAGCCGCATAGGAGGTAACCAGCGGATTTTGCCTCATCATGCGAATCGCGGTGATCAGCGCAGCCATGATCGCAGCCGGAATCAGCAAGACGAGGTACACACCGAGGATTCCGAGAATCCCCTGTCCGGACTGACTTTCACCCGTGATCAGCTCGAAGACGCGGCGAGCCATGATGATCAGGGGCAGCACGGCCACAATCACCCAGGGTCGTGGGGTCCGCCATCGCGCCAACTCCAGCGCCCGGCTGAGCCGTAGAGCGGTACGCGAGTCAGCGGTGTACGAAACCTCCAGGGCAGTCTCGGGCCGTGCATGCCGACCGGGCCGATCCGGTGCATTCTGCGGTTCCGGTGCACTATGCCTTCCGGACAGCGCGCCCTGATCAAAGTGCTGCTCCACAAACCCCCCTTGCAATCCGGCAATCGCACCGACCCTAACCCGCACGCGCTGCCGGAACCAGCCGATCAGACGCGGCACCTACATCACACTCGGCATCCGGCTCGATCCGATGTGACCATCCAAATACAGCCGAATCCGCGCCCCGGCCTCACACTCGTGGCATGGAGATCACATCGGCTGTCAGCGCCGTCCTCGGCGCCTTCGGCCTCTCGGGCGCGGCCGGCCTCAACGCCTGGCTGCCCTTGCTCGCGGTCGGCATCGCGGACCGGTTCGGCTGGATCGATCTCGGCAGCTCATACGGCTGGCTGTCGTCGACTCCCGCACTGATGGCGATCGGATTGGTCTTCCTGCTCGACCTCATCGGCGACAAGATTCCCGCCCTGGATTCAGTGCTGCATGGCATCGGAACCCTCATCGCTCCGGCCTCCGGCGCAATCCTCTTCACTGCCGAGAGCAGCATCTCCTCTCATATGCCGCCCGCTGTTGCCGCGGTTCTCGGCGCGATCACCGCCGGAAGCGTGCACGTCGGACGATCGATGGCGCGGCCGTTCATTACAGGAACTACTGCGGGAGTGGGTAATCCAGTTGTTTCCAGCGCCGAGGACGGGACTTCGCTGGCGCTGACCGTGTTGGCACTGGCTGTCCCGGTGGTGGCGTTCGTGGTGGTACTGATCCTTCTGATTGTGTTGGGCTGGATCGCATTCCGGGCCGCGAGGTGGATGCGTCGCAGGCGAGAGCGGAAGGACTCCGGGCTCCGACAGGGACGGTGAGGTCACATAACTCGCCGCAGCTCGATGGCCGTGGGCAGGTAGTCGGCCAGGCTGCGCAGCCACTGGCTGAAGCAGAACCCGCTGTCACGAATCGACTTGTCGCCCATACAGATCCCAGAAGTTCGGATCCTGCGCCGCGAGATCCTCGGGCCGGAAGTAGAAGAACATGTAGCCGTGGTGGGTGAGGAAAACGAATGATTTCTCGAACAGCTCGAAGTCCCGCTCATAGTCGCCGGCGATCTCACGAGCCGACGACTCCCCCGACCGATCGCCCGTTCTCGATCGAACGAATTTTCTTGCACGGTAAGGCCATTCCTTCCGCGCTCGTACTTCAAATGAAGAAATCCTCAGCGTCAGCGAGCATTACTCCGGTATAGGACGCGGTGAACGCCTCGTACTCGTTCGCTCCCAGAAAGCTACCGCCGGTGTGATGCCAAACGAAGAACCGTGCGGTCTCATCAATCAGCCAGATCGAACCTTCGATCGTCTCGTAAGCGACGGGGAACACTCGTAGGCCAAGGCCGTGCGCGAGCTCTGCGAAGTTGTCGACGTCACCTCTGTAACCGATCGTAGGTTTGAGAATCAGAGACCTCTCGGGTGACGTCCCCGGTAACGGAAGTTCCAGGTCTCCGTAGGAATGAATGAATCTGACGGCCGGATCGATAACATCGAGCGAGACACCTTGGCGTGCCGCATCCTCGACGCGTATCGCAATCAAATCCTCAGCGCAAGAGCCTATATCGCGCGCCAGGGTCCACCCGGCCGCCGCCAGCCATTCAGCCGTGTTCGCAGAGTGCATCCCACCGTCACCTTCCCTGACATTCTCCGCCCCTCCACCGTGCTCTCGTTTGATCTTGTTGATCTCCGATTCACCCCATATCTGCCAGATCCTCATCTGATCCACGGTGGCCACGGGACGACCCTTCGCTTCCTTGTCCATCAGGATTCCATGTCGCGGTCCACCTTGGCCCGAATCTCCGGGTCGTCCGATCCGCTTCTCATCGTGGGACCCAGCACTTCCACTGCTATCCGCTTCATTTCCTCTGGCTGACGGGTATCGAAGATCCTCCCTGGCAGCGATACCATTTCTCACGTCAACGTTTCTGTGCAACAACAGATCCCGAACCCCGAGCGAATCGATGCCGACGTCTGCCCATTGCGGCCCCGCGACAGCTCCTCGAACATCGGATAGTCAGCAATCGCATCGAAACGCAATGCACAACGGATGCAATCGCGGAACAGCTCGTCCGCCGTCAGCTTCCGGGAAGGATCACTAGTCGTTCTCGGCGAGGCGTTGAAGGTCGACGAGACTGCCGACTTGTTGTTCGAGCGTTGCCGTGTCAATGGCACCGAACAGCTCCGGGGAGTATTCGGGCAGGACACGGAGGCGTTGCAGGACGTCTGAGGCAGGCAGACCTGCCTCAAATGCATCAATGAGGCGCGATCGCCATAGGCCGCCCGCGAGCATGCCCACCTTGCCGGTGGCTGCTCGTTGCACATAACCAGCCGCGTTGTCGGCCGCGGCAGCCCACAGATAACCCAGTACCTCACCGTTCCAGGCGATCGGCAGATACCTGACCGGGGAATCGGCGGATTCGGGGTACGTCGAGGTGGGCACCGATTCCAATGGCCCCCAACCCGCGGAGCGATCCGCGGGCGCGCCACTGGGATACTCGCCATCTTGGACCCAAGGCCCTTCCCCCAGCGGCGCATCCGGATTCAGTTGCAGCGCCAAGTCCTGAATGGTTCGAGCCGCACCGAGCTCGGCATCGGCTGCGATCCCGCCAAACTGAGGATCCTGCGGCTTCCCAGCCCAATGGCTGATCGCCTCAACAGGTTTTAGACCAAGTCGGTATGTCTCGTCGAGTTTTCCATGCCAGTAGATCGACGATTTCACGTGGTTGATGCCGGAGGCGGCGCGGGCGAAGAACCCTGCGGCCGATCCCTCGCGCGATCCCCACAGGTAGCCAACGAGGTTGGCCCCCAACGTGATTGGCAGGTAGACGACCGGACGACGGGTCCATACTTCGTAGCGGTCTTGTGATCGATCAGTCATCGATACTTCCTCGAACGGGTTGCGGAAGGCCACGGTTTCTCGGAGTCATTTTTCCGGTTCCAGAAAATCGGCCCAAGCCGGGATGGGCCGGCCTTGATCCTCGAACCTCGCCAAACTCCTTCTGGCCCTCGGGATATCTGGAGCCATAGCCTCGAACCAACTCGTTGTACTTGCCCACTCTTTCCGGACTCGCTTCGCCGGCCCCGCGATACCGATGGTCCATACCGGCGGGTCATCCTGAAGTAGATCCGCGCCATCGATCACGTAGTAGGTTTGGTCGGGGTATGCGGCCAACAACAGCGTGCCTTCGGGGTCTATCAAATCGTGCTTCATCCCGCGGAGAGCCGCAACGACAGTCCGTTTCGATTCTGAGTCGATCCCGGCGGTGCCGAATTTCATTGGAAACATCCAGTATCCAGGCTCCCGACCTACAGACCGGAGAATCTCACGAACCGCGGTAGGAATGTTCTGAACACCCTGCTCCGCACCGAATCGGTCAATCTCATCTTCGGATGCGCCTTTGACCGAGCTCCGACGCAGCCCTGCGGAGTACGCGGTCTCGGTGATGTTTCGGACTCGCTCCCCGGGATGTTCCGAGGGGAGACCCTTGGCGGTGCGAGGAAGGATGTCATCTCCCCAAGTCGGCCGCTCCCAACCATTCAGCTCATATCGTTCAAGGTCTCGCCGAAGGCTTTCGACCAAGGGCTCCATGTCGGACAGCCACGCACTGGTCGTCGGCCAACTACGGCTTGAAGCGCCCTCCACGATCTCCCAGACCGGAGGATCGTCATGGCCCAAATCAGCGCCATCGAGAATGTGGTACACATATCCCTGCCGAGCCGACAGCACCAAAATTCCAGCTAGATCGCGGATTCCGTGCTCCACGCCGACGACCGACCTTGTGATGACGTGGCGCTTCACCGCATCATCAATACCGCTGAGTACGCCGAATTCGGCGCCGTCGAACCACAATCCCGGCTGTCGCCCGATAAGTCGGAGAACCTCATCGACTGCCGCCGGTACCTGGGTAACCCCTTGCTCAGCCGCAAAGTGAGCGATCTCCTCGGCCGAAGCACCGCTTACCGAGTCCCGCCGCAGTCCCTGCGCCAGCACTGCCTCAATGCTGGACCGAATCCGTTCTCGTGTCACTTCCTGTGGTCGAGTCATAGTGGATACAACCTCTCCAGGGCTAGATTCAGCGCCTCGACACGCATGTTGGGGAACATTCGCTGATAGACATCAATGAGGTTCATACACGAATCGCAGATCTGAAACATCTCTGGGATATGCGACGACCGCGCCGAGGGCAGATCGATCATCATCCGTAGTTCACCCGCGATGGTTTCTGCTGAGAAGGGTGTGTGCGGCGTCCCGCCCGGTGGAACCTCGGCAACTGCTCGGTTGTTAAGCGTTTCAATCGCAAGCTCGATTCGCGCCCGCGTTCGTAGCTCTTGAAACTCCCGACCCGGCTGCATATCAGGCAAGTTCGATATATGAACCTCGTGCGAATCCTCGATCACGCGTTCCACCAAATGCCATGGCAGACCCGTTTCATTGACCAACTCGTGAACCGTCGAATCACGGATCGTACGTGGAGTGAAGGAAGTACCAGTACGTTCGGCATCGCGAGCCGCCTGACGATTGTCCTCGGTCAAGAGCTTATTGATATCCTTCCAAGCCGCTCTCACTTCCGCGTACTCGGCTCTTGCGGCGTTGTCGACCTCCCGGATAGATGCGGCGAGTACCTGCTCGACAACATCACGCGGTAGCCCGGAGTGCTCTTCCAGTTGGTATCGCAGGACATCCTCGAGCACTTTCGGCTCGGAATCGTTTGCCCGATCGGATCCCTCCCCCAGCCCTAGCTTCCCGGTATTCGGGTCGAAGGCGTTGGCATGCGATGTCTCGAACACCCTCTGCCCCTTGGGCGGTCGAGTCGGCGCCTCCGATGCCGGAGGCCAGTCGTGCGAAACACCGCTGTAATTGAAGAAATCATGCGGCGCGGGGTTATCGTCGGGCCGGTACCGAACGTTTGTAAGAGCTCGCTCCATGGGACGTCGAACCCCATCGACGGACGGGTTTCGGTGCGTAATGTCTTGAACCGCTTCGAAACCTTCGATCCGCTTTGCCCGGTTTTCGTCCCGCAGCTCCCGGAAGTCGTCCAATCGCTCGGATCGATCGGACGGGTTCTCCGCGCGGTCCCTCGCATCTTCCGGGGACAGATACAGCTTGTCCTCCGCCCGCGTACCGGGGGCGAAACCATCCTCGGTGGCCCGTGTTTTCGTACCGTCGGGATGAAAGGTCTCCCACGTGCCGTCGGGTGGAATGCGCGGTCGCCGGGTGCCGTCCGGATGAGTCTCGGCAGTGCTGGTGTAAAGGCGACCCTGATGGTCGGACCAAGCTGGTTTGGTGGGTGCCAGCACATCAACGCCGAGATAGCGGGCCAGATGGGCGGCGAAGCCATTGCTGGCCGCGTCGCAGCCGACCAGGCGAATGGGGGTGTTGCCGTCCCAGTTCGTTTGGCGGAGGAGGTTGGCGAATTCCTCCGGCGTGTATGTGCGGTCGCCTATGTGGGCGTGGCCGTCCTCGGTGATGTGAACATCTGCTGTGAAGTGGTCGGGGTCCTTGGCTATTCGAGCGGCAAGGTCCGCGACTACTGCGTCGTCGGGGTGGAAGGAGGCGCCGGCTTCGGTTTCCTTGGCGGGGAAGGAATGTGGTTCGGCGGCGGGATGCGAGATTTCCGGGACCGTGTCCGCTGGATGATGTTGGGACCGTGAGTCATTCGTGTGGGTGGGAGTACGCGCCTCGGGGTCCATGGCGAGCAGATCGTTGCCATACTTGCCGAGGTAGTCCTTGAAGGCGGGGTCATGCTCCCCCAGGAGGCGCCAGAGGGTGGCGTACGTCTCCTGGTGCATGAATCCGGTTCGGTCGAGAACGCGGGTGAAATCGTCACGCAGGCGGGGCAATTCGATGAAGCGCGCGGGGTTGTTCAGGGATTTGGCGATCTCTGTTGCCAGCGACTTCAGCTGATCGAAACGACCCTGTAAGTGCGGCGTCAGCGATGCAGGGCGATCGTTGGGCACTTCGACGGCTGGAGCAGGCTGCTCGTCGGCGAGGTTGAATGGTACGTGATCTTGGTCGGGAGCCAAAGGGTGGTCGCCTCGCGCGGCTGGCTCATGAACGTAGTCACGACCTACCACCGTGCCCTTGATCAGATATTTGACACCGGTGTGTTTCGTCCCCGGCGGATCCTCGATAACATCGGTGATCAGGTAACGGGTTCCGCGCTGCATCAAGAACTCGTGTTCGGAATCACCGATCCACAGGCCCCTTGAACCCTCTGGCACGTCGAGCTCGAATCGTACGTCCAGTCGCGCAAAGTTGCTCGGCGGGCGTTCTCCCAAACTGGTTGACAGGTATCCCCGCTCGGTCTGGACGGTGTTGATCAGTTCTCGGGGATGCTTGCCATCCAACATCGTTCCGTGTTGGTCGATGGTCAGGTGATCCAGTCCGCGGATGCCGGTACCCCGCGTAATCTCGAACCCCTCCGGCGTGAGGTGCCCCGTCAGCCGATCCAGCGTCTGTACATGCTGCTTCAGCACCTCGACTGTGGGCTCGGTGCCGAGATTGCGGCGAATCTCGGTGATTTCTTGGCCGTTCAACCACAGTTTGGTGAGGCGCTCCCGCGGATACTGATCATGCAGAACGCTGTCCAGCGCGGCCCGCAATGGTGGGTCGAGACTCGGATGGCTCGCATAGGACTCGAGCAATTCGAGCTTCGGCTGAAACGACTTGCCACCGTTGAGGCGCATCAACTGTTGCTGGCGGGAGTGGTCCTCGGCGAGCTGAGCGAATCTCGCGCCCGGGTCGGGATCACGAAGTATTTCATTGATCCACGCGTATCTCCGGTAACGGCTAACCTCTTGCGCTTCTGTTTCGGTCAGGGAGTCAATGTGGGACCCCATCGTCTCGTCACCGAACTTACGACCCTCATCGTCGGTGTCGAAGCGGCGTATCTGGTCGGGTGTGGTCGCGGGGGTCTCCGGCTGGTGCTGTGGAGTTGTGTGCGGCTGCTCGTGGCCCGGCTGCCGGCCGTGTGGCTCCGCCTGTCCGATGCGGACCTCCGGATGCGCTGGCCTCGCATGTGGCTGGGTAGCGGAATCAATAGGGCGCGTGGGATTTCCGTGCGAGTCGTAGAGGACCGCGTATGTGTTGCGGACATTGGTGGTGCTGACGGGCCAGGTGTGAGGGCCACCCGGAACAGTGGAGTCGTGGACCATCAACCGTCCGCCGTCGTTGGTGACGGTATAGGCGTGCGCGCCGATGCCGTTCGTGTCTGTGGGGCCGTGGAATTCGGAGATGACGATGGCGGTTGCGCCTTCGCCGAGGCGGGTGAGGTGATCTGCCAGGACGCCTGGGGTTTCCATGTGTTGCATGCGGCCGCCTGCCGCCGTTTCCAGGTCTTGGGCGCTCATGCCGCGTTGGGCGATTTCCGGATCGGTTGGGATGCGGATGTTTTCGTTGCCGGTGAGATCTTGGGCTTGGCGGAGGGCTTGGGGGCCGCAGTCATTGACCGGCTGGTGGTCGGCGGGGAGGGTGGGGTGGTCGGGGATCGGGTCGGGGTGGCGGAATTCGTCTACGAGGTGTTCGTAGCCGAAAGGCGCGCCCTCGTGTGGGTCGAAGATGGGTGGGCGCAGGTGGGCGGGGTCGCTGGGGAGGGAGCCTATGTTGCGTTGCCAGGCGTTGAGGCTCTCGTGGTCGGGGCGGGCGAATTCGGGGATGATGTTGGCTTTGTCGCCCGCGGCGATCTTGGCGAAGTTGTGGAGTGACTCGCTCGGGATCGAGTGCGCCTCGTCGTGGAACCTGTAGTAGCCGGTGTGGGTACTGATATCACTGAATGTTTTGACACCACCGGGGAATTGGGCGATCACGCGGCGGGCTCCGAAAGCCTCCACCGAGGGGTCCATGCCCAAGCCCATGCCGAGACCGGGTGCGGCTCGGGCGATTTCGCCGGGGGTGCTGGAGCCAATCCAGGTGACCGGGTCGCGGGAGGAGCTGGCTACGAAGACGTTTTCCGCGCCGATGCCGAATTCGGAGGCGTGTACGATCGGGCCGGCGCCCGGTGAACCCAGGAGCGTGATGGTGCTGACTTCGCCGGTGAGGCGGCCGCCCGCACCGGCGTAGCTCGTTGTGGTGGAGCCGTAACTGTGGCCGAACAGGTGCACTTCCGGGGGTGGTGATCCCCCTGGCAGACCAGCGTTGATCTTTCGAGTCTGGTTGAAGGCGGCCACATCTCGCGCCAGCAGTTGGCCTCCGCGTTGGGCCAGAGCGGGGTTCGTCATCTCGCGGCCGATTCGCGAACCGCTGGGGGCGTCGTAGCCGATCCAGGCGATCGCGGCGACCGTGGCAGGGTCGTGCACATTGTCCGAAGTCGCCCAGAAGTGGTTGAAGGCGTTGTTCAAGTTCACTTCGAGGCTTCGGACGGTGGTGGTGATGCCGGGGATGTGGAACGAGACGGTGGACGCGTGGTCGACGTCGCCTATCGCGACGACCGCGCGGCCCTCACCGTTGAAAGCCTTCGAGTCGTAGGACAGTACGTGCACCGGTGGGCGGTAGCCGGGCGGGTCGGTCGGATCGGTGCGATCGCGATTGGCGAAGTTGTCGGCCAGGGTGTCGGCGTGCTCGAGATTGCGAATGGTGCTCTGCAGATTCTGGAACTGCTGGCGGCCCTCGGGATCGGAGAAGCGGCTCGTCCACTTCTCCACGCGGGGATTGCGTTCGCGGAGTTCGGCCAGGTCCCGGGCGATCGAGAGGCGATTGGCCTGGTCGCGCGCGTGCGGGGGTACGCCGTCGGCATTGCCGACCTCGTGCGGGTGCAGGCGAGTGACCGCCGATTGTTGGTCGGGGGTCAGGTCCTGCCACCAGTTGTGGTTTTCGCGGGCTTTTTGATGGGCACCAGCCTGATCGACGTTATCGGCATGCAGAAGTTGCCGTGGCTCGGTGTCGTGGCCGAGCTTGGCGAGTGCGTTGGCGGCATGTTGGCGCTCGGCGGCGGTGATCGGATGATCCACCGGCAGTACAGGTCTCGGGGTGTGATCGCCGAATGAGGACGGTTCGGGATGCGATGGCAGCGGATCGTGGCTCCGCTGACCGTCATGTGCAGGCTGCCCGGTGCGATCCTGCCGACCGTCGTGAGCAGGTTGGCCATCCCGATCGGGCTGCCCGGTGCGATCATGCTCGTCGTCGCGAGCCGGTTGCCCGTGTCGATCGGTGTGCCCGTCCCGATTCGTGTGACCGTCACCGGTTGTATCGGTGTCCCGCTGCGGATTCCGTTCACCATTGGCGACGTCGTCGTTGTGGGTGCGGCCCGAGCCGTTCGGCGGCTGATGCTCCTCGAGGCCACCGATCATCCCCTTCGGTCGATCCGAGGCCGGGACGCTCGCGCGATCGTTCGAACTGACATCCAAGCGTTCGGCACGCGAAGTCGCCTCCACCCCAGTGGCTTTCGCCTGGGCATGCGGTGACTGGCCGGGAACCTCGCGGCCGGGAGCGGCACCTGCGGCGCGATCTGTCGGCGGCGGGGCAGGGGCCTCGGTGCGGGGTGCGCGCGCTTCCGGTGGCGTTTTCGGCTCGCCGGTGGGATGCGCGGCGGCGGGTTGAGTCGCGCCGGGCTGGGCGGTATCGAGTTTGGGTCCGGCTGTCGGCTGCGCGGCGGGCGGTTGGTGCGTGCCCGGCGCCGAAGCGCCATTCTGACCGTTCGACAGTTGACTACCGACGAGATCGCTTCGCCCCGAAGGGTTTCCAACGATCTGCGGCTCTCCCGCCGAACCCGCGGCCGGAGCCGCAGCGGGGGCGACGTCGCGGCCGTTCGCAGACACGGACGAATCCCCGGCGTGTGGCGCGCCGTTCGCCGGTCCGGCTCCCGCCGCCGTGTCGGCAGGCGTAGACGGTGCGCGGTCAGCCAATGCCGGGACCTGCTGGACACCAGCCGGTTTGGCCGTTGCCGGGTCACTCTTCACCGGATCGACCACCGTCGGCGCGTGCATCTTCGGTTTGACCGAACGCAACGCACCCGGTGCCGCGCCACCCCACATGCCAGCGGTGATCATGCGGGGGTCCAGCTCGGTATTGCCGGTGATCAACGCGCTGGCACCCCAACCCGCGAGACCCGCACCGCCACCGGCCGCCAGCATGGTGACACCGGTTGTCGCAACCCGCGTGGTCATCTTCACCGGCATGCCGAACAGTCCGCGCATTCCACTGCCGATGCCCGCGGCCGCCACCCCACCCGCAGCACCCGCCACGGCCATGATGCCGACCTGTTCCCAGCTGAATTCCTGGCGGCGTCCGTTGTAGCGCTGCCACAACTGAATTCCCGCATCGGGCACCGTGCCCATGGCCGCGCCGAGAGCGGCGGATTTCGCCCCGGTCACGGCCGCATCGATCGCCAACCGCTTGAGTACAGCCTTGAGCTCGGCGATCTCGGCGAACTTCACGCCCTGCGTGACCAGCTTCGTCAGCAACTTCTTCATGATGACCCGCGCGGCAACGCGATTCGCGGCGATGATCGCGGCCTCCGCCGCTGGGGCTCCGAACAGACTGAAGGCGGCGAACGCCATATCCACAGCCATGATCAACAACATGGCGTTGAACATCAGCTTGGTGTATTCGAATTCGGTGCCGGTGTTCTCCGCCAGCCCCGCGATGCTCTCGAACCACTTGACGAAGCTGTCGATCGATCCGGCGCCGTCCTTGCTCAGATCCCCGCACTTGAGCGCGTTGAGTTGCGCCAGCATGGCGTCTCCGCCATCGCCCTCCGGATAGGCGGCCCGAACCGCGGATATGGCGGCGTCGATATCGGCTTTGACATTGTCGAGCTGTGTGGCGGCGGCCTTCCAGTCGTCGGCCAGCTTCCACATATTGTCTTCATTGCCCTCGGGCCACTGCATGCCCACGAGCCAGCCGTAGTAATCGGCGCCGGGCGGACGCCAGATCACCGCGACCTCGCCATAGTGGAAAGCACGTGCCCAGCAGCGGCTTTCGCCCCCCGAACTGCCACTCCCGCCCCCGGATTCGACCGACCGTCAGTTATCGCACTGCCGGGTGGCGGTTTTCACCGACGCGGGGCAGTGATCTCGCGTCACGGTGCCATAGAACACGGTGATCAGCAACTGGGCCGATGCGGTCCGCTATCGGTCAGCAGCCCTGCTGCTCGGGCAGGTTCGCCCGGAACAGGCCGAACCCGGGATGGGGAGACGCCAGCGGGTCGCTCCCCCACCGGTGAATTCCCCGCTACCGCACCGACCGGACCTGAATCACCGCTCACGAATGTGTAGGGTCGCAGGCGTATCCGAACGGGCGGCCGCTGACGCCCGGTCGAGGAGGGGAGCGATATCGTGAACAATCCGCAGGCCGGGAGCCCGGACGACTTCATGAAGACATTCATGGATGGTTTCACGCAGGCCGGCGGCGACGTCGGCATGACAATCGTCTCTCATCCCGGTCAGCCGAGCGGTCCCGATGAGAAGCAGATCACCGAGCGGGCGCGCGAACTCACCCACGAGATCGCGCGGGCGCTCGCGGCCGACGGACCCGAGGGCTGGGAGCGGATCGACGCGGTGTTCGCGTGGACGGTCGCCACACAAGCCTGGAATGTGATCTATTCGGCGCAGGGGCGCGGGGTGCGGGCCGAACCACCGCAGGCGACATTGCTTTTGGTGCAGGAGCAGCGGGAGGTCGCCGCGCAGCTGTCCGAGGGGCCGTGGTGGCGGATGCGGATCGTGCTCACCGATAAGGGTGAGATCCAGACCGATTACGACTACGGCGATGAGCCGTTTCCCGATGATCAGTTGTTTCCGGCGGAGGCGTATCAGGCCGATCTCGCGGAGTATCCGCGGCGGCGGTTGCCGGTGTGGCTGGCGGCGTATGTCGGTCATGAAGGACGGCAGGCGCGGCCGCCGCGGGTGGCGGCGGAGCAGTCGCGGGTCGATCGGGGGAAAGGAGTTCGCGGGGAAGTCTCCACAACGGATTTCCCTGTGCTGCCGCTGCTTTGGGCACGATGGACGGCGATCGCGGCGACCTATGCCGCGCTCGAGGTGACACAGGGGCCGCGCATTCTGCCGTCGCTGGCGTGGTTCGAGACGACCAAGCGCAGTGGCAGCACGCTGTATGTGCTGCCGGGTGATCGGGCGGTCATCTCCGGTGGGGTCTGGAATTCGCCGGAGCTCGACGCCGCGTACAACGGCGAGGCTCCGATGCCGGAACTGTATGCGGGAGCACCGGATTGGGTGACCGATGCGGTGCTCAACCCGCGTACGGCGTCCGGGCTGCTGTCGTTCTGCTACTGGTGGGAGAACGGGCGGTGGTATCGCGGTGAGTCGCCGAGTGGGCCGGGACTGGCTCTGGCGTGCCCCGGGGTCTGGACCTCCGATGTCACCGCCGAGATCATCACCGGGGCGCTCGCGCAGGCGACCGGTGCGCCGCTGAGCGATCAGGACAGGAGTGCGGCGGCAACGCTGGTCGCCGCCGCCGAAGCCGGGGTTGTCACGTTCGAAACCATCACCGCCGCAATCGATCCCGCGCGATTCGATGTGGATGCGGCGCTCAATCAGTTCACGCTCGCGGGGTTGCGCACCTTCGTGACCGCTCCCCCGCTGTCGCGGGTCGATGCTATCGAGCAGGTGCGGGCGCACATCGTGGAGAAAGGCTCGGACACCACCGGATATCCGCTCGATCAGCTGACCGCGGATCGCATCGAATCGGGGTGGATGGTTTACGTGCCGACCCAGCCGGGCGAGATCATGCTGGGGCGGGCGATCTACTACATCGCCGATGACGGTGTCATCGAGGCGTCATCGTCGTCGGTGCCGCCCGCCGTGTACATCGCGGGATTCACCCAGCGCTATCGAGCTCGCAGCGTCTGAGCGCGAAAACACATGGTTCGCATTGCCGTCGATGCTGATCAGCGGTTATCGTCGGCGGCAATACTGATTGGGGAGGAGTCGGTTTCATGACCGGAAAAGTAGAGGTCAACGCGGAATTGCTGCGACAGGCGTCCGCCAAGACCTTGGATGTGACCGATAAGGTCCGCGATGTGTTCGCCAATCTGTCCGCGGCGGCCGACGGCCTGGGCCAGCCCTGGGGCAGCGATACCTACGGTACGAAGTTCGCCAATGGTGAGGCGAACAACGGTTACACCGCCGCGCGCGACAACCTCAAAGAACTCACCACCGACTACACCAAACAGGCCGAGGATCAGGCGAACGCGCAGAACGATTCGTCGAAGCTGCACGACAACACCGATACGAACAGCGCCAACGCCTTCAAGAAGTAGCTCATGGCGAACGAATTCCTGAAGGGCGAACTCGCCTCGATGATGGACGAGTTCCAGAAGCAGATGACGGTGCTCGCCGACGTCCAGCAGCGGCGAGCCCGCCTCACTGCCTCCGGAACCGCCTCCCAGAAGCGAATCACGGTGACGCTCAACGCCGATGGCGTCGTCATCGAAACGCGATTCACCGACACCGACGACCTCACCCACGAGGAACTCGCCAAGGCTGTCACCGAAGCCGCCCAGGAAGCCGCCGCCGAGCTGTCCCGCAAAACAGCCGACCTGATGAACCCCATCCAGCAGCAACGCGGCCGCATGCCGAAAATGTCCGACCTAATCGAGGACTTCCCCAACCTCGACACCCACCTCCCCGAACTGATCCCCGCCTCCCTCGCACCCCCGAACTCCCCCGAGCGCCAACACCACGACCCGGGCATGGTCTTCACCGACGTCGAAGATCTCGACGACCTCCGCCCCAGCCGAATCAGCGCCGACGACTGGTGACTCGGTACCGGACCCGGGACCAAGTGGAGCAATTGCTGGCCCATATCTTCCAGCAGGGCTTGAAGTTTCACATCTACCAGACGGAATACGGCTGGGTCTGCCATCCGATCTCGTCCGGGAGGGACTCTCCGAACCGACCGCATCCCGGCCAGGGCAACTTTGTCGTCGATGCCGAAACCGGAGTGGTAACCGTTCATTCAAGTCTGCATCCGCTGACGATCGGCGAACGCTACGACGAAGCAATCAGGACCGGGCAACCGGTGCAGGGTCGCCAGGTTTATCCGCTCCGCTGGAGTGTGACGGTGCGGCGGATCCGGGAAGATCAGACCGAGATCGAGTACCACGTGCTGACCCGGTCACTGCTCGAAACCTCGCACCCGACAACCGGAATCCAGCTGGTGATAAACAAGAAAACCCTGCGTTCCCGAACGAACGAGCACGGTATCCCCGAGCCAGCAGCCCTCGCGAAATCCTGGGCATACGCGAATCGCCAGAACCAGACCTGGCCGGAACTGGGGACCTTCGAGTATTAGCCGAGCCGATCCGCCAATGCTGTGGACCTTAGGTCACTGTCCCATGAACCATCTTCGTGGACCGCACGGTAGTGCAGCACCTCGAACTCATCTGCCGCAGTGGGATTTCGGGATTGAGAGAGCGAAGCGGCCGTTGGCGCGGCGTTCGAAGGAACCTTGATCGTCGAGGTCGAGCATTGCGGGTGGTGTGATGGTGTCGAGGTCGATGATGGGCGTTTCGGCGGGGAGGTCGGCGAGGGCGGCTACGGCTTCCGGGGCGAGGGTATTTTTCAGGTGACTCAATTCGTGGGCGAATGCTCTGGGGATGTCATCGGACCATGAGCACCAGGACGTGCTGAACTCATCTTCTTCATCGAAAACTGGGAAGTGCTCACCTAATTCGAGGCCATCGGCCTCAGCAGTAGTGATCACCTTCTCGATATCGCGTGCCAGAGCACGCCACCAGGCAGTCATCGACTCGGCCATATAGCAGGGACCCATGTCCGCGAAGTCGGTGGATAGAGCGAAAACTCTTCCCCACGAACCTGTTTCGGGGTGCACGTCGACGATGTAGTAGTCGCCTGTCGACTCGTCGTTCAGTCGGATCGCGGAACCAACGGGACCATCGAGGTGTCCGCCGATCTCCGCCACCCAGGACAGGGGATCTCCCAGCTTGTCTCGAACCCCCGGGCCGAAACTACGCTGACGCAGGCCATTGCTCACCAAGAACCCGCCGACCTGTCGCAGGACTGATCGCTCCGGTTCAGTTACCGACACCGGGAATGCCTCCAGCTCATCATCGCTGAATCCCGGAAACAGCTGCACCAACTGTGGATAACGAGAACTGAGGCCCCGCAGCTGCTCAACCAACTGCTCGATTTCACCTGATGACATCGTCTTTAATCCTCAGTCAGGCAGTAATTGTGATTTCAACATGGTCGATGCGCTACATGCGATTAGCGCCGCGCAGCAACCATGCTTGCGATTGCGGCGGCAACGGACAGTGCCGTGGCAACAGCGAGAGCCCAGAATCCGTCCGTGAGGAAACTCAGTTGGCCGCCGTATATCAATGCTTGCGAACAGGATTCAAGGATCGTAGTGATGACTACACCGAGAATCACGGCTGTAGCCGATGTTGCCAGCAAACGTGCGAACATTCGAGATCCGCGACCAGTCATCAGCAGTAGGGCTGTTGAAAGCCCGCAGACGGCCGCGCCGGTCAGCAGGGCCTCCGGCAACTCGTAGATACCACTTCCCGACATTCCAACGGCTAGGGGAAGCCCGGTGTGACCGATCTTGTCGAGATCCATGAACGATGCAAGCAAGGTGGCGGTTGCCGCGAAAAACAGTAGTCCACCAATCGCGAAGTCCCCGTTCCGATTCGACGAAGGAGCGGGTTCTGCCGCCCGAATGGCTGACACACCGCCGATGAGGGCTGCGACAAGCGATACGGCGGCGGCCGGGACCAACAGCCAGAAACCTGCACCCGGGGTGCCCGAAATAAGGTTCTCGTCGACTCGCACAGCTGCGATGATGTCCAGTGCCGCAGTAGTAGTGACACCAAATGCAATCCCGGACACGATTACCGCGAACCATCGAACCGTTCCACGCTGCTCACGTAGAAATATCCCGGCAACGATTGCCAGAACCACCACCAGCGCAAAGGCGCCGCCAAGGAGGTGGAGGTATGGCGTGTTCCCATGTGAGTCTCCTCGAACGTAGCGCCATGCTTGCCACTGATCCGAGTCACCCCATTTCTCCTTGACTGCGAGCGTCAAGAAGGACGCGAGAGCAACAAGACCCGCGACGAGCCCTAACGACCCGCGCAGCACACGAATGAAATTCGCATACGAGCCATGCTGTTTGACGTCTCCCGTCAGTGCCAGCGAGGTGCCCGACGAACCACGATGACCGACGACGGTAGGCGGCGTGCGCGAGACGGGGCTCGCCGATTGGCCACTCGGCACAGTCCTTGCCGCTGTGACGAATTCGGTGCAGCTGGTGAAGCGGTCCTCGCGCCGCTTTGCTGTGGCGCGCGCGATTACGTCATCGAGGTGCGGTGGGATGTCGTTTCGGATGTGGCTGAGTCTTGGGAGCGGCTGGCTCAGGTGTGCTGCCACTACCTGGCCCGGATTGCCCGAGGCGAACGGAGGATGGCCTGCCAGGAGGGTGAAAAGGGTGCAGGCCAGGGAATATTGGTCGGCGCGGTGGTCTACCTGTTCGCCGGATAACTGTTCCGGGGATGCGTAGGCGAGGGTGGCCGTGAACATTCCGGTCGAGGTGAGTTGGGTGTTGGAGTCCAGCAGGCGGGCGATGCCGAAATCGGTGAGAATCGCGCGCTCGTCGCGGCCCGTATCCGCCTCGGACAAAAGGATGTTCGCGGGCTTCACGTCTCGATGCAGTACGCCGCGGCTGTGTGCGAAATCCAGTGCGGATGCCGTCTCAATGATGATTCGGAGGGCGCGGTCGACCGATACCTGGCGGGGGTCGAGTCGCGAGGCGTCGACGCCCTGGACGTATTGCATGGCGATCCAGAGGTGGCCGTCGTGGACGCCGCGATCGTGGATGCCGACGATATTCGGATGGTCCAGGCGGGCAATGGCATTCGCTTCCTGTTCGAAGCGTTTGCGTAGTTCGGGGTCGGTGGAGACTTCTTGGCCCAGCAGTTTGAGGGCGACTTGGCGGGGCAGGCGGGGGTGGTGGGCGAGGTAGACGCTGCCCATTCCCCCTTGGCCGAGCATCCCGTCGAGTGTGTATTCCGCGAACGATTGGCCCGCACTCAGCTGAACCACGGTTCCCCCTAGCTGATCTATCCGGTGCTCGGACAGCGTAGATCAGGGTGGTGACCGTCCGCCGGGTGGGGAATTACTCCGGGAGGGGGAAGGCCGGGGTGGTGGCGTTGTAGAGGACCGTGGGGGTGTGGTCGGGGATGCGGAGTTCCAGGGTGCAGCCGGATCGGTAGGCGGTGATCAGGGTGCGGTTTACTTCGCGGGATTCGGAGACTTCCCAGCCGGAGTTCGCGAGTAGGGCGGCGGCGTGGCGGACCGTGTCGGCGGCGGTGACGGAGTCGGGGCGTTTGCCGCGGAAGGTTGTCGCGTAGTGGTGGGCGGACGGGTGTTCATCGTCGACGGGGGTGGGCTCGTCGAGGAAGAGCAGGGTGCGGTCCGCGTCGGGGGTCAGTTCGGTGATCAGGGCGAGGAGTTGGGTGCGCAGCGCGTTTCCGAGTCGGTCCAGTTCGGCCCGTGCACCTGGTACTTCGCCCATGCGAACTCCTCTCCGGGCGGACACTATCACTCGGTGCGGACGCGACCGGCAACCCTCGCGGCGGCGGGCAGGACTCGCCATTGGTGGATATCGCGGGCCGAGACCGATAAACAACGCAGCGGTCCGGCGCGCGACTGGCATAGGCTGCGATTCATGTTCGAGTACTCCTTGCGCATGGCCCGGGTCTACGACGGCCGGGACGCCGACGGACGGCCGGTGGCGGACCGTGCACCGGTGATTCCGTGGTTCACCGAGCGGGTGCTCGAATATCTCGAATCCGCGCCGGTGGTGCTGGCGGCGCGCAGTTTCGATGTGGACGAATTCGCGCCCGGGCAGCGCGATGTGCCGTTGAATTTCCGGACCGACGGGGTGTGGGTGTGGTCGGGCTCGGTGCCGCACTATCTGCGCAAGCACGGGTTGCCGCCGGAGATGGATTTGGTTACCCACATTCTGGCGCGCGACTGCCGCGTTGCCGAGGTGGATGAGGCGGCCAAGGACGCCGCCGTCCGGCTCATCACCGGCTGAGTCGAAAGGTGCCGGCGGATGAGTGATTTCGATCTGGTGAGGCGACGCGAACTGCTCGACGAGGGCTTTCCGCTCGAGGTGTACTACCGCCAGACCCCGTACTCACCGGAGACCAGGGCCGCCTTCAACCGAATATCCGATCTGCACCAGGAGTACCGGCAACTGCTGCCGGAGACGGTCATCGCGCGCTGTCCGATGACCGATCGCATCGTGCGCTGGCCATTGGACACCGGCGGTCTGGACGGCTGGTACTGGGAGTACAACAACCCGGTGCAACGGCGGCCGATCGGCCTGCCCGCGACCTGGATCGCCTTGAAAGGCGCTGTGCGCGTTGCCGAGCCCGCCGCGATCGCGCCTTTCGATTGCCGCCCCGGTCCCGGCGCCCCCTTCGTATCGGCGCATCTGCTGGCACCACCGGAGACCCGGGCCGTACTCGCGCAGATTCCGATCGGCACCGATATCAGCTGGGCGATAACCTATTTCGCGCCGAAGCGCCCGAAAGATATCTCACTCGAGGATATCTGGGGGCAATGCCGCAATCCGATCTTCGATCCGACCAGCCTGGATCGCGAATACGCCGACCAGATGCCCAGCCGAAGCGCGGATTTCGAGCTGCTCCCCTGGCTCGACGCAGGCAAGCTGCTGTGGATCGCACCGGGCGACAACACCGCCACGCTGCGTACGGGCGCGGCGGACTGCCCCTACCTCGATCTCGATGTCGACCGGCGGGCACAGTACATCTACAACGGCGAGATCACCCGTTACTGACGTTCAGGTTCGTCGTAGGCACCCGCGGACTGGCCGCACCGACCGCACCCACCACCGGCACCCCGGTATTGCCGAGGTCGCCGACCACATCGTCACCGTGTTCACCGGTGACAAGCTGCGAGCGAATCTCCGCATCGCCTTCGCCGTCCTCCGACCGCGGCGCCAGGCCCGCGCCCGCCATCGGCGGCATCATGCTCGGTCCAGGAGTCGCGGCCGCACGGGAATTCGCCGCCGGTTGCGTTGCGGCAGCGGCATTTCCGGGAGGCGCGGAAGCCGAACGGGTACCGCTGTATTCGCTCAGCTGCGTCGGAGTGCTCAGCCCAAGAGCGCCGAGCGGCATGCCACCGGGTGCGAAACCGCCGCCCTTGCTCGGATCGAGGGCATCCGCCACCGGCGTGATCTGTTCGGCCGTCTCGGTGGCGGTCAGCGTCTGCGCGATCGACTGCACCTGCTGCACACCGGTATTCGCCGCACTCGCCAGCGGCGAGAGCAACCCGAGCAGCTGGGTCACCTGCGAGAGCGAATCCACGCCGCTCGGGGCATTGGTGACCTTCACCTTCTGCCCGGCGGCGGTCATATTCGCGCTGTGCACCGCCAGTTCGCCCTTGGTCTTGGCGACCACGGCGGTGGCTTCGGCGGCGGTCTCCCCCGCCATGGACAGCAGGAAGGCCTGTCCGGGCGGCGTCACCAGGAATGGCGCCGAAGCGACAACGGCGGCAAGGAATTTGGCGATGATCGCGGACATCGATGCCGCACCGGTCGCGACGGTGCCCGCCGCACCGCCGAGCACCATCTTCTGCTGCCCGTTCTGGGTCTCGAGCTGCACCGCGTCCGCTTGTGCCGCAGTGCCTTTCGCGAGCGCGCTGGTAGCCCCGGAGCCCTGCCAATCGCCGGATGAGGCCATCGACATGAGCGAGGTCGCCATGGTCATGATCTGTTGCAGCGCACTGGAAACGCTCGACAGCACCTGTGTGGGATCCACGCTCGCACCGCCGAGCTTGCCGGTCCCGAAGGATTGCGCGAGATCGGTGAGCGGGCGTGCGAGGGTGGAAAGGTCGAGCACCGGTAGCACCGGCATACCCGGCAGCGGCGGCATGGCGGTCAACTGCGGCAGCGCCGACAAGCCGAGATCGCGCAGGACGTCATTGACCGGGCGGTCCAGCAGCGCACCGATATCGGTGCCGCGCAGGATATCCGCCACCGTGGGATCCGGCTGCGGCGCGCTCATGACTCCAGCGACAGCGACAGGAAGTCGACGCTGGACCGCTCCTCGACCGCGTCGTAGGCCGCGGCGGCCTCGTGCGCGGTGACCGCGGTACCGGCGTGCACGGCGGCGAGATCCGCGGTGGCGGCGAAGTGATTACCTTGCGCGCCCGCGAAACTCAGCAGGAATTCCTGGCCGATCAAACCGAAGACCGGGACGACGGCCGCCACGGTGGCGGCCTGATCGGCGGCGGCGACGCCGGCGATCGTGGATGCCATGGCTGCGGAGACGTCACCGTAGTGCCGGATCGTGTCAGAGTTGGCTGCGAGATTGCTCATGAGACCCCCATCAGGAAGATCAACTCGAAATGAACTATACAGAGCGAATATTCGGTGAGCTCATCAAAATCTGAGCGAATTCCAAACGCAAAGCGTTAACGGCGGGTGAGCGGCGGGTTATCTTCGCAGCTCGGATCGGGTTGCCACACTGGGGCTTTCGTCCGTTTCCGCCGAGGCATTGGCTCAAATGGGCCGCAGCCAGCTGTCCGGTTCGGTATCGAAGTCCTGTTCCTCGATAATTTCCTGCCGGGTCACCTCCGACAGCGTAGGCAATCCGGTCAAGGCCAGCATCTCGGGCGCGAGACCGGCTGAACGCAATTGCTCGCGGCGCTGCGCACCGGCGCGAGCGGCGGACTGCTTACACAATCGCAGCACCTCCGCCGCCAGCGCGGCCGGATCACCGCGCAGCTGATCGCGTTCCACGCTCACCGCGAGCGGCAGACCCTGTTCGGTGGTGCAGACGACCACCGCTCCGGTCCGTGAGGCGATGGTGAACTCGGTGGGGAACTGATCCTCCAGTTGCACTGGTACACCTTCTTTTTCGCTCGTCATTCATCCTCGATCGCCTCGAGCACCGCAGCGATCCTGGTATCGAGATCGGTGATCATCCGGCGGCGATCGGCGGGTGCGGCCACCGGCGGGAAATCGCCGGTAATGAGATAGCGGCCGTCCTCCACCAGATCCCGCCAGCGCAGCTGATGGCGGGTGATACCGCGCGGGCCGAAGCGCGAATGCCCCTGCACCACTTCGATAATTCCCCGGCTCACCGCGGGCGCGGCCAGGAACTCCGCCGCCCGGTCGATGACCGTGCCGTCCATCGACTCGTGCGCGGGCGACATGCCGAACCCGTAATCGTGCTCATCGGTATCGGCCGGTTCGGCGAGCACCAGTTCCCCGCCGCGACCCGGCGCGGTATCGGGCAGCGCGGTCAGCAGTTCGGTCGCGAGCTGCCGGGCATCGCATTCGGAAATGCTGAAACCGGCACTGTGACTGACGGTTTCGCCGGGCTGCTGCACCACCAGATAGCCGAAGTCGCCGCGCCGCGCGCCCAGGACGCGAATACTGCCGGTGGGATTGGCGGGGTCGAGCCCGTCCCAGCCGCGCACCTCGACTCGCACATCGGGAAGCAGCAGGACATCGAACGCTTCGAGCCAATCGGGCTCGCGGTGCCGCAGCTCGTCCCGGGTGCGGGCCATATTGTCCAGATGCTGACTCCACCATTCGGTGCGACTGGTGAACATGAGCGGTTCGGGCAGCACCTCCTCCCCGCGCTCCTGATACAGCGCCAGGAATTCCAGATCGGTGAAGGACCAGGTTCGAAGCACCGGGTCAGCCCTCCACCACGGGTTTCGCCACGATCGGGGCCGCGCCCATGGCCTCCTCCAAATACTCTGTGGAGTCCAGGAATTCGGGTCGCTTGTGTTCCTTGCCCTGACCGCCGTGGCCGCCCGCGCCATGGCCGCCGCCCATCGGCGCGCCGCCCATACCGCCCATGGGAGCGGCACCCGCGGTGGCGATTCCAGCTCGGCTGGTGGCGATCGCACCCTCGACCTCGGCCGTGAGCGCGGCACGCGGGAACAGCCGCGCGGTGAGCTCCTTGGGCGCGGCGGCCGGACTGATGCCCGCGCCACCGCCGCCCGGACTGCCGCCGCCCTTGGCCAGATCCTTGGACAGGGAATTGAGCAGGTTGGGGATACCGGCCAGGGTGGAGTTCGGATCGTTGGTCTTCTGCGGGTTAGTCGCCGAGGTCAGCGCCTGCATGCCCTGCTGGAGCGCGCTGCTGAGCTGTGAGCCGTCCTGCGAACCGTTCGAACTCTGCTGCGAGGTACCGGTTTCCGAGCTCTTGCCGGGATCGGTGCCGTTGGGGCCGGACTTACCCGGGTCGGTCTTGTTCGGATCGTTCTTGCCGGGATCGTTGCCGTTCCCGTTCGGATCGGTCTTGTTCGGGTCCGTCTTGTTCGGGTCGTTCTGATTGGGGTTCTTGTTCTGGTCCGTGCCCTGCGGGCTCTTCTGGTTCGGATTCGACTTATTCGAATTGAGCGAGTCCGCCGACAGCGACGCTCCGGTCAGCCCGCTCTTGGACGATGTGCCGCCACCGCCGCGGGTGTCATCGGAGGTGGTGCGGCCCTGCGGCGCGACGGCGGGCAGATACGCAGTCGGATTGCCCAGTTTGGGCACGGCGGGGCTCGCCGCGATCAGACCGGTGACGTACCAGCGCTGAAAGGCCAGCCGGGCGGCGTTGATGATCCGATCCTCACGAGCCGGATGGTCGTAATCGAAATCGGTTGGGGCGCTGGGCATGGCGACCTTGGTATTGGACAGCCAGCCGGAGACGTAGTTGAGATTGCCCGCCATCGATCGGATATCGGCGGTGAGACCGTCGGCCTCGATCTTGAAATCCTGCGCCGCCTTGATCGCGCCCTGCGCACCCTGACCGGTCCAGCTCTTATCGGCTTCCATCTGGTGCAGCCGGGTGGTGAGGTGGTTGAAGGCGGTGTCGATCTTCTCTGCCACCAGCAGCCAGGTGCCACCGGTATCGGCCACCAACTGCGGGTTCATGCCCTCGCCCGCCGCGTGGAACCACACCCGATCCTTACCGTTGGGGTCCTCCGGATCGATCGCCTCGTAGTGCCCGTTCTCCTTGGCGACCTTCTCCAGATTCTGGTGGCCGTGCTTGCTGTCCAGCGGCGGGGCCGCCTCGTCATTCCAGACCGGAATCTTGGTGCCGCTCACTATTTTCGGATCACCCGTGGGAAAGCCCGCCGCGTCGTGGGTTTCGTTCTTGAACCGGGTGAACTTGGTCTTGGAGTCCTCTTCGACGGAGTTGTAGTTCTTGTCGGCGGTGATCATGACGTCGGCCATGCCCTCGACCAGTTCGATGTACCGCTTCACGATGTCGCCGAGGTTCTGGCCCTGCGCGTTGAATCGATCCTGCAGTACCCGAACCATTTTCAGGTGGCCATTATCGCTGAAGCCCCGGTGCGCGACGAGCAGCGGCTGATACGCGAGCGCGACGCCGAGCGCGTTCGCGACCTCGGCGGCGAACTTGGCGGCCTCACCCGCCGCACCGGGGGCAAGTTCCAGATTGCCTTCGTGCGCCTGCTGAGCCAGACCAGGCCACGGGTTCGGATTCTTCTCAACCACGTCCCACTCCCGCTCTCATATGCTCGTCGAACGCTAATGCGCACCCGTTCAATTCGGCAGCCCCCGATTCCTACGCATGCCTGGCGCGGAACCGCTGTTCGAAGCCGGGCAGGTGGACCGATGGCGGGCTGGCGGAGGTCGAGGACTCCACCACGCCGTCATCGGCTATATAGAACAGTGCGCGCTGTACCGATATCTCGCCTGGTTCGGCGGGGGCGTAAATGAGCCAGCCGACCGTAAGTCGTTCCGCGCGAAGCCGATCCAGCGGGTAACCGGTGACATCGAGACCGACGGTGGCGATATGGCGCAGCACCTCGGCCACCGCCTCCTCCCGCGGCAGTGGGCCGGGACCGGTGCGGGCCACGCCCGAGACGCTGAGTTGATAGTGCGCGCCATCGAGATCTGCTGTATCGCCGAAGGTTTCGGACAGCTGTTCGCGCGTGATGTCATTGCGCTCGGCAGCGGTGACATAGGCGGTGACGGCTGCGCGCAACGGCTCCGAGGGCGCATCGGCGAGCAAGCCGCAGATCAGATCGACCACGGTGGCGGTGGTCCAGATGCCGGGGACCGCGGCCGCCAGCTCGGTGGCGCGCGGGGATTCGCCGCGATACCAGCGGCCGCGCTCCCACCAGTAGCAGAAGGTCAGCAGGCCGCCCGCGGCGCGAGAGTTCAAGACCGAGTTGGCAACCCACTCCGGGGCGCCCGCGTACAGGCGCGGCAGCGCGGAGCCGCCGTTGTAGGCGGCATCGAGTTCGGGGGCGTTCCACACGCCTCCGGACAACACCGCGCGACCGCCGGGCAGCGCGTACAGCGAGGAGCCGGAGCGGCGCGAACCCTCGAACCAGCCGAAGGACGGCAGCACCCGCGGACCCCAGTCCGAGCCGATGGCGACGAAGGCGGCGGCGATGGCCGACCAGCGCGACCACAGCACCGGGAAGTCCGGGAAATCGTTCTCGGAAATCGTTGGGAGCACCGCTGATTCACGGTCGGCGCGGGCGGCGACACCCGCCTGCTGCGGGGTGCGGGCCTGCTGATTGTCGTGCCGGACGTAGGCGGCCAGCCAGATCGGCAGCGTCGCGCGCGGGTACGCCTCCAGATCGGCCAGGTAGTCCTCGGGTGTGAACAGCTGATCGTCCGGGAACGGATCGTCGCCGTAATCGTGGTCCACATCCAATTCGCCCGCGGCGGTGAGCGTCATCTCGAAACGCCACCAGGGGCCGTCACCGAGTTCGGCGGACAGGGTGCGGTGTTCGACCACCAGCTCCAGCAGTTCCGGGGAGGGTGCGGGGCGCGCCTGACGGCCGCCGTCGTCGGCGTAGGTCAGATGCGACAGCTGACCGGTCACGGTCAGTGCGAAGGAGGCGCGGACCCGGGTCCAGCCCTGCGGAGCCTGCGACATGAGCTCGCGGGCGATGCCGTGCGCGAGCATTCGGGCGCGATCTGCGATATCGGGCTCGCCCAGCACCGGAACGGTTCCGGGGGTCAGGGTGAATCCCACGTCCGGTGCGGAATCGTCTGCCGGAACGGCGAATTCGGGGGTCGCGCCGGGAGTCGCCGGATCCGGGGCGAGCGGATCCGGTTCGGAATCCCGCGATGAGGTTGCCGCGGTGGGCGTCTCGCTGATCTCGTGGGACTTGGTCACGCGTAATCGTCTCCTCGACGGTCACTTTCGAGCCGACGCCACGGCCCGGGCGGGGCCGGGCGGAACGGGGAACAGTCGGCGCTATCCGCGTTCGGCGATGCGGCGATCCATCTCGGCGCGCCACTCCTCGGCATTGGTGCCGTCCAATTGGCCCGCGAAGGCGCGGCGGGCCGCCTCGATGAGGTCCTCCGAGGCGTTCGGGTAGGCGTACCGGATCTGCCACAGCGCGTTCTCGGTCTTGGGATCGAGGCCGGTTTCGGTGCGCACTCCACGCCCGGACAACACCTGTTCCAGCACGCTGTCGAAGTTGAGCCGCAACTGCTCAGTGCTCGGATGGCCGAAGCGCACGTCCGTTCTCCCTCGTTCGTCGGACCAACTCTCAGCATCGCATATTCGAGTCGACCGGGCGGTTGCCGGAATCGGACGATCAGGCGAATTCGCGACCGCTCGATCACCCGAAAATCCCGGCCCTGCGCACCGGATCAGCCAGCACGTCTCGGATGAGCAGGCCCAGATCGGCATCGGCGGCGATCGGCCGGTAGCGCAGCTCACAGTGCGGATGCCCACCGGCGGTGACCAGCAAACGCACGGAATCAGCGTCCGCGCGCTCCCACACCGCCTCCGCGCCCAGGCGGTCCACCTCCACCTGCTGCTCACCCACCCGCAACACCAGGCCCTGCGCGCCGCGGTAGAAGACCACCGGTATTCCGTCGATATCGCCGTAGACACCCGCCAGCGCGCCGGCCGCCATCGCCGCGGGCTGCATGAGACCGGTGGCCGGATCGAAAGTGGCGAACTCGCCATACCCCGCGTGCGAGCGCAGATAGATCGTGCCGTTCTTCGACGCACCGGCACCGGCGCGGGGGAACCGTGAAGCACGCTTGGCGTTGCCGCCGTTGCCATTTCCGGGGTTCGCACCCGGCGGCATCATCGGCGCGCCGCCCGGCGTGCCCGAACCATTCTGCGGCACACCGCTATTGGCCGGGACGCCGTCTCGGGTGGACGAACCGGTATCCGGATCGGCGAATCCGCGCGGGTTGGCGGGGGTCAACTCCGGCGCGGTACCGCCGGGGGCTCCGGCCGGACCGTGCCCCGGCGGGCTCGTCTCCCACGGGGTATACGGCTGCAACGGCTCTACCGGCACATGACCATTCCCGTTGGGCGGAGTTGACGGCCAATGAGATCCGGGTTGCGCACCATCGGGGGACGGGTACCGGTGCGCCGGATACGGCTGTGCCGCACCCGGCGACCACGATCCCGCGCCCGGTCCGAAACCATTCGGCCACACGCCATTCGACGAGCCATCGGCCGGCCGGCCGCCATTCGACGGCCATGATCCGTTGGGCGGCCACTGCGGCAGCGGTACCCCCGGCGGCCAGGAATCGGTCGGCGGCCATGCACAACCCGGCGGCCAGCCCTCCGGAGGCGTCGGCCCCGTAGGCGGCCAGGGCATCCCGGGCGGCCAGCCCTCCGGAGGTGTCGGAATCGTTGGCGGCCAAGGATTTTGCGGCGGTTGCTGCGGCTGCGGCTGCGGCTGCGGATACGTTGGAGTGTGCGGCTGCGGTGTGTTCGGCTGCGGCTGCGGCGTGTGCGGCTGCGGCGTGTGCGACTGCGGCTGCGGCGTGTGCGGCTGCGGCGGCTCCTGTTTCGGGGGCGGTTGCATACCCGGATCGTCCGGCGGCAAAGTCCACGGATACGGCTGCAGCGACGGCTCCGGCGTGTAATCCGGGAACTCGAATCGCTCCTGGTGCGGCACCTTCGGCAGATGTGACCGCATATGCGCCCAATTCGGCTCCGACCGGTGCCGCTCATCCGAATCCGACTCATCGCGGCCATCATCGCCGCCGCGGTCGTCGCCGTCATGACGATCGTCACCACCGGCGCTGCCGTCATCATCGTCACGGGTACCGGCGACACGGCCACCGTCGTCACTGTCGGTGCGATGGCCCTCATCGTCCGCATCACCGAGATCACTCCCGTTACGCGGGTCGGCCTGCCGGGCGTCATGGTCCGTGCCCACCGTGCCCTCTCCGCCGAGTTCTCCGGGCGGGGCACTCTTGCCGAGATCGTGGTCGGCGGCGGGCGGGTCGCCCGCGGTGTCGGCCGGGTCAGTCGCGGGGGCCGAGGGAGCCTCGTCATCCGCGTCATCGGGCCGGACGGGACCGGTGGACGAATCATGTGCCGCGGGTGCGGCGTGCGCGCGATCGGTACCGGGCGAATCGGAGCCGTCAGGTGATTCGCCGGGATTCACCGGCGACACCGGCTCACCGGAATCGACTGCCGTCGTTACGTTTTCGGGGGTGAGCAGACCTTCGGACCCGCTGGCGGTCGGCGTCCGCCGTACCTGTTCGGCGGTATCGACGGCGGTCGGGGCTTCGGGCGAGGGCGTGGTGTCCGGGAGGAAGCGCACGGCGCGGGCGTCGGTGAGGGTGCCCTGGATCAGGACCTGGGCGAAATCGTCGTCGACGTCGTAGATCGGTTTGAAGCGCCAGGCGGCGTCCGCCGGGGGCAGGCCGGTGCGCCACTCCAGGATGAGCCCGTCGCCGAAGGCGAAAACGCCCGCGGTGACGCGATTTCGGCTCCAGGAGGTGGCATCGCTCTGATCCCCGAGATGAGAGGTGTGACCCGTGTAGTCCAGGTCGAGCGTGCCGCGCGGATTCACCACACCGGATAGTGCCGCCGTGTATGCCGGGTTCACCGTGCCGTCGGGGAGCAGTCGCGGCACACCCCGGTACAGCGGCTCGCCGCCCTCGGGCAGCGAGCCCTCGAACAGCACCGCGCCGTCGTGGTCGCTCCGGTCCTCCTCCGAAACATGCTGGGCCGCAGGGTCACCCACGGGGAGCGCCTGCCGCGCATCCGTCTCCCCGGACGGTTCCGGCTCACCGGATCGCGTCGAGCGTTCGCTGCGACCGGTATCCGGACGCGTGGCGTGCGATGCGGAAGCAGCGGAGGGTGCCGCGGTGTGTGATGCGGGAGGTTGGTGCGGGGGTGTGGGGAGAGGGGTGGCGGGGGCTCCGGGGGCGTCGGGGTGGCGGAGATCGGTGAGGGTCAGGGTGAGGGCGGTGGCGCGGGTGTTGTCGGGAAGGAGGTCGCCGGGGGCATGCAGCCGGAGGTGCTGGTAGGCGATGGTCGTGCCCGCGGCGGTTAGGGTTTCGTGGCTGGCGGCGGACAGGACGGTGGTGGGGTCCGGGTCGAGGGAGACCACCAGGATGTGATTCTCGCCGGCGAAGCGACCGACACCGGCGTTGCGGGGGTGCGGAATCGCCCCGGCCTCGGACATGACGCTGGATACCGCGAGCAGTTGGGCGGAGCGAACGGCGGCGGTCATGGCGTGCTGGGATTCGATGGCCACGCGGATATCGGGCTCGAAACCGGCTCGGAGAGCTCCGATCTCGTTCTGGCGCTGCTGTGCGATATCGCGGGCGGCGAAGTACTCGGCCGGATTCGCGCCCGGGACAGGGGAATTGATGACGTGCAGGACCCGCGCGTCCTCCGCGTCCAGGATGGCGCGCACCGTGGATTCCAGGCCCAGGGGCGTACGCCCGGCGGGGTCGACACCCAGTTGGCGCGCGATCTCACCCGCTCGCTCCACTGCCCGCCGGCCTGCGTCGAGCGCGGTCTGCGCGTCGTCCAGATGAGCCTGGATCTCGGTCAGCACACGGGGATCGGCGGGCTGATGCACCCGGGCCGGGCCGGCCGCGTCCCAGCCGGACGCTTCCGGCGCGGCGGACCGCGCGGCCTCGGTCTCCGCCGCCGGGCTCAGCGCGGCGGGATCGGAGCCGG
Source organism: Nocardia sp. NPDC056000 (assembly GCF_042269265.1). Classification (NCBI taxonomy): domain Bacteria; kingdom Bacillati; phylum Actinomycetota; class Actinomycetes; order Mycobacteriales; family Nocardiaceae; genus Nocardia; species Nocardia sp. NPDC056000. Next base: position 598,503 of record NZ_JBHJXS010000002.1, on the reverse strand, counting down.
GCTCGGTCGGGCCGTCCGGACGCGCGGGCGCGGCACCGCCGGTCGGCTCATCGGGATCGGTCCCGTCCGGGCGCTTCGACGTCGGCTCGCTACCATGCGGGGCCGCCAGCTCCGGGCGTTGCGGGGACTCGGTGAGCGGCGGGGCCGGCGCATCCGAGGCGAGGGCGGTGGTGGCGTCGCGGAACTGCTGGGCCTGTTGGTAGCGCTCGACGGCGTCACGGAGCGGGATGAGATTGTCGGTCCAGATTTCGTGTTGTTCCAGCGGCATCGCGGCCAGTTGTTCGACCTGGTGGACAACGCGGTCGACGTCACCGCCCGCGTATGCCGGGTCGGCAGCGATGACGGCTTCCAATTCCGTTCGCGCCGTGTCGACTTCGCGCTGCCAGAAATCGAGCGGTGTCTCCTCCGGTGCAAGCCGGTCCGTAACCGCCCGGTGCAGTGCGGATTCCAGGTCGGCGACCCGGGTTCGGGCTCGTTCGAATTCCCCGGCCGCGGCGACCAGATCGTCGACGCGCCGCTCATTGCCGGGCAGCCTGCCCGCCTCGGCATCATTGCGCCCGCCCAGGTATTCGACCGTGCCGGGCAGGCGGTTCGGGCTCAGATCGCTTTCCCGCAGTGCGCGATTGTGTTCGAGGTACATCCGGCTCATGGCGTGGTCGCGGCCGTCCCGCGCCACGTCCAGCTCATGGCGCGCCCGCACCAGATCCCTCGCCAGTTCACGCGGATCACGCTGCGGCGGTTCCGGTTCGGCGGGCCGGGTGAGTGCGTCATGTTCGGCCGCGAGCCGGGCGAGATCGTTGATATCGGCTTCGCGGGCCCGGACCTCGGCGCGCATGGTGTCGATGGTCTGCGCCAGCTCGCTCGCCTTCAGGCGCTCATGCTTGTCGATCTTGCCGTCGCGGAAGTACTCGTACACCTCGGCGTAGCGGGCCTTGCGAACCTGCTGCACCACATTCGAAAGCTCTTCGGGGGTCAGCAGTTTGCGCGGATCGTCCACGCTGTCCCGGTATCCGGCGTACGCGGCGTCCGGGCCGCCGCGATCGAGGGTGTTGAGCACATCGGTCAGTTGTGCGGGGCTCAACCGGTCGTGCAGGTCGACCGCGTGAATGCCGTACAGCCGGACCAGCCGCTCCACATTGTCGAGGTCGAAGCCGAGTAGGCGCGACCATACGCTCGCGGCCTTCGACGGATTCTCCGAAACCGGTGGCTCACCGATGGATTCGCTCATCAGCGCGCGCAGCAGCGCCGGTGCGTCCGGATCATGAATGGGCAGTTCACCATTCGCGGCGCGCGGATCGGTGAACGGGTCGAAACGTAGATTCTGCCGGAATGGGTCGAGATTGCCCAGGGTCTCGATGTATTCGGTGAGCGCGGCCAGCAGCTCCGGTCGCTCGGCCGAGCGGTGCAGCAGATCGTTGATCAGCTCGGCCATTGCCGCGGGGCTGGTGACCTCATCGTTCCGCCGGTAGCCGACGACCTCGTCATTCGATTTGTCGATGACATGTTTGAAGCCGTGCAGTGATTCCGGAGGCACGCCCAGTCGCGCCGCCAAGCGGTCGCGAGCGGCGAATATGGCGTCCTCGTTCTTGGAGTTCCGCAACGCCTGCGCGTAATCGAGCAGATCGTCGACCGCTTGCAGACGGCGGACCTGACGCACGCCCGGATCTGCCATCGCCTCGGCCAGACCGCGCGGGGTCAGTGCGTCGGGATCCAGACCGAGTCGGTGCGCCAGGTTCTGCAGGGTCAGATCGAGGGCGTGGAAGCTGTCGATGGCGTCACTGCTGCGGATGAAGTCCGCCATGCCCTCGATCTGCGCGGCGCGCAGGGCATTCGCATGCCGCAGCGCTTTGATCGTCTCATCGAGATTGCCGCTCAGATCCACGGTCTCATCGGAAAGGCGAGCGGCGACCGCATTGCGTTCCTCGCGCACCACATCCGGATCGCGCGGCACGGCCGGTTCGGTCGCGGGTTCGAAATGCGGTGCGATGGCGACAGGCTCGGGCTGTACCGCGCGCCAGGGACCGTCGCCGTCGCGCAGCATGAGCACCGGCTGACGTGCGCCGTCGGCGGTGGGAACGTCCTGGAAGAACGCCTGCGGTGGGCGCGCCGTGAGCACGTGCACGCCCTGCTCGTCGACATCGACCAGCCGGTAATCGAGTTGCAGCTCACCGCGATTGAGGCGAGCGGCCACGTCCGGGTGCGCGGCCAAGGCGTCCGCCAAGCGGACATCGTGGGCGAGATCGCTGCGAATGACGACGAGCCTGCCGGGTGCGCCGGGCGTCTCCCCCGGGCTCACCCCGATGCCCGGTCGCAGCAGGGTGCCGCCGTTGGCGTCCAGCCAAGCGTGCGCGACACCGTCCGCGAGTTCGGTGGCGCGGTCCCGCGCCACAGCCTCCAGACGCACGAAATCGTCTACGGCGGTGGAGAATTCGCCGAGTTGATCGGCGCGGTCACGGACCTGCATGCGCAGATCGCCGATGGTGTGGCGGATATCCTCGGGAGTATTGAGGTCATCGAGGCTGACGCCGAGCAGCTGCGCCCAATTGGAGCGCTCGTCACGAATCCGATCGCGTTCGAGGGCATCCTCGAAGAGTTTGCCCTCTTCGCGGGAGGCGAGTTCCTCATCCGGATTGTCGAAATGGCGGGCCCATTCGCCGCCATTGTTCGCACCCAGCCAGTCCAGGGCCGTGACGGCGGGTTCGCGGGGCCGCCATTCCAGCGAATCGTCATCGGGATCCACGCCATTGCGCTCGCGACGGTCGGCGGCGCGCTGTTCCTCCCGCTGCCGCGCGTTCACCTGATGGGATTCGCGCACGTATCGGCCGAGTGGATCCTTGTCGCCGAGGCTCACCGGGAGATACGGGACCGCCGCGTCCTTGGCGTGGAAGCGAGTCGCCGCGCCGCGCAATGCCTCGATCGCGCCGGCGCGGCGCATGAGCTCATAGGTCTGGGCGTCGACGGTGCGGTGCAGGGTCGCCGGATCGACACCGGTGATGTCCACCCCGTGCCGGACGGCCACGCGCAGCAGCTCCGACAGTGCGGCGTCGCGGGCCTCGACCGCGTCGACCAGCGATTCGGGTAGATCGGGACTCCAATTCCGGACCGGGTCGGGTGCGGGCAACTCGGGAACCGGGTGCAGGCTTTCGCCCGCCGCCTCGAGGTAGTCGGCCTCGGTCGGCAGACCCGCCAGGCGCAGGCTCTCCTCGATCTCGGCGCGCAGCCACGGGTCGGCCTCGGAGTACCAGGGCTGGTATTCGCCGTCCCGAGTGAGCATGGGGACGACATCGGGGGAGATATCGCCGATCTTGCCGGTGAAGCGCCACAGGACCGGCATGTTCTCCCGGTCCTTCAGAATTGTCGCGATCTCCTTGACGGCGCGGATCGGGTTGAAGTCGTCATCGTTCGTCAGGTGCGACAGCGCGTCATTGTGGATCAGTTCGCCGAAGCCGCGCGCCAGGTTGATCTGACCCTTGCGATCCCAGCCGGAACCGGACGGATACTTCGGGGTGTGGCCGTGATAGCCGCCCTTCAGGCGATTCCACAGGCGGCGCAGCAGGCCCGGACGGGTCTTCTCGGCCTCGACCTCGGCGACTTCACGGGTGGGCAGGTCGGGGCGATCGACCACCTTCACGGTGCGGGTGCCGTCCGGGTTGTCCGTGATGCGCACGTGCACCCGCTCGCCGCCGGCCTCCAAAACCGCGCGTATGCCGTCGGCCGGATCCCGGGCGTGCAGGGTAGCCGCGACCAGATCGGCGATATCGGCCGCACGGCGCAGGGTTTCGGCACGCAGTTCGGCAAGCGCGAGTTCGGCGCGCGGGCCGGTGAGCCGTGCGGAGTCCGCACCGAGCAGGCGTGCCCAGTCGTCGCGCTCGGCGGCGAATCGGGTGCGCGCCTCGGGATCCGTTGCGGCGTCGTGCAGCTGGGCGGCCTGGTCGAGAGCCTCGATGGCTCCGGCGCGCAACAGATTTCGGAATTGCAGCTCGCCCGCGACCTCGGAGAGACGCGGCGGGGTCAGATCGGCATCGGACAGGCCGAGCCGTTCCGCTATCTCCGTGCGCAGATCGTCGAGAAGCAGAGCACGCGGCTCACCCTGCGCCAGTGGGTGATTCGCGTCGGACCAGGGTTCGAGGGGGAGGTCACGGCGCGTCTCGGCGAGACCGGAATCGGAACGAGTCTCCAGCTCGCCATGTGTCCTGGGCTCGGCCACCGCGGGTTCGGGGCGGGTGTGTGCCGCAGATCGGTCCGGAAGATGTTCCGCGGCTGCGGGATCCGGATGCGGGACGGAAGCGGGGAGTTCCGGGCGTGGCAGGGACGCCTCGAGGTCGGCCGCGCGGGTCAGGCGGTCGCCGAGGCCGAGGGCGCGGTGCTCATTGTCGATGGCGCGCAGCTCTTCTGGAGCGACTTCGGTGCGCCAGTACTCCTCCGTTCCGTAGCGCTCTTGCGGGCTGAGCGGGCGGAAATCGTCGCCGGTCAGGGCCGATGGCGGAATGCCGAGTTCCGGGTCGCCGAAATGACCTCGCGCACGCGCCATCTCGGCGAGATCCTGCAGCGCCGCCAGCGGCTCGCCCTGCCGGGTGAGGGCCTCCCCCAGCCCGAGATCATCGGCCAGCCGCCGCACATACGAATCCACCACCGGCCGCAATGGGGTACCCGGCCCACCCGCCGACTGCCGCAGATACTCCGCCACCGCCCGCAGCGCGGGCGAGGCCGACACCGGATCCACCGGTGCGACAGTCTCGCCCTCGACAACCGCACCCGGCAATTCCACCGTCGGGGCCTCGCTCGAAGGCACCGCGTGATCGAGAGAGTTGACCGGCAGGGTCGGTGCCTCGCCGGCTGGCACCGCACCGTCCGGCGAACTCAACGACACGGTCGGAGACTCACTCGCGGGCAACGCACCATCCGGCGGACTCAACGGCGCCGTCGGAGACTCACTCGCGGACGCGGCGGCGTCGGGTGGGTTGAGCGGGATGGTGGGGGATTCCGTTGGGGTCGAGAGGGTTTCGGTGGGACGCGGGGCGGGTTCCGGGCGGCCGCCCGCGGCTTCCCAGAGGTAGTCGGCGCGTTCGGCGGAGATGCGGGCGAGGGCGGTGGCGGTGTCGGCCTTAAGGCGTGCCCAGCGTTCGTCCATGGTGCCGGGGACTTCGAGATCGGCCTGTTCGTGCAGCCATTCGGCGTGCCGGGCATCGGTGCGGGCGACCCAGTCGGCCTGTTTGGCGTCCTCGCGGGCGAGCCAGGCTTCGGAGCCCTCATCCGGATCGGGGGACGACGGGGTGCGTGGCGGGTCATTCGGCGGAAGGCCGGCACCTGCGCCGGACGGGTCGGGACGCGGTTCCGTGATCTCCGTGGGCGCGGCCGGGGACTGGCGTTCAACGGTATTCGCGGACTCCGCCGGAGGCTCGGCTACGGGGCCGGGCTGTGTGGCATCGCGATTCGCCCATTCCACCCGTGGATCCACCGGTGGGGTCGCGGCGTCGGTGGCGGGGCCGGTGGGGGGTTTGGTCGGGCCACCCGGACGGGCCGGCGCCGGACCCGCTTCGCCGTCGTCGTCACCGTCCCGGTCATCACGCGGGTGCGGGAGTTCATTGGCGGGCAAGGAATTCGGCGGGACGTCGGAAATCGACGAACCGGGAAGTTCGAGGGTGGATGCGGAGGCACCCGGGAGCTCGGGTGCGGGTGGGGTGTGGGAGTCGAGCCAGGTGGCGAAGGCTTCGGCCCGGTGGAACTGTTCCGCGGCAGCGCGAAGTTGGGTGAACGCGGCGGCTGGGTCGCCGGTGGTGAGGCGAATGGTGCGGCCCTGGAGGTCGCGCATGGTGACGTCGAGTTGAGCGGGAGTCAGTTCGCGTTCGCTCGTGGTGAGGCCGGTGACCTCGCGCAGGTTCGCGATGGCAGCGCGCAGGGCGAGGTGTGCGGCGTCGCGGGCGCGAGTGGCGGCAGCGGAGGGGGTGTCGGCTGCAATGGCGCGGGCGGCGGCCTGGCGGTCCTGCTCGGCCTCCCAGCGCGAGACGCGGTCTCGGGCCTGATTGTGCCGATCCGCGGCATCGGCCAGTTCGAGGCGGGCGCGATCGGGGGCGGACAGGTTGGGGCGATGGGCGTCGGCGAATTCGCGGTTGGTGGCGGCGACCCATTCCGGGGTCAGGTCGGCCGCCGAGAGGGGCAGGCCGAACAGGGCGGCATCGCGCGCGACGGTGGCCTCGGTGAGTTCCCTTCTGGCGGAGGCAAGTTCACGTGCCGCAACCTGTTCCGAGGTTTCGGCGGTATGCGCCGCCGTAGTCCGATCGGCCTCGGCGGCGGCCAGGAATTCCAGGGCGTGCTGGTATCGATGCACGGCGTCGCGCAACGGGACCAGATCGTCGGTCCAGACATCGGCCTGATCCAAGGGCATGCGGGACATACGGTCGACCTGCGCCACCACCCGGTCCAGGCCGACCGCGGCCAGGCTCGGATCCGCGGCGATGAGGCCCTCCAAATCCGCTCTGGCAGCGGCCGATTCACGCCGCCACACATCGACCGGAGTCTCATCTGCGCCGAGATCGTCCCGAACCGCTTGCCGCACCGCAGATTCCAGCTCCGCAACCCGGGCCTCGGCTCGTGTGTACTCCCCCGCCGCGTCCACCAGATCCGAAATGCGCTGCGCGTGGTCGGGCAGCGTCCCGGCCTCGGCCGCATTGCGGGTGCCGAGGTAGTCGGCGGTGCCGCGAATGCGCTCGGGCGTCAGATCGCTTTCCCGGATAGGCCGGTTGTTCTCCAGGTACATGCGGCCGACGGCGTGCTCGCGGGCATCCCGCGCCAGCTCGAACTCATGCCGCGCGGCGGCCAGATCACGCGCGAGTTCGGTCAAATTCCGTTGCGGCGGAACCGGTTCGGGTGGGGTGGTGAGTCTGTTGTGCTCATCGGCCAGCCGCTCGAGTTCCTTGATATCGGCCTCGCGCTCGCGGATCTCCGCGCGCATATCGTCGATCGCGGCGGCGAGCTCGTCGGCTTTCAGGCGCTCATGCTTGTCGATCTTGCCGTCCTTGTACACCTCGTATACCTCGGCGTACCGCGCATTGCGGGCGCGATCGACCAGCGTGGTCAATTCTTCAGGGCTGAGCAGGTTCCGGCGGTCGACGGTACTGTCCCGGTACGCGTCATAGGCGGCCTGCACATCACCGGTGTCCAGGATGTGCAGCACCTGTTCGAGCTGTCCGGGGCTGAGCCGGTGATGCAGCGCGCCCCCGTGCTTCTCGTACAGGCTCACGGTGCGCGGAATATCGTGCACGTCGACGCCGAGCAATCGCGACCAGACGCTCGCGGCCTGCGACGGGTTGTCGGAAAGCGGTGGCTCACCGACAGATTCGCTCATCAGCTCGCGCAGCAGCGCGGGCGCGTCACGATCGAAGATCGGCACCTCGCCGTCGGCGGCGCGCGGATCGGTGAACGGATCGAACCGCAAATCGTGCCGGAACGGATCGAGATCACCGAGCGCGCCGACGTATTCGCTGAGCGCGGTGACCAGATCCGGATTCAGCCCGGAGCGGTGCAGTAGGTCGTTGACCGCGTTGAGCACCTCATTCGGGTTGGTGCTCTTCGGATCCGGTCGATAGCCGACGACCTCGCCGAGCTTCTTGTCGATGACGTGTTTCTTCGAGTACAGCTCCTCGGGCTCCACACCGAGGCGGTGCGCCAGTCGATCCCGCGCGGCGAGTACCGCGGACTCATCGACATTGTCGCGCAGCACCTTCGCGTAATCGAGCAGGTCCGCGATCGCCTGGAGCCGCCGGACCCGGCGCATGCTCGGATCGGCCATCGCCTCCGCGAGACGCTGCGGCGACAGGTCGTCCGGATCGATGCCGAGTCGATTGGCCAGGTTCTCCAGTCGCTGGTTCAGATCGTGGAAATTGTCGATGGCATCGCTGGCGCGAATGAAGTCCGCCATGCCCTCGATCTGCGCGGCCCGCAATAGATTGTCGTGCCGCAGTGCGCGAATGGTGTCGTCGAGGGAACCGGGACCGAGGTCCATACGGTAGACCGAGAGGCGCGCGGCGACAGCGTTGCGTTCGGCGCGAACGACATCCGGGTCGCGCGGCACGGCGGGAGCGTGCTCGGGCGTGGCACCCGGGGCGATGGCGGTGGGCGTCTCCGGCGTGGATTGCACCACCTGCCAGGGGCCTTCGCCCTCCCGGAGCATGAGCATTGGCAGTCGATCGCCGCCCTCCGGGCCGTGATGGAACAGGGCCTGGGGGGTATTGCCCTCGATCACGTGCAAACGGCCGTCGTCCGCCAGCCCGATCAGTCGGTAATCCAGTTGCAGCGCGCCGTGATTGAGCTGCCTTCCCAATTCCGGATCGGCGGCCAGGGCGTCGGCGAGACGGGCATGGTGATCGGAGTCGCCGCGAATGACCACGAGCCGGTGCGGGTCGCCCGGATGCACACCGGGATGCACACCGACACCGGGTGCGACCATGACGCCGCCCTGCGCGTCCATCCAGGCGTGCGCGGCGATCTCCGCCAAATCCTGTGCGCGCGTGCGGGCTTGCGCGTCCAACTGCTGGTAGGTATCGGCCGCGTCGATGAAATCGCCGAGCCGGTCGACGCTGTCCCGCAATTGCATGCGCAGATCGCCGATGGTGTGCCGGATCTCCTCCGGGCTCAAACCCTCGAGCGATTCACCGATCAGCTGAGCCCAATTCGAGCGCTCATCGCGGATCTGGTCGCGCACGAGTGCGTCTTCGAAGAGCTGGCCCTCACGGCGGGCCGAGAAGTTCTCATCCGGATCATCGAAATGGCTGGCCCATTCGCCGCCATTGTTGACCGAGAGCGCGTCCAGGGCCGAGGCGCGGGGCGGGCGCGGTCGGAATTCCAGCGAATCGTCATCGGGATCGGCTCCGGCTCGCTCGCGGCGTCGCTGGGCACGCTCCTCCTCGACGCGCATCGCTTCGGCGAGCCGCGATTCGCGCACGTAGCGGCCGAGCGGATCCTTGTCGGAGAAGCTGACCGGGCTGTACGGGGTGCGTTCGTGCTCGACATTGAAGCGGGCGGCCACATCTCGCAGCGCCTCGATCGCGCCCGCGCGGCGCACCAGACGGTAGGTGGCTTCGTCGATCGCGCGGCGCAGGGTCGCCGGATCCGCGTTCGGGAGGTCGATGCCGTGCTCGCGCGCGACGCGCACCAGATCCGCCAGTGCGGCATCACGGGCGTCCAAGGCGGACACCAGCGGTTCGGGCAGATTCGGACCCCAGTTCCGCTCGTTCGGGGGCTCGAGGCGCGGGCGTTCCGAATCCGGTTGTGGCGCGGGGGCGGGTTCGTAGTCCGCCTCGGTCGGCAAACCGGCCAGGCGCAGCGATTCCTCGATCTCGGCGCGCAGCACCGGGTCGGCTTCGGTGTACCAGGGCTGGTACTCCTGGCCGTCCCGGGTATGCATGGGGACGACATCCGCGGAGATGTCCGCGATGCGAGCGGTCAGGCGGTGCAGGATCGGCATGCGCTCGCGATCCTGGTAGATCGTGGCGATCTCCTTCGCCGCGCGCACCGGGTTGAAATCATCGCCGATATTGGCGAGGACGTCGTTGTGGATGAGGTCACCGAGTCCGTGGGTCAGGTTGACCTGACCCTTCTTGTCCCAACCGGAGCCGGAGGGGTACTTCGGTGTGTCGGCGTGGAATCCACCCATCATGCGCTGCCAGATCCTGCGCAGCAGGCCCGGGCGCTTCTCGACGGCCTTGGTCTCCGGATCGGCCGGGCGTGGCAGGTCGGGGCGTTGGACGACCTCGACACGTTTGGTGCCGTCCGGGGATTCGGTGACGCGCAGGTGTACGCGATCGTCACCCGCGGTAAGTACAGCGCGAATGCCGTCCGACGGGTCCGGGGTGTGGAAGGTCGCGGCCATCAGGTCTGCGACATCGGCTGCGCGGCGGAGGGTTTCGTCGTGCAGGGCGGCGATGGTGGCGTCGCGGGCGGCGGGGGCCAGGCTTTCCGGGTCGTCGATGCGGAGCAGGCGGGCCCATTCGTCGCGCTCGGCGGTCAGCCGGGCGCGGTCGGCGGGGTCCAGGGCCTGGTCACGCTGCCGGGATACGGTGTCCAGCGCATCGATCGCACCGGCGCGCAACAGGTTTCGGAGCTGAAGCTCGCCAGCGACATCGGGCAGGCGATCCGGGGCCAGGTCGGCATCGGACAAACCGAGACGGTCGGCGATCTCGGTGCGCAGCTCATCCAGGCTTCGCACGCGCGGATCCTGCTGGGAGAAATCGCGATTCACCTCGGACCACGGTGAGAGCGGCAGGTCGCCGCGGGCCGGGGTTCCCGGATCGGGCCGGGTGCGCGGGTCCAGGCCGCGATCCCGCTCATCCGCCGAGAGCGGGGCGAGATCGTCCGGCCGCAGGGCGCGCGGCGGGACGCCCCGCTCCGGGTCACCGAAATGACCACGTGCACGGGCAATTTCGGCCACCTCACGCAGCGAGGACAGCGGATCCACATGTCGCGCCAGCGCCGGGCCCAGCCCGAGCTCATTCGCCAACCAGCGGCCGTACGCCTCCCGCTCCGGAATCCGCGCGCCGACAACCGGACCCGGCGACTGGGTCAGGAACTCCCCCACCGCCCGCAACGCGGGCGAAGCCAGCACCGGATCCACCGGCGCGACGATCTCACCGTCACCCCGTGCGCCCGAGGGCAATTCCATCGTCCGCGTCTGTGCCGCATGCGGATCACCGGGCGGCGCGGCCAGCGGATCCCGCACCGTCACCTCGGCCGTCGCCGGATGCGCGGGCACCTCGACGGTCGGAGCCTCACTCGCGGGCAGGCCCGCTCCGAGCTCCACCGTCGGAGCCTCACTCGGCGGCACCGCGAACTTCGCCGTATCCACCTCGACCGTAGGCGCTTCACTCGCGGGTACCGGAGCTTCATTCGAATCGCGGTAATCCGCCCAGTCGACACGAGGGTCGGCCGGGGCGTTCGAGGCCTCGGACGAATCGCGGTAATCCGCCCAGGAAACGCGAGGATCGGACGGCGGCTCGACCGCGCCGGGGTCGGCGCCGGGGCGGGTGGGACCGCCGGTCGGGCCGGGGTGGCGGGGACCACTCGGGCCGGGGCCTTCCGGCGGGTCGCCGGGGTTCGGATCGGTTGGGGTGGTGGGGGGTTCGGTGTCGGGGCGACCGCCCGCGATCTCCCAGAGGAAGTCGGCGCGTTCGGCGGAGATGCGGGCGAGCCAGTCAGCGGTGTCGGCCTGGAAGCGAGCCCAGCGCTCGTCCATCGAGCCGGGCACTTCCAGATCGGCTAGGCCGTGCAGCCATTCAGCGCGCTCGGCGTCCATGCGCGCATCCCAGTCGGCCTGTTCGGCGCGCATCCGCTCGAACCACGCGTCCGGGCCATCCGGTTCATCGGCCGACGAACGGAAGACATCGCTCGGCGGCTCCTGACCACCGTCACCCGGCGACTCCGGCTCCGGAGTGTGCTGCCGCTCCGAATCATCGGCGCCTGGCCGCTGTTCCAGCGAACCGGCCCGGTTGTCCGACGCGCGATCGTCCCCGGACCCCGACTCCGGATCGGTCTGCGGCGCACTGTCATCGGGGGCGGGCGGACCCTCGGAACGCGGCCCGGCCGGATCTGCCGTTGGCGGGGTGGCTTCACCGCGAGACCCGGCACCGCCGGGGTTGTCCGAGGGTGGGCCGGTCGGCGACTCGGCGGGACCGCCTTCGCCCGCGTCGGGGTCGATCGGCGGGGCGGAGTTGTCCGACGGCTTCTCGTAGTCGGCCCAGTCCACGCGCGGGTCACGGGGAGTCGGCTGCGGCGATTCGGGCTTGGGGTAATCAGCCCACGCCACCCGGGGATCCGTCGGCGGGGTCGGGTAATCAGCCCACGCCACACGCGGATCCGTCGGCGGGGTCGGGTAATCAGCCCAGGCCACCCGGGGGTCGGCGGGTGGGGGGTCGGGGGTCGTTGCGGGGGTGAGGTTTTCGGCTATCCAGCGAGCGAAGGCCTCGGCTCGATGGTGGTCGGTGGCGGCGGTGCGGAGGGTTTGCAGGGCGGCGGCCGGATCGCCGAGGTCGAAGCGGACGCGGCTGCCTTCGAGGCGAGCCATGGTCTCGGCGAAATCGGCCGGGCTCAGGTCGGATTCGGAGACGTTGAGTTCGGTGATTTCGCGGAAGGCGATGATGGCTTCGCGCAGCGCGGTGTGGGCGGTGTCGCGGGCCTGGTCGGCGGCCTGCTGGATATCCGCGGGAGTGGCGGCGAGTTCGAGGCGGCGGAGTTCGGCTTGCCAGCGGGAGACGGCGGCCTCGGCGCGGGCGACTCGATCTGCGGCGGCGGACATTTCGGCCCGCGCCTCCGGATCGGTGGTAGGGGGCCGGGTGGGGGCGGTGGGATCTCGGCCATCCCGGCCGATATTGACGATATCGCGGTGGATATTGGCGAACCCGAGTTCGAATTCGGCGTCCGCCAGACCGCGGCGCGCCACCTCGAGCGGGGTGGCGGCGGCGCGAACGGTGTCCATCAGATCGGATTCGGCGCGCGCCAGGCCGTCCTGCGCCAAATGCAGGCGCTCGGCGGCACGCACGATATCGGTGACCCGATCGGTCCAGGCGGCATGCTCCTCGATCGGGAGGTTGCGGGCCGCGACCTCGTCGATGGCGGTGTGATAGTTGTCCGGGGTCAGCGCGGCCGGGTCCAGCGGCAGATTTCCGATGAGAGCGGTGAGATCTGCTGTGGCCCTGCGAATTTCGCGCTCCCAGGCGCCGGTCGCGGAGGTGTCGTCGGCGGCGGCGAGCACGGCCGCGTCATGGGCGGCGCTCAGTTCGGCCAGGCGGTCGGCGGCACGGTTGTAGTCCTCGGCGGCACGACGGACATCGGCGATGCGCGGGTCCACCGCCGCGGGCGCGATGCCGTGGTCTCGGGTCGAGAGGTAATCGATGGTGCCCGCCAGTCGATTCCGGGTCAGATCGGATTCCCCGATGACGCGGCCCGGATCGAATCCGAGCCGGGTCAGCGCGTAATCCCGCAGGGAACCTGCGCGATCCATCTCCTGACGAGTCGCGTTGACCTCATCTGCCAGCTGCTTGGGATCGGTGGGTAGCGGGGCCGGCGCGGGTTCGGTGAGCCGGTTGTGCTCGGCCGCCAGTGCGGCGAGTTCCTCGATATCGGCCGCGCGGGTGCGAACTTCCTCCCGCAACTCGGCCAGCACGTCCGACAGCCGTTCGGGCGTGAGCCGCTCATGCTTGTCGATCTTGCCGTCGCGATACGCCTCGTAGACCTCCGCCCAGCGCTTGGGGTCGACGCCCAGTTCGACCCCGAGCAGCCGAGACCACACCTCCGCCGCTCGCGACGGCGCGTCGCTGGTCGGCGGCTCACCGACCAGATCGGTCAGCAGTGCGCGCAGCGGTCCGGCCGCCTCGGGCTGATGGATCGGCAGTTCGCCCTCGGCTACCCGCGGATCGGTGGCCGGATCGAAACGCAGCCCGTCGGTGAATGGATCGATCGCGCCCAGCGCGCGGGCGAATTCGGTGAGCGCGGCATGCAGGTTCGCGCGCTGCTCCGGCTGGCGCATGAGCCCGTCGATGACCTTGTGCAGCGATTTCGCGTGCAGGCCCTTCGGATCCGGCGCGTAGCTGCTCAGGTCTTTACTGTGCTTCTTGGGGAACAGCTCCTCGGGCTCGATTCCGAGCCGGACCGCGAGCCGGTCGCGGGCCGCCAGCACCGCCCCCTCGTCCAGCTCGCGCAGCCGTTTGGCGTAGTTGACCAGATCCTGGACCTGCTGCGCACGTCGCGCGTCCCAGGTGGACTTGTCGGTCAGGCGGGACAGCTCGGACAGCTTGTGCGCCACCGTTTCCGGCGTCAGCTCGGCCGGATCGACGCCGAGGCGATGCGCGAGCTGTTCGCGGAGCCTGGTCAGATCGTGGAAGTTGTCGATGGCATCGGTGGTGCGGATGAAATCGACCGCGCCCTCGATCTGGGCGGCGCGCAGCGCGTTCTCCTGGTGCAGCGCGGCGATGGTGTCGTCCAGCCGGGCCGAGTTCAAATCCATGTGGAACTGCGACAGCCGGGCCGCGACCTCATTGCGGGCGGTGCGCACCGCATCCGGATCGCGCCGCGTCTCGGGCTGACCGCTCGGCAATTCACCCTGGGGGGCAACGGGTTCGAGCCCGGGCGAGAGCGCACGCCAGGGTTCGTCGCCCGCGCGCAGCATGGTGACGGCCATATCGCGGCCGTCCACATCGACATGCTGGAAGCGCACCTGCGGCGGTTCGCCCTCGAACATGTGCACCACGGCGTGCTCGTCCAGCAGCGCCAACTGGTAATCCAGCCGCAGCGCACCGGAATTCAGCAGTTCGCCCAGGCGCGGATGCTCCGCGAGCACTTCGGCGAGACGGGTGTCGTGGTCGGTCGCACCGCGCATGACGACCAGGCGATGCGGATCACCGGGCGCGTCGCCCGGATAGATGCCGACGCCGCGATCGAGGGTGACGCCACCGCGATCATCGAGCCAGCCGCGGGCGATGCCGTCGACGAGCAGCTGGCGTTGCGCACTCGCCTCGGCATCGGCACGCACGAAATCATCGACGGCGGTGGACAATTCGGCGATGGAATCGAATTGATCGCGCATTTCCATGCGCAAATCGGCAATGGTGCGGGCCAGGCGCTCCGGTGGTGACAGCGCGTCCAGTTCGATGCCGAGCAGCTGCGCCCAATTCGAGCGTTCATCTCGAATCTGGTCGCGCAGCAGCGCATTCGCAAAGAGCCTGGCCTCCTTGCTGGACATCGCGTACGGCTCATCGGCATTCAGATTGTCGAATTCACGGGTGGGATCGGCGCTGTTGTTGACGCCCTCCCAGCGCAGCAGTGCGGTGCTGTCCCCCCGTGCGCCCGCCATCTCCCGCAGGAACCGGCCCAGCGGATCCTGATCGAAGAAGCTCACTTCCTCGCTGAACGGGATGCGGGCGTTCTCGGTGTTGTAGCGCTCGGACACGTTGGCCAGCGCCTCGATCGCGCCCGCGCGGCGCATGGCCAGATAGTCGGACTTCTCGAGCGCGTCCCGCAGCGATTCCGCATCCGTGCGTGTGAGATCGACATCGGTGAGACCGGTCAGGCGAAGCAGCTCGGCGAGTGCGGCGGCGCGGGCATCGACGGCATCGGCGAGCGGCTGCGGAATACCCGGATCATGCTGTCCCGGGGCCGGATCATGCTGCGCCGCGGGCAGTTCGGGTGCTGCCGGGGCGGGCAGGGCGGGCATGTCCGCGGCGGGCAGCTGACCCGCCCTGCGCACGCTGTCCTCTATCGCCGCGCGCACCTCGGGATCGGCCTCGGTGAGCCACGGCTGATATTCGCCAGCGGCGGTGTGCATCGGGACCGCATCGCCCGATACATCGCGCATGCGCGAGAAGAGCCGGTTGAACAGCGGGATGTGCTCACGCGACTTCCAGACCGTCGCGGCTTCCTTGCCGATGCGAACCGGATTGAAGCCCTCCTTCAGGTGCTCCATATTGTGGTTGCCGATGAGGTAGCCGACCTCCATCGTCATACCGGTCAGGTACTTGCTGTCGATCTTGGAGCCGGAACCGTACTTCGGCGAGTAGCCGCCGTAGCCGCCCCTGAGGGAATCCCACAGACGGCGCAGCAGCGAGCGATGGGGCTTCTCCGGCGTCGGCTTCTCCGGCGTCGGATGGGTCGGCAGTTCCGGGCGGTTCGCCGGGGCGATGTGCTGTGCGCCGTCCGGATCAGTGGTGACGCGCACGTGCACACGCTGACCGTCGGCTTCCAGCGCCAGGTGCCGGACGTCCGGGGTGTCACCGGTGTAATTGGCCGCGGCCACCAGGTCCGCGACATCCTCGGCGCGGCGCAGGGTTTCATCGCGCAGCTCGGTGAGGAACGCGTCGCGGTGCTCGGGGGCGAGGCGGTCGGTGTCCGCGCCGTGGCCGAGCAGGCGGGCCCATTCGTCCCGTGCGGCGGCGAGTTCGGCGCGCTGCGCCGGATCGGCGGCCGAGTCGTGCTGCTGCGACAGCCGGGCGAGCTCCTCGATCGCGCCGGCGCGCAACAGGTTTCGGTACTGCATCTCGCCCGCGAGATCGGCCAGGCGGGTGGGTACGAGATCCGCGTCGGACAGGCCCAGCCGGGTCGCGATCTCATCGCGCAGCTCGGACATGAACAGGGCACGCGGCTCGGCGGGAACACCCTCGCGAATCGGGCCGGAGCCCGGCTCCAGCGCCAACCGCCGCGGCGGAGCCGCCGATTCGTCATTGTGCAGCGGAGTAGTCGGCGTGCCCCGGTCCGGGTCGCCGAAATGACCGTGCTCCCTTGCGGTCTCGGCGACCGCACGCAGGGCCTCCAGCGGATCGGGATGACGGGCCAGGGCGTCGCCGAGACCGACCGCGTCCAGCAGGCGCGCCATATGCGCCTGCTGCTCCGGGGTGCGCGGCAGGCCCTGCTGCGGCGGCAACTGCCGCAGCAGATCACCCACATCGCGCAGTGCGGGCGAGGCCGTGGCCGGATCCACCGGCGCGCCTTCATGATTCGCGCCGTCCGGGTGCGCGGGAAGCTCGACCGTCGGAGCCTCCGAGGACGGGATCGCTACCGTCGGATCGAGGGTCGGCAGTTCGAGGGTCGGGTCGTCGGGCGAAGAACGCTGCGGTGCGGTGTTATTCGGCGGCTCACCCGGAGTCCGCGGCACGGTCGGTTCGGTACCGTCCGGACCGGGGCCGCCGGGGATCATATTGCGGGCGGGCGGGGTGGTGCCGCCCGCGGTGTCATCCGGGCGGGTGGTGTCGAAATCGACCGGGCGGGGCGGTTCGGTGCCGCGCAATGCGGCATCGTCGAGCAACAACCGGTACAGGATTTTGGCCGGTTCGGTCGCGGCGTCGCCGTTGAGCATCACATCGGTGAAGGCTTCGGCCACGGCCTCGGACGGATAGAAATCCCCGTACTCGTCGAAACTGTAGCGGCTCAGCCGGCCCAGCCAGTCATAGAACCCGACCCTGGTGCCGCGCGTCTCCCGATAGTGGTCGAGCAGGGTGTTGAAGGCACGGTCGAGCGACCGCGCTTCACCGTGCAGTTCGAGCACATGGCCGAATTCGTGGACGAAGGCCGAATAGATCGGCCGCGCACCGATGCCCGGCGGGAAGATGCCCGCGGCCTCACCCGCGCGAACCTTGGCGGCCCAATCGGCCGGATCGCCGGCGAAATCGATGTTCACCACGATCGCTTCGCCGAAAATCCGGCCGTCCGCGTCGATTTCGGGGTCCACGAACGCGGCGACATCCTCGCGATCCTCGCTGAACTCATCGATCTCGATGACGCCGAGCTTGGTATCGGGATGCAGGTTCATCATGTCGTCGACGGCGCGGGCGAGCTCGCGCAACACCTCGATATCGGCGCGCGGATGATCGAAACCGATGATCTCCAGATTCCAGAGCTGCTCCAGCCGCTCCTTGATCTGCTCCGGGTCCAGGTTCGACCAGGCGTCATCCGGGCGCGGCGACCAGTCCGCCGGAGGTTCGTGCGCCGCCGCATCGGGTGCGGCGTGTTCGGCGGTGGGGGGATCATGCGGCGGGGAGGGCGGATCGTGCTGCGCGGCAGCGGGATCGAGCGGTGTGGCGGCGGGATCGACCGAATCGTCGCCGGGCAATGCCATCCGACGGCGCGGATTGTCCGCGGCGCTCGGACGATGGTCCTCGGGCGTGGGCGCGTGGTCGGTGCGCTGGATCGGGGCCGCGCCATCGGGGTGCGGAGTCGCCGGGGCGGCCTCGTTCGCGCGCGGGGTCGGGTCGCCCTCGGCGAAGGCCCGGGGCGGTTTCAGGGTGCCGTCGGGGTTGAATGGGGTGTAGGTGTCGCGGGGTGGCGGAGCCGGGCGGTCACGACCCGCCACGCGCTCGGGATCGAAGTCGAGGCGGCGGACCGGGGTGGTGCCGCGCAGCGCGGCCGAGTCGATCAGGAGTTTGTGCAGGATCTTGGCGGGTTCGCTGGCGGCATCGCCGTTCAGGCGCACGTCGGTGTACGCCTCGGCGAGCGCCTCGTGGGCGTTGAACAGCTTGTTGAACAGGCCCGGTTTGAAGCTGTAGGTGGTCAGCTGGTTCAGCCAATCGGCGAAACCCTTTGTGGTGCCCCGAGTTTGCTCGTAGTGCTGTAGCAGCGTATCGAAAGCGGCGTTACGGGCGCGTATCTCACCGGCCAGGTCGAGGACGTGACCGAACTCGTGCACGACCGTCGCGTAGATCGGGCGCTCGGCGGAGTTCGGCACCGAATCGCGGATCGACTCGCTCACCCGGGCCATACGGGCGAATTCGGCGGGATCGGTGGCGTACCGCTCGTTGAGCACCATGGTCTCGGCATAGATCCGGCCGTCCGGACCGACATCCGGATGCACCTCGCCGACGACTCGATCGCCGTCCTCGACCGGGCCGATGCCGACCCTTCCCAGCGGGGCGTCCGGATGCAGGGTCATCTCGTCATCGATGCCTCGGGCGAATTCGCGCAGCACCTCGACATCGACGCGCGGATCGTCGAAGTTGAAGGCCTCCAGGCCCCAGCGCTCGGTGAGCCGCTCGGCGATCTGCTCCGGATTCAGCTGCGCCCATTCATCATTCGGGCGTGGGGACCAATCGGGCGCGGGATCGGCGGTGCGCTCACCCGGGGTGGAGTCATCGTCGGCGCGGGAACGGTCCTCGGGCGCACTGTCCTCGGCGGGGCGGCGGGCATGGTCCGGGTCGAGGGCGCGGCGCTGACCGGGAGCGCCCGGATCGTCGCCATTTCGGGGACGGGGGTTGTCGGCGGGGGTGCCGGCATCGCCACCGAAGCGGTCGGTGAGGCGCTGCCAGAGGCCGCGCGGGCGTTGCGGTTCGCCGCTCAGCGGGGCCGCGCCGTCACGCAGGGTGGTGGCGATGCGGTCGGCCAGCCGGACCGGATCGGTGTCGGTGAGATGGCGGAACTGGTGGGCAAGCACATCCGATGGGCCACCGGCTCCGGTCGGGCCGGGGACGCGCCAACCGCCGCGACCGTCTCGCTCGAGCCACATGTGCAGATCGACATCGCCGACACGGACTTGGAATCGGGTGTAGCGGTCCGGATCCTGGACGCGGTGCGCATCGGGCGATTCGCCCTCCCACACCGGCATCGACAGGCGGCGGGTCACCAGATCGCGGGCCACGGCGGCCGGATGCGGGTGTGCGATCGCGGGATCGGAGTCCGCCATCCGGTGGCCGACGCCCAGGAAGCGATCCGACAGACTCGTCGGCACCTGCTCGTGCATGCGATCGCGGTTCATCGAGAAGCGCGGGCGCGTGGTGGACTCGAACGCGTTCGGACCGAGCTGGCGTAGCCAATGCTCGAATCCCAGTGTGGTAGAGCCATTTTCGCGGTAGCGCAGATAGTGGGCGAGCATCTCGCCGAGCGCCTCGGTATGGCTGGGGCGACGCATATCCCCCTCGGCGTGATGGGCCGAGATCACATCGGTGCGGAAACCGCCCGCGCCGTCCGGCATGACCTGTCGGTACTCGATGCGATGCGCGTTGTCCCACAGGGCATTCGCGTAGTGGGGATCCCGCGCGGCCAGCGCCTCCAGGGCAGCCATATGGCCGCCCTCGGTTGCGTACACGATCAACTTGGATTGCGGGCCGGTGGTCGCGGGTTCCCGCACCACATGGTCGGTCAGCCGTTCCGAAACCGGGTAACCGCCACGCATCGCGTCATCGGCGGCTCGCTTCGCCGGATCGGCGTTCTCGGCCTCACGATCCGGATGCGCGGACGGCTCATCCCGAGCCGGGACGTGATCGGAGGGCGGTGGCGGTACGCGGGGATCGGGGGCTGGTTCGGAGTGGTCGGAGTGCGGCGGAGCCGGGTCGATATTGAGGGGGCGGCCCCAGCGCGGGTCGTTGGGTTCGCCGTAGGAGCGGACCACGTCGAAGGCTATTTCGGCGGCATCGAGGCCGGTCTTCCTCAGATAGCGGTTCAGGGCGTCGACACCCGCCTCGTAGGCGCGGGTGTGGGCGTCCGGGGCATCGCCCGCTCGGGACAGTGCCTTGTCGTAGGCCGCGGTGTAGGCGCGTTCCGCCGGGCCGGTCGGAATCGGGGTACCGGCATCGCGGAGCAGGCGCAGGTGTTCGATCCCCAGGGCGTAGTCGGCGGCACGACGCTCACGGGCCGCCGGGGTGTCCTTACCGTGCACGGGCGCGGGGGTGGCTTCGGTCCTCGGCGAAAGACCGCGTGCGCGATCCCATTCCGCGCCGTGTACGACTCCGAGGTCACCGTAGCGGGCCACCAGGGGCCCGTCGGAGACCAGCCGCGCGCGTACCTCGCGGACGGCGGCGCGGTGGGCGGCGGCCTCCAGCATGCGGCGGGTGGCGGCGTCATTGCCCCGGTAAGCCTTGGTCGCGGTCTCCAGCGCTTTCTGCCTGGTCTCCAGGAAGGCGCGCTCGAGCGGGTCGCGCACCGGCGGGCGCTCGAAACCGCCGCGCTCGTAGATGATTCGGCTGTTCTCGTAGGACAGGGCCAAGCCCTCGGCCTGCCTGTC
Source organism: Nocardia sp. NPDC056000 (assembly GCF_042269265.1). NCBI lineage: Bacteria > Bacillati > Actinomycetota > Actinomycetes > Mycobacteriales > Nocardiaceae > Nocardia > Nocardia sp. NPDC056000. The sequence continues at coordinate 578,036 of NZ_JBHJXS010000002.1, read as the reverse complement.
CAGCATGATGCGCACGTACTCTTCGCGGGTCAGCGCGAAGCGCTCCGGCGGGCCCTCGACCGAATGCAGGGCATCGACCATCATCGCCGCGTGCACCAGATCGGCGACCGCACGCTCGTGCGAGCTCGAAGGATACGGCAGCACAACGGTATTCGTGGCCGGGTCATAACCCATCAGCGGGCCGAACTGGGTGCGGCCGTCCGGCAGTACTCGCGCCGAGGCCTCCGGCTCACCACTGAATCGGATGGCGACACCGTGCCGGTCCAGGGTTTCGACGGCCCAGCGGCTGACATCGGTGCCGGTTCGATGGTCGAGTCCGGTCAGGCGCAGCTGATCCCGCGCGGCCGAAAGCTCCAGCGGCAGTGGATGTTCCTGCCAGGACCCGCGCAGCGGCTCCTGGCCCGCGACGGGTTCGTGACCGCGCACGAGCGGTTCGTCGAACTGATCCGCGATGGCGTCGGGGCGGTTTCCGATGTCATTCGCGGGGAAAGGCCGCTCATCGCCGCCGCCGGTGAAACGGTCATCGGCCAGCAGTGCCTCGATACCGGCCTTGCGAGCGATATCGCGGGCGTCCGCGTCCGACAGCCCGGGGTCGTGCGTGCGGGCGGCGTGCACGGCGTCTTGGCCGGCGCGCACGTAATCGTCCTGCACCGATCGGCGGTAGTCCACCTCGGCTCGATCGTGCCATGCGTTCGAGGCGGGTCCATAACCGGCCGCGCGCAGGGCGTGCTCGAAATCCGCCTGCCGTGCGAAGGAGTCGGCGGCGGCCCGCAGACGGTCCTCCGGACTGCGATCGAGCGCGGGGCGAATCTCCGCATCCGCGCCGGGGCGGTCGGTGCCGTCGGAATCGTGGAAGTCCCGGTCGGCGAAATCGGAATCGGGATCACCGAACCCGCGATCGGCGAGATCGAAGTCCGGGTCGGTGAACGCCGTGCGGTCCGGTTCGGTGACGCCGTCGGGCTCGGTGCGATCAATCGGTGCCGCGGACTCCGGTCGGGGGCCGGTGAGCGTATCGAGATGAGCCGCCGCCGCGACGATCGCGGACGCCTGCTCCAGTTGGCCACGGTCGTGGGTGTCTATGACAAGTTCACGGGTGGCGGCGTGGTACGCGTCGGCTGTGCCCACACCCGCACCATCGGTGAGGCCCGCACCCGCGCCGTCGGTGAGGCGCAGGGTGACACCGGCTTCGCGCAATGCGGCCAGCGCCTCGCGGCCCGGTTCGGTCTGTGCCAGCACCTCGGTGACCGCGATCAGTTCGGCCGGTGCGGGACGACCCGCCCAGGCGTCCGGAGCCTCGGCGGGGTACGCGAGATCGCGTACCGCCTGCTGCTGCGGCGGGGCCTCGGCGCTCGGGCGATACGGTTCGGGTTCGGGGCCCTGCGGCTCCATATGATTGCTCGGTCCCCGCCGCCCGGGCGCCGAATCATCCTGCGGGCCAGTTTCATTCGCGGGGTGACTCGCGGCGGCGGGAAGGTGCTGCGCCGGATCGGATCCCACCGCGCGCGGATCGCGCGGTGCGTCGCCCGCCTGGTGATCGGCATGCCATCTGGCCTCGGCGGCGTCGAGCAGCGTCCAGTACAGCACCTTGGCGGGCTCGCTCGCGGCCTCGCCGTTGAGTTCGACATCCGCGAAGGCTTCGGCGAGCGCCTCCTTCGGGTGGAACATGCCGTTCTCTTGGAAGCTGTACCGGCTCAGCTTCCCCAGCCACGCCCGGAACGCCTCCTCATTACCCTTGATCGGGCCGTACTTCTCCTCGAAATGGTCGGCGAGGGCGTCGAAGGCGTGCTCTCGGGCGACGATATTGCCCGCGAAGTCCACCGAATGGCCGAGTTCGTGCACGATCGTCGAAAAGATCGGGCGCGCACCCGAACCCGGGACCATGCCGCTCCGAACCTCATCGCCGGTGAGCAGGCGGCCCAGCTCATGCGGGTCGGCGGCGAACTTCTGGTTCAGGACGATGTAGTCGGTATGGGTCGGATGGCCGTCCGGCCCCAGTGCGGGCCAGGCCTCGGCGTACACCGTGGCGTCGCTGATCTCACCGATCACCACCCGGCGCAGATCGACGACCGGATAGCGGGAGAGTACGGATTCGAGCGCACGGGCGAACTCGCGCAACGCTTCCGGATGCACGTTCGGATTGTCGAAACCCTCGACTACGAGGGCGAAATCCTCGCGCAGCGTGCGTTCGATGGTCTCGCGATCCATGGTGGACCAGCGGTCATCCGGGTGCGGCGACCAATCGCCGTCCTGCGGGGGCGTGGGCGCATCGGCGGAATCATGGTCCGCCGGAACATGATCCGCTTGCGCATGCGGGTCCTGAGCATGTTCCTGTGGCGCGGGATGCTCACTTCCCCAGTCATTTCCGTCGAAGAACTGGGGGCCATCACCTTCACCGGTGTGGTCGACCGTGCCCCAGTCGCCTTCGTCGAAGAACTCCGGACCCTCGGCGTCGTCGTCCATCGAACGGCGCTGTCCCGGTTGCTGATCCGGGCCGGGCAGATCGGGGCGGGTGTCGTCCACTCGCGTATTGCCCGGCTCGTCGGTGCGCCACGAACCGTCCGGCCTACGCGGCTGGTCGGGTTCGGGGCCCGCGTCCTCCCCGATCGGACGCGTCAGGTCGGGGCGCGTCGCATCCGTACGGGTGTCATCGACCGGCAGTCGCTCCGGACGCGTCGCATCGGTGCGAGTCTCGTTCGAGGGCAGTCGCTCCGGACGCGTCGCATCCGTACGGGTGTCGTCGGCCGGCAACGGCTCCGGACGCGTCGCATCAGTGCGAGTCTCGTTCGACGGCAGAGACTCCGGGCGCGTCGCATCGGTGCGTGTGGCGTCCGAGAGGTCGGGGTGGGTTGGGGCGGCGTCGAGCGGGGTGGGTGCGGCCGGGGCGGGGAGGCGTTCGTGTTGGCCCGCCAGTTCGTGGAAGACCTCGGCCAGGAGGTCCTGGCGCAGAGCGTCCGCGCGCAAGCGGTTCAGGACCGGGACGAGATTTTCGCGGGTGAGATCGACGTCGAGTTCGTCGGACAGGGCTGTGCGCTCTTCGGCCAGGGCACGGCGTTGCTCACCGACCTCGCGGTAACGGTCCAGGAGTTCGGTGTCCAGGGGCACCGAGGCGTGATTGTTGTTGACGCCGTGGTTGTCCAGGATCGTCACGGCGTCAGGGCCGAGCAGTTCGCGCAGGAAGCGGCGGCCCGGATCGTCACTGAGCAAGCCCTTCAGATCAAGGGGCAGCTCGCGACTGAACGGGGCGCGGCGGTCTTCGGCCTCGTAGCGGTTGGCGACATCCTCGAAATGATCGATCGCCTCGCTCCGCTGCTGCACCCGGGCGCGGATATCGGCTTCGGCCAGGCGTAAGGACAGCTGACTGTAATCTGGCAGCGCGACACCGAAACGTGCTGCCAGATTCGACAGTTGGGTCTCGAGGGCGCGGCGGTCCGCATCACCCTGCGTCGGGAGGGCGATATCGGCGCGGGTGTCCTCCCTGCCGGTCGGCTCGGCCGGATCGGGCTGGGGCAGAGCCGCATCCAGATCGACCCAGTGATCACGCAGCCGCTCGGGAACATCCACATCCGCGGCCAGACGCGGATCCGCCTCGGTCTCCCAGTAACGGTTCTCCGAACCGTCCGGATTCCTCGGGATAACGAAATCATCCGGGCGATCGGCGTTTATGCCACGGAAGAACTCCATGATCCGGCGACGCTCACGGAACAGGTCCACCAGCTCCTTGAGGAGTCGCACACCGCCGTTCGAGGTGAGTGCGGGGTCGACGTGACCGCCGAGCAGGAACGTGACGGCGTTCTCCAGGAACTTCGCGCCGAAACCGTCGAGCCGATTGCCCGAACCGTGCTTCGGGTGCGGAACGCGCGGCTCGCGCAGCAGCGACCCGATCTCCGAGGCGATATCCCGCAGCCGCTGCAGCGGTCCTTCCGCACGGGCCGCGGGGGATGCGGGCTCCGGCCACACCTGGACATCCGTTGGCGTGGGCGGAATCTCGGCCGGCTCGGCGGTCGGCAGATCCGTGCGGGTGTCGTCCACCCGCGTGCGATCACTGGCCGGCAAGTCGGGACTTGTGTCGTCCACCCGGGTGCGATCCCCGGTGGGCAGATCCGTGCGGGTGTCGTCTACGCGCGTGCGATCACCGGTTGGCAGATCCGTGCGGGTGTCGTCTGCGCGGGTGTGCTCGCTGACCGGGATGTCGGTGCGGGTGGTGTTCGGGTCGTCGGTGTTCCAGGAACCGTCGGGTCGGCGGGACTGGTCCGGGGGACCGTCCTGTTGCCAGGTGCCGTCCTCGCGGCGGGCCTGGGCCGGCGCGTCTTCCTGACGCCACGTGCCGTCTTCGCGACGCGAATGCTCGGGTGGACCGTCCTGTTGCCAGGTGCCGTCGAGCCCGCGGGCCTGATCCGGGGCAGTGTCGTGGCGGTCGGAGTCGGCGTGGTCGCGGGAGTTGTCGGACGAATCACGTTGCGAAGCAGTGGTATCCGGGGAGTGGTCGGGGATCGGGTCGATGGGACGGTCGAGACCGGCGCGGGTGGCGCGATCCAACTCCTCGAGTCCGGCGTCGATGCGGCGCTGCATCTCGCCCATTCGCGCCACGGTCTCGTCGAGGACGTCACCGGCGCGGTCGAGCGCCTCCACCAGGCCCGGTTCGCCGCCTTCGGCCGCCGCTTCCAGGTTTCGGGCCACCATGCGGTCCAGGGCGGCGAAGCCGTCATCGAGGCGGCGTTGCAGCTCGGCCAGCCGCGCCTCCGATTCGCGGATGACCGCATTGGCGCGATCGATTGCCTCCGCCACGGTTGGAGTCGAATCCAGCTGGGTGACATCGGGATTCGTCGCATCGAGCGATGCGTCCGACGGGCGCTCGGAATGATTCGGGTCATCCGGATCCGGCGTGGCCGACACCGCCGGAGGATCCTCGGGAGGCTTGCCGCCACCGGCTGCGTCGGACGAATCCGGTTGCGTGGCAGGCGAATCCGTTGCATCGATGGCGTCCGGGCGCGTGGGCAGCGCATCCTCACGCGTGGATCGCGCATCGGCACGCGGCGACCGTGAATCCTCCCGGGTAGAAGGTGTATCCGCACGCGTCGTCGGCGTGTCCACACGAGTGGCTGGCGTATCCGTGCGAGTCGTACCGGGTTCCGGGCGTGGGGTTTCCGGGTCGCGGCGGGTCGATTGTGGATCTTCGCGGGTGGCGTCGGTATCGGTGCGCGGAGTATCCGCGACCGGGTGGATGGGGAGGGAGTCTTCGCGGGTCGCCGTGGTCTCGTCGCGGGTGGTGTCGGTGTCCGGGCGTGCCCGTGCGGCGTCGGGGTGGGTTGCGGGGGTTGGGGTTTCCGCCAGGGGAAGAACGGTGGCCTGGATGCCGAAGTGGCCTTCGCCTCGGGTTTGGACGGCGTCGATGTGGATGTCCAGGCCGTGGGCCAGGAGCATGGCGGGGAGGCGGTCGCCCATGCGGGAGAGATCGCCGAGGAAGAGGGCGGGGGTGCCCGCCGGGACCGTCAGTTCGATGTGGTGGGTTACGCCCTGCAGGGACGGGAGCGCGCCGAGCATGGGGCGCAGGAACTCCGGGAGATGCTGGGTGGTACCGACCAGATCGGGCGGCGAACCGGCGAACGGGTTCTCGCCCGCAGTCCAGGTGACCATGACCGGCTCGGTGAGCGGGTGCAGGTTCAGGGCGCCGTTAATATCGGCTATGGCGCCGGCGATCTCGGGGGTGGGATCGGCCTCGCCGCGCAGGACCGCGTCGATCTCGGCCCGAGTGGGAGTGTCCGCCGGGCGTGCGCGCGGCGAGTCGCCGCCCGGATCGCCCAGGTAGGCACGAATCGCCTCGCGCTGCGAATCGGTGAGACGGGTATGCGCGTCTGCCCAGTTCTCGCGTCCGTACACCATGGCATGGGGGTCGAGACCGGCCTCGTCCGAGGTGCGCTGGAACCGCACCGGCTGATGGCCTTGACCGATGCGGACCCGCTCGTCCAGCATGGTGCGCTGCTTGGACGCGAGGCGGTGCACCGGATCACCGTCCGGTTTGAACAGGATCGCGTGGGTGCCTTGGGTTTCGCGGGGCACCACCGGCGGGAAGCCGTGCTCGCGTTCCGCGCCGGGATCCCGGACGACAATCTCGCCGCCGTCATTGACCAGGAGATAGGCATGTGCGCCGACGCCGTAGGCGTCCGCATCACCGGCGTAGTGATCGACGACCAGGGCCGACGAGCCGGGGCCCAGATCGCGTAGGCGATCGGCGATGGCGTCGTGGTCGGGGAATTCGCGGAGTTGTCCACCCGCCGCCGAGACCAACTCGTCTCGGGACATGCCCGAAGCGCCGATGGTGCGCTCGGGCAGGTTGATTCGATCGCTGCCGGTGAGATCGCGCAGCAGGCGCAGGGCCAGTTCCCCGCAGCGGCCTCGGGTGGAGCGGCGCTCGTCGTGGTCGGGGGCGGGCGAATCATCCTGCCGCGCCGGGGATTGCGCGGTGTCGTCCAGGGTGCCGGGATGCGGGGTCGCACCGTCGCCGCGATCCGGCGGGGTGGAACGCTGGCCGGGCTCGTCCTCGGGCTTGCGGGCATTCGGGCGCGGCTGCGCGGTGTCGGAGTCGGCTCGGTCCGTGCGAGAGCGCGAATCGGCGGGGCGTTGTGCACCATCGTGCGTGTGCGGGGTCGCGCCGTCCGCGATTGGAATCGGGGCCACCAGCAGGGCGTCCGGGTCATCGCCGCGGGGGCGGGAATCGTCATCGGATCTGCGCTGGGACGAATCACTCTCTGTGCGAGCGGGATCCGACGCACCATCGCGGACCGGGTGCGGCTGTCCACGGTCATCCGCGTCCGGCCGGGCGTGATCGGAATCCCGTTCCGCGTCCGAGCGGGGTTTCGCGTCCGAGTCATGGGGCGTCGTGTCGTCCGAGCGCGGCGAATCCTGCTGCCGCTCTTCGGAGTCCGGACGATCTCGGAAGCCGTCTTCGGTGTCCGCACGCGGGGATCGATCCGAATCGTGCGGAGTGGCGGCATCGTCGCGTGGGGACTGCGAATCCTGCTGTCGCTCAATGGTATCCGAGCGGTCGCGGACACCATCGTCCGAACCCGGTCGAGTATTCGAATCATCGCCGCGCGGCTCGGTGTCATCGGCACGCGGGGTGGTCTCATCTCGATGCGGGGTGGTCTCATCACCTCGCGAAGGGGCCTCATCGCTTCGCGGGCTGCTGTCGTCGTTTCGCGGGCTGCTGCCGTCGCTACGCGGGGTGGTGTCGTCGCTACGCGGGATGGAATCGGCGCGGTCCCGGGGAGCATCCGGCGAATCTTGGTGGTCACCAACGGTTTCTGCGCGGTCACGAGGGGCATTGGCAGAGTCGTCGGGGTGACCGGCACGGTGGTCCGTGTCGGCGGGGTTCGGGGGTTCGGAGTCGGGTTTGGGGGTGGAGGCGTCTGTATCAGGCTTCGGGGTGGGCGCGTCCGTATGAGGGGCGGATCGTTCGGGTGTGGCGAGTTCGGCCTTGGCTCCAGGGTCGGAAACCCCGGTGGGGCGAGAGTCTGCGGGGCGAGTATCTGTGGGGCGAGTGTCGGAGGGACGGGCGTCCGCCGGGCGCGACTCCGGACCCGCCTGTGGCCGTGCGGGTTCGGAGCGCGGGGCCGAGCCGTCGGCAGGGCGGGCCGTGGTGCCGTCGGAGGCGCGGGGGGCGGCGGAGACGGATCGGTCGTGGGTTCCGGGGTTCGCGTTGGGGTTCGATCCGGCGTTGACGCCGGAGGTGTTGCCCGCGTTCGTGTTCGGGGCGTTGGGGGAACTCGCGCCCGCGCGGGGGGCTTCGGCTGGGCTGGCACCGGCGGGTGAGTTCGCACCGGGAGATGAGGCACCGGAGGTTGCGGTAGGGCTCGATGCTGTACCGGGCGCGCTGCCGCCGGAGGCAGCGGCGGGCGAGGTACCTGGCGACGAGGTCCCCGGGGCGGTGCCGCCGGGTGATGAGGCGGCAGGTGACGATCCACCCGGAGACGAGGCAGAGGGCGACGATCCGCCGGCGGTCGGGGCAACAGGTGACGATGCGGCAGGTGAGGATTCGCCGGGAGCACCGGCGCCATGTGTGGTTCCACCCGATGACGAGGCGGGTGACGGGCTGCCGGGCGAGGATGCCGGTGACGTCGCGCCCGAGGAAGACGAGGGGGAACTGCTCGGGGAAGACGCCGGTGAAGTGCTGCCGGGCGCGGAGGACGGTGCGGTCGTGGGTGAACCGCCGGGGGTCGACGCGGGTGGTGTTCCGCCGGGGGCCATGGCGGTGGGTGCGCCGCTCGGGGCGGCGTTGATGGGGGTGGTGGGGACGGTGTCGGAGGCGTGGGGAGATGCGCCTCGGGTGCCGGGGTCGGTGGATGATGGTGCGCCGGAGTGGTTTTCGGAGGGGGCATGGGTGCCATCGGAGCCGTGCGGGGCGGCACCGTTCGGGCCGATACCGGGGTCGGTGGGTTTGGCTTCGTTCGCAGCGGGGTTGCGGTTGTCGGAGACGGCGAGGGGCTCACCATTGGAGTGGGTGCGGTCTTCGCCGGTGGTGGGGCGGTCATCGCCGTGCGTGCGGTCGGCGGAGTCGCCGGGATCGGCGGAACTGGCGGGGTGCGGTCTACTGCCGTCCGCACTCGCGCCGTCACCGGTCGTGGCACCGGTTCCGTTGTGGCCGTTGCCATTCGTACCGCCACCGTCCGTGCCGGGCGGGTGAATACCGGTTCCGTTCGCGCCGTTGCCGTTCAGGCCGGGAAGGTCACCGTGATTGCCGAGGCCGTTCGCTCCGTCGAATTCCGGTGGGCGGAAACCGATACCGGGTATGTTGCGGCCGCTACCACCCAGCCTGGAGTCCCAGAAGTTGTGCGCCAGTGTGTGATTGACGCCGGACATGGCTCCATTGGTGACACCGGCGGTGAGCATGCGCGGATCGAACTGGGTATTGGCCAGGTTCTGCATGGCCTGATCCAGGCCGTGCTGCATCACATCCGCCGCGAACTGGGTGCCGGTGGCGGCGACGAAACCCGCTCCCGCGCCGACAACTCCGGCACCGATGCCGGTCAGGCCCGCACTCACGACATGGTTGACCCCGGCCCGCCCCAGCTTGTTGCCGATCATCTCGCCGACCGGTCCGGCGGCGAGACCACCCGCGGCCGAGCTGACCGTGGTCACCGCGACCTGGGTCCAGTTGATGTCCTTGCGGTGCCCCTCGATCACCTGCCATTCCTGTATGCCGAGCTCCTGCAACGTGCCGAGCGCGGTATCGATGGCGGCGTGCTTGAGGAAGAACTTCACCAGTGACGCACCGGCCATGCGCGCCACCCGCGCCAGAATGGCGTCCAGCGCCTCGCGGCCGATGATGCGCACCGCGATGCGCGTGGCGACGGTGGCGGCGGCCTCCACCGCGGGTGCGGTGGGCGGGAACAGCCAGGCCGCGGCGATCTCCCCCGCCAGCAACGCCAGCGATGAGTAGAACATCAGCTTGGTGTATTCGATCTCGGTGCCGACCCCGTAGGCCGATTCACCGATCTGATCGAAGTACTTCGCCAGATCCGGTAGCGAGGTCGCCTCTTTGTCCCCGCCCTTACCGCTCAGGGAATCGAACGCCCGGGACATCTCCTCGATGCCCTTACCGTCCGTATATGCCGCCAGCGTCGCGTATTTGGCGTCATCGATCGACGAGACCATCGCGCGCAGGTCATCACCGGCTGTGCGCCAGTCCTGTGCCAGCGCCCACATCTGGTCTTCGTTCCCGTCCGGCCATTCCATGCCGACGAGCCAGCCCAGCCATTCCAGCGATCCGGGCAGTTCGATCATGTCCGGTGGTTCACCCCGAGGCCCGCCCGCTACCAGCCGGAGTCGGTGGCCGCACCGCGACGCGGCGGCGTCTGCGATTCGGGTTCGTCATTCGCTTGCGTCGCAAGGCGTTCCGGGGACTTCGGCGGTGCGGTCGACACCACCGGCGGCTCCGGAATCCGCAGCTCACGACTCAGATCCGGCATGCCAGGCACCAGATCGGAAAGCTTGGGCAGCCGATTCCTGTTCTGCGACACCGGCGCCAGGATGTCCCTGCCGCGCTGGGCCACCTCCGCGGCCGCCTGCTGCGCCGCCTCGGTGATCGCCTTCGCGATCTCCGGATAGTCCAGATCGGCTATCTCGGAATTGAATTTGGTCTCGATCACGGTGCCCTCGGCGTTCACCGTCACCGTCACCCGCTTCTGCCGCACCGAAGCGGACGCGGTCAAAGCCGCACGCTCACGCTGCAATTGGGTGATGGTGCGCATCTGGTCGGCGAAGCCCTCCAGAATGTCCGAGAGGTCGTGGCGCGCGCGCTCGTTATTGGTCATCGGCGCCGCCTCACTTGAACCCGTTGCCGTTGCCGTCATCCATAGTGGTCAGCAGGTCCAGCGCTTCCTTCTGCCCCTTCGAGAAGTTGCCGAAGGTGCCGGACATATTGCGCGCACCGGAGATGATATTGCCGCTGCTCTTTAGATAACCGTTGTCGCCGTTGGCGAATCCCGATCCCATGGTGTCATTGCCCCACGGCTCGCCGCGCCCCTCCGTGGCCGAGACCAAGGTGTCCACGATCTTGTCGATGCCATCGCGTACCGCGCCGGTCTTGCTGGAGGCGGTGCGCAACAACTCCTTGTAGGACTGCAATCGGTCGGTCACGGTTCGTCTCCCTCACTCGGGCAGGGTACGGGGGTCTCAACCCTTACAGCCCTGAGCGACCGGTCAGTTGACGGAATATTAACGGCGAGTGCCGATTCGAGAGGAACACCAGCAGGCGCTCAGCCCACCGGCCACTACCGTTGCTGCAATTCTTCCTGCTCCCCACGGGATTCCATGATCTGCAGGATCCGTTCCACGTGATGCTGGAGTCGCGCCGCGAAACGCTTCGCGTCGGTGCCCACCGCCGTCATCTCGGGCGTCTCCAGCTCGATCAGGTAGCGGCCGTCGCCGGGCAGATCCCGCCACAGCAGCAGCTGATGCTCCACACCGCGCGGACCATATTTGGACCGGCCCTGAATCACCCGCATGAATCCGATGCGGTCGGCCCGGGTGTTCCAGAACCGCAGCCCGCGCACCTCACCGGTCTCCTCGAAGCTGTCGAAGGCCGAAGCCGGCGGACTGTCATAGGGATCCGGCTCCGGCACATACGGCCGATCCGAGATCGGGATCGGCGACATACCGCCCGCCTCGACCTCGGGCAGCTGCGCCACCAGCAGGGCGTACATCTCATGCGGCTCGCATTCGAGCACGGTGATATCGCCACTGTGGAAAGGGGTTTCACCCGGGCTCTGCACGATCACACAGGCCCGGTGGCCACGCCGGGCCGCATGCGCGCGCAATCGTGGCGCATGCGGATCATCGTCGCGGAATCCGTGCACACCGATGAAGAGTTCCGGATCCGCCATCGCCTCGAACAAGCTGATGAATCCGGGATCCAACTCCTGCTCGAGCCGGGTGCGCGCCTCGTAGAGCTCCAGCTCGTAATCCGCCGCGAGCACGGTGCGGCTGGTGTACACCAGCGGTGAGGGCATCCGGGCCTGATAGCGGTAGCGGTAGCACAGCGCCTTGAATTCGAGGTCGGTGAACTGCCACCTCATGCCTCGACCACCGGGCCCGCCTCCACATGTGGCTGCTCCGGATGCGGCTCACCGATATGCGCGAGCGCGCCCAGGAAGTCCACCGGGGGCGGCTCGTGATCCGCGCCCGCGTGCACTCCTCCGACCATCACATTGTCCGAAAGACCCGCCGTGACACCGAAAACCGGCTCGGTGATGGAGGCATCGATGCCCGCGCGAGGGAACAGGTTGGTGAACGACAGCGGGTTGGTCGCGGCGGCCGGATTGGTGGTCACCGACGCGGCGGCCGGGGTTACCACGGCCGCACCGTCGGGAGCGATACCGGCGGGCAGTCCGGCGGCGGGCACGGCGGGATTCGCACCGTTCGTCAGACCCAGCAATTGGGACAGTTCAGCCAACTTGTCCGGCTGGTTCTGAATCTGCGCCATCGCGGCGGTGATCTTGTCCTCCGGCACACCGAGCAATTGCGCGAGCTGCTGTGTGTTCCCGGTATTCAGCGCCGAGTCCAGCGCGGTGAGCAGCTGCGGCAACGATTGCGCCGCAGTCGATCCCGCGCTCGCCAGGCTGCTCAACAGGCTGGACAGCTGCGACAGGCCCTGGCTGCCGTTGGACGAACCCGCGGTGCCGCCGGTCGACGGTGACGACGAGCCGCCGGGCGAACTGGTACCGGGAAGTCCCGCGCCCGGGTTCGTACCATTCGGATTGGTGCCATTCGGATTGGCACCGTTGGGATTTCCACCGTTCTGCGCGTTCTTGGCGTCCTCGAGCGCCTTTTTGTCGGCGGCGTCCTTCGCATCTCTGGCGTCCTGGGCCTTCTTGGCGTCGTCAGCGGCCTTCTTGTCGGCGGCGTCCTTCGCGTCCTTGGCGTCCTGGGCTTTCTTCGCGTCCTCGGCGGCCTTCTTGTCAGCCGCGTCTTTCGCGTCCTTGGCGTCCTGAGCCTTCTTCGCGTCGTCGGCGGCCTTCTTCTGATCGCCGTTCCCGCCACCGGTATTGCCGCCGGTGTTCCCACCCGTGTTGCCACCGGTATTGCCGCCGGTGTTGTCGGTCTTCTTATCGTCGGTTGTCTTCTTGTCGTCGTCGCCGGTCTTCTTGTCGTCGTCCTTCGTCGGCGGCGTCTTGATCTCCGGCTTCGGAATCACCTTGGGCCCCGGCACGAATGGCATCACCTGGGCGACCTCGGCGATCGGCTCGTGATAGAAGGTCTGGAACTGGTCGCGGTAGTAGTCCAGCTCGTCCTGCTTCTCACTGTCGTACAGGTAGCCGTCATCGGAATGGGTCGGCATATGCTTCGCCGTCAACGCCATGAAGTCGGAGGTGAAGTTGATGCTGTCACCCATGAGCTTGATGGTCGTGATCAACGGCTGCCGGTCATCGGAGTACTGCTTGACCGCCGCGCGGGCCGCATCGCTGCCGGTGCCCTCCCAGTCATAGCGCAGCGCTTGAATATCCTGGTCGAACGAGCCGATGCGAGTATCGAGTTCCTTGCCGATCCACCACCAGCGCTCGGCCGCGGTCGCGTAGACATCGGCATTCATCTGGTGACCGAGCAGATAGAGATCAGGCCACAGCATCGAGTCCTTGCCCTCGGGCATGACGTCGGCGGCTTCCTGGGAGCCTTTGAAATCCTTGAGCTCCTTCGGCCTGTCCTCCATATCGGACATATCGTCGCTCGAGTGGGGCTTCCACGCGTCCACCGTCGGTGGCTTCAACTTCAGATCCGTCGCGGTGCCCGGAGGCTTGATCCCATCCAGCTTGGCCGGGATACCGTCGAACTTCTTCTTGTTGTCCTCGTTCATGTTCACGTAGGCCTTACCGGCGGCCCGGAACGTATCGGCCATATCGGTGACGATGGCGATGTGAATGTCGAGGGCGTCGAACAGATCCTGCCCACGCTTGTTGTAGTACGTGGTGAGCAATTCGCCTGACTTGAGCCTGTTGTTGATCGGCTGCTTGGCGATCGTCGGCAGATTATTGAGATTGCTCGAGGTCACCTGGCTCTGGAAGTAGCGGAGCTCACCGATAAGCGTGGATGCCGAGGTCAGCGCCCGCTGCGCAGACTCCGGCTTGAACCGCAGCATCTCCCCGCTCTGCTCGGCCTGTGCCTTCAAACCGGGGAAGGCAGTACGCGTCTTGTCCTCAGGTGGTGCCATCGGTGCTTCAGTCTCTTCCCGCCCGTGATCAACGTGTCATGCACAGCACAGCCTACTTTCATTAACTGACGGTGGCGCGCAATGGAATTCGAGGTCTCTGCCATGATCAGGGGCTATGCGAGTACTGGTGCAGCGGGTGAGTGCGGCGGCGGTGACCGTCGATGACGAGGTGGTCGGGCGGATCGATCCGGCGGCGCACGGGGCTCCGCACGGGTTGGTGGCGCTGGTGGGAGTCACCCACGGGGATACCGAGGTGACCGCGAAGACGCTGGCGGACAAGCTGTTCCGGCTGCGGATACTCGAGGGGGAACGGTCGGCCGCCGATCTGGGTGCGCCGATCCTGGTGATCAGTCAGTTCACGCTGTACGCCGATACCGCGAAGGGGCGGCGGCCGTCGTGGAACGCGGCCGCGCCGGGGGCCGTGGCCGAACCACTTGTGGATGCGTTCGCCGCCGCGCTGCGGGAGCTGGGGGCGACCGTGGCCACCGGGCGATTCGGGGCGCATATGCACGTTGAGCTGGTGAACGACGGGCCCGTCACGTTGCTGCTGGAGGGGTGAGCACTCAGGTTGTGATCGGGGCGAGGACACGCTCGACCAGTGCCGTATCGCAGTGCTCGATGATTTCGGTGATGCGGCCGTCGGCCATGCGGAAGATCAGGCAGTAGGTCTGGGGGTATGCCTCACCGCGGGTGGTGGTGCCGTAGCCGCGTGCTTGGACCACCACGCGATCCTCGTCCGCCAGGACGAAATCCGCTTCCATGCGGTAACCGTCGGCGAACTGGGTCATGAGGGGGCGTAGCAGGCCGTGCAGGACTTGAGTTTTCGGCTCCCAGGTGCCCGCCCAGGACCAATTGCCGGGGAAGGTCCAGCGGCAGTCGTCGGCCATGGCTTCGCTCAGTGCGCGGGTATTGCCCTGCGCCAATTGGGCGAAGACGCCGCGGATGAATTCCTTGTTCTCGAGAGTGCTCACATCAGCGAAGCTACGGGCGCGCGAGTCATGCGACCAGCGAGAGTCTGGCATATCTGGTATCACATTTGCGCATGGGTGAGTTCACGGTGACCGGGTTGCGGGTGGTGCGCGAGGCCGCGCGCACCGGATCATTCACGCGGGCGGCGGAGCGGCTGGGGTACACGCAGTCGGCGGTGTCGCGGCAGATCACGCTGATGGAACAGGCTGCGGGACATCCGCTTTTCGACCGGCAGGCGCGCGGGGTACGACCCACCGAAGCGTGCCGGATCGTGCTGCGGCACGCCGACACCGTGCTGGACTCGCTGGACACCGCGCGGGAGGAGCTGCGTAACCCCCAACCGCCCAGCCGTATTCGCGTCGGAGCATTCTCCACCGCGACCGCCGCGTTGATCCCGCGCGCCATAACCTTTGCCGCGCAGCAGCACCCGAGCCTTCAAGTGCGATTGCGCGAGGGAATGACGCCGGGGCTGCTGTCCGGGATCACGCGCGGACGCATCGACATGGCGGTGCTCTCCGGTGATGTCGAGGCGCCCGCCGGCGTGGAAGTCTCACCGCTACTGATGGATTCACTCCACGTGGCGGTGCACACGACCCATCCGCTGGCCGCACACACCAGACTTTCGCCGACCGCGCTGCGCAACGAGAGGTGGATCGTGGGCAGCGAGGATCCGCGCACCACACTGCTCGGTATGTGGGCACACGCCGGTTGGCAGCCACACATCGCCTATGTCGCACGCGACTGGGTGGCCAAACTCGGACTGGTGGCGGCGGGACTTGGCGTCACGCTGGTCCCCGGACTGGCCGTACCGGCGCTTCCCGCAACGGTTTCCGTCATTCTCGTCGACGATCCGGCGGCAGTACGGCCGACCGTGCTCGCCTATCGCCGCGGCGAGTCGGGCGACGCACATCCCTTTGCCGAGGCACTCCAGGAAAGCGCGGCTCAACTCGCCGCCGAACTCCGTGTGCGCCTGAGGAATTGAGCGTCAAGCATACGCAATTCCGCAATACCGATGAGTCTGCCTCGCTTGGCGGTGGCACGCGGACCGGACACCGAATCCCGGCGCACCCGGGGCCTCAGCCCGCCACCACACCGGCCAGGGCCATGGCACTCGAGATTCCGGTTCCGGCCGGTCAGTTACCTTGCCAATACATGCGCTCATCGCCTGTAGGTCCGGCAGGCGGGGCCGGGCGGGATTCGCGGGCCGGGGTGCTCAGGGCCAGGATGAAGCCGATGCCGCCGAGGGTGAGGATGACGCTGGGCCAGACCCAGCTGGTGGTCAGCACCATGGCCAGCGCGCCGAGGATCAGGGTGAAGGTGCTGACCAGCAGGCTTTGCGTATCTCGGTTCATGGCACTTCCCTTCAGAACGGACTTGCTTGGCAGACAGCGCGAATGGAGACCGTCGCGTCGTCGAGATCCGAATCCTTCAGCCAGTGATACCCCGAGCCGGTGTATTTACCCAACTTCTTGCTGTCGGCACGGACGCCATCCTGATTGTCGCCGCGATAGTTTTCCGATGCGTTGCGGAGATCTTTCAGTTGTTCGGTCAATTCCGATCTCGCCGCCTGCAGGGTCGAGAGTTTGTCGCAGAGTTCGGTTTTCTGCACCGGCCAACTGGTCAGGCAGGCGATGCCGAACGCGATCACCGCGACGATCGCGAAGAAGGTGTTCAGACCGCGCACCAGCAGGCGGCGGCCGAACACCTTGCCCGCCGACTCCGGCAGCTCGGGCAGCAACTGTTTGACCAGGAACCGGAAGACCAGGAAATTCGGGATCGCGTCGATGCCCTGGGTGATGCGGATGTCATCGCCCGCCTCGACCACGACCTGCCCCTGATGCACCCGGAAGGCCCGAAGGTCTTGTAGCGCAATGGTTTTCTTACCGGTGCCGAGCTCGACCGCCGACAGCGACCAGGCCCCGAACTCCACCCGCTGCCCGGTGCGCAATGCCTCGAGGGAACCCTGTGCCTGGCGCACCGCGATGGACTCCACCAATTCCGGACCCCATTCGTCCGGATTCGACAGGCCCTCGGTGAGTTTCAGTTCCGCGCCGCGGATATCGATGAGCCGGTATTCGTGATTGGTATGGGTGTGCACGCCATTGCGATGTACCCGAGTTACCTTCTGCCACACCCTGGTTGAGGAATACAGCACCACCCGCACCTCGCCGCCCTGCAGCAGCGTGCACCCGTTCTCGTACAGATCGAGCCGGGAATCCCCCTTCAGCGCCAGGTATCCCTTGCGATGCGCGCCGAGCCGATTCACATCGGCCGTCTGCGCGATTCGCCGCAGCAGCTCCGGATCCTGATTCCCCACCTGCGCCCCGGCCATGCCCCTCCTAGCTCGATCACTTCGGGCTCAAACTATCCCCCGTGCGCGATCGCCGCAAAACAAACCGGTACGTTGCGAACTCGTTCTATTGGACCCACAAAAAAACGCACCCGCACCGGTAAAACCGGTACGGGTGCGAAAAACTTTGTGCCAGTGGCGGCTTGCCGCGGCGGACTACTCCGGACGCAAGGTCAGAATGCGCGGACCATCCTCGGTAACCGCAACCGTGTGCTCCCAGTGCGCGGCACGCGTGCCGTCGGTGGTCACCACGGTCCAGTCATCGTCGAGCGTCTTGGTCTCGGTGGTCCCGAGCGTCAGCATCGGCTCGATCGCCAGCACCGAACCCACCACCAGGCGCGGACCCTTACCGGGCGCACCTTCATTGGGCAGGAACGGATCCATATGCATCTCGCGGCCGATGGCGTGACCGCCGTACCCGTCCACGATGCCGTACGAGCGACCGTGCTCGGCCTCGGCGGCGTGCGTACCGAGTTCGATGGCGTGCGAGATATCGGTCAGCCGCGCGCCGTCGATCATGGCGGCGATACCCGCCTCCATCGACAACCGGGTCGCCTCACTCAACAGCCGATCCGCCTCGATGATGTTGCCGACCCCGAACGTCCAGGCCGAATCACCGTGCCAGCCTTCGAGAATCGCGCCGCAGTCGATGGACACCAGATCGCCCTCGGCCAGCACATCGTCCTTCGACGGAATGCCATGCACCACACGATCATTCACCGACGAGCAGATCGATCCCGGAAAACCGTGATAGCCCTTGAACGAAGGGATGGCACCGTTCTCGCGGATGAGCTGCTCTGCGACCTCGTCCAATTCCAGGGTCGAGACCCCGGGCTTGGCGGCATTGCGCACCGCCACCAGCGCACGGCCGACGATAGCGCCGGCCGCCGCCATGGCATCCAGTTCACCGGCGGTGCGGAACGGCACCACCTTCTTGTTCTTGCGGCCGAAGACCATTCAGTGACCCAGCGCCGCGAGTGCGCGTGCGTTCACGTCTTCGATCTCGCCGACACCCTCGACGGTGACGACCAGGCCGTCATAGTGATCCAGCAACGGTTCGGTCTCCTCGCGGTAGACACGCATGCGGTTACGGATGGTCTCCTCGGTGTCGTCACCGCGGCCACGGGCCAGCATGCGCTCGACCACGACGTCCTCGGCGACCACGAAGCACAGCACGGCGTCGAGCTCATGGCCCGACTCCTTGAGCATCTTCTCCAGCGCGTCGGCCTGATCCACGGTGCGCGGGTAACCGTCCAGCACAAAGCCATTGGTCGCGTCCGGCTCCGCGATACGCGCCTCGACCATGCGGTTGGTCACCGTGCTGGGCACCAGATCGCCCGCGTCCATGTACTTCTTGGCTTCCAGGCCCAGCGCGGTCTGCTGGCCGATGTTCGCACGGAACAGATCCCCAGTGGAGATATGCGGTACACCCAGCTTTTCCGAAAGCAGCACGGCCTGGGTGCCTTTGCCGGCACCGGGCGGCCCGAGCAGAACAACTCTCACTTGAGGAACCCTTCGTAATTTCGATTCATCAACTGGCTCTCGATCTGTTTCACCGTATCGAGGCCGACGCTCACAATGATCAGCACCGCGGTACCGCCGAACGGCAGGTTCTGCACACCGCTATTGGTGCCGAGGCCCAGCAACAGGTTCGGAAGCACGGCGACGGCGCCGAGGTAGATCGAACCGGGCAGGGTGATTCGGCTCAGGACGTAGTTCAGATAGTCCGCGGTCGGCTTACCGGGCCGATAGCCCGGAATGAAGCCGCCGAACTTCTTCATCTCGTCCGCGCGCTCCTCCGGATTGAAGGTGATCGCGACATAGAAGTAGGTGAAGAACACGATCAGCGCGAAGTAGATCCCGACGTACACCGGGTTGCTCGGATTGACCAGATACTTCTGGATGAGCTCCTGCCACTTGGCCGGATCTCCCGTGGTCTTCTGGGTCAACTGCGCCAACAGGTTCGGCAGATAGAGCAGCGAGGAGGCGAAGATGACGGGGATGACGCCCGCCTGATTCACCTTCAGCGGCAGATAGGTCGACGAACCGCCGTACATCTTCCGGCCGACCACGCGCTTGGCGTACTGCACCGGAATCCGGCGCTGGCCCTGCTCCACGAAGATGACGCCCACGATCACGACCAGCGCGGCGGCGGCCACCATCGCGGTGACGCCCCAGCCACGACCGTCGTAGATCGTCTTGCCCTCGGACGGGATACGCGCCGCGATACCCGCGAAGATCAACAGCGACATGCCGTTACCGACACCGCGCTCGGTGATCTGCTCGCCGAACCACATCACCAGGGCCGCACCGGCCGTCATGACCAGCACGATGATGATCATGCCGAAGACGGAGGTGTCATCGAGAATGTCTTTGGGGCACCCGCGCAGCAGCTGTCCACGCGAAGCGAGCGCGACCAGACCGGTCGACTGCAGAATCGCCAGCGCGACCGACAGATAGCGGGTGTACTGGGTCATTTTGTTCTGACCCGATTGACCTTCTTTGCGTAGTTCCTCGAACCGAGGAATCACAACGGTCAACAGCTGGATAATGATGCTCGCGGTGATGTACGGCATGATGCCGATCGCGAACACCGAGAGCTGAAGTAGCGCGCCGCCGGAGAAGAGATTGATGAGCTGATAGATGCCGGCGGAATCCCCGCCGTTGACCAGCGCCACACAGTCTTGGACGTTCTTGTAACTGACGCCCGGCGAAGGCAGGGACGCACCCAGCCGGTAGAGGGCGATCAGTCCCAGCGTGAAGAGAATCTTCCGCCGTAAGTCCGGGGTCCGGAAAGCCGACACGAAGGCGGAAAGCACAGATCCTCCTGGCGAACGACATAGGTCAGGCCATGGCTACAACGACGGAAACGCCGAATCCCCATGACGGTGTTGGCAGACAACACTTGAACTCTAACAGTGACACCGGACGAGCTCGCGACTCGTCCGGTGTCTCTGGTTAATTCAGGTTACCGTCAGGCCAGAACGGTGGTGGTGCCGCCAGCAGCGGAGATCTTCTCCACGGCCGAACCCGAGAACTTATCGGCCGAGACCTGAACGGCCACACCGATTTCGCCCTCGCCGAGCACCTTCACGAGCTCGTTCTTGCGAACGAGGCCGCGAGCCACGAGCTCGGACTTGCCGATGGTGCCACCCTCGGGGAACACCCGCGCGATGTCGGAGACATTCACGACCTGGTATTCGGTGCGGAACGGGTTCTTGAACCCCTTCAGCTTCGGCAGACGCATGTGGATCGGCATCTGCCCGCCCTCGAAGCGGACCGGAACATTCTTGCGAGCCTTCGTACCCTTGGTACCACGGCCCGCGGTCTTACCCTTGGAACCCTCACCGCGACCCACACGGGTCTTCTCGGTCTTGGAACCGGGGGCAGGACGCAGGTGATGCAACTTGATGGTCATGCTTAAACCTCCTCAACCTGAACGAGGTGGCGCACGACGTTGATCAGACCGCGGTTCTGCGCGTTGTCCTCACGGACGACAGTCTGGCGAATGCCACGCAGGCCGAGGGTCCGCAGCGACTCGCGCTGGTTACGCAGGGCGCCAATGGAGCTCTTGGTCTGGGTCACTTTGAGATCTGCCATGTCAGACTCCCTGTCCCGCACGTGCACGCAGCATGCCCGCAGGAGCCACATCCTCGATCGGGAGACCGCGGCGAGCGGCAACCTCTTCGGGGCGCTGCAGCATCTTGAGAGCAGCAACGGTGGCGTGCACAACGTTGATGGCGTTATCGCTACCGAGCGACTTCGCCAGAATGTCGTGGATGCCAGCGCACTCCAGCACGGCACGAGCCGCGCCACCGGCGATCACACCGGTACCCGGCGAAGCCGGACGCAGCATGACGACACCGGCCGCCGCCTCACCCTGAACGGGGTGAGTGATGGTGGAGCCGATCATCGGAACGCGGAAGAAGCTCTTGCGAGCCTCCTCGACACCCTTCTGGATGGCCGCGGGAACTTCCTTGGCCTTGCCGTAGCCGACGCCGACCAGACCGTTGCCGTCACCGACGATCACGAGGGCGGTGAAGCTGAAGCGACGACCACCCTTCACGACCTTGGAGACGCGGTTGATCGCGACTACGCGCTCGAGCTGATTGCTCTTCTCGGCCTGCTGCTGATCGCGACGATCGCCACGACCGCGGCCGCGGCCGCCATCACGATCGTTGCCACCCGCGTTGGGGCCATTGTTTCCGGCGGGACCGTTGTTTCCGCCGTCACGCCGCTGACGTCCCGGCATCAGACGTTCCTTCCGTTTGCAGTGTTGATCATCAGAACTTCAGCCCACCTTCACGGGCGGCGTCCGCGAGCGCCGCGATACGGCCGTGGTAGTCGTGACCACCACGGTCGAACACGACCGCCTCGACGCCGGCAGCCTTGGCGCGGGCGGCGATGAGCTCGCCGACCTTGGCGCCCTTGGCGGACTTGTCACCCTCGACGGCGCGCACATCGGCCTCGATGGTCGACGCCGAAGCGATGGTCTTACCCACCGTGTCGTCGATCAGCTGAGCGTGGATGTGGCGAGCCGAGCGGTTGACCACCAGGCGCGGACGCACGGTGGTGCCTTCGATCTTCTTACGGAGACGGAAGTGGCGACGCGTCTTGGACAAACGACGACGAGTCGAAGCGTCGGTGCCCTTCGGCTTCCGCTTCAGCTTCTGGTTCTCAGTTTGTGCCATGGCTTACTTACCCGTCTTTCCGACCTTGCGGCGAACGACCTCGCCGGCGTAGCGGATGCCCTTGCCCTTGTACGGGTCGGGCTTGCGCAGGCCGTGGATAACCGCTGCGATCTGGCCGACCTTCTGCTTGTCGATGCCCGACACCGAGAACTTGGTGGGAGCCTCGACCGCGAAGGTGATGCCCTCAGGAGCCTCGACCGGGACAGCGTGGCTGTAGCCCAGGGCGAACTCGAGGTTCGAGCCCTTGGCCTGCACGCGGTAACCGACGCCGAAGATTTCCATCTTCTTCTCGTAGCCCTTGGTGACACCCTCGATCATGTTGCTGATCAGGGTGCGGGTCAGGCCGTGGAGCGAGCGGTTCTGACGCTCGTCGTTCGGACGAACGACCTCGAGCTCACCGGACTCCGCCTTGGTGACGGTGATCGGCTCGGCGACCACATGCGACAGGGTGCCCTTGGGACCCTTCACCGCGATGTTCTGGCCGTCGATGGTCACCTCGACACCGGCGGGAACCGGGATCGGCTTCTTACCGATACGCGACATTGTTCCTACCTCCCTTACCAGACGTAGGCGAGGACTTCCCCGCCTACACTCTGCTGCTTGGCCTGACGGTCCGTGAGCAGGCCGGCGGACGTGGAGATGATCGCCACGCCGAGGCCACCCAGCACCTTGGGCAGGTTGGTGGACTTCGCGTAAACCCGGAGGCCCGGCTTCGAAACGCGACGCACGCCCTGCAGGCTGCGCTCACGGCTCGGGCCGTACTTGAGGTCGACAACCAGGTTCTTGCCGACGGTCGCATCTTCGATGCGGTAGTCGGCGATGTAGCCCTCACGCTTGAGGATCTCGGCGATGTTCACCTTGATCTTCGAGTGCGGCGCCTTCACCTGATCGTGGTACGCCGAGTTGGCGTTGCGCAGACGGGTCAAGAAGTCTGCGATTGGGTCAGTCATGGTCATGAGTTGACCGCTACCTTTCTCGCCGCGGTTCCCATTCAGCACCGTCACACGGGCGGTCGTGGGCCTACGACAATTCGGTTCGGTCCAGCCGGGTATGCCCGACCGGATTAGCTATCGCCTTCTGGGCAAGCCCGCACACCGAGGTGCGGACATAGATGTGCCCAGGCAACCGGTTCAGTGTAGGCAACCCCTGCTCAGCCACCAAATCGGGGGTGGTGTGCGACTGCTCACGGCGATTTCGGCGGGCGGATGCATAGCGCCGCAAACGTTCGGCGATCTGAGTCACATACACCGGGGGCTGGATTGACACCGGGCGTTTCGCGCGACTGTACTCGTGGCCGCCAGTTGTCTGGGACGGTAATCGCTTTCGGGGGGATGCGGACGCTTCATTGCGGTCGAAAAGCTCGAAAGACCCAATGCAAGAAGAGGTTTGGTACATACATGGCTCGTCACCGCAAGCAGTCCGCGGCACGCAACGCACTATTCGGATCCGTCACCGCGGTGCCCATCGCCGCCGTGATCACCTTCGCCGGATCGGCACAGGCTGCTCCGCAATTCATCACGCCGCAACCGGGGGTGACCACGCCGCCGAGCGCCCGGCAGCCGGGGGTGACCATCGCGCCGTCGGATTCGCTCGCGGTCGCGCATGATCAGGCCGCGCCCGATACCGATTACGGGGTTTCTCGGCCGATTCCGGCGCCCGCGTACACCGCGCCGCTGGATCTCGGACAGTTGCACGCGCCCGAGCCCACACCCCGGGTCGCGCCCATCGTTCCGGCTCCGGAGACGATCCGCATCGGCGACTTCACCGCTCCCGTGGGCAGCGTGGTGCCGAAGGGACTCACCGACGGGGTGAACGCGACGGCCGCGAACCTCGAGGCCGACATCTCGACTTTCGCTCGGTCGATCGGCATTTCACCGAATCGCTCCGATGAGCTCGCCGGTAGAGGTCTGCTCGGCGCGACCACCGGTGCGGCCGCCGTGGGCGTGCCGGCGGCCGTGCTCGGCGGTACCGCCGGAGCCGCGCTGGCCGGGCTCGCGGGCGCGACCGCCGGTGGGCTCGCGGTCGGTGCCGGTGCGGGAATCGCGGGCGCGACCGTCGGGGCGATCGGTGGCGGATTGGTGGGCTCGGGGCTGGGCGCGGTCGGCGGCGGCGCGTTCGGTCTCGCGGCCGGAACCGCCATCGGGGCAATCGCGGGCGGGCTGATCGGCGGAACAATCGGCGGCACAGCCGGAGTCGGGCTTCCCGCCCTGACCGGCGTCGGAATCGTCGTCACCCCGGTCACGGGTGCGGTCGGCACCGTAACCGGTGGCGCCATCGGGGCGGCGATCGGCGCGGCGGTGGGTGCGGCGATCGGCGTCACCGCCGGAGTCGTCGGCGGCACCGTGCTCGGAGCCGGTGGGGGTGCGCTGGTCGGCGGGGCCACAGTCGGCGCGCTCGCCGGTCTGGCGGGTGTGGCGGCGGGTGGCATCGGCGGCGGCGTTGCGGGCGGGACCGCCGGTGCGGCCGTCGGCGGTGCCCTCGCGGGTGCGCTCGGCACCGCCGCGGGTGTGGGAGCCGGAGCGCTCCTGGGCCTGGCCACCGGTGCGGCCTGACCACGAATTCGGCTCGTGGGCAAGAGTTTCCGCCGCCTCCGCGGCGAGAAACTCTGCCGCCCAGAGAAGTTGAGAGTCACTCGGTTTGTCGGAAGCGCCCGGCGTCGACGAAGACGGCCGGGCACGCGGCGGTACTAGGCGACCGACACAATTTCCTCGCAACCGGTGCCCGCGCTGCCGGTGGTGTTGGGCGAGACGATGCGAACCAACAGCGGGCCCGGCGTCAATTCGCCCAGGGGAATTGAGATCTGCGCGGTACCCGCCAAAGTCATGGGCAGGGGCACCCTGACATTCCTGGCGGGCACTTCGAGGTAGGCGGCATTGGTGGCGTTCCAGCCCACATCCACCCGCAGATCCGTATCCACCGACGACCGCGGCTGCGCCCCGACCTGAACGAATCCCACGGCATCGACGACGCCGACCGACCGGACACAGCCGCCGTTCATGACGCCCATGCTGAGGTACTGCTTCCCGTTTTCGGGAGCCGCCTGTCCCGAACCCGCAGCCGCGCAGAGGAATCCCGCAATGGACGCCGTGACCGCGAACGCACGGGCAATGGGCATGGTCGTTGTCATCTGTTCTCGAACCCCCGACTCGGCATAGCCAAAACAAACCAATAGGTACCTTTTCGGCGTCGACCTTAGCGAACCCGATTATTGCCCGGTGGTGGGGTGGCGGGGTTTGAGGAGGCGGAGGGCGCCGGTGAGGGTGGCGGCGTCGAGGACGTCTTCGAGTTGTTCCCAG
This sequence comes from Nocardia sp. NPDC056000, assembly GCF_042269265.1. Lineage (NCBI taxonomy): Bacteria > Bacillati > Actinomycetota > Actinomycetes > Mycobacteriales > Nocardiaceae > Nocardia > Nocardia sp. NPDC056000. The sequence goes on along the minus strand of NZ_JBHJXS010000002.1, from coordinate 553,028 downwards.
CGGGAGACGAGGTCGGCGAGCATGGTCATCATGACGTCGGGGAAGGCGTAGAGGAAGGTTTTGTAGCGGTAGTGGTCCAGGAAGTAGAGGCGGACTTGGGATTTGGCGGTGACGGTGGTGGTGCGGGCGTCGTAGAAGATGTCGTGGCTGCCCAGGACGGCGCCTCGGGACATGACGGCGGGTTCGTAGACGCCGCCGAAGTCGACTTCCACTTCGCCGTCGGCGATTACGTAGACGCCGTGGGCGGGGTCCTCCTCGCGGCAGATGAGATCGCCCGGGGTGTAGGTGATTTCGTCGAACATGGAGGCGAGGGTTTCCAGGTCGGCGTCCACCAGTGGCGCGAAGAGGCGGACGCCGAAGGGGTCGACGCCCTCGGACAGGCAGGCGGTGCGGTCGCGCAGGGATTGGAAGCTGTAGTGGCTCATGCGCATTCGAGCGAAGCGCTTCATGCGGTCGATATCGCGGCGCTGGCGGCGGGAGGTTTCGGTGGCGGGCGGGGTGTGCAGGGCAGGGTCGTCGGCGATGCGGGCCGCTTCGCGCAGGCCCGATTCGTACGCGCTGTGCACGCAGCCCCAGTGGTAGCTGTTGGTGGCCTCGCCCGCGAAATACACCCGGTCGCCGATGGGTTCGGCGAGGGTGTCCAGATCGCGCGGGGAGGCGTCGACGCCGATACAGGCGTAGGAACCGCGCGCATACGGGTCCGCCGACCATCTGGTGCGCGAAATCTTGTGCGGTTCAGGAACATTCGTGCCGAAGATATCGGAGACGACGGTGGTCGCGTAATCGTGGACCTCGGTGTCGGACCAGGATTCCATTTCCCGGCCCAGCGATGCGCCGAGCAGCAGCACCAAGATCGGCTTGCCGTGTGACTTCCACATGCTGATCACGACGGTGGGATAGCGGTCGGTCTCGCGGCACATATAGCCGAAGACGTACTGTTCGGCGGGCCAGAAGCGGGCGTCGTAATGCAGGGCGATCTTGTTGAGGGTGCCGAACCCGAGGCGCTCGACGGCACGGCGTTTGAGTTCGGGCAGCGGCGGCTCGAAGCCGATATCACCCGCCTTGAGCACTCCGAGCGGGACCGTGACGAGCACCTTATCGGCGTCGTAGACACCTTTCGAGGTGGTGACCCGCACCGGGTTGTTCGCCTCGCCGTACGCGATATCGCTTACGGCACTGCATGTTTCGATATCGAGATCGGCCGCCAGCGCTCGCACCAGGGCTTGGTAACCACCGTGCAGAACACTGTCCCCGTACCCGTAGACCCGGTACCCGTCCTCCCAGTACTTGAAGGACAGCAGCCCCGGATCCTCGGCCACATCCTCGCGCAGAATCACATTGAGGTGATAGCGAATAGCCTGCTCATCGGCCGGTTCATACCCGCCCGCGGCCAAAATCTCATCCAGTACCGCGGCCAGCGAAACATCCGGATCTCCGTGCCGCCGAGCCAATTCCGCCCGCAGCTCCAGTTCGTGCAGCACCGCGTCCGCCAATTCCAGCGTCCGGTTCTTCATGGTGGCGGGCGCGGCCACCCGATCCGGCCCGAACAGCGTGAGACTGTCGAACCCGCCCGTATACGAACTGTCCCCGCCCACATACCCGTACGGCAGCTCCAGCCGTTCCACGAGTTCGGTCAGCGGATTCCCCTCGGTCCCGTGAATCCAATGCGCCCCGAGATCAACCCCGTCCGCATCGGTCCAGATCCGCCCGCCGATCCGATCCCGAGCCTCCAGCACCGTCACCGCGTATCCGAGTTTGCGAAGTGCTTGCGCAGCAGCCAATCCCGCGATCCCCGCACCCACCACCACAATCGATCCACGCGGCTGTGTCATAGCCACAGTATCGGCGAGGGCGGTGGCGCCGGACCGGGAAATGGTCTTGATGGTCGGTCGTTCAAACACCGAAAGCCCCCACACCGGAAAATTCCGGCATGGGGGCCTTCGATCAAGTTGTCAGCTCACGAGGGAGCTGAGCTCACCAGGAGCTCTTGTGCACGCCCGGGAGCTCACCGCGGTGCGCCATTTCGCGCAGGCACACGCGGCAGAGGCCGAACTTGCGGTAGACCGCGTGGGGGCGGCCGCAGCGCTGGCAGCGGGTGTAGGCACGCACCGCGAACTTCGGCTTGGCGTTGGCCTTGTTGATCAGAGCCTTCTTAGCCATGGATCAGTTCTCCTTGAACGGGAAGCCGAGGTGCTTGAGCAGGGCACGGCCTTCTTCGTTGTTGGTCGCGGTGGTCACCACGGTGATGTCCATACCACGGGGGCGATCGATGCGGTCCACGTCGATCTCGTGGAACATCGACTGCTCCGAGAGGCCGAAGGTGTAGTTGCCGTTGCCGTCGAACTGCTTCGGCGACAGGCCGCGGAAGTCGCGGATACGGGGCAGCGCGATGGAGATCAGGCGATCCAGGAACTCCCACATGCGGTCGCCACGAAGGGTGACCTTCGCGCCGATCGGCATGCCCTCACGCAGCTTGAACTGCGCGATGGACTTGGTGGCCTTGCGGATCTCGGGCTTCTGGCCGGTGATCAGGGTGAGGTCGGCGACCGCACCGTTGATCAGCTTCGCGTCACGGGCGGCGTCGCCGACACCCATGTTCACGACGACCTTCACGACACCCGGGATCTGCATCACGTTGTCGTAGTTGAACTCGCTGTTCAGCGCGTCCTTGATTTCGGCGCGGTAGCGCGCCTTCAGGCGCGGCTGCACCTTGTTCTCAGTCGAAGTCATCTCAGATGTCCTTCCCGTTGCGACGGGAGATGCGAACGCGCTTGCCGTTCTCATCGGTGCGGTAACCGACGCGAGTCGGCTTGCCGTCCGAGTCCACAACCATCACGTTGGAGGCCTGGATCGCAGCTTCCTGGGTAACGATGCCGCCGGAGCTGGCGCCACGCTGGTTCGCGGAGTTCGCGACGTGCTTCTTGATCCGGTTAACGCCCTCGACCAGGACCTTGCCGGTCGCCGGGAAGGCCTGGATGACCTTGCCCTTGGCGCCCTTGTCCTTGCCCGAAACGACGATCACGGTGTCGCCCTTGTGCACCTTCATGGTCAGAGCACCTCCGGGGCCAGCGAAACGATCTTCATGAACTTCTTCTCGCGCAGCTCACGGCCGACCGGGCCGAAGATGCGGGTGCCGCGCGGATCGTGATCCGGCTTGATCAGCACCGCGGCGTTCTCGTCGAAACGGATGTACGAGCCATCCGCGCGACGGCGCTCCTTGGTGGTGCGAACGACGACGGCCTTGACGACCTCGCCCTTCTTGACGTTGCCACCCGGGATGGCGTCTTTCACGGTGGCGACGATGATGTCGCCGATACCGGCATAGCGACGCGACGAACCACCGAGCACGCGAATGCAAAGGATTTCCTTGGCACCCGTGTTGTCGGCGACGCGCAGTCGCGACTCCTGCTGAATCACTTCAGCTCCTCCTAGACCTGGACGAAATGCACGCCGGATTGCCGACCCGACGGGCATGGTCAGTTGCCCTTCGCACGCGCGCCTGCCAGCGGTTTTCACCGATCTGGGAAGACCGAACCGCTGTGGGTTCGCGGCCGAAGTGCGGGCATAGCTCCCGCAGGCAACCGGACAAGTGTAGCCAAGCCGCAGGTGGCAGCGAAATCGGGGTCGGTTCGGCGGTTATCGCAGGCGACACCGGGCGTGGATTCAGCTGATGCTCAGCCTCGACTATTAGCGTCGGGCCGACCGAGCAATACCCGATTATCCGATATGAGGAGATTCGCGTTGACCTCTGCGCGCCCCTTCGCTGTTGATCGCCGGAAGTTCCTGATCGCGCTGGGGGTGTTGCCTGCCGCCGCGCTGTTGCCGGGATGTTCGAGTTCGGAGCCCGCGAAAACCGCCGCGCAACTGATCGGACCGGATATGTCCGGATCCAATCCGGCGATCCGGCCGCAGGACGATCTGTACCGGTTCGTCAACGGCAAATGGCTCGACGAGTATCAGCTGCCGCCGGACAAGACCTCGTTCGGCACCTTCGACGAGGTGCAGGACCGGGTCGAGGAACAGCTCCGGGACATCATCACCGGGATTCACGATCCGAAATCCGGGACCGATGAGCAGAAGATCCGGGATCTGTACGACGCGCGGCTGGATCTGAACGATATCGAGACCCTCGGCATGCAGCCGCTGCAGGATCTGTTCGCCAAGGTCGACGGGGCGCAGACCAAGCCCGATCTGGCGAAGGTGATGGGCGCGCTGCCCGGAGTGGGGTTGATCGGGCTGATGGTCGGGGCCGATCCCAAGAACTCCAATGCCTATCTGGCACAGGTCCAGCAGTCCGGGACCGGGCTGGATCAGCAGTACTACCTCAAGCCCGCGAACGCCGACAAGCTCACGGCCTACCGCACTTTCATGGCGCAGATCGCCGGCGGTGCGGGATTCGCCGATCCGGTGGCGCTGGCCGGCCGCGTGGTGGATCTGGAGGGCCGCATCGCGGCCGCGCAGTGGACCAATGTGCAACTGCGCGATACCGATGCCGGGTACAACCCGCGCAGCTGGGCCGAATTGGTCGCGCTCGCACCGGGATTCGATTGGGATCCGTGGCTGGCGGGCAATACCGACCGGCCGAAGAACCTGTTCGACAGGGTGAATGTCGGGCAGCCCTCGTTCATGACCGCGGCCGGGGACCTATGGCAGCAGGTCGATATCGCGCAGTGGCGTGACTATTTGAAGCTCGCGCTGGTGCGCGGGTTCGCGCCGTATCTGCCCAAAGCGATCAACGACGCCAATTTCGACTTCAATTTCACGGTGATGGCGGGGGTGAAACAGCGGCCCGAGCGCTGGAAGTCCGCGGTGGCGACGATCAACTCCAATCTCGGGGACGCGCTCGGAAAGCTGTACGTGGACAAGCACTTTCCGGCCGAGGCCAAGAAGCGGGCGGATGACATGGTGGCGGATCTGCGGGCCGCGTACAAGGAGAATTTCACCAACTCCAGCTGGATGTCGCCCGATACCAGGACCGCGGCCATCGCGAAGCTGGAGAAGATCGACGCCAAGATCGGATACCCGGCCAAGTGGGAGGACTATTCGTCCGTCACGGTCACGCGCGGCAAACTCATCGAATCCATCCGCGCGATTGGCGAATTCGAGGCCAAGCGGATGTTCAACCGGCTCGGGACGCCGGTCGACAAGACCGAATGGGGTATGCCGCCGCAGACGGTGAACGCCTACTACAACCCGAGCGCGAACGAGATCGTCTTCCCGGCCGCGTTCCTGCAGCCGCCGTTCTTCGACAAGGACGCGCTGCCCGCGGTGAATTACGGTGCGGGCGGGGCGGTCATCGGGCATGAGATCGGGCACGGGTTCGACGATCAGGGCTCCAAATACGACGCGGACGGGAATCTGCACGATTGGTGGACGCCCGGGGATCGGACGGCGTTCGAGGCCAAGACCAAGCTGCTGATCGAGCAGTACAACGCGCTGGTGCCGACCGGGCTGCCCGCCGATCAGCATGTGAACGGCGAACTCACGGTCGGTGAGAATCTGGCGGATCTGCGCGGGCTGGAGATCTCGCTGGCCGCGTACCGGATGCTCGAAAAGCGCGGCGGCAATGCGAATCCCGATTTGAAGCCGATGTTCGAATCGTGGGGACGGACCTGGCGCACCAAGCAGACGCAGGAGGCCCTGGAGGATCAGATCGCCAATGATCCGCATTCCCCGGCCGAATTCCGCTGCAATCAGGTGGTGCGCAATCTCGCCGATTTCTACGAGACGTATCAGGTGAAGGACGGCGATAAGGAGTTCTTGCCGCCGGAGCAGCGCGTGAGTCTCTGACTCGAGCACCCGCCCGCGATGGTGACATCCCGCCCGCGACAGACCGACGCGGGCGGGCGAACCCCGGTAGCCTCGGGCGCACCATTGGCTACTAGCAGGGGTGCGGCGTACCGCACCGGGAGGGTTCTTCGTGACTTCGTCGGGTCCGGTGCGCCTCGATCGCCGCGCATTTCTGATCGCACTCGGGCTGGTTCCGGCCGCTGCCGTGGTGGCGTCGTGTGCGAAAGATGATGCGCCCAAGCAGTTGTCGGGGGTGGATCTGGCGGGTGTGGATGAAGCAGTCCGGCCGCAGGACGATCTGTACCGGTACGTCAATGGCAAATGGCTGCGCGAGTATCAGTTGCCGCCGGACAAGACCGCGTTCGGCGCGGGCAGTGAGGCCGGGGAGCGGACGCAGGATCGGTTGCGCGCCATCATCGACGGCATCAAGGATCCGAAGCCCGGATCCGAGGCGCAGCAGATTCGCGATCTGTACGACGCCCGCGTGGACTGGGACACGGTCGAGAAGCTGGGGCTCTCGCCATTACAGGACCTGTTCGACAAGGTCGACAAGGCCGCTACCAAACCGGATCTGGCCAAGGTCATGGCGGAGTTGCCGATCGGCGGGCTGATCGGGCTCGGCGTGAGCGTGGATCGCAAGAAGTCGGACAGCTATGTGCCGATCGTGGTGCAGTCCGGGATCGGGCTCGACGAGGAGCAGTACCGCAAGCCGCAGTACGCCGAGATTCGCGCGGGGTATCGCACCTATCTCGAGGACATCGCCAAGGCGGCGAATTTCCCGGATCCGGCCGGGGTGGCGCAGCGCATGTTCGATCTGGAGACGCGGATCGCGGCCGCGCACTGGGACAGTGTGCGCGGGCGCGATGCCAATGCCACCTACAACAAGATGAGCTGGCAGCAGCTGACCGAGTTGGGGCGCGGATTCGATTGGGAGCCTTGGCTGGCGGGCAATACCGACCGGCCGAAGGACTTGTTCTCCGAGGTGGTGGTGGGGCAGCCGTCGTTCATCACCACGGCGGGGCAGATCTGGGCCGACACCGATATCGCGGTGTGGCGGGATTACTTGAAGCTCAGTGTGATTCGCGGGTATTCGCGGTATCTGCCGTTGGCGTTCAACGACGCGTACTTCCGTTTCTTCGGCACGATTCTGCGCGGGCAGAAGGAGCGCGCCGAACGCTGGAAGTACGGCGTGGACATGGTCAATTCGTCGCTGTCCGAGCAGCTCGGCAAACTGTATGTGACGCAGTACTTTCCGCCGGAGGCCAAGGAAGAGGTCAAGCGGATGGTGGACGATCTCATGTCCGCCTACCGGGAGAACTTCCGCACCAATAAGTGGATGACCCAGCCGACGCGGGATGCGGCTCTGGCCAAGCTGGACAAGATGCGGGTCAAGCTCGGCTATCCGGACAACTGGGTGGACTACTCCAAGCTGGAGATCGTGCGCGGCAAGCTCATTCAATCCCTGCGCAATATCGGGACCTTCGAATCCAAGCGGGATCTGGCGCGGCTCGGGACGCCGGTCGACAGGACCGAGTGGAACATGAGCCCGCAGACCGTCAATGCCTACTATTCACCACCGCTGAACGAAATCGTCTTTCCCGCAGCGTATTTGCAGGCTCCGTACTTCGACAAGGACTCGCAGCTGGCGGTGAATTTCGGTGCGGTCGGCGCGACCATCGGCCACGAGATCGGCCACGGCTTCGACGATCAGGGCTCCAAGTACGACGGCGACGGCAATCTGCACGATTGGTGGACCGCGGAGGATCGTCGCGCGTTCGACGCGACCGCGGATAAGCTTGTGGCACAGTTCGATCCGCTCGTCCCCGAGGGCCTGAATCCGGATCAGCATGTCGATGGCCGCCTGACCCTGGGCGAGAATCTCGCCGATCTGCGCGGTCTGCAGATCGCGCTGGCGGCCTATCGGATCGCCGAAAAGCGTGCGGGCAACGACAATCCGGACTATCACACGCTGTTTCTGTCCTGGGCCCGTGGCTGGCGCATCAAGATGACCAAGGAACTCGCCGCCGAACTCCTCACCGACACCCACTCCCCCGACGAGTTCCGCTGCAATCAGGTGGTGCGCAACCTGCCGGAGTTCTACGCCGCCTTCGGCGTCCAGTCGACCGACAAACTGTTCCTCCCCGAGGATCAGCGCATCACCTTCTGACGCTTGCCGCCGCCGGACTCACACGGGTTCGGCGGCGTCCCGCTCCTGCACCAGTTTCGGCGGTGCGGCCTGCCGCCACGAATCCTCCACGATCGCCGCCAATTCCTCGCGATCCTCCAGCGCGGCCAACCGCACCCGCACCCAGGCCCCACTCGCCTCGTGCGGCGCCACCCAGAACTTCTCCGGCTCCGCCAGCACCAATTCGTTCCGCTCGACGATCGGACACCGCACCGCCATCGACGTCTCCCCCTCCGGCAACGTCAGAAACAACTTCTTCGCCACCCGAAACGTAGGCATATCCCACTCGAACAGCTCCCGCACCTCCCCCAGCGAAAGCGCCACCGCCCGCACATCCTCACCACTCACCCGCATGCCCCGATCTTCCCAGCCGGGTACGACAGCTACCGAGCGGCGTTGGCGAGGGCGGGTTCGAGTTTGGTCAGCAGGTGTGGGAGGGACAGGGGGGTGGGATGAGTTAGGGCGGCTAGTTCCTGGGTGGTGAGGAAGAGGGTGGCGTTCTTTCGTACGGCGGGGAGGTCGGTGAATCCCGGTAGGGCTCGGTAGGTTTCGTCCATTCCGGGGGAATAGGCCGCTATCAGGAGGTCCGCGTCCAGGGGTGGGAGGTGGTCGAGGGTGAGGCGGCCGGTGGGGCGGCCCTGGGTGATCAGGGGTGGCGGGATGGTCAGGCCCAGTTGGGTGAGGAGGGTGTTGGCTGGGTCTTCGGGGGCGGTGAAGGCCATGAATTGGGTGGGGGCGGAGAGCCAGGTGGTGGTGAAGGTTTTGGTCTTCAGGGTGGGGTGCTGTTGGGGGATGGCGTTGATTCGGGTGGTCAGGTCGGTGATGAGGGTTTCGGCGGGAGCGTCTTGGCGGAGGGCTTTGCCGAGGGCGCGCAGGTGGTCGGGCCACGCGGTGTCGTCCGTCTCGGAGAGTGCGGGGAGGGTGGGGGCGATTGTGGATAGATCGGTGTAGGTGGCGCGGGTGGCGATGACGGGGTCGGCCAGGATGAGGTCGGGGTGCAGCGGGGTCAGTTGGTCGGTCAGGGATGCGCTGGTGTCGAGCGATCGGGCCGCGGTGAGGGTGGCGGGTTCCCAGGGCGGAGTGGATCCGGCGGGGGCGGCGAGGTCGTCGATATAGGCGATCGGGGTGATACCGAGCGCCTGGGCGGTGTCCAGCCACTGATTACCCAGGGCCACAACGCGTTTGGGGATGCCCGGAATGGTGGTTTCGCCGAAGGCGTGGGTGATGGTGACCGGCTGGGGTGCGGGCGTTTCGACGGGACCGGTTGGTTCGTCATGTTTCTCACACGCCGCGACGAAGAGCGCGAACAGCATTGCGAAGGTGGCGAAGACTGCCCGCTTTCGGACGCGTGACCTGCGGATCGACCCCATTTCCGCCCTTCCGTCGCAAGCTGTTGCAGGTTCGATCCCCGATGGGGCTGCCTATTGTGTCCTCGATCGATTAGGTTAGGGTTGCATAAGTAATTGTTCGGGGGTGTGAGCGATGGAGCGTTGGTTGCCGGAGAGTCTTTCCGCGGTCGAGCGGCATCGTCTCGTGGACGAGTGGGCCAACGGAGTCGAACTGTACGACGTGCCGTCGGTGGAATCGCTGATCGGCTGCGGGCGTCGCGTGCCGGTTCTGCGTACCGCTGTCCGTCATGGCGGCCACATCCTCACCTATGCCGAGCTGTTCACCGTGCTCGACGGCGGCGTCATCGGCACCGCCGGTCCCAGTCTGGACGGTCTGGCCCGGGTGCTGTGCGATATCGCCGATGCCACCGAGAACGATTCCGCGGTCACCTTCGGCTCCGGCATCTCGCTGACCCCGGACGCGCTGGCCGCCGCGGCGGACGATCGCCGCGCGGTGGTCGCCGATCATCGCGAGTGCCGGGTGGATCGGGCCTTCGGTTCGGCCGATGTGCGTCTGTTCGCGACCCGCTGGGATTGTGCGGACGCAGCCGTGGAATTGCTGGCGGCGCTGGCCGACGGCGCGACCCTGGTGCTGGCCACCGAGGCGCAGCGCACCGATCCGACCGCGCTGGCCGAACTCATCTCGACCTGTGCGGCGACCCACGTGGTGGCCCCGGCCGAGATCCTGTCCGGGCTGGCCGATCGCCCGGCCCCGGCACTGCCGACGGTGCGACGCTGGGATGTCACCGGAACCGCCTGTCCGGCGGTGCTTTCCGGACTGCTGCGGTCCATCGCCCCGGGTTCGGTGGCCGGATTCGCCTATAGCGCGGCCGCTTACGCGGGTGTCGCGGCGCGCGGTCCGCTCGATGGTTCGGGCCGGGTGCGCCCGATTCCGGGTGCGCGGCTACTGGTGCTGGACGAGGCGCTGGAGCTGGTCGCGCCGGGTGTGACCGGTGCGGTGTATCTGGGTGGTGCGGCGCTGGCGGTCACCGCCGGCGGTTTCGTCGCGGACCCGTTCGCCGTGCGCGGCACGCTTTCCCGTACCGGTGCGCGCGGGCACTGGACCGCCGATGGCTGGCTGGTGTTCGAATCGGCCGAGGTGGCCGAAACGATTGACACGGCGATCACCGTCACGGTGGCCGAGCACGCGACCGCGACGGCGGATGACGAAGTCGGCTACGCGGCCTGAACTTTCTGCCAATAAACACCGGAACAATTCCGATCTGTCCCTGATATGTGATTTGCGGCGATAGTGTGGAAATCACCAAATGGCCGCCGAGCGCGAGGAAGCGCCCGGGGTGCCTGTGATCCGGTCAGCGAACCGCCAGGCACCGGCCGGCGCGACGATCATCAGGCGTTCAAACCCTAGAGCGTGCTGTCGAACTTCCCACCGGGCTCATCCGCGCACTGTCGCGTCCAGATGAGCCGGGTAGTTCACTGCGGCACAGTCGCTTTCGATCTTCCACCGGAGTCGGCCGCCCATGCCGACGCCCACTGCACCGGGCGAAGGCGGTTGTGTTCCGGAAGGAGTGGTCATGAGCGCCACATTCGAATTCGCATCCCTTACCCGTGATCGGCTTCGCATCGCGATGGTGGTGCCGCCGTACTTCGACATCCCGCCGAAGGCGTACGGCGGTGTCGAGGCCGTGGTGGCGGATTTGGTGGACGCCCTGGTGGAGCGGGGGCACGAGGTCACGCTGCTGGGCGCGGGCGTGAACGGCACCGCCGGGCGGATGGTCTCGCTGTGGGATCGGGTTCAGTCGGATCGGCTGGGCGATCCGTTTCCGGAGATATTGCACGCCTTGAAGGTCCGGCGCGCGCTGGAGGGACTCTCGGCGCTGGAGGGTTTCGATCTGGTCCACGACCACACCTTCGCGGGACCGCTGAATATGCCGATGTACCGCGAGCTCGGTATGCCGACCGTGATCACCGTGCACGGTCCCGTGAACGGCGAACCGTACCTGTACTACAGCGAACTCGGTGAGGACGCGCAGCTGGTGGCCATCAGCGATCGGCAGCGCTCGCTCGCCCCGGATCTGAATTGGGTTGGCCGCGTGCACAATGCGCTCCGTGTCGACGATTGGCCCTTCCGGGCGGAGAAGGACGACTACGCTCTGTTCCTGGGCCGGTTCACCGAGGACAAGGCGCCGCATCTGGCGCTGGAGGCCGCGCATGCCGCGGATATTCCGCTGGTGCTCGCCGGGAAGTGCGCCGAACCGCCCGAGTTGCGGTATTTCGAGAGTGCGGTACGGCCATTGCTCACCGAACGCGATCACATGTTCGGTATGGCCGATGCCGTGGCCAAACGTGAATTGCTGGCCGGGGCACGCGCTTTGCTGTTCCCGGTGCGGTGGGAGGAACCGTTCGGCATGGTGATGATCGAGGCGATGGTGTGCGGCACGCCCGTGGTGGCGTTGCGCGGCGGCGCCGTGGCCGAGGTGATCGTGGACGGTGTCACCGGTCGCATTTGCGACGATCCGGCCGAATTGGCAACGGCCATCAAGGAAGTGCAGACCTACGATCCGCACGCCATGCGCGCGCATGTGGTCGAGCATTTCGGCGCGGACACTCTCGGCCGCGGTTATGAGGAGATCTATCGCCGGGTGGTGCGCGCGCATCGGCCGCGCCGCGCGGCGGCCCTGCACGCCAGGTCCGCGAATTCCGTGCACCAGTCCGCGACCGCACCGCCGCGTCCGGCGAGTGTCGGCGCCGCGGTCGGGGCGGGACTCGGCGTCGACATCATCGAACGGGAGAGTGTGAGTGAGCGAAGAGGTTCCGGTCGCGTTGAACGCCGGTGAGCCGTCGGCCCTGGGCAGTAGCGGAGGGGCGGTGACGCTGGTGGAGGGAAGTACGTTCTGCCTGTCGGATCGCGTCGGCGATGTCGAACCGGGGACGCCGTATGGATTGTTCTTCCGGGACGCGCGGGTGCTGTCCCGCTGGGAGTTGCGGGTGGACGGGAATCGGCCGGAGGCACTGTCGGTGCTGACGCCGGAGGCGTTCACCGCGCGGTTCATCCTGCGCCGCCCGCCCCGCGCGGGGGTCGCGGACAGCACGGTTCTCATTGTGCGCGAACGCCTTGTCGCGGACGGGCTGCGCGAGACCATCACGGTGGAGAACATGGGCCGCGAGACCACGGCCGTGGATCTGCAATTGCTGATCGACGCGGATTTCGTGGATCTGTTCGCGGTCAAGGAGGGCCGCACGGCCAGTGCGCGGGCCGAGATCATCGTGTCCGATCAGGAGCTGCTACTAAACGACCGGTCGGATCGGTCCCGGGGTCTGACGGTCTCGTCCTCGGAACCGCCGGTGGTACTGCCGGGTTCGCTGTCCTGGCGGGCCGTGGTGCCCGCCGGGGGCAGCTGGCAGACCGAGGTGCTGGCCCAGCCCACCATGGGCAGCCAGCCCGTGCGGTCGTCGCTGGGTCCGGGTGAGCATTACGAATTCAGTGAGCCGAGCCGCAAGATCGCGGCCTGGCGCGATACCGCCACCAATATCACCGCCGCGGATCCGCAGCTGGCGCTGGTGCTGACCCGCACCGAAAGTGATCTGGGCGCCTTGCAGATTCATGACGAGAGCCGTGGCGGCCGTCCCTTCGTGGCGGCCGGCGCACCCTGGTTCATGACGCTGTTCGGCCGTGACTCGCTGCTCACCGCGTGGATGGCGCTGCCGCTGGATGTCGGCCTGGCGGTCGGCACCATGGAGCAGCTGGCCGAGATGCAGGGACAACGGGTGGATCCGATGACCGAGGAGGAGCCGGGTCGCATCATGCACGAGATGCGGCGCGGCCCGGCCAGCGGTGCGGTGCTGGGCGGTGAGACGTACTACGGAACCATCGACGCCACACCGCTTTTCGTCATGCTGCTGGCGCAGGCACGGCGCTGGGGCGCGGATGCCGAATCGGTGCGGGCGCTGCTGCCCGCGGCGGACGCGGCGCTGGCGTGGATCACCGACTACGGGGACCGCGACGGTGACGGGTTCGTGGAGTATCGGCGCGCCACCGATCGCGGTCTGATCAATCAGGGCTGGAAGGACAGTTTCGACGGCGTCAATGACGCGATCGGGCATTTGGCGGAGCCGCCGATCGCGCTGTGCGAGGTGCAGGGCTACGTGTACGCGGCGCTGCTGGCGCGGGCGGAACTGGCCGACGAGTTCGGTGACCCGATGACAGCGGCGCATCTGCGGGATCGCGCGGCCGAGTTGCGCACCAAATTCGCCGAAGCGTTCTGGCTGCCCGAAAAGGGTTGGTTCGCGGTCGCTTTGGACGGCAATAAGCGCAAGCTCGATGCGCTCACCAGCAATATCGGGCATTGCCTGTGGTCGGGCATCATCTCGGACGAGCATGCCGCGGTGGTGATCGAACGGCTGGCGGCCGAGGATATGGATACCGGATTCGGTTTGCGCACACTGTCTTCCAGGATGGGCGCGTTCAATCCGATGAGTTATCACAATGGTTCGGTGTGGCCGCACGACACCGCGATCGGGGTGGCCGGGCTGCTGCGCTACCGGCATATCCCGGGAGCGATCGAGCTGGCGACGCGACTGGCCGAGGGATTGCTCGATGCCGCAGGGGCTTTCGGCGGGCGACTGCCGGAATTGTTCTGCGGTTTCCCGCGCGCCAAGTTCGCCGCACCGGTCCCCTATCCGACGTCCTGTTCACCGCAGGCGTGGGCCAGTGCCGCACCGCTGCTGCTGGTGCGGTCGTTCCTGGGGCTGGATCCGGATATTCCGCGGCGCACGCTCACCGTGCTGCCGCATCTGCCCGCGCGCTGGGGGCGGGTGGAGCTCACCGATCTGCGGCTGGGCGGTGCGGTGATCGATCTGGCGGTGGAGGGCGAGAAGGTGACGGCCGCCAATCTCCCCGAGGATTGGCGGCTCATCACGCACTAGCGAATCATCGACCGGCGGTTCAGCTTTCGGCGGCGGCGCGGTAGCCGCGCACGGCCAGGGCGCCGAAGACGGCGGCCAGGCCCAGCGACCACGCCGCCGTCTGGAGCATCGGGGTGGCGACCGGGCCGCCCAGGATGAAACCGCGCATGGCTTCGATGGCGCAGCTCATGGGCTGGGCGCGGACGATCGGTTGAATCAGATCCGGGTAGTTGTCCAGCGGGACGAATCCGGAGTTGAAGAACATGCCGATGAGCACGACGATGGCGGCGAGCTGGACGACCTTATCGCCGATTCGGCTGACGCCCACCAGGATTACCACCGGGGTGAATCCGGCGATGACCAGCACCGGGACCGCCAGCGCGCCGAAGAATCCGGGCCAGCCCTGCTGGAAGCGCAGGCCCAGCGCCATGCCGATCAGCACCACCACCAGGGTGACCACGGCGGCGCGCACGCATTCGGCGAGCAGGCGGCCGAGCATGCCTGCCGATCGGTGGATCGGCAGTACCCAGAAGCGGCGCAGCAGGCCGCTCTGGCGTTCGCCGTACAGGGACAGGCCGGTGCCCATCGCGCCGTACATGGCTCCGGCGATGGCGATCATGGGGACGAAACCGTAGATGGGGTCGGCGTCCGAGGACAGGCCCAGGGATCGGTCCAGCACCAGGTCGAACATGAGCAGCAGCAGTACGGGCAGCACCAGGGTGCTGGTCATCACCTCCTGCTGGCGGGACCAGCGGCGCAGCAGGCGGCCGGTCTCGATCAGCAGTTGGCTGGGCAGCGAACCCGAGCCGATCGGGTTCGGCTGTGCGACAGTGGGTTCGGGGGTTGTCATGCGCGCCGTCCTTCCGCACGGGTCGCGAGGAAAGCGCCCACGATGAGCAGGCCCGCGATCCACAGCGCGGCCACGCCGAGTTCCGAGGGATAGCGGCCCTCGGCCAGACCGCGCAGGGCCGAAGTCACCTGCGAGACCGGCTGATTGCGCGCCCAGCCCTGAATCCAGCCCGGGAAGCCTTCGGCCGGAACGAATCCGGTGGAGGTCATGATCAGCAGCAACTGGGGGACGAACAGTACGGTGCCGCCGAGTTCGGGATTGCGGGTGGCGGTGCCGAGCGCGTCGGCCGCGATCACGACCGCGGCTCCGAAGGCCAGCGTCACCGCGATGAACACCAGAGCCGTTGCCGGATCGTGGAATCGGAAGCCGAAGGCGATGCCCACCACCAGCGCGCTGGTCAGCGCGGCGCAGCCGCGCAACAGGTTCGCGGACATGCGCGCGGCCACCGGCACCCACGGGCGCACCGGCAGGGAGCGCAAACGCGTGGCCATACCGCCCGCGACCTCGCGCCCGGCGCGGTCGGCGGCGAACATGGCGGTGAAGAACATGGCGTACACCGCGACCAGCGGCAGCAGGTACTGCGCGAAGTCGATCCCGGTGGCGGACATGGATTTACGCAGCGGGATGTAGAAGCAGATGTAGATGGCCACCGGCGCGAACAGCGCCAGCATTACATCGCCTTCGCGGAGGGCGGCGCGAATACCGCGCTCGCTCAAGGCCGACCATTGCAATCCGGCCGGAACCCGCACGATGGGAACCTGATTCATGCGCTCACCTGTGCCGCGCTCGGCTTGGTGAGTTCGATGAAGACCTCGTCGAGGGAGGGGCGGCGCAGCGCGATATCGATCAATTCGATGCCGCCGCCGGTGATTCGGGCCAGCGCCTCGGTGAGGGTGGCAGCGCCGTCGGGTGCGGGCAGTGAGACCCGGTCGGCGGAGTCGGCCACCGTGACCTCGCCCAGCCCGGACAGGGCGGTGACCAGGCGTGGCACATCGGCGGCGTCGACCGGGACGACCTCGCAGTAGCTCGAGCCCGAGCGGGCCTTGAGCTGATCGGCGGTGCCCTCGGCGATGACGGTGCCCTTGTCCACGACAATGATGTTGTCGCTCAGCGCATCCGCCTCTTCCAGATACTGCGTGGTGAGCAGCACCGTGACGCCCTGCGCCTTGAGTTCGCGCACCAGCGCCCACAGGCTCTGGCGGCTCACCGGGTCCAGGCCGGTGGTGGGCTCGTCCAGGAAGACCACGCGTGGCGGGCGTACCAGACCGCAGGCGATATCGATGCGGCGGCGCATACCGCCGGAGTACTGGCCGACCCGCCGATCCCCCGCCTCGGTGAGCGAGAACTGTTCCAGCAGTTCCTCCGCGCGCGCCCGGGCCTGTTTGCGGCGGAGGCCGAGCAGGCGCGCGAAGAGCACCAGATTCTCACGGCCGGTGAGCATTTCGTCGAGTGCGGCGTACTGGCCGGTGAGCATGATCGAGGAGCGCACCTCGGTGGGCTGGCGCACCACGTCGTAACCGGCGACCACCGCCCGTCCGGCGTCCGGGCGCACCAGGGTGGAGAGCACCGACACCGTGGTCGTCTTGCCCGCGCCATTGGGGCCGAGCACCCCCAGCACACTGCCCGCGGGCGCGGTGAAGCTGATGCCGCGCAACGCTTTCACCTCGCCGAAGGACTTCTCCACGGACTCGACGATGATCGCGTCCTCGGGTTCCGGCACCGTATTCTCCATCCTGGTCATGACGCTATTCCCCCTGCTGCGTTGCTATTTCGGACGTGCTGACTAGTCGAGCAGTGACACCACTTCGTCCAGTGACGCACCGCCGAGGATGGCGGTGACCGGCAGATCGCGCTGAAGTTCGGCTTCGATGCGCTTGCGCAGGTCCAGGGCCTGAAGGGAATCCAGGCCGAGCGCCACCAGCGGCATGGAGCCGTCGATGGGTTCGGTGTTGTCCATGCCCATCACGAAGCGCAGGGCATCGCGGACCTGTCCGGCGATGTCCTGGACGATCGGGGCGGCCGGTGCGGTGGTGATCTCCACCGGGGCGGCTGCGACCGGGGTTGCGGCTGCCGCCGGGGCGACGGACGACCGCACGACCGGGGCGGGCTCGTCCGGGATCTCCGCGAACAGCGGCTCCTGGCCGAAGAGCGCGAAAATCGCACGGAGCTTGGACCATTCGGCCGCTACCACGATGCTGTTGCCCGCAGCGGCGAATCCGGCGGCGATGGCCGTGGCCGGATCCATGGGCAGCAGGCCGGTACCGCTGATGCGGGCAACAGCATCGGCATTGTCGGCTCCGACGGCCCGCCACAGTCCCCACTGCACGGAGGTGACGCCGATGCCGTCGCGGCGGTAGCCGGTGGCGGCGGCGTCCAGCATGCGGTTCACGGCGGCGTAGACGGCGTGGCCGCGGCCGCCGATGGTGGCCGAGAGCGAGGAGCACAGCACGACGCGGGCGTCCGGGGCGAGCGGAAGGTCGCGAATCAGCCGGTCCAGCGCGACGACCTTGGATTCCGCTGCGGCGAGCACGGTTTCGGGGCTCACCTCGGCAGCGGCGGCGTTGTAGTCGACGGCCGCGTGCACCAGCAGCGTGACCGGTGTGACCACGAAATCGTCGCCGAGCGAGCGCACGGCCTCGTCATCGGTCACATCACAGGTGCGGATCTTGATGACCGTGCCGTGCGCGCTCAATTCCGCCACCCGCTTGGCGGTTTCGGCGGAACCGCCCGAACGGCCGATGAGCGTGATGCGGCGGGCCCCGGCGCGCGCGAAGTCCGCGGCGCAGTCGAGGCCGAGTTTGCCGGTGCCGCCGATGATCACGACCTCGGCGAGGTCCGCCGGGGTGAGCGTGCAGTCACCGGGAGCATCGTCCACGACCAGCCGCTTGCCGTACCAGGCTCCGGCACGCGCGGCCAGTTCCGGCTCACCGGAGGTGTGGATCGCGCCGAGCACGGCCTTGGCCGCCTCCGGAATCTCCTGTCCGGCAGCCAGATCCAGATGCCGGAAGCCGACACCCGGATGCTCCGCCGCCAGGCACCGGAATCCGGCCTGCGCGGCGGCATGCGCGATCGCGGGCGTCTCACCCTCGAGCACCTGCTCACCACCGGAGGTCACCAACCAGACGTCCCGAACCCCGGTGAGGTCGGGCAGCCAGCTCCGATCCCCCACGAAGTCAGCGGATTCCCGCACCGCCGCGGCGATATCGGCAGCCGCCGACGGCGGCAGCAGCAGGACGACCGTGTCATAGGCGACGACACCCGCGCCGGTCGTACCGGACGTGGCTGGTGCAGCACTCACGGCACCCGCTCCCCCACCCGTGCTCGCAGCGGTCGCGGAGGCGGTGGTTCCGGCCGCGCCGTTCGATGCAGCGGGCGCAACGCCGGTTCCCGCAGCCGACGCAGCTGTCCCGTCTGCCATACCCCGCTTGCCGGCAACCACTTTCGCGCCGTGGCGGGGGGCTGCCTGCTCGATGGCGGCGGCGAGGTCGGCGGCGCGGCCGGTGTGGTCGATCACGGTCAGGGTGCGGGGCGGGACCAGCTTGCGGCGGTCCAGGCGGACCCAGCGCTCGGCGAGGCGCTGCGGGGCGACGGTACCTTCTGCGATGGAACTCGCTTGTGCGGCAGTGGATTCGGTGTCACTGGTGGCGAGAGCTCCGGAGCTCAGTGCACCGGAGGCATTTTCGCTACCGCGTGCGTCCGCCGATGTCGATGCGGTGCCGCCCTGCGGCGCTTCGGGGCGGTAGTTGAAGGGAGCCCAGAGCTGTTTCGGGGTGGTCTGGGTGTTGGGGAAGTCCAAGAGCGGGAGGCGGCGCACGTCGGATGTGGTGTCGCGCAGGGTGTCCCAGGCGAAGGCCGTGTCCAGGACCGCGACCTGGGCCAGGTTCCTGGTGAATTCGGCGAGGTCTACGGCGGTGCGGCGGGAGGTGCCGATGGTGCGGAAGTCGCGGTCCTTGCTCGCGCCGGAGAGGGTGTCCTGCATGGCGAGCATGAGGGCGGGGTGGTCGGCGATCTCCAGGAAGATGTCGATATCGCGGGCGGCGGCCTCGGCGATGGCGAGGTCGAAGCGGACGCGGTTGCGCAGGTTCCAGTACCAGTATTCGGCGGCGGTCAGATCGGGGGTGATGGCTTCGCCGAGGGTCGCGCCGAGGCACGGGATCTCGGTGGGCGCGAAGACCGGGGAGTCCAGGGTGTCGCGCAGGGTGCTCTCGAGATCCTCGCGGAACTTGCTGACGAAGGAGGTGTGCGCCGGGTATTCGACGCGGATCTCCTTGGCGAACTTGCCCTGTGCGGTGAGGGTCGCCACCAGCTCCGAGACGGCGGGACGCTCACCGGAGATGGCGAGCACGTTCGCGGAATTGACCACCGCGAGTTCGGCCCAGCCGGAATTGCGGGCCAGCAGCGCCTCGCATTCATCGCGATTGACCCCGACCACGGCCATGGCCCACTGGCCGTTCCACTCGTGTTCGCGTTCGAGTGAGCCGACCAGGTTGGCGCGCAGCGTGACCACGCGGACGCCGTCGGCGAGCGAGATGATGCCCGAGACCACGGCGGCGGCGATCTCACCCTGTGAGTGCCCGACGGTGACATGCGGTTCCACCCCGGCGGCGCGCCAGATGGCGGCCAGGCCCAGCATCTGCATGAACAGTGCGGGCTGAACCATTTCGACGCCGTAGTCGGCACCGGACTCGTCGAGCAGGTAGGTCAGCGGCGAAATACCGTGCTGCGCTTGGAAGATCGCGTCGCATTCGTCGACGGTGGCGCGGAAGATCGGTGAATGCGCGTAGTAGAGCACGCCCATACCGGGCCGTTGAGAGCCCTGGCCGGGGAAGACGTAGGCGATGCGGCGTGCGCTCGCGGCGCGGTTACCGGCCGTCACGGCCGGATGCGGCTTCCCGGCGACGATCGCGTGCAGCGCCTCGATCAGCCGGTCGCGGTCGGTGACGGCGATGAGCGCCCGGTATCGCCGGGCCGCGCGGGTGCGGAAGAGCATGTCCGCCACCGCATCCGGGGTGACCGACGGCCGCTCCTCCAGGTAGGCGACCAGGGCGGCGGCCTCACGTCCGAGCGCGTCGGCGGTTTCGGCGGACAGCAGGATCGGGGTGCTGCCGTCCGGAAGGCGGTAGTCAGGCATGGGTTTCCTCTTCCAGGACGGGCATGGCGAGCACGGCGTGTGCGTTGGTGCCGCTGACGCCGAACGACGACACCGCGCCGTAGCGAACGCCGTCGCGCGGTTCCCAGTCGGTGAGTTTGGCTGCCAGGCGCAGGTTTCCGGCCTCCCAGTCGAAGCGGGAGTTGGGGCTGTCGGCGTGCCGGGTGGGGGCGATCTGCCCGTGCAGGCCGCTGAGCAGCACCTTGATCAGGCCGAGCAGCCCCGCGGCGGCTTGCGCGTGGCCGAGATTGGATTTCACCGAGCCGAGCAGCGGGCTGCTGCCATCGGCCCGGGGTGTGCCGTAAACCTGTTGCAGCGCGGTCAATTCCAGCGGATCGCCGACGGCGGTGCCGGTGCCGTGGCCCTCGATCATGTCGATCAGGTTCGGATCGATTCCGGCGGCGGTCACGGTCGCGCGGACCAGGCGTTCCTGTGCGGCGGAGCTGGGCACCGCGATGGGCGCGCCCTTACCGTTGTGGTTGATGCGCGAGCCGAGCAGGCGGCCGTAGACGCGGTGCCCGAGTTCGCGTGCCCGCGATTCACGTTCCAGCACAACGACTCCGACGCCTTCGCCCCAGAGCGTGCCGAGGGCGTTGTCGGAGTACGGCTTGCACTGGCCGTCGGCGGCGAGCGCGTTGTTCTTGGAGAATTCGAAGAACGCGCCGGGTGAGCCCATGATGCAGGCCGCGCCCGCGAGCGCCCATTCGCATTCGCCATTGCGAATCGCATTGGCGGCCAGGTGAACTGCGGCAAGCGATGATGCGCAGGCCACATCCACGACCACGGAAGGTCCGCCCAGGCCCAGCACATTGGAGATGCGCCCGGCGACCGCGCCCATGGCGGCTCCGCCCGCGCGATATCCGGTGAAGTCGTTGACTTCCGCGCCGTGCGGGCCGTATTCGGTGTTGGAAGCGCCCATGTAGCAACCGATGTCGTCGCCGTCGCCGAGTGCGGTGGGGTTGATGCCCGCGTTCTCCAGCGCGCGCCATGCCACCCGCAGCGCCACCCGCTGTTGCGGGTCCATGGCGACCGCTTCGCGCGGGGTGATGCCGAAGAACATGGGATCGAAATCAGCTGCGGTATCGAGGAATCCGCCCGCGTCGCGGACTTCGCCCCAGCCTTCGGTCTCGGCGAGCGCGAACAGCTTCTCCAGCGGCCAGCCGCGATCACGCGGGAAGGGTCCGATCAGATCGCGCGATTCGGCCAGCGCTTCCCAGTACTGGGCCAGCGTCTCGATACCGCCGGGCGCTTCGATCGCCATCCCGGTGATGACGATCGGATCCTCCGCACCGCCCCTCATGCCGGTTCCCGCCGCGCCATTGTCCGCCGTTCCATTGTCCGAGCCGATCGGATCGCCGCCGTTGCTCATCGGGCTACCGCCGTCCGGATCGGTTCCGCCGCGAGGGTTTCCGCGATGGCGGCGACATGGTCGTGCAGGTAGAAGTGCCCGCCGTCGAACATGCTCACCTGGAGTTCGTGCGGGGTGTGCGACTGCCAGCCGTACAGGTCGCCGATGGAGACGAATTCGTCCTCGCTGCCGCCCATCACGTGCAGCGGGGTGTCCAACTGGACGTCCTGGGCACAGACGTAGGCGTCGAAGGCGGCGTAGTCGGCCTTGAGCGCGGGCAGTGCCATGCGCATGAGGTCGCGGTTGCCCAGCACGTCCGCGCCGGTGCCCTGGAGTCCGCCGACGTGGTCGAGCAGTTCCTCATCCCCGGTGGGATGGTTGGGCATATCGACGACTCGATACGGTGCGACCGCGCCGGATACGGCGAGCAGGCGCACCGGAATGCCCTCGCTCTCGGCCAGCTTGGCGAATTCGAAGGCGACGACCGAACCCATGCTGTGGCCGAAGACGGTGATCGGCTCCCCGTTATTGCTGGGCGAGCGCACGAATTCGGCGAACGCGCCCGCGGCGATATCGGGCACGCTAGTCAGCGCGGCCTCGCGGGCCCGGTCCTGGCGGCCCGGGTACTGGAAGATCGAGACGTCGAAGTGTTCGCTCAGCGCCTTGGAGAACGGGCGGTAGGTGGACGCGCCGCCGCCCGCGTGCGGGCAGATGACCAGTGGCGCGCTGCCCGGCGTGCGCGGGCGATGGAATTTGCGGATCCAGCCGAGGGTATTGCTCATAGTCCTTGCTCCTGTTTCTCCGCGCGCGGAATTCCGGCGCTCACTGCCACATCCGGCGCATCACCAGCAGGCCGTGGTCTTCGTCGCCGATGACCGCGGCATCGTCGATCCGGGTGTCCGGGGCGGCGGCGATGGCGCGCAGGGTGTCGTGGAAGGCGGCCTCGATGATCTCGGCCTCGGTGTCGTCGAAGGAGTCCTCCGCGTAGAAGACCACCGCCCGCACGCCGTCGCCGGGCAGCAGTTCATTGGCCGGGAAGATCATGACCAGCAGGGCGTTATCGGTCGCGCCGCCGCCCTCGAAGGTCACCAGTTCCAGGTTCGCCTGTGCCAGCAGGCTTTCCAGTTCGGCCCGGCCGGGCGGGTAGGACTGGAAGACGAACATGGAGTCGAACAGTTTGCGCACACCGGTGGCCCGGATGGCCGAGGTGAGGCGGTACTGGTGGAATTCCATGAGTTCGACACGGCGGCGCTGGATTTCGGCCAGCTGTTCGCGCCAGGTGGAATCGCCGCGCAGGCCGACCGCGACCGGAATGGTGTTGGCGAAGCAGCCGACGGCATTGTCGACCTCGTCCAGGTCGGCGGGGCGGCCGGAGACAACCTCACCGAATACCGCTGTCTCCGAACCGGTTACGTAGCGCAGTACGTTGGCCCAGGCGAGCTGGCAGATGACGCTGAAGGTGGTGCCGAGTTCGGTGGCCAGCTCGGTGAGCCGGTCCACCACCTGCGCGTCGATCTCGGCGGAGCGGCCGGTGGGCACGCCGCCGCCCTCTGGCACCCGGTTGGGCGCGACCAGGCAGGGCTGCACGCCGTCCAGATAGCCGGACCAGGCGGCCTCGGTCGCCTCCTCCCGATCCTGGGTCAGGGCCAGGAATTCGGCGAAGGTGTCCGGGTTGCCGAGCGGTGCTGCGGTGCCGTCGCTGAGGTAGGCGGCGAAGATCTCCTGCGGCAGCAGCTGACCGGACCAGCCGTCGGTGAGCAGGTGATGCGAGGTGAGCACCAGCATGTGCACCGCCTCGGGCAGGTGCACGACGGTGACGCGGGTGAGTGGGCCGCGCGCGAGGTCGAACTGTTCGCCCTGATCGGCGAGCAGGAAATCGCGCAGTCGCTCATCGGAGTCGGTCCGGCCCGCGAAGTCGACCTCGCGCACCGGGAAGTCCATATGCTCGTTGACCAGTGCGTACGGCTGGCCGGCGTGCGAGACCGAAATCGCAACGCGCAGATTGGGATAGCGGTTCAGGACGGTGTCCAGTGCGGCGGTCAGGCGTGGCAGTTCCAGATCGCCGCGCACGGCGATCATGGTCTGCACATTGTAGAAATCCTTACCGCCGGAACCGAGCGCGGTGAAGTACAGCCCGGCCTGCATGGGCGCGAGCGGATGCACGTCGGCGAACGCGCCGTACAGGGTCTGCCAGCGGTCCAGGTCCAGCTGGGTCACGCCGCGCGCCAGCACATCGCTGGGGGTGGGCTGGCGAACCGGGTTGTCCCGCACCGTCTTCGACAGATCGCGCAGTGCGCCGGTCCACAGGTCGGCGAGTTCGTGCACATCGGCGTCGGTGAGCACGCCCGCCGGGAAGCGGAAGGAGGCGCGCAGACCGGTGCGGTCGCCGTCGGCAATGCTCACGGTGTTGACGTCCAGTACGGCCGGGACCGGCATGGCCGGGTCGGCGTGGCCGCCCAGGTAGCCGAATTCCGGTGCGGCATCCCAGGGTTCGAGGGTGTCGGCGTTATCGGCGACGGTGAATCGGCCCATGTAGTTGAAGCTGATCTGCGGGGCCGCGTGAACTTCCAGCTCGGCCTTGGCGGCGGGGTTCAGCCAGCGCAGCAGACCCCAGCCGATACCGGAGTCCGGCACCGCGAGCAGCTGTTCCTTGACCGCCTTGACCGCGTCCACGATATCGGCCTCGCCGCCGCGCAGCACGTTCAGCGCGACCGGGTAGGCGCTGGTGAACCAGCCCACGGTATTGGCCAGATCGGCTCCGGCGAAAAGGGTTTCGACGCGGCCGTGCCGCTCCATGGTGAGCGCGACGGTATCGGCGTCATTGTCGTGCGAACGCCGGAACCGGTGTACGGCCACGGCCAGCGCGGCGACCTGGATATCCAGGAAGTCGCAGCCGAACACCTGCGCGCCGAGCGTGCTCAGCAGCTGGGTGTCATCGGCGTCGAGCTCGGCGGTGACCTCGTGCAGGGTGGCGACGGTGTCCACGACCGGATCGACGCGACGCGTGCCGAGCAGCGGATCGGCCGCCGCGGCGACCTCCTGCCAGCGCGGCAATTCCGCTGCCAGAGCATCACTTTGGGCGTAGTGCACCAGGTTGCTGTTCCAGGTGTGCACCGAGGTGCCGGTCTCCGGCTCCAGCGCGCCGTCCTGCCAGAGACCACGCAGATCGTCGTGCAGGATGCGCCAGGAGACGCCGTCCACCACCAGGTGGTGGATCACCAGCAGCAGGCGGCCGGTGGCGGAATCGGGCGTACGCGCCCACACCGCGCCGACCATGCTCCCGGCGGCCGGATCGAGTGCCGCGCCGACCTCGTGCAGATGCGCCTGAAGCACCTCGCCCGCACTGAGTTCCCAATCGTCGCCATCGATTACGACCTCGATCAGCTCGACGGGCGGGTACGCCTCGCCGACCGCCGGGACGTAGTAGGCGAGAGCGCTCTCCGGGGTTTCCGAGCCGAGGCGGGCGCGGAGCAGGGGGTGGCGGTCGAGTAGGGCCGCCACGGTGGCAGTGAGCTGCTCGGCCGTCGCGCCGGGCGGGGTCACCACGGCGGTGGCCTGGCTGTATCCGGTGTATTCGCCGACCTTTTCGACGAGCATGGCGGCGATCGGGTTGAGCGGGATCCAGCCGGTGTCCGCGCCCGCGCCGATGAGCGCGGGTGCTCCGGTGTCGAGGATCGGGGTGGTCGCGGCGGCGATGGCGGCGATGGTGCGGGCGTCGAACAGGGCGCTGGTGGTGATGGCCAGTCCGCGCTTCTTCAGGGCCGAGGCCATGCGGATGGCGGTGATGGAATCGCCGCCCAGGGCCAGGAAGTCGTCATCGGCGGCCAGGGCGAGATCGTCGCCGAGGTTGAGCACCTGGCGGACCGCTTCGGCGACAAGGGTTTCCGGGCCGTCGCCGAGTTCGCGGCCGTGACCGCTGCTGCCGCCGAGATCCGGTTCGGGCAGGGCGCGCCGGTCCAGCTTGCCGTTGGCGGTGAGCGGGAGCGCGGCCATGCGCACCAGGGCCGACGGAATCATGTACTCGGGCAGGCGTTCCGAGAGGTAGGCACGAATCGCACCCGCCACGGCGGTCTCGGAATCGTTGGCGTACACCGAATCCGGCTCCGCCACGTAGTAGGCGACCAGCACCGAGTCATTGCCGCGCGGCAGTGCGATGGCGGCGGCCGAGCCGATACCCGGCATGCGGCGCAGTGTGGTGCCGATTTCACCGAGTTCGATGCGGTGGCCGCGAATCTTGACCTGATCGTCCACGCGACCCAGGTATTCCAGGCGGCCACGGGAGTTCCAGCGCACGATATCGCCGGTGCGGTACATCCGCGCCCCGGGCTCTCCGGCGAACGGGCAGGCCATGAAGGTGGCGGCGCTCAGGCCGGGCCGCCGGTGGTAGCCCCGCGCCAGCTGTACGCCACCCAGATACAGCTCACCGGTGACGCCCGGGGGCACCTGCCGCAGCTGCTCATCGAGGACGTACACCGACGAATTGGATTCGGGGCGGCCGATGAGCGCGGAACGGATCTCATCGCTGCCCTGGGTTCCCGCGAAATCCTCGTGGGTGAGGTCCATGGCGGCCTCGGTCGGGCCGTACAGACCCAGCACGGTGCCGCCGAACACCCGGCCGGCCTCTTCCACCAGCGCGGGCGGCACGGATTCGCCGCCGAGGTAGACGTAGCGCATGGACTGCAAGCGCTTCGGGTCCGGGCCCGCGTCGAGGAAGGCGCGGGTGACGCTGGGCACCAGGGACAGCTGAGTCACGCGGTGCCGCTCGATGATTCCGGCGAGCGCCTCCACATCCGCCTGCCACCATTCCGGATGCGGGAGCACGGTTGCCGAGCCGGTGCCGAGCGCGTTCACCAGTTCGAACACCGATACGTCGAAACCGATCGGCGCCTTCTGCAGAATGCGCTCCTGCCCGAAGCCGAGGTAGTCGCGCATCCACTGCACATGGTTCGCGATGGCGCGGTGATGGATGACCACGCCCTTCGGACGGCCGGTGGTGCCCGAGGTGTACAGCAGATAGGCAGCGTCCAGCGGGTGGACGGGCCGGGCCAGTTCCTCGGCACGGACCGGTGAGCCGTCGGTGGCGGCCAGCTCGGCGCGGACATCCGGGGCGGCAAGGTCCAGGAGCGGCAGACGCGCCTCGGTCATTCCGGCGCGCTCTCGGCCGGAATCCACACCGGTGGAAGATGATTCGAAGCCGTGGATCCCGGCCAGATACACGCCCGGATGACGGGGGGAATCAGCGCCAACCGTATTGATCAGCAGGGACAGCTCCGCATCGCCCAGCATGTATTCGATGCGGTCGAGCGGGTAGCTCGGGTCGGCGGGGACGTATACCGCGCCCGCGCGCAAAACGGCGGCGAAGACGACGGGGAGCCATTCGCTGCGTTCGGCGTAGACGCCGACCCGATCACCGTTGCGGACACCGCGATCGCGCAGCATGCGGGTGAGTCCGTTGACGCGCGAATCGAATTCGGCGTAGTCGAGTTCGGTGTCCTCGAAGATCACCGCGACCCGGTCCGGATGCTCCTGCGCGGAGGTCCGGATCATGGCGTCGATGGTGTCGGGGGTGATGGCGGGGCGGTCACCGTGCGACCAGTCGTCCAGGCGGGCGCGATCGGAGGCGGAGAGGGTTTCCAGCGCGGTCAGCGTCGCGCCGGGGGTGGCGGCGGCGAGCACCTGTTCGATGTACTCGTGCAGGCGCTCGATGGTGCCGTGATCGAAAAGATCGGTGCGGTAGGTGATCTGGACGTCGGTGCGGTCGGCGTGCATGAAGGTCTCGACCACCAGCGGCAGCAGTGCGCCGCCATTGTCGATCAGTTCCCAGCTGGTGACCGCGCCCGGCAGTTGCGGGCCGTCGATCTTCTGGTGCAGGAACAGCACCATGGTGTCGAACAGTTTGGAACCGATATGCCCGGTGGCGCTGTTGGCCGCCCGGATGATGCCCTCCTGCGGAAAATGCTTGTGCCGGAAGGCTTCGGTGGTGGTGGCGCGCACCTGGTTCACCAGTTCGGCGAAGGTGTGCGCGCCCGCGCCGGTGAAGCGCAGCGGAATCATATTGGACAGGTTGCCGATCAGCAGTTCCTGACCGGACTCCTCGCGATTGGCGACGGTGGTGCCGACCACGATGTCGCGCTGGCCGGTGGTCTGGCGCAGCGCCAGATAGTAGGCGGCCAGGAAGACCGAGAAGGGGGTGCTGCGCAGATCGGCGGCGAGCCTGCGCAGGTTGGCGTCCGCCTGCGCGCCCAGCAGCCGGTCGAAGCGGTCACCGCGTTCGGTGACGGCGACCGGGCGGCGATCGTACGGCAGCTGGAGTTCGGGTACTTCACCGTCGAATTGGCTTGCCCAGAACTCCATTTCGACGGAGTGGTCGCCGTCGCGGTAGCGGTCCTGCTCCCATTCGGCGAAGTCGGCGACCTGGAGTCGCAGCGGTTCCACCGTGATGTCACCGGTGCGCGCCTGCCGATAGAAGTTCTCGATATCGGGCGAGAGCGCGGGCAGGGTCATACCGTCCCAGGCGATGTGCTGGATGACCAGCAACGCCACCAGGCGATCGGAGCGGGTGCGGGCGAAGGTCACGCGCAGTGAGGATTCGGTCGACAGATCGAAGGTCTCGTAGGCGGCGGCCCGGGTCAGTTCGGCCAATCGCCGGTCCGCCTCGGCCGGATCGTGCGCGGTGAGGTCGATCTCGGTGATGCGGGGCGGCAGGCCGTCGTGGATGAGCTGGTACGGGTCGCCGTGTTCGTCATTGTGATAGGTGGTGCGCAGCACCTCGTGCTTGCGCACCAGGGCCAGGAAGGCGCGGTGCAGGGCCGGACCGTCCACCTCACCGTCGAAAGTCAGTGCCAGACAGAGGTTGTAGGCGGCGCTGTCGGGAGCGATCTGCTGATGCGCCCACACATTGCGCTGTCCGAAGGACAGGGGCGCGCGCGTCGGATCGCGGCGCACCGGTACCGCGGGGGCGGCGGCCAGGCCCGCGCTCGCGAGCCGGGCCGCCATTGCTGCCTGTAGGTCTTCCAGCGACTTCATCAGGTGAAACCAATCCTTGTTCTTTCGAGAAACCCTGCACCGCACCGGATTCCGGCACGCGATACCGCTCAGTGCGCTATCGGATGGAACCGATCAGAGCGCGGCGACCGGTTCCGGATTCGGGATCTCGGCGAGCTCGAGCAGAATGCGGGACACCTGGTCCAGCCGGTCCGGGGTGGGCTCGGCGGCCAGCAGCGCGGCGCAGATGCCCCGCACGGTGCGGCCCTCGAGCACCGCGGTGACGCCGAAGCGTTCCACCGCCAGAAGCCCGCGCAGTTTCGCGGTGAGGGTGGTGGCAAGAATCGAATTGCCGCCGATATCGAAGAAATCGGTTGTCACGCTGAACTTCTCGATGCCGAGCACCATGGCGGCGATGTATTCCACGGCCGCCTCGAGCGCGGTCTCGGGGGCGAGGTAGCTGTCGGCGGCGGCATCGTCACCGGCGGCGACCATGCGGCGGATGGCGGCGCGATCCAGTTTGCCGTTGCCGGTCAACGGGATCGCGGGGACCAGTTCCAGGATTTCCGGAATCATGTGCGCGGGCAACAGTTCCCGGAGTCCGGCGGTGACGGACTCGATGGACGGGGCGTGCTCCGGGGCGGCATGCTTACCGCCCGCGGCGAAGGCGGCGATCGCGGCCAGGCGTCCCGAATCCGTCACCAGCGCAACGGCTTCGCCGATACCCGGCTGGGCGGCCAGCGCGGACTCGACCTCACCGAGTTCGACGCGGAAACCGCGGATCTTCACCTGGTGGTCGGCGCGGCCCAGGAAGTCCAGGGTGCCGTCCGGCAGGTAGCGGGCCATATCGCCGGTGCGGTACCAGCGGATGCCGTCCACGGTGACGAAGCGGTCGGCGGTGCGCTCCGGATCGCCGCGGTAGCCGTCGGCCACGCTGACGCCGCCGATCCACAGCTCACCCGGGACATGGTCGGGGCAGTCCTCGCCGCGCGAATTGACCACGCGGCAGCGGACATTCGCCATCGGCGTGCCGTAGGGGACATTCGCCCAGTCGGCCGGGTAGAGGTCGGTGACCTCGCAGATGGTGGAGTGGATGGCGGTCTCGGTGGTGCCCCCCAGGCCCGCGAAACGCACGCCCGGCACGACTTCCCGGAAGCGGTGGCCCTGCTGGGATTTCACCCGGTCACCGCCGGTGATGACCACGCGCACGGTGCGCAATTGCTCGGGTGCGGCGGTATCGAGCAGCATGGTGATCAGGCCGGGCGCGGCATTCACCACCGTCACACCGGTTTCCGCGATGAGCGCGGACCAGGCCACGGCATCGCGTTCGATGCTCGCCTCGACCGCGACCACCGCGCCGCCCAGGGAGAGCGGGGCGAAGATATCGAATACCGACAGGTCGAACTCCAGCGCGGACAGACCCACGGTGTGATCGTCCGCGCCCAGGTCGAAGTGCGTGATAATGGCGTCGATGGTGTTGGCCGCCGCGCGGTGGCTCACCTCCACGCCCTTGGGCTCACCGGTCGAACCGGATGTGAACAGCACGTACGCAACCGAATCGGCGTCCGCGACGTGCGCGGCCTCCAGTCGCGGACCCGCGATGGCATCGGCCAGCAGCAGCGGGCTCACCTCGGCGGGCAAATCGGCCGGGGTGTCCAGCAGGATCACCCGAGCGCCACCGCGCGCCAGGATTCGGTCCCGACGCGCCTGCGGCTGCGCGGTGCTGATCGGCAGGTACGTCGCACCCGCGGCGAGCACGCCGAGCACGGCGGAAATCTGCCTGTGCCCCTTGGGAATCATGACGGCGACGGTGTCGCCGGGGCGCACCCCGGCCTCGGTCAGCGCGTGCGCGACGGCCAGTGCTGCACCGGCCAGCTCGCCGTAGGTGAGGGCACCGGTGCTCGCCGCGTCGTGCACACCCGCACCTGCCGAATCCCGCACGGCGAGCTCGTCGGGAGAGCCGACGGCCTGTGCGTCCCAGCGCAGGGCAGGGCGCTCGGGGTGGCGCTCGGCGAGGGTGAAGAAGGCTTCGTGCAGGGTGCGCGGGCCGCCGAGTTCGAGGTCGGTGGCATTGACGTGATCGCGGATATCGCGCTGCGCCTGCGGCAGGGCGATGGCCAGATCCGCGGTCCAGTCCGCGTCGTCGGCCACCAAACCGTCCAGCAGAGCGCGGAATTCGGTGAACATGGCATCGGCCACGCCCTCCGGGAGGGCGTCGCGGCGCAGATCCCAGTTCACCAGCAGGCCGCCGTTGAGTTCCACGACCTGGGCGTCCAGATCGACCTGCGGGCCCTGGGAGATGATCCACACCGGCGCGCCGAAGACGCGCAGCACGCGGTCGGAGAAGAGCTCGCCCAGATCCAGGCCGGAGGTGAAGACCACCGACGGGGTGACCGGCGCACCGTGCAGGCGGCCCAGATCACGCAGGACGTCCAGGCCCTCGTACTCCGAATGCGCCGCGCAGGTGTGCAATTCGCGCTGTAGTCGCTTGGCGCGATCCACCATGGATTCGGCGCGGGTGGCGTCCACGTCCACCAGTACCGAATTGGTGAAGTCGCCGACCACACGGTCGATATCGTCGTGCAGCGGTTCGCGGTTGAACAGCGGCACATTGAGCAGGAAGCGCTGCCGGGCCGACCAGCGGGCGATGGCCTCGGAGAAGACGGTGGCCAGTGCGACGGCGGGCGTCACGCCGTGGCCGTGCGCGTTCTTGTTCAGGCGCTGCCGGGCGGCCGGATCGAACCAGTGGTGCAGGCGCACACTGCGGCTCGGGTCGCGGCGCTCGGCCTCGGGCAGCACGGGCAGGGCCGGAATACCGGGCAGCTCGCCCAGGCGGCTCGCCCACCAGTCGCGATCGGCCGAATTATCCGGGGCGGCCTGCTCTTTCGCGGCCAGGTAGGCGCGGAAGGTGTAGTCCAGCGATTCGGTGAGGTCGGCGTCCGTCTCGTACAGGGTCGCCAGATCCTCCAGGATGCGGCGGTAGCTCTGCGCGTCGGCGGCGAGCATATCCACATCCACGTGCAGGCGGTGACCGCCGCCGGACAGCAGCGACAGCGCGATATCGATGACCTGCCCGGCCTCGACATCCATACGCTGATGACTCTTGGCCTGGCGCAGGCGTTCCAGCTCATCGGCCTCGGAATCGGCGCTCAGGGTGAGGGCTTCGAAGACCGGGCGCAGCGGTTCGGGCAGGGTCTGCTGGGTGCCGCTGTCGGTGAAGCGGGCGCGCAGCTGCTCGTGCCGGTGCACCAGGCGGGTCACGGCGCGGCGCAGGCGTTCGGGATCGAGTCCGTCACCGTCGAATTCGACGTACAGGTGGGCGGCGACGCCGCCGAGGGCCTGATCCTGGCGGCGGCCCATCCAGTAGGCGTGCTGCATGGTGGCGAGGGGGAATTCGCTGCCGGGGGCCGGGGCGTCGGCGGAGCCGTTCGCGGCCGGGGCCACGGAGCCGTTCGATGTGGGGGCCGTCGCGGATTCGGCTGCTGCCGAGGCTGATTCGGCGGCGACCTGGCCCGCGCCGAGCAGGGCCGTCCACGCGGCGAGCGTCGGTTCCAGGGCGAGGGCGGAGCTGCGCACCTCATAGCCCTGCTTACGCCATTTGGCGGACAGGTGCATGAGCTTCATGGAGTGCATGCCCAGGCTGACGAGATCGTCGTCATCGCCGATCGATTCGGGGGCGACGTCCAGCGCAGCCGCCACGATTGCGCGAATCCCAGCCTTGTCGAGCATCGAACTCCTCATCCTGCGAATGTTCCGCCTCGGGCCTGACACCAAAGGTAGGCTTGCCTAACTTCATAGGGATGGTAGCCCATGGCCGCAGGCGCGGTGAAGGGGTGTGGTTTGGCTAACCTAAATAGCTGATTACGGGCCTCTGACAAGCGAATACGCCGATGGGACCCATCGGATCACTTCCGATGGGTCCCATTCACGACCCCGCACGAGCCCCTCAACCCCTGCGAATTCTTCGCCGTGACACCAACCCTCGGCGACGGGCGAACTCTTCAGTTATGCGGCTGCGCTCTCACTCCCGGACGAAACCCGACAGCACTTCGGCCCAGCGCTCAGCGCGCGCGTCGACCGCCAGGCCGTCGAGCACGGCGGTGTTCACATCGAATTGCGCGACCAGGGACGGGCGGCCGTCCCGGGGCACCACGGCGGTGGTGATGTCCACGCTGAAACGCAGCGGCAGATCCGGATGCGCGGCCACGCCGAATTCGCCGGTGAACTCCGCCAGCGGCGCGGGTGACCAAGGGCCGGTGCCGAATTGGAGTACGTCGAAACGGCCCAGGTGGTTGATGCGCAGTTGGCCGCGGGCGGCGAAGGTGCGATCGGACAGGTCCGGGACGGGTGCGCCCGGGGTCCAGTCCGCGGCTGCGACCGGGACCAGGACGGTCTCCTCGACGGTGAACCAGCCGACGCGGCGGGAATCGTCATCGTCCGGGCGGCCGTGGGATTCGCGGGTGACGGCGATGCGGCCGCCCGCGTCCGCGATATCCGGGAAGGTGCCGGCGCAGGCCAAGATCAGAGCGTCTTCCAGCGGAACGCCCGCCGTGGTGCACTCCGCCAGTAGCTGTTCGGTGCGGTCCGCGCCCAACTCCACCACTCGCTGGGTGACCTTGCCCGCGCGATCGCGCGCCGGATCGGTGAGTTGACCCGCCAGCGGCGTGCCGAGGATATCGACTCCGGAAGTCACCGTCGCGGAATCGGTTTCGCCGTAGGGCTCCTCGTTCAACGGCAGATCGCCCTGTTCGAGGCGGCGCAGGTCATCCACCAGGATCAGCCAGGAGACCACGTCCACGGCCAGATGATGGATGGACAGCAGCAGGCGGCGTTGCGGACCGGCCAGGATGGTGGCGGCCAGCATGCGGCCCGCTTCCGGATCGAGGCGAGCCACCGTCTCGGTGAGATACGTTGCGGGCGTATCGGTTCCGTCGGCTTCGGTAAGCCACGCCGAGGCGGGGGCGAGTTCCTCGACCAGCAGGGCGGGGCCCGTCGCGGCGGTGATGAGGCGGGAACGCAAGGTCGGGTGCGCGGTGGCCAGTGCGGACAGGCGTTCGGCGACGGCCGCCGCGGTCGCATCGTCGGGCAGCGAAATCACCTGGGACTGAGCCAGATAGCGGTAGTCGCCATTGGTGATGATCTCGTTCGCCAATGCCGTCAGCGGGAGCACGGTACCGCCGGGGGTGACCGCCGCGGCCGCGTGATCCTCCCCCGCCGCCGTGAGTTCGTCCAGGCGCGCCGCCAGCTCGCGGAGATCACCGGCCGCCATCACATCCCGGGCCGCGACGCGGAAACCCGCACCGCGCAAACGGGATACGAGATCGATGACGCCGATACTGTCGATGCCGAGATCGACCAGGCTGTCGGTGATGCCCGGGCCGGTGCCCGCCGCGCCCAGCGCGGAGACCACGCCGAGCAGGGTGCGCTCGGTATCGGTGCCGGGCTCGCTGCCGCCGGACCCGGCCACCTGTGCGGTGAGCAGGGCCGTCGCGGCGTGCATGTCCAATTTGTCGTTGCTGTTCAACGGAATCTCGGGCACCGCGACGATGCGCGTGGGCACCAGGAAGCGCGGCAGGCGCTGCGCCAGGCCCGCGCGCAACTGCGGCACCGGCACCGCGCTCACCACGAGTGCGCCCAGGCGGGTGCGGCCGTTATCGGTGTACGCCAGCACCGCCGCGTTCTCGACGCCGTCGAGTTCGCGCAGTACCACCGCGGCCTCATCGGGCTCGACCCGATAGCCGTTGATCTTGACCTGCTTATCGGCGCGGCCCTCGTAGATGACGGTTCCGTCATCGGCGCGACGCACCAGATCACCTGTGCGGTACCGCTTTCCATGCGGACCCGCCACGAAGGCGGCGAACGTGGTCGCGGGGCGATTCAGGTAGCCGAGCGCCAGCTGGGGGCCGGACAGATACAGCTCGCCCAGTCCACCCGGCGGCACCGGACGCAGCCGGTGATCGAGCACCTCGGCGGTCATCCGATCGAAGGTGCGGCCGATGGTCGGCGAAATATGGTCGTGCACATCGGCCATCAGTGCTTCGACGGTCGCCTCGGTCGGGCCGTAGAAATTGATGACCCGGGTATCGGGCAAGCCCTGCAACCGCTTCCAGGTGTCCGGGTTGATCGCCTCACCACCGAGCGCGAGCACCGCCAGCGGGCAGTGCTCCACACCGTTCCGTTCGGTGAACAACCCGAAAGCGATGAGCCGCGGCAACATCGACGGCGAGGTGTCGAAAATATCGATCCCGTGCCGCGCGATGGCGGCCGCGATCTGCTCGGCGTCGGTGCGCGCCTGCTCCCCCAGCATCACCACGGTATGCCCGCTCAACAGCGCCACCGTCGGCTGCCATGCGGCATCGAACCCTGTCGACCAGCCGTGCCCGATGCGCAGTTGCCTGCCGAGCCGTTCGGCGGCGGGCGCGAAGATCCGCCGCTCATGATTGGCCCAGTGGCTCAGCAGCGCACCGTGCGGCACCACAACACCCTTCGGGCGACCGGTGGTGCCCGAGGTGAAGATGACATAGAACGGCACGGCCGCGTTCGTGACGGACAGCCTGCCGCGCGTGGCCTCGGCCGGTGCGGTCGAATCGCTCAGCGCCGCACCGAGAATACGCAGTTCTCCGGTGCCGGTGGTGACGCCGTGCACGAAATCCACATCCTGCGCGCGGACCTGCACCAGCACATCCACCAGCGCCTCGTCACCGAGCACCAGGCGAGCGCCGGAGGTCTCCAGCAGATAGGCGAGCCGGTCGGCCGGAGTGCCCGGGTCGACATGCACGCAGATACCACCCGCATGCGCAATGGCGAAGGGCGCGTGCAGAACTCGGCGATCACGCGGCAGCACCACGGCCACGGAATCGCCCGGACGCACCCCACTCGCCTGCAGCGCGGCCGCGAGAGTACGCACCGCCGAACCGAATTCAGCGAACGAGTGCTCACCGTCGGCATCGATCACAGCAACCGCATCGGCGGAGCGGTCCGCAGCGGCGAGGAGCACGTCGGAAACCAGCGCATGAGGCGACACGGCCTCGAACGCGTCCCCATGCGTCATTCCGGCGTGCTCTTGGCCGGAATCCTCCGAATCCTGTTGGAGTACTTCCGGCGTGGATCCCGGCCAAAAGCGTGCCGGGATGACGGGGGAAGGATCCGCCGCGAGGTCGGGGGAAGTGTTTGCCTCGAGATTGGGGGAAGGCTGCGCTGCGGGATTGGAGGCGAGGGCCGCAGGTTCGTCGTCGAGGAGGAGGCTTACGTCGGCGGCGGAATCGGCATCGACCAGGCGCGCCACCACCGCGAGCATGCGGTGGGCGAGGCGGTCGGGGTGGAAGCGGGTGACCAGGTCGGGGCGGATTTCTACGCGGGTGATGAGTTCGCCGTTCTCGACGACCGGGACCACCGCGATTGGGTAGTGGCTGGGGGAATCTACTCGGCGGGGCTTCAAGCGAGCGCCGTGGCCCATGGGCATGTCGGCGGTTACCGCGCCCAGGGGGGTGTTCTCGAAGACCAGGAGGGTGTCGAAGAGTTGGCTGCCGCCGGTGTGGCGGGTGATTTCGGCGATACCGAGGTATTCGTGGGCGCGGAGTTGTGCGACCTCACGTTGCAGGGCTACGCCGATGTCGGCGGGAGCGCGATCGTCGAGGCGGACTCGGACCGGGATGGTGGTGACGAGTGCGCCTACCAGGCGTTCGGCATTGGGGAGGGAGGCGTCGCGGCCGGAGGTGGTTTGGCCGAAGACCACGTCGTCGCGGCCGGTGAGGCCGGAAAGCACTCTGGCCCAGGCCATTTGCAGGACCGTGTTGAGGGTCAGGCCCCGGCTGCGCGCCCAGGCGGTGACGCGTTCGGTGTCCTCGCGGGTGAAGCGGGCTTCGCCGAGCACCGGGATATCGGCGGGGGCCGGGGCCGCGAGCATGGACATCGGAGACAGGCCGTGCAGGGCGCGTTGCCACACCTCGATGGAGGCGGCGGTATCGCGGCTCGCCAGCCAGGCGGCATGCTCGCGCAGCGGCGGAGCCGGGGGCAGGCTCGCGCCCGCACCGCCGTGCAGGGCGATGAGGTCGGCGAACAGCAACGGGATGGACCAGCCGTCGATGATGATGTGGTGTGCGGTGCAGACCAATTCGTAGTCGTGCTCACCCACCCGCGCGGCGACCACGCGGAACAGCGGCCCGGCATCGAGGTCGATGCGGCGGCGGCCCTCATCCCAATACAGCTGGTGCGCAGCGGCTTCCGGATCGGCGGCGGAGCGCAGATCCAGCTCGCGCCAGCCGATGCGCCCGGCATCGGTGGTGACAAGTACCGGATGCGGCAGACCGTCGGTCAGCACCGCGCCGCCCAAATGCGGGTAGCGGTCCAGCAATTGATCGAAAGCCGTACGCAGCGTTGACAGTTCGGCCAGGCCCTCGACCCGCACCGCGAAGGTGACCAGGTACGGATCGACCGCGCCGGAGGCGACGCTGACCGAATACAGGCCGCGCTGTAGCGGGGACAGCGCGACGACATCGAGAATCTGCACGGTCACCGGGCAGCTAGCTTTCCGGCGAGCGCGCTCAAGGCGGCGGCGTCGAGACCGGAGGCGGCCATCGGCGCGACTTCGGCCACCGGCTCGGGCTGCGCGGAGGCGCTTTCGGCGGTGAGGTTCTCGGCCATCTCGTACACGGCCGGGAACTCGAACACCTTCTGCACGTCGAGAATATGACCCTGCTCGGCCAGTACGGTGACGAAGCGCAGCGCGGCCACACTGTCCCCGCCGAGCGCGAAGAAATTGTCCTCGCGGCCGACCTCGTCCTCGTCATCCAGGTCGAGGATCTCGCGCAGCGCGTCGGCGATGGCCCGCTCGGCATCGTTCTGCGGCGGACCGCCCAGGCCGGAGATGGCCAGCGGGTCCAGATCGAGGGAATCGTCATCCGCCACGAACCAGGCGCTGGGCTGCACCTCGCCCGCCTCCGTCGCCGTATCCGGTGCCGCCGACCAGGATTCGGCGGTGCGCGCCAGCAGGCGAGCGAACTCACCGGCCGAATGACGGCGGGACAGCTCCTCGGCCAGGTCGACGGTCACGGTCCAACCGGACGCGGTCTCGATCGCATCCACGATCAAATCCACACCGTGCGGACGAGCCACCGCGCGCGCGATCTCACGAGCGACACCGTCACCGGTGGCGACCTCGAGCACACCCGCGCGCACCCCGGCCAACACCTGGAACAGTCCACCCTGCGCCGCCGCACCCGGACCACGCAGCTGATGCGTCAGCCGCTCGATCCGAGTACCGGCATTGGCGTACGCCTCGGCCAGCAAACGAGACGCCGCGCCCACCAGCTCACGAGGTGCGCCACCGCGCGGCGAATCCACATTCAGCACAAGGTAATTGGCGAAGTTTCCGAGCACGTCCGCGGCCCGCTCGGACCGTCCCGCGGCCGCGATGCCGATCGGAATATCGGTGGGCGCTCCCAGGTGCCGCAGTGCCTCGGCCACCAGCGCGGTCAAGACGGCCGTCGCACCGGCGGACGGAGTCCCGTCCGGCGCGGCGGCGGGGCCGATCACCCCGGCCAACTGAGCGGCGGGGATCTCCGCCACCGCGCGAGCGCTGCGGGGCAGGGCCGGGCGCTTGCCGGTGAGCAGGAGTTGCTCGGGGAGGTTGGCGAGGCGTTCGGTCCAGAAGGTGAGTGAATCGTCTTTGGCGGTCAGGGCTTTCACCTGATCGGCGGTGAATTCGCGGTACTGGGTGGGGGCCGGGATCGGGCCGGTCGCCAGGAGTTGGGTGGCGAGCAGGTCCAGGGTGCGGTCGTCCGCGGCGACCGGGTGCGCGGTTAGGGAGAGGACGGTGCGGTCGGGGAGGCGGTACAGCCGGATGCGGACGGGGAATTCGGTTGCCAGGTTGAAGGCGTGGCCGGCGTCGGTCAGCAATGCGGGAGTCAGTGCGGCGTCGCCGATTTCGATGATGTCGGCGGCACCGGACGGGGCGGACTCCACCCGCTGGTACGGGACCCGGCGGTCGTCCGGGTAGACCGTGCGCAGGATCTCGTGCGCGGCAAGGACTTCGGCCGTGCGCGCCGCCACGGCGTCCGCGAGGGCGGCCGGAATCTCCAGTGCCAGGAACACATTCGCGGCGGTGATGCGGGCCAGCCGCTCCGGCAGCAGGGCGGCCTGCTGCGCCGGGGACAGCGGGACGCCGCGATCGGTACGGGCGGCGGGGGTTTCGAGCGTCATGGGTGAAGTCCTTCCTGGCGACCGGCGGTCTAGCTACCGGAGATATTCGCGAACGCGGGCTCCAGTTTTTCGAGCACGTACGGCACCGACAGCGCGGTCGGCTGATTGATGGCATTGATGGCGACCACGTCGACGAAGGCGATACCGCCGCGCTTGACCGCGGGCAGGTCGTTGTAGCCGGGCAGATCCTTGAACTTGGCTTCCAGGCTCGGCATCGCGCCGCAGACGAGCAGGTCCGAGGTGAGATCGCTCAGGCGTTCCGGGGACAGCGCCAGGCGGCCGCCGGACGGGGCCTCGCGAACGATGTTCTCCGGCATGGTCATTCCCAGGCGGGTGAAGAGTTCGGCGGAACCGTCCTTCGGATCGGCCAGCACCATCAGCTGCGCCGGACCGGTCAGCATGCAGGTCAGGAAGGTTTTACCCTTCACGCCCGGATGCTTCACCCCGACCGCGTCGATCTTGCCGTCCACATCGGCGATGACCTTGGCGGCCTCGGTCTCCTTGCGCAGCACCTTGCCCAGCGTGGTCACCTGGTCCTGCCAGGAGTCGATCTGCGCGCTGGACAGCGAATCGATGGTCGGGGCGAGCTTGGACAGCTTGTCGTACATGGTGCGATCGGCCATGAAGGCCGGGGCCAGAATCAGATCCGGCTCCAGCGCGGCGATCTGCTCCACGTAATCACCGGTGGCCTCGATGCGCTTGGCCGACTCCGGGATCGCGGGCTCCCACGGCACCTTGGTGGTCGCGGTCAGCCCGGGCACCAGATAGCCGACCGGGGTCACCCCGAGCGCGAGCGCGGCATCGAACCACTGCGGGCCGAGGGTGACCACGCGCTTGGGGGTGCCGTCGATCTTGGTCTCGCCCATCACGTGCTTGACCGTCACCGAGCCCGCGCCGGAATCGCCGTCATCGGATCCGCAGGCGGCCACACCGGCCACCAAACCCAGTGCCAGCAGACCTATTCCGGCGCGACGCCACAGTCCTCGGGTGTTCACTCGTGTTGCTCCTTGTCTCGGGCGGTCGCCTCCAGCACCGCGGCCAAACCGTGTACCGCCGGGGTGTCGAACACCGCGCGCACATCGATCTCGAATCCGAACTCGGCGCGAATCCGCGCCACCAGCTGATTGGCCAGCAGCGAATGACCGCCGAGTTCGAAGAATGAGTCGTCCGCGCCGATGCGATCGGTGCCGAACAGCTGACCGAACAGGGCGGCCAGCCGAATCTCCGCCGCCGTCACCGGATCCCGGTACGGGCGGGCGGTCAGGCAGATCGGTTCGGGCAGGGCGCGGTGATCCAGTTTGCCGTGCTGGGTCAGCGGGATGGCGTCGATGAGCGCGTACGCGGTGGGCACCATATACTCCGGCAGCGTCTTCGCCGCGTGCGCGCGCACCGAATCCGGTTCCAGCGCAGTCGATTCCGGAACCACGTAGGCGGCCAGCATGGGGCCGGTGACGGCATTGCCCACCACCGTGACCACGCAATCGCGGATCTCGGGATGCGTGGTGAGCGCGGCCTGCACTTCACCGGGCTCGATGCGGTAGCCGCGCACCTTCACCTGGTCATCGGCGCGGCCGGCGAATTCGATCGCGCCCGCGAGATTGCGGCGGGCCAGATCACCGGTGCGGTACAGGCGCGCGCCCGGGGTGAACGGGTCGGCGATGAAACGCGCCGCCGTGGCGGGGGTTCGGTTCAGGTAGCCGCGCGCCAATTGCGGTCCACCCAAATAGATTTCACCGATCACGCCCGGGGGTACCAGGCGCAGGTGGTCATCGAGCAGGTAGAGATCGACATTGCGGTTCGGATGGCCGATGGGCACGATGCGATTGCCCTGCGGACCCTCCACCGGCATATGCGTGGCACTGACCACGGCCTCGGTCGGGCCGTAGTGATTGCGCAGTTCGGCATCGAGGGATTTGGTGAGGCGGTCCGCGATCTCGCCGGGCAGCGCCTCACCGCCCACGGGCACGAAACGTAGTGTGCGCCAATCGCTCACCTGCGGCAGCGACAGGAAGGTGCGCAGCAGCGACGGCACCATGTGCAGCACCGTCACGCCGTGGCGGGTCACCAGATCCGCGATATACGCCAGGTCCGAGAAACCGCCGGGGCGCGGAATGATCAGCCGCGCACCGAGGGTCAGCGTAACGAACACATCGAGCAGCGAGGCGTCGAAGCTCACCGACGACGATTGCAGCAGGCGATCGTCCGCCGTCATCCCCCACTGCGCCCGGAACCCGATCAGGTGATCGGCGATAGCGGCGTGCGCGACCGGAACGCCCTTGGGGCGGCCGGTGGAACCGGAGGTGTAGATGACATAGGCCAGATTGCCCGGCAGCAGCGGCCGCAGGCGGTCCGCGTCACTCGGATCGTGTTCGGGCGCGGCGGAAGCCACCGATTCCGCGGCTTCCAGCTCGACCCTGCCCAGCACCAGGCGCGGGTGGGCGTCGGTGATCAAATAGTCGATGCGCTCATCGGGATAGGCCGGATCGATCGGTAGATAAGCCGCACCGGACTTGAGCACCGCCAGCACCGCCACTACGAACTCCACCGAGTTCGACAGCCGCAGCGCCACCAGGTCCTCGGAGCCCAGGCCCTGACCGATCAGCCAGTGCGCCAGGCGGTTCGCGCGGCGATTCAGCTCGCCATAGGTGATTTCCACGTCGGGCATGGCGCAGCGAATGGTCCGATCGCCGCCCGCCCCACCGAACTCGGGAGCGGAACCACCGAGGGCACCTGCGGGCTCATCACCGGGAGCTACCAGCGCGATCGCCTCGGGGGCGGTCAGCACGCGCTCCTCGAACAGCGCCACCATGGTGGTCGGTTCCGCGGGAACCCGCTCCCCGCGCGAAAGCTCCAGCAGCCGAACCTGTTCGGCCGCGCCGAGCAGCGCGAGCTCACCGGTGCGACATTCAGGGTCTGCGGTGCCCTCGGCCAGCAGCCGCACATAGTGCGACAGCAGCTGTTCGATCAGGTCACCCGAGAACCGGTCCGCCGGATACTCGGCCTCCAGGTACGCGCCCAGTTCATCGCGAACCACGGTGAGTCGCAGCGGAACTCGCGGGGACGGGCTGCCGATGTCCAAGCGTGCCGAAGTGACATCCGTCAGCGCGGGACCGGCGGCTACCCGGCGCACGCCGAATCCCAGCCGAACCAGCTGATCGAGTCCGTCCCGATCACCGCTGCGCTCGGGATTGACCGCCGCCACCACCTGATCGATCCCGATCGCGCGATGCTCATGCGCCCGATCCCAGGAATCCCGCACGGCGGCAGCGAATTCCGCGAACGTGCGCCGATCATCGATCGCGGCACGCAACAGCACGGTGTTACCGAAGTAGCCGATGGGCGCACCCGGCAACTCCGGCAGCGATTCCCCGGCCCGCGTGGTGACCGGCACCGACACCAGGAAATCGGGCGCGGCGGTATAGCGATGCACCAGCAGCTCGAACGCGGCGAGCAACACCGGCTCCGCCGACGTCCCCAGCTCCCGCGCGAATTCATCCACACCCGAAAGCAATTCGCCGGGCACCTCACGCACAACGCGCACAGCCGCGGCAGCCTGCTGCGCCACCGATGCGGTCCGGGCGGGCAGATCCAGGGGCTCAGGCAGCGGAGTCAGCTCCGCGCGCCAGAAGTCGATCCCGGTATGTGCCGCGCCTTTCCCCTGCACAGCCGGGGTCACGCCTTCCCCCGAAACGTCCGGACCGGGGACGGCCAGGTCTGTGTATTGCAGTGCGGGGCCCGCGGGGAGGGCGCCGTTGTAGGCGGCGGATAGGTCGCGGGAGAAGATGGTCCAGGATTCGTCGTCCCAGCAGAGGGCGTGGGCGACCAGGACGAAGGCGAATTCGGCTGCGCCGGTGCGGATCAAGGCGAAGCGGATGGGGGCGGCCTCGGCCGGGGTGAAGGGTTCGGCGAGAACGCGGCGGATCAGGACTTCGGCGCGGCGGGTGCGGCTCAGGGGTGAGAGCGCGGAGAGGTCTTCGTCCTGCCAGGTCGGATCGGCCTCGGCCAGGGCGGCCTGGAAGGGCTCGCCGTCGGGGCCGACGCCGAAGACCGTGCGCAGGATATCGTGTCGTGCCAGCACTTCACCGACGGCGGCGCGCAGCAGCGCGGGGTCCAGATCTCCGGTCAGGCGGTAGGTGATGCCGACATTGAGGTCGGTGTTCCCCGGTTCGCGCTGCTGCAGGAACCAGGCGCGCCGCTGGCCCGGGGACAGGGGGCGGCGGATATCCGCCGCGGTCCCGTCGGCGACGGTCGACATGACACCGGACCTCATTCGGGCGAATCGGTGAGATAGCCACCGCGCGCGAAGAATTCACTACCGTCGCGCTCGACGCCGTCGGCAGTGCGCACCTTGGTGATCACCACGGCGTGATTGCCGCCGCGCTGCGGATTCGGACCGCACACCACCGCGCCGCCGCCCTCCTGCACGATGACCCGGCCCTGGGTGCCGCCGTAGCGGGCCTCGGAGATATGCGCGGCCAGGATCTCCACGCGCTCACCGCGGTAGTGCGAGAACGCGCGCGGGTACGGCTCGGACAGCGCGCGCACGAAACGCTCCAGATCGACCGCGTCCCAGGAGAAGTCGATGCGGCTGTCGCGATCCGAACGCTTGTGGAAATAGGTGCGCTCGGCCTTGTTCTGCGGCTTCCATTCGGCGGTGCCGCTGGTCAGCGCGGCGAGTGCCTCATGCACCGCGCCCGGGATCAATTCCATTCCGGCCAGCACCAATTCGGTGCCGGTCGCGCCCTCGGGAATGGCCAGGCGGTGCTGGACCAGGATGTCGCCGGTGTCCAGCTGCTCGTCCATGCGGTGCACGGTGAGCCCGAATTCCTCACTGCCGCTGATCAGCGCCCACAGCACCGGCGAGAAGCCGGTGAACTTGGGCAGCAGCGAATCATGCAGGTTCAGCGTGCCGTACGGCGGCAGCTTGTACAGCTCCGGCGGCATCCAGGTGTACCAGCTGTTCACCACGATCACATCGGGTTCGGCGCGCTTGACCAGATCGATGGTCTCTTCGTCGGCGCGCTCGGTGAGGTGCACCGGGATGCCGTGCTCGCGGGCCAGCTCCTCGACCGAATCGTTCCAGATCGCCTTGTAGGACGACTCACTGGCGGGGTGGGTGACCGAGAGCACCACCTCGTGTTCCGAATCGATCAGGGCCGCAAGGGTTTTGCGGCCCCACGTCTGGAAGCCGAACGACACGATACGCATTGAACCGAACCTCATCTCCTCTAAAGTAAGGCTAGCCTAGCCTATTGACCGACCCGTGCGGGTGTGACCCTCGCGCCAACGGCCCGACCGGCAACTTCCTGGCCATCGACCGCCGGACGCAGTACGCGATCCGAAAGTTCGCCGAGGCAGCTGAGATTCGGGAAGCCCGGACCCTGCGTCAGCGCGGACATATTCGGCAGGTAGAGCTTGGCCTCGAGGTTCGCAACGGCCAGGTCGTAACCCATCGCCGCCTCGATGCGGGGCTGAGTCAGCGGACCGCCGACCGCCAACTCCAGCAGATCCCTGGCATCACCGTCGAACAGGTCCAGGAACCACAGCGGCTGACCGCCGGTCGCGTCCACCACCAGATCGAAGACATGCTGCTCATCCGGGCGCGGGGCATTGCGCAGCGTCAGCGTGACACCCTCACCGCTGTCCCGCACCCGCGTCACGCGACCTTGCAGGTGATGAACCCGGTTGTCGCCCAACAGGCTTTCCTGTACGCGCACCGAGAACACCCCGCGATCGGTGCGGCGAATCACATCGCGGCGCTGCTCCAGACTCAACCCGGCCCACTTGCCCGGATCGCTGTACAGCGCGTTCTCGAAATAGCTCTCACCGCGGGTGTAGAGCGTGGCCATCGGCGAGATCACCGAGACCGTCAGCATTTCGTGGCAGACCAGCTCGTCCAGCGCCGAACCCGCGGTCTCACCGCCGCCGATCACCGCCACCCGCGAGGACACCGGCAGTGCGCGCCGCCCGGCCAGCTCCCAGAAGTCCGAGATGCTCAGCACTTTCGGATGATCGGCCAGGGCGCGCGAACTGCGGCCGGGACCGGTGATCATCAGCTCATCGGCGTCCAGTTGGGTGACCACGCCGTCGGCGTCGGTGACCGATACCAGCCAGCCGT
This sequence comes from Nocardia sp. NPDC056000, assembly GCF_042269265.1. NCBI lineage: Bacteria > Bacillati > Actinomycetota > Actinomycetes > Mycobacteriales > Nocardiaceae > Nocardia > Nocardia sp. NPDC056000. Next base: position 508,150 of record NZ_JBHJXS010000002.1, on the reverse strand, counting down.
CCGCCGCCGGGGCGATGGAATGCACGCGCCCATGCACCAATTCGAGGTCGATGCGATGCCCGACCCACTGCAGGTACTTGGCCCACACGTGATGCTGCGGACTGGGCCGCCCGCGATCGATCCATTCGGCGTACCCGCCCTGATCCACCAGGAACGCGGTCCAGCTGAAATCGTGCATGGCCTCGTTGATCTCGCGATTGCGGCCGCGCGCCCAGGTGGTGTGGTACGGGAAGCCCACATCCTTCTCGGGGCTGGTGCCGAGCCGGTGCCGGCCATCGGTCCAGCCACCGCTGGGCAGCCAGTTCCCGCCCACCGCGTGCGGCTCCACCACCACGACACGCGGGGCGGGCAGGCCGAGTTTGCGCAGCACATGCGATTTCGTGGCCACCGCAAGGGCTTTGGGCCCCGCACCTACAACCAGCAGAGTCTTCACCGGGTTCACACTCACTTCCTCTCGCGAACGACTGGCGATCGCGTCACAGCAACCGGGTCCCCTCCCATGTTTGCATAGGCTTACCTTATATTGCTTGGGTACCGTCTGGGCACCGCCCGCGGCTCACCGAAGTGAACGATTGGATGAATACATGATCAGCACCACCCGAAAGAAGCTGGGAGCAGCGGTTTTCGCGGCCGCCGCCGTTATCGCCGGGTTCAACGTGGCGACTGTCGCACCGGCTCAGGCCGCCCCCATCGTCTCCCCGGTTCGCACCGCGCAGCCGGGCCTGGGCGACCTGAACTCCAAGCTGCGACTGGCCCTGAACCCGGGCGCGGACCGCTCGGCGCGCGCCAACGAGCTCGAGGCCGGCGCGGCCGGTCTGCCGCTGCTCGATCAGGTCGGCAGCGTCATCAACACCGTCCCGAGCCTGCGCTGGACCGTGGCCGGTCCGGTCGGCCAGAACGGTGACACCGTCACCGCCAACCTCCAGGTCACCGTGGACGGCTACGGCACCTTCCCGAACATCGAAATGGCGTGGCGCGAGATCGACGGCACCTGGAAGCTCACCCGCGAGTCGGAGTGCTCCGTGGCGTACTACGCCGGACAGTCCTGCAACCTGTAATCGGTTACACGGCAGGTGAAAACCCCGGGCATTCGCTGGAATGCCCGGGGTTTTCCCATCTCCCGACCCGGCAGTCGTGAGATGCGTTAGACCGGAACCGCTTCCAGACGCCAGCCGGTCGCCCGGGTGCGCTCATTCCAGAAGGCGGCATAGCGGCCGTCCAGGGTCAGCAGTTCGGCATGCGTACCGCGTTCGACAATGCGGCCCGCCTCCATGAACAGGATCTGATCCGCGTGCGCGATGGTGGCCAGGCGATGCGCCACCACGATGACCGTGCGGTCCCGGGTGAGCTCGTGCACGCCGCGCACCACCACCGCCTCGCTCTGCGGATCCAGCGCGCTGGTGGCCTCGTCGAGCAGCACCACGGGGGCATCCTTCAGCAGTGCGCGGGCGATCGAAACACGCTGGCGCTCACCGCCGGACAGGGATGCGCCGCCCTCACCGACCGGACTGTCCCAGCCCGCGGGCAGGCGTTCGGCGATCTCGTCCACGCGCGCCGCACGCGCGGCCTCGCGCACCTGATCATCGGTGGCATCCGGGCGTCCGGCCCGAATGTTCTCCAGCACCGAACGATTGAACAGATACACGTTCTGGAACACCAGGGAGATACGGCTCAGCAGCGACGGCTGATCGCGAACATCATTGCCGCTCACCAGGACCCGGCCCGAATCCACATCGTGGAAACGCGCGGCCAGGCGCAGCACCGTCGACTTGCCCGCACCGCTGGGGCCGACGATCGCGGTGGTGGTGCCGGGCTCGACGGTGAACGACACCTCCGAGAGCACCTGCGCACCGGTGCGGTAGCCGAAGCTCACATTGTCGAACACCACACTCGGCGCGCCCGGCTCCGGATCGGAATCCGCCTGCGGCAGTGCGGGCTCCGCCAGCAGCGTGGTCACCCGCTCGGCCGCCGACGCCGCCGAACGCAGGGCGGTGCCCAGCTGCGCGGCCTGATTCAACGGTTCGATGAAACGGGCGCTCACCGCGATCAACGCGATGGCGGCGGCCGCGGAGATACTGCCGCCGGTCACCTGGCCCACGACCAGGTACACCAGCACCAGGAACACCGCCTGCACGCACAGCGCGAACACGATCAGACCCGGCACACTCGCGAACAGCAATCCCGAAGCGGCCTTGCGCTGGCGCGCCAGCGCCGCGTTCAACGCCTTGTTGCCCGCGCCCACCGCACCGAAGGAACGCAGCACCGGCTGCGCCTGCGCGAATTCCAGCACCCGCGCGTTCGCCTCCGACGACGCCTCGTGCAACTGCTCATCCGAGGCGGTGTACGAGCGATTCGCCCACAGATTCACCAGATACAGCACCGGCGCGGCCAGCAACATGGCCAGCGAGATCCGCCAATCCACGAACAGCATGCCGATCGCCACACCCAGCGGCACGATCACACCGGTCAGCATTTTCGCCAGCAGATACGCGATCAGGCCCTGCACCTCACGCACGTTCTCCACCACCAGGCGGGACAGCGCACCCGCGTGCTGGGTCTCGAACCAGCCCAGCGGCAACGAATTCAGATGATCGCCCAGCTTGGTCTGCAAACCCTGCTGCATGCCGACGCCGATGCGCAGGCCCAGCACCGCCTGGACGAAACCGAAGCCGATCACACCGGCGACCGCGATGGCCAGGCCGATGGTCCAGCGCCAGGCGCTACCGGTATTGCCGTCGAACAGCGCCTCGAGCACCGGCACCAGCAGCACGTACGCGGCGGCCTGGGACAGCGCCTGCGCGGTGATGGCGGCCAGCAATCTCGGTGTCAGCGAGGCGAACTCGCGCGGCACCAATGCGAAGACATTGCGAATCATCGTGTTCCCTCCAGCACCACGTCCAGCGCCGCCTCATTGATCTCCCACAGCCGCTGATAGAGGCCGTTCGCCGCGCGCAGACTCTCGTGATCGCCCTGCTCGACCAGAACGCCGTTCTCCAGCACCAGGATTCGATTCACACCCGTGATGGTGTGCAGACGATGCGCGATCACCAGCACGGTGCGACCCGCCACCAGGGCGGCCAGCGCGTCCTGCACCGCCGCCTCCGATTCCGGATCGGCGAAGGCGGTGGCCTCGTCCAGCACCAGCACCGGGGTGTCCGCGAGCAGTGCGCGGGCGATCGAAAGGCGTTGCGCCTCACCGCCCGACAGCGTGGCGTCGACGCCGATCTCGGAGTCGTAGCCGCGCGGCAGCGTGCTGATTCGATCGTGGATCTGCGCGGCGCGGGCCGCGCGCTCCAGCGCCGCGTCATCGGCGTCCGGGCGGGCCAGCAGCAGATTGTCGCGGACGCTGCCGCGGATCAGGCGCACATCCTGGAAGACGAAACCGACGGTGCGATACAGCTCTTCGGTGGTGAACTCGCGAATATCGCGGCCGCCGATGGTGATTCGGCCTTCTTGCACGTCGTAGAAGCGCGGTAGCAGTTTGGCCAGCGTGGACTTGCCCGAACCGCTCGGGCCGACCAGCGCGGTCAGCGTGCCCGGCGCGAGCTCCAGATCGATACCGCGCAGCACCTGATGGTCGTCGCGGTAACCGAAACTCACGCCCTCGAAACGCACCAGCCCGGCGGGGGCCTCGATCTGCTCGCCGGAAGCATCCGCGCCGGAAGCCAATTCGGGGGTCTGCATCAATTCGTGCAGGCGCAGCGCCGCGTCACCCGCGGTGCGCAATGCCTGCGCGCCATAGCCCAGGCCCATGAGCGAACTGCCCAGACCGAGCCCGATCATCAAGAACGGCAGCACATCCAGCGGCTCCACCCAGCCCGCGCCCACCCCGGTCAGACCCGCCAGCACCACCAGCAGCATGACGAACACCGGTGAGACCACCGCGTCCGAGAGCGACTGCACCGAGACGATCGGCATCTTCAACTTGCGCAGGCTGTCGGTCTGATGATCGACCGCGTCCTGGAATACGCTGTGCGCCTTACCCGTCCGGCCGAACGCCCGCACCACCTGGATACCGTCCACGAATTCGACGGTCGCCTCCCGGGTGCGCTGTTCGGCGGCGTTGTAGACCAGCATGCGCTCGCGGCCGGGCTCATCGAGCATCTTCTTCATGCACAGCGCGTAGAGCACCAGCGGCAGCAGCAGCACCAGGGTGAGCCGGATGTCCACGGTGGCAAGGTAGATCAGCGTCACCAGCGGAATGGTCACCGAGCCGATGAAATCCAGGCGGGCGTGCGCGACCAGATAGTGCAGCGCCTCCACATCGTCCTGGAGGTACTTCTTCACCTCGGCCGAGGTGCGATCGCCGAACCAGCCCAGCGGAACCCGGGTGAGCTTGTCCGCCAGCAGGCGGCGCAGGCTCAACTGATATCCGGCGTCCACCAGATGCGACCAGGTCAGCGCCACCGCCTGCAATACCGCCCGCGCCACCAGCACCAGCACCGCGATCAGCAGCAGCCGCCACACCCGATCGGTGTCGACCTGCGTGCGCAGCAGTTCGCGGCAGGCCTCGACGATCAGCAGGAACGGGACCACCGCGCAGACCGAGGCCACCGCCACGATCAGACTCGCCAGCGAGAGCGTGCCCGCGACCGGGGCCAGAATCTCCTTGCGTGCCTGCGCTTCCCGCTGTTTGCGTGCCTTGGCCTCGGTTTTCTCCAGTGCCCGCGCCGCCTTGTCCGGCGCGACCTCCACCGTCATCAGTTGCCCCTCACCCTTTGTTCGGTTGGCCCGATCCTCACACAAGAACCATCAGAAAGATAGGGTAGGCTAACTTTGCTGAGTGAATTACAGGTGCCATCCGGAATCGACCGGCGCACCCGCGCGTTGTCGCGAACATGACAACCTCTGTCGTAGACACCAGCACCGATCGCGGCACCCACGTAGCCGAACGCCTGCGGCGCGACACCGTCATCTGGCTGACCACCGTCGGGCCCACCGGCACCCCGCAACCCAATCCCGTCTGGTTTCAGTGGGACGGCAGCGAAATCCTGCTCTTCAGCGAGCCGGGGCAGGCCAAGATCCGCAATATCGAACGCAATCCGCGCGTGGCACTGCACCTCAACAGCACCGCGGACGGCGGGGACGTCGTCATTCTCACCGGCACCGCGCGCATCGACGACCGGCGGCCCGATGCGGACGAAATCGCCTCGTACACAGAGAAATACACGGCGGGACTGGTCGATATCGGTATGACCGCCGAAGCCTTCTACGACAAGTACAACGCCGTCGTGCGCATCACCCCGGACCGGCTGCGCGGCTTCTGATCCGGACGTGATGCCGTCCACACCGGCTGACCTGCGGCAGCGGGGAGCAATGGCGCGCCCGATAGGGTTCACCCGGTGAGACGCAGGCAGCAGCCGCCGCTACCCAAGCGGCACGGGTTGGACCCGGCGCGGCTGCGGCTGCCCGAGGACGGTGACTGGGCGACCATTCGCGATCATCTCGTCGAACGGCTGCCCCGGGTCGATCCGGCGCGCATCGACGCGCTGCTGCGCGAAGGCGGGATCGTCGATCTGGACGGGCCCATCGCGCCCGACGCCGCGTACGTGCCCGGCGGGGCGGTGTGGTTCCACCGCGATCTGCCCGATGAGACCAAAGTGCCGTTCCAGATCGGCATCGTGCATCGGGACGAGAACATCCTCGTCATCGACAAACCACACTTCCTGTCGACCATTCCGCGCGGACAGCACATCCTGCAGACCGCGCTGGTGCGACTGCGGCGCGAACTCGAACTACCCGATCTGGTGCCCGCGCATCGACTCGACCGGGTCACCGCGGGACTCATCCTCTTCATCGTGAATCCGGCTGTGCGCGGGGCGTATCAGACCATGTTCCACAAACGGACCGTGCACAAGGAATACGAGGCCATCGCGCGCTTCGATCCCGAGCTCGAACTACCGCGCACGGTCATCAGCCGGATCATCAAGGAACGGCAGGTGCTGCGGGCATTCGAGGAGCCGGGCGAACCCAATGCCGAAACCCATATCGAACTGCTCGAACAGCGTGACGGGCTGGGGCGATACCGGCTGCGACCCAAGACCGGGCGCACGCATCAACTACGGCTGCACATGAACTCGCTCGGCATTCCGATCCTGGGTGACGACTTCTATCCCGACCTCACCGACAAACCGGTCGAAGACTTCACCCGGCCACTGCAATTGCTCGCCGCTGCGCTCGAATTCACGGACCCGATTTCCCGGCAGCCACGCCGCTTCGAAACCGCCCGCACGCTGCAGGCTTGGCATGACCCCGAAGGCTGGGCAGCGGGCCCCGCACCCGGCGGTGATCAGCTTTAACAACTTTTCGAGTGCATTCTAAGAATCCGTACGTACACTGGCCGGGATGTCTCAGAACGATAACGGTGCGATCGCCGTGCTCTCCCCGGCACCCGCACCCCTCCGCCACCGCCTGCACGCCTACATAGACGTGGCAGTCGTCGTAGCCGTTCTGATCTGCACGAATCTGATAGCCCACTTCACCAACGCCCTGGCCAGCATTATCACGGTCCCGATTGCCGCGATTGTGCTGCTGGCGATGGTCCGCCGCCGCGGCCTGGGCTGGTCCGAACTGGGCCTGTCCCCGCGCCAATGGCGCAGCGGCACACTGTGGGCGGTCGCCGCCGTCGGCGTGGTCCTGCTCGCCGTGGCCATCGGAGCCCTGCTCCCGATTACCCGCCCGTTCTTCCTGGCGGACCGCTACGCCACCATCTCCGGCGCACTCATCGCATCGATGATCGTGATCCCCCTGCAAACGGCCATCCCCGAAGAGCTGGCCTTCCGCGGCGTCCTGCACGGCACCCTCGACCGCGCCTACGGCGCACGCGGCGTATTCGCCGCGGGCTCAATGCTTTTCGGCCTCTGGCACGTAGCCTCATCCCTCGGCCTCACCAACGGCAACAAGGGCCTGTCCAGCTTCCTCGGCAACGGCATCCCCGGCCAGATAATCGGCATCGCCCTGGCCGTCCTCGCCACCGCCGCCGCCGGAGCCGTCTTCACCTGGCTCCGCCGCCGCAGCGGCAGCCTCCTGGCCCCCATCGCCCTGCACTGGTCCGTCAACGGCGCGGGCGCCTTGGCCGCCGCCCTCGTCTGGCATACGACCCTGCGCTGAAAAGACTTTCACCCCGCATCGACTGATGAAGGGGAGGGTCGGCCGACCTAGGGAACAGAGGAATGGCGGCCGGCCGACCCGGGACGGTTCGGTGTGGTCGGGCCAGCACCGAACCGGGATCAGGAGCCCAGGAAGCCCAGGGGGCCGGCGCCGCAGGTGGCGCTGCCGGTGAGGGTGGGCTGCAGGACGTTGACCTTGAGTTCCCAGACCGAGCCCTGGAGGGTGGACAGGGTGTGGGTGCCCGCGCCCTTGGGGGTCCACTGGATGGTGGCCTTGCCATTGCTGGGGTTGATCGGGCTGCCGCCGATGACCAGGCCGTTGTCGTAGAACCAGACCTGGATCCAGTGGTCGTAGGTCGCGGTGACCTCGTAGGTGCAGGCCGCGTAGACATTGCGGGCGTTCACCGAGAGGCCGGTGGGGACGGCCGACGCGTAGGGGGCGGTCAGGGCCGCGGAACAGGCCACCGCGGCCAGTGCGGTGACGCCGAACCCGGCCCGCTGGGCGATGCGCTTGTTCACGGTCTTGGACATGTGGAAACTCCTCGGGTGCAGGCCGCATCGAGTGCGGTCCGGCGAACCATATCGGTTGTCCAGTTCGGGCGGTGGCGCTTTCCGGAAAAAACTGAAACGTGTTTCTGTCAGATGGGCATCGGTGCTGGACAGCGAGCCGGGCCCGCCTCCCGAAGGAGACGAGCCCGGCTGTGCTGGAGCCTGATTCGCGGCTAGCGCTTGGCGGAATCCGGTACCGGCTCCGCCCACTGGCGGTTATCGAACTCCGCCTGCGGATCGGCGTCACCACCGTGACCCGGCCACCAGGCCGCCTTGCCGATCAGCGCGGTCACCGACGGGGTGAAGAACATCGCCATCACGAACGCCGCGATACCGATACCCACCGAGATCGCGAAACCCATCTGCGACAGCGCGGTATTGCCCGCCAGCATCATCGAGGCGAAGGTGCCCGCCAGGATCAGACCGGCGGCGGCGATCGTCGGACCGGTGTGCTTGACCGCCTCCGCCGCGGCCCGATGTGGATCGTGACCCTCGCGGGCCTCCTCCCGCAATCGAGCCACCATGAGGATGTTGTAGTCGGTCCCCAGCGCCACCACGAACAGATACATGATCAGCGGCAACGTGAAGATCAGACCCGAATTGCCTTGGAAGTGCTGGAAAACCAGCACCGCGGCACCGAGCGTGGCGGCGAACCCGAGGAACACCGACGCGATCAGATACCAGGGCGCCACCAGACTGCGCAGCAGCAGACCCAGCACCAGCATGATCAGCACCGCGGCCACCGGGAACACCACCGAGTAGTCCCGATTCATCGCGGCCTTGAAGTCGACGAAGATCGAGGTCATACCGCCGACCACCGCCTTGGTGCCGTCCGGAGCCGCCGAATGCGCGATATCGCGCAGCGGACCCTGCACCGTCTTCAAAGCGGCATCGGATTCCGGAGCGTCATTGAGCGTCACCTGGTATTCGGCAATCGCCTTGCTCTCCGACAGCTTCGGCTCGGACACCTGGCCGACACCCGAGACACCGGTCAGCGCCGCACGGTAATCACGCAGCTGATCCGTGGTCAGCGCCGCACCCTCGGTACTCAGGTACACCTGCGAGGGCTGCGTGGTGCCCGCAGGCATGCCCTTGAGCAATTCCTTGCTGTAGACCGAGGATTCGGACGTGTCCGAGGTCGAACTGGAACTCAGATCGAAGGTCGGATTGAAACCGAGCGCGACCACGCCCAGCGCGACCAGCACACCACCCGAGACCAGCGCGTACAGACCCGGCCGCCTACCCAGCGACGAACCGACTGCGGCGAACCGCGCGGCATCCGGTTCGTGCTTCCACGCCTTCGACGGCCAGAACACTTTGGTGCCCAACAGCGAAACGATCGCCGGAACCAGGGTCAAACCCGCGAGCAGCGCCACCGCGACCGCGATCGCCAGCGCCGGGCCGAGCGAACGGAACATGCCCAGCGTCGACAGCATCAGCGCGCCGAAGGCGATGATCACCGCAGCGGCAGCCGAACTGATCGCCTCACCGACCCGGGTGACCGCGCTGACCATGGCGGTCTTGGGATCCTCACCCGCACGCAACCGCTCCCGATAGCGGAACATCAGGAACAGGATGTAGTCGGTGCCGACACCGAACAGCACCACGACAAGCAGTGACTGCACGGAATTGTCGACCTTGAGATCGAAGGCCTTGCTCACCATGGCGATCAGGCCATTGACCGCGAACGAGATTGCGAAGATCACGATGATCGGCAGCAGCGCGATCACCGGACTGCGGAAGATCACCAGCAGCAGCACCAGAATCAGCGCGATGGTGGCGATGCCGATAATGGCCAGCGCCTTGTTACCCGAATCCTGCTGATCCAGGGTCTGCGCCGCCTGACCGGTGACACCGGCCTTCAGATCGGACCCGGAAACCGTGTCCTGCAACGCGGTTCGGATCTCCTTGACCGCATCGGTCTGGCGCTTGTCGTTCGGGCTGGTGACCTTGGTCATCTGCACCGCGACGACATCGACCAGCTTATTCTCCGAGGCGGGCATCGGCGCGATCGCCGTGACGTCCTTGATGTTCCGCTCGGTGAGCTTGGCCGCCGCCGCCTGCACGGTGGCGGTATCGGTCGCGGTCAGGGGTTGGCCGTCGGCGCGCTCGAAGACGATAAGCGCGGACGGGGCGGCACTATTGGGAAAAGCCTTCTGCTGCACGTCCATCGCCTGGATGGATTCGTAATGCGAGGGCAGGAAGTCGGCCTGTTCGGTGGTGGCCGTGAGTTTCGGAGCCGTCGCGGCGATGGCGACAATGGCGATCAGCCAGGCGCCGATCACCAGCCACGGCTGTTTGACGACGAAGCGTCCCAGTCGGGAGAACATGCGGGAGAAGTCCTTTCGGGGTTCGGCCGCGTTATTCAGATATCGAGGTCTTGCGAGGCGGGGTTCGCCACTACATCCGAGGCGATACGAAACGCCTTGGCGGGAATGCGATCACGCAGCTCCTCGAGCGACTCCACGATGTCCAGGGTGAAGTCGCCATAGCCATCCTCACCCAGGCCGAGCATCTCGCGCCAGTTCTTAAATTCCTTGGCCCAGTTGGTGAGTGGGGTGAAGTCGGACTGATCCGAGTTGCGCCGGGCGACGACGAAATCGTCCTTGGCGTTGCGGTACGCCTGCTTGGTGGCCTGCTGGAAGTCCGCCCACTCGATGTAGTGGCGGTGCACCACGAACTTGCCCTTGCGGCTCTGATAGACCTTCACCACCTCGGTGCCGGCCTTGGTGACCTGCTGCGATTCCGCCAGCAGGCGGCCGACGAACCTCTGCGTGCGCCCGCCGCCGGGGCCGACGCGCAGTTCGATGCGGCTCATGCCCTCGGGGAAGTTCTGGGCGATGAGCGCGGTCTGCGATTCGTCGCCGGCGGGCTTCTGCATATCGATGTCCATGACATACTCCAGATTTCAGGTGCGACAATGCGCATATAGGCATGAATCTACAAGCCGCTGTCACGGAATGAGATGCACTGTGCCGCAATAACTTCGGTCGCCGAGCGAGCTCGGCAGACGGCCGCTTCGGCGTCTGAAATCACTATAAGTAGACGTATACGTATAGCGCAACCCTGAATTGACCCTGATATATCTCCAGGGTCTCCCCGAGAACGAGAACGGCCCGCCTCCCGGATGGGAGACGGGCCGGAACCGGCAGCGGTCAGCGCCCGCGCCGCTTACCCGGTTTCTGCGCTCCCCCAGCACGTTTCGCCGCGGTCGGCTTCTTCCCGGCGGGCGGCTTCTTGCCCGCGCGCGGTTGCGCCTTCGGCTGCTGCTTCTTCTCCTGCCCGGACGGCGACCGGGTACTGCGCTCCGACCGCCCGCGCACCACGCCCACGAACTCCTCCACCAGATCCGTGGTGCGCTCGGCGGGCCAGGCCAGCGCGATCTCGGTCGGCGGCACATCGGTGACGGTCCGATACACCAGATCCTTGCGGGCGTGCAGGCGGGCGATGGAATGCGGCACGATCGCCGCACCGCTGACCGCCGCCACCAACTCCAGGGTCATGGCCGCCTCATCCAAGTCGGCGGCGTCCTGCATCCGCTCATCGGCCAGCTCGAGCGTGCTCACCTGCTCGAATACCGAGATCGGATGATCCTTGGGCACCACCACCACCGCGATCTCGCGATACAGCGGAATCGCGCTCATGCCCTCGCGATCGATCGGCAGGCGCACGAACGCCATATCGACCCGGCCCTCGCGCAACGCCGCCTCCTGTTCGCGCATGGGCACGGCCAGCATCTCCAGAACGATCTCCGGATACCGCTCCCGCCAGATGCGCTCCCATTTGGTGACCGTCACCCCGGGCACGAACCCGACCCGCAGGCGCTCGGCATCGTCATCGGGGGTTGCCGGAGCCTGCTCGACGACATTGGCGAGAATCTCGAGCGCGGCCGCCAGCAGCTCCTCGCCCTCGGCCGTGAGCTGTGTCGGCGACGCCCCCGGGACGAACAGTTTCGTCCCGAGCTCTTCCTCCAGATCGATGACCGTATGACTCAACCGCTGCCGGGAAATCCCCAATGCCTGCGCGGCGCGGGCGAAGTGCAACTCCTGCGCAACCCCGGCGAACCAGCGCAGACGCGTGACATCGATCGACTCGAACCGGCTCATTCCACCCAGGTTATTGCACCGCTCCATGGATAACCGCACCGCGCGGCCGGTTCCCCCGACCCCGCCCGATACCCTGAGCAGGTGAGCCCGGACAAGAAACCCCAGACCATGAAGCCGCTGACCGCGGCCGACAAACTCGGCATCTACCTCCCCGCAACCCCCGAGGAGTTCCGGAACTCACCGCTCACCCGCGCCCAGCTGGACGAGCTGCGCGCCAACCCGCCGCAGTGGCTGCAGGATCTGCACCGGGACGGCCCGTTCCCGCGCGATGTGACGGCCCGCAAACTCGGCATCTCCAACTCCGGGCTCGGCCGCGCGGGCGTCGAGGACGCCATGACCAGCGCCCAGATCGCGGCCCTGATCGCCGATCCGCCGGAATGGCTGATCGCCGAGCGCAAGAACTACGTCGCGGTGCAGGCCGAAGCCGAACGCGTCAAGATCAAGGACGCCGAGCGCCGCGCGGCCACCAATCGCCCCCGCAAGAACTGGTAGTCCGCACTCACCTCACATTCGGCGCAGCACCCGATCCACCAGATCGGGGGCCGCGCCGAGATAGTTCTCCGGGCGCAGCAGATCATCGAGTTCGGGTCCGCTCAAATGCAGTGCGATATCCGGGGATTCGGCCAGCACCTCGGCCAAAGGCCGTGCGCTGGACTGCGATTCGTACGACGCCGATTGCAGCGTCTTCTTCGCCACCGGCTTACCCAGCAGCGGCCCCAGCCGAATGGACAGGCGTTCGGACACGATCTGCCCCTCGGTGAGCGTCAGATTCGCGGTCATCCGATCGGCGTCGGCGGTCAGTCCCTCGGCCAATTCCACCGCGGTATGCGCCGCGCCGCCCGCCAGCAGTAGACATTCGCGCAGCGGCTGCCATTCGGCATGCCAGGAACCCGCGGGGCGCTCATCCTCGGCCAGCAGCGCGCCGAACAGCGTCGAGGCCAGCGCCGGGACCTGCAGGGCCGCCGCCCGAATCATGGTGCTCAGCACCGGATTCCGCTTCTGCGGCATGGCGGAGGATTCACCGCGCCCCTCGGCTGCGGGCTCGTAGACCTCGGCGATCTCGGTACGGGACTGCGAGATCACGTCAACCGCCATTTTGCCGAGCACCCCGGAGGTAAGCGCCAGTGACGACGCCAGATCCGCGATCGGGGTGCGCACGGTATGCCAGGGGGTCGCGCTCACCGCGAGTGAGAGTTCCGCGGCGAATTCCGCGCTCAACTTCTCCATGATCTCGCCGCTGGTGGCCACCGACAGCTCCGATTCACCGCAGCGCGCGCATTCGATGTACGACGCCAAAGTGCCCGCCGCACCGCCCAATTGCACCGGCAGCCCGGTTCGCACCTGGCACAACCGCTCACGGGCATCCAGAATGCCCTGCATCCACACCGCCACCTTCGCGCCGAATGTGGTCGGCACCGCCTGCATGGCCAGGGTGCGACCGGCGATGGGCGTACTGCGGTGCCGCCGCGCCAATTCCGCCAGTCCGGCCAGAATCCCGTTGAGGTCGGCGATCATCACCGACAGCACGCGCGCCGCGATCAACATGGTCGCGGTATCGAGAATGTCCTGACTGGTCGACCCGTAGTGCACGTAGTTCGCGCTCACCGGATCGATATCGGCGACCGCGCGATGCAGCCGCTCCACGAAGCACACCACCGGATTCGCCGCTCCCCGTGCGGCTTCGGCGATCTCACGGGCATCGAAGGTGTGGCCGCGCACCGCGAGGGCCATATGTTCGGGCACCACCTCGGGCACCATGCCCAGGCGCGCCTGCGCCCGCGAGAGCGCCAGCTCCACCTCCAGCATGGCCTCGATCCAGGCATCGTCGCCGAGCAGGGATTCCACCGGGGCGCCCACCCCCACCGGGGACAGCAGACCGTATTCGATCGCCATATCGCCTTGCCTTTCAGAGGAATTCGCGGAGCGCTCATAGCGGTGTGTGGTCAGGATCTCGCGGGCGATCCCGTCGCCGTCCGCCAGCGTCACCGAATTCACGCCGGGTCGCGGACCGGCCGCGGTCACCCAGCGCACCGATTCGGTGGGCACCCCGAAGGCGTAGCGGCGGTGCTGGATTCGGCCCTCACCGTCCACCAGATGATGGGTGTTGGGAGCCAGCGCCAGACCGCCGGTGCGATAGCTGCTGCCGTCCGGCGAACCCATGCTGAAACCGCTGACATCCTTGCGGCCCAGCAGATTACGCAGCAGCGGATCGGCGGTGCGGCGCAAGTCCGGTGCGGGCATCCAGGCGTCGATGAGATGCCGTCCGCGCACCTGCGAGCCCGCCACCTGCGGGGACTCCGCACTGAACAGCCGCCGCCCGCTATCGACCCGCAGTCGCATGCCCGGGCCGATGACCCGCACCACGCCCGCCCGGATCAGCGCGGACAGTTCGGCGATGCGGCTGGCGGGCGGGCCGATGGACAGGAAGGCGTTCATGGGCGTGTACCAGCGGTCCAGATCATCGCGGTACGACGATCCGGCGATACCGCCGTGATCGACCACCAGCCGGACCTCATTGCGCAGGTCGCGCAGCACATCCAGGGCCGCCTTCACCGGACCGCGCACATTGCCCAGCCGGGCCGCGCGCACATCGGCGTCCAGATAACCGAGCAGCCAATCGTGGAATTCGGCGGGAGCGCCGAAACCGCGGCCGCCGGTGGGATCGACCAGCGTGGACCAATCCCACTGCTCGTCCTGCCCGATGTGGAAGCGCTGCAACAGTTCCGCGGAATCGGCGGCGGGCGCGCCCAGATAGGCGTCCCGGAACGCTTCCAGCCGTTGCGGACTCAGCCGCTCGGCCAGCAGCGCCGCGTAGTACACCGATTCGACCTCGCGGGCGATGAGCGGCCACACATCGTGCCGGAACGACACATCGCCGAATTTGCGTGAGCGACTGCGCAATCGGGCGATGCGCTCGGGATTCAACAGGATCGGCGCGTAGCGGCCGTCCACACCCTTCTGGTTCTCACCGCGCGCGTGATGCGGTACGCCCCGGCGGCAGCCCGCCATGATCAGCGGCTCATGTCCGGAGGCCACGTACTCCAGTCCGGCGTCGGACTCCTTGAAACAGCCACCGCGACCGACCGTGAGCAGCGCCAGATAGTCGAAGAAGGTGAGACCGAGGCCGCGAATGAGCACCGGTTCCCGCTCGGGGATGGCGTGCACGTCGATATCGGCGGCATTGGCGGGGGCGGTATAGCCCAGGCCCAGGGTGCGTGCCGAATCATGCAGGGAGCCGGGCTCTTCCGGCGGCTCCTCGCCCAGGTGCCCTTGGGCAAGGACTACCGCGTGCAGTCCGCGAATGCGTTCGCCGGTGCTCAGTTCGAGTTCCTGCAATCCGCCCGGGCCGTCCCACAAATCGGTTGCGGTAGCCACAATTTCGCGCGTATGCACCCATTCGGAATAGCGATCCCGGGTGCGTTCGAATGCCCAGCGCAGATAATGGCCGTAGAAGTAGCGCGGCGGATAGGTATCGGCGCGGATGCGCAGCGCTTCTCGATAAGCGCCGGAGGGCAATCCGGCGAAATTGCCGATCTTGGCGAGGAAATTGGACCATTCGTACAAACTCGGCCCTCTATCTACCGGACCGGCCATCTCCACCGTGTCATCGGTGAAGATGGTGACCTGCTCGGCGACCGTGTTCATCAGCAGCTGAGCAGGCTGATCGGTCCGCCAGACCGCGCCCGTGCCAACCCTTTTCGAGTCGATCAGGATCAGCTCGACGCCCGCGCAATTACCGAGCTGTCGAGCATTGGCACAAATCCGTTCGAATACATTCAGACCGCGAGGTCCCATTCCGACTATCGCGACCCGAACCACATTGTCGAGCATTCACACACCGATCGCGCCCGAGGATCTGTACCCGGTAGCGGGCACGTCGCCGAGACTAGCAATGCGACAAACGCCATACAAGAACGTGCGGTACGGAATACGGCTCAGCTCGCGAAACGCCGAACGCACAATTGCGAAACGCCGAATGCCCGCCACCGCGCGGAAACCGCGACGACGGGCGCGACGTCAGCGCGCCGCCGAGACGAGAACGGGTTCGGAAACCGCCGCCGCGGCACCGGTTTCGCGGCGCTCCAGCGCGGCGGACACCAGCGCCAGCACCAGGGCCGAGGCGGCAAGCCCCGCACCCACCCAATTCGGCGCGGTATAGGCCAGCCCCGCCGAGAGCGTCAGCCCACCGAGCCACGCGGCCAAGGCATTTCCGAGATTGAACGCGCCGATATTCACGGCGGACGCCAGTGTCGGGGCCTCGGGAGCCTGATCCAGCACGCGCTTCTGCAGCGAGGGCACCGACGCGAAGCCGAGCGCGCCGATCACGAAGATGGTGATCGCGGCCAGCACCTTCACCTGCGCGGTGACCGTGAACAGCGCCAGCGCGATCGTCAACGCGGACAACGAGATATACAGCATCGGCATCAGCGCGCGATCGGCGAATTTACCGCCCACCAGATTGCCCACAACCATCCCCAGGCCGAGCAGCACCAGCAGCCAGGTGATGGAACCGTCCGCGAAACCGCCGATCTCGGTCATCATCGGGGCGATATAGGTGATCGCCGCGAATACCGCACCGAAGCCGAGCACGGTCATGCCGTTGGCCAGCCACACCTGAATATTCTTGAAAGCGGCCAACTCCCGGCGCAGGTTCACATCCTCGGGCGTGGGCAGGTTCGGAACCAGCTTGGCGATTCCGGCCAGACCCGCCACACCCAGCAGCGCCACGATGGCGAAGGTGACGCGCCAGCCGATCTGCTGACCGACGAAGGTGCCCAGCGGTACGCCGACCACATTGGCGACCGTCAGACCGGTGAACATCATGGCGATGGCACCGGCCTTGCGATCCGGGGCGACCAGATCCGCGGCGACCACCGCGCCGATGCCGAAGAACGCGCCGTGCGCCAGTGAGGCGACCACGCGGCCGATCAGCATGACGCCGAAGACCGGGGCGATGGCGGAGATGAGATTCCCGGCGATGAAGAACCCCATCAGCAGCATGAGCATGCGCTTGCGGGGGACGCGGGTGCCCAGCGCGGTCATGATCGGCGCACCCAGCATGACGCCGAGCGCATAGCCGGTGACCAGCCAGCCGGCGGTCGGAATGGACACCCCGAAGTCACCGGCGACCTCGGGCAGCAGGCCCATGATGACGAACTCGGTGGTGCCGATTCCGAAGGCCCCGATTGCCAGGGCCAGCAGTGCGAGCGGCATGACTACACCTTCCATACGATTGCAAGAGCGCGTTATTGCAAACACAATAGTTGCAGACGCGTGTTACTTGCAAGCGCGGGCATTCGCGGAAGTGGTCTATCCTGGTCATATGACTGCCACCGATCCCGCACTCACCGGTCTCGCCCAGGGCTGGTGCGCGCTCACCGTGCTGCACGGGCGGATCGAAGCGCACATCGAACGCGCACTCCAGGCGAAACACGAGCTCAGCGTGCGCGAATACTCCCTGCTCGACGTACTGAGCCGCCAGCACGACGGCACCGGCGGCATGCTCCAGATGAAACAGGTCGCCGACGCCATCGTGCTGTCCCAGAGCGCCACCACCCGCCTGGTCACCCGGCTCGAAGATCGCGGACTGCTCGCGCGGTACCTCTGCCCCACCGATCGCCGCGGCATCTACACCAAGGTCACCGACGCCGGGCGCGAGCTCTTGGAAGCCGCACGGCCCACCAATGACGCCGCCCTGCGCGAAGCCCTCGACGACGCCGCGGGCAATCCCGAACTGGCACCGCTGGTCCGCACCGTCGAATCCCTGCACACCCCCGCCTGAACCCGCGGCGCACAGCGCGAAGGCCCGCTCCCCCAACCGGAAGCGGGCCTTCTCCCCTCCTGACTATGCGATCGCCGGGCTATGCGATCGCGCGGCTCAACGGCAGGTTGACGTAGCTCGGCTCCGAAGGATCGAGCAGCACATGCTGATTCGCGAGACGGCTCTCGACCAGCAGCGGCGGCAGCAGTACACCGCGCGGGAAATTGCTGGCGTACACATCGATTCGCACCCGATGGCCCGGTTGCAGCACCGCGTCAACGGGATTCACCGCGATATCGATCGTCGTCGGCTGACCGGGCACCAGCGGCTGCCGGGAATCCAAGGTCAGCAGATACGCCGTCTCGGTGAGATCACCGGCCGCGTTCCGCTTGCTCTTGTCCTCATCCACCGCACGCAGTGACGCGGTGAGCTGACCGCTGGCCACCACGGTCGAACGACCATCGGGCGCAACGTCATTCACCGTGACGGACCAGTAGCCCTCGGAGGAGTCGTACGCGGTGTTCAGATGCACATTGATCGGCCCCGAGATGACCGTCGCCTCGGAAACCGGTGTGCTGGTGAAGGTCAGGCCGCCGAGCTCGTGAATGCGGTCATCCTTGGTGCAGCCGTCGATCACCGAGGTTATCCCCAGTGATTCGACCGCCATATCGCGCGAGCAGAGTGCGGTGATACCGGTCAGCGGCGAAACCGTCAGCTGCGCGGGGGCATCGGTGCCGTCGCCGTTCAGGGATCCGTCGTACAGGCTGTTCGCGGTACCGCTGCGCGCGGGCGAGAGGTACATGCGCCGGTACTCCGACGTCGGCCGCGGCAGCCACGAGGTCGCGGTCCAGCCGCCGCCCTGCTGCCACAGCACCACCGGGCCGTACTGATCGATACCGTTGTCGATGCCCTTGAGCCACTTGTCGTACCAGGCCATCTGGAGCACGTCCAGCCGCGGCGGCTTACCCGGATTGCCCAGGCCCGAACCGGGATTCGCGTGATAGGTGTCGCCCATGATCAGCTTCTTCTGCTCCGGCGGCAGCGGAATCCGATCGAACGACATGGCGCTGGACGGCGCGAAGATGTCCTGCCAGCCGCCGTACGCGAAGGTCGGCACCTTGATGCGCTCGGGATGACTGTCCGAGAACGCCTCGCGCAGTTCACTTCCCGGCCGCAATGCCTGTTTCAGCGGCTCGGGCAGCAGATCCACCGAGGGCGTCAGCGCCATGATGATGTAGTCGAAGAACTCGAAAGGCGTTGTGACACGGTCCATCAGCCATTTCGCGTCCAGATGGCCGAGTACGACGCCGACCGGATCCGGGAAGTTCTGGATCACATCGATGAACGCGATGTACAGCGGCGCGAACAAACCGAGCCCGCCACCGGGCGCGGCCACGTCACCGATCTTGTCGGTACTGCCCTCCACCGGGAAGATCGCCTTGAGCGCGGGCGGATTCTGCGCGGCCACCATGTACTGGTTGATGCCCGAGTACGAGATGCCGTTCATCCCGATATTGCCGTCCGACCAGGGCTGTTTCGATGCCCAGTCGATCACCTCGACCGAATCCTGGGTCTCGCGACTCTGGAAGAACTGCCACGCGCCCTGCGAATAGCCGGTGCCGCGGGTGTCCACCACGATCTGGGTGTAACCGTGCTGGATGAGCCTGCGGTCCGCGCCGAAGGTCCGGGCCGCGCCGCCGCTGAGCACCCGGGTCAGATCCGTGACCGAGGACAGTGGTGTCCCGGTCAGATCCACGCTGTTCACCAGTTGGATCAGGGCATCGGACAGCCACGGCACCGACAGCGCCACATCGGCCAGCCAGGACGCGAACTTGGTATAGGGCGTCAGATTGACGATGGTCGGCAGCGGATCGGTGACCGGTACGCCATTGGCGTCGACGGGCCGATACACATTGGCCTTCAACACCGTTCCGTCGCTCATGGTGATCGGCACATCGAAATCGATGTGCACCTCGCCGGGATAGCGGCCCGGATATTTCGCCGGTCCGTCGTGCGCGGCCAGCCAGGATTGCCCGAGTTCACCGCCGTCCGGCGGGGTTTCGGCCGCGGCGGTCGGCGTCACAGACAGCGAGGTCATGGTGATGGCTACGGCGGCTATGGCTACTCGGATCAGGTGGCTGCGGGCTCTCCCGATCATGCGTGCTCCCCTCCATCCGGGCATCCGACACGATCCCGGCTTATAAACTGTGGCGTACCTATGATGGCCACGAATGGTGTCTGGGTCACAGCTTTGCCCCAACTGTGGCGCGCCTCACAGCCCGCGCGACTCTATGCTCTGGAGATGGCTCTGGAATCCGGCTTCGATCGCCGCCGCCTGCCGCCCGGCACCCACGGCATCAATCCGGAGGACGTCGTGCACTCACAGCGCATGCGCATCTTCTTCGGCGTGCTCGAGGCCGTCTCCGAACGCGGCTACAACGCCACCACGGTGGCGGATATCGTTGCGCGCGCAGGGGTTTCGCGGCGCACCTTCTATCAGCTGTTCCGGGATCGGGACGAATGCTTCCTCGCCGCCTTCGAGGCCGCGGTCGACCTCGTCATCGAACAGCTCGACCGAAGTATCGCCAGCACACCGCATTCCGACTGGCGCACACTCATCCACACCACGCTCGGCGAATACCTGCGCGCGCTCAGCGACAACGCCGACTGCGCCCGCGCCCTGCACGTGGAATGCCTCGCCGCCGGACCCGTGGTGGCGGAACAGCGGCGGCATATGAAAAACCGTCTGGCACAGCGCATGCGGGCCGCCTTCCGGATCGGCCACGCCGCCGGTGACATCCCCGCCGAGATTCCCGACGACTTCTTCGACGCCCTCATCGGAGCCATCGACGATCGCATTCGCGACTGCATCCAGGGCCCTGGACCGCGCGCGCTGCCGACCCTCACCACGCACGTCTATCAGGTGACGATGGCGCTGTTCGGCGTCCCCGATCTGTCCCGGCGACCCGAACCGGTCGTACCCCCGCGCTAGCGTGGAGGTATGGCACTGACGTTGGAAGAACGACAGAGTTTCCTGGCCCAACCACACATCGGCGCGTTGGCCGTGAACAACAAGCCCGGTCGCGCGCCCCTGAACGTCCCCATCTGGTACCAGTACACCCCCGGCGGCGAACTGTGGATCATCACCGGGCCCGAGTCACAGAAGATGCGCCTGCTGAAGGAGTCCGGCCGCTTCAGCATCATGGCGCAGGTGGTGGAACCCACCGTCCGCTATGTGACGGCCGAGGGCCCGATCGACCGCATCACCGTCATGACCGACGAGATGCACCATGAGATGGCCTCGCGCTATCTCACTCCCCCGCAGGTCGACAAGTACCTGAAGTCCACCGAGGAACTCGGCATCGGCGAACAGGTCGCGGTTTACATGCGTCCCGAGCACTGGCTATCCGCCGATATGGGCGCGCTCTGATCACCTGACCCGTGATACGACGAAGGCCCGCCTCCACAGGGGAAGCGGGCCTTCGTATTTCGACTGTCGTCGAGGATGGAGCAGACCTTACTTGGCCTTCTCCAGCACCTCGACCAGACGCCAGCGCTTGGTGGCGGACAGCGGACGGGTCTCCATCAGCTGCACGCGGTCACCGATACCGGCGATCTCGTTCTCGTCGTGCGCCTTGACCTTCGAGGTGGTGCGGATGATCTTGCCGTAAAGCTTGTGCTTCACGCGATCTTCCAGCTCGACCACGATGGTCTTGGTCATCTTGTCGGACACAACGTAACCGATGCGCACCTTGCGCTGGCCACGCTCTTCTGCCTTGGCCGGCGTCTTGGCCGGGCCCTTTA
This sequence comes from Nocardia sp. NPDC056000, assembly GCF_042269265.1. Classification (NCBI taxonomy): domain Bacteria; kingdom Bacillati; phylum Actinomycetota; class Actinomycetes; order Mycobacteriales; family Nocardiaceae; genus Nocardia; species Nocardia sp. NPDC056000. The sequence continues at coordinate 486,821 of NZ_JBHJXS010000002.1, read as the reverse complement.
CGTCGCTCATGCGGCGTCTCCCTTGCCTTGCGGACCGGAGGCCAGGCCGAGCTCGCGCTCACGCATGACCGTGTAGATGCGGGCGATCTCGTGACGGACCACACGCAGGCGACGATTGTTGGTCAGCTGACCGGTCGCCATCTGGAAGCGCAGGTTGAACAGCTCTTCCTTGCCTTCGCGAAGCTTCGCGACGAGCTCTTCCTCGGTCAGCTCACGCAGCTCTGCTGCCGGATTAGCGGTAGCCATCAGAACTGCTCCTCTCGCGTCACGATCCTGCACTTCATGGGGAGCTTGTGCATCGCGCGGCGCAGGGCCTCACGAGCGGTCTCCTCGTTCGGGTAAGACATCTCGAACATGACCCGTCCGGGCTTCACGTTCGCGATCCACCACTCCGGCGAACCCTTACCGGAACCCATGCGGGTTTCGGCCGGCTTCTTGGTGAGCGGGCGATCGGGGTAGATGTTGATCCAGATCTTGCCGCCACGCTTGATGTGGCGGGTCATCGCGATACGCGCCGACTCGATCTGACGGTTGGTCACGTAAGCCGGCTCCAGAGCCTGGATGCCGTACTCACCGAAGGAAACCGCCGTGCCGCCCTTGGACATGCCCGAACGGCTCGGGTGGTGCTGCTTACGGTGCTTGACCTTGCGAGGCATCAACATAGGTCAGCCCTCCTGGGTCGTCTCAGCCGGAGCCTCCGCGACAGCAGTCGCGGCACGCCCGGCCTCAGTGCTGGTCGCGGTTGTGCCCTGGGCACCCGAACGACGCGGGCGGCTCGGCCGCTCACGACGCGGGCGATCACGGTCGCCGGCCGGCGCTGCGGTCGCGGTGACCTCACGCTTGCCACCGACGATGTCGCCCTTGTAGATCCACACCTTCACGCCGATGCGGCCGAAGGTGGTGCGGGCCTCGTACAGGCCGTAGTCGATGTCCGCACGAAGGGTGTGCAGCGGCACACGGCCTTCGCGGTAGAACTCCGAGCGCGACATTTCGGCGCCACCGAGGCGGCCCGAGCACTGCACGCGGATGCCCTTGACGTTCGGCGAACGCATGGCCGACTGAATGGCCTTACGCATCGCACGACGGAACGCCACACGGTTCGACAGCTGCTCGGCCACACCCTGGGCAACGAGCTGCGCATCCGACTCGGGGTTCTTGACCTCGAGGATGTTCAGCTGCACCTGCTTGCCGGTGAGCTTCTCCAGCTCGGCACGGATGCGGTCGGCTTCGGCGCCACGACGGCCGATCACGATGCCCGGACGCGCGGTGTGGATATCCACACGGACGCGATCGCGGGTGCGCTCGATCTCGACCTTCGAGATGCCCGCGCGCTCCATACCGGTGGAGAGGAGCTTGCGGATCTTGACGTCTTCGCCGACGTATTCCTTGTACTGCTTATCGGCGTACCAACGCGACTTCCAGTCGGTGGTGATACCGAGGCGGAAGCCATGGGGGTTGATTTTCTGTCCCATTTACTTTGCCCCTCCCTTCCGGCGGCTACGAGTGGCAGCGCCGGCAGTGGGCACGCTCTCGACCTCGATGGTGATGTGGCTGGTGCGCTTGCGAATCCGGAACGCACGGCCCTGGGCACGCGGCTGGAAACGCTTCATGGTCGCGCCCTCGTCGACAAACGCCGTCGAGATGACCAGGGTCGCCGGGTTCAGGCCGAGGTTGTTCTCGGCGTTGGCGGCCGCCGAAGCGACAACCTTGGCGACCGGCTCGCTGGCAGCCTGCGGGGCGAACCGCAGGATGTTCAGCGCATCCTCGACACGCTTGCCGCGGACCAGGTCCACGACACGACGAGCCTTCATGGGCGTCACGCGCACGTGCTTGGCGGTTGCGCGCGCGGTCTGATTCTGAGTTTCAGTGCTCATCGCCGCTTGCTCTTCCGATCTTCCTTGACGTGGCTGCGGAACGTCCGCGTCGGCGCGAATTCACCGAGCTTGTGTCCAACCATGTTCTCGGACACGAACACCGGCACGTGCTTACGGCCGTCGTGGACCGAGAAGGTGTGACCGATGAAATCGGGAATGATGGTGGAACGACGCGACCAGGTCTTGATGACCTGCTTCGTGCCCTTCTCGTTCTGAACGTCCACCTTCTTCAGGAGGTGGCCGTCGACGAACGGGCCCTTCTTCAGGCTACGTGGCATGTCTAACCTCCTCCTTAACGCTTCTTGCCGCGGCGGCGGACGATGAGCTTGTCACTGGGACGGTTGGGCTTGCGGGTGCGGCCTTCCGGCTTACCCCACGGCGAGACCGGGTGGCGACCACCGGAGGTCTTACCTTCACCACCACCGTGCGGGTGGTCGACCGGGTTCATGACGACACCACGGACGGTCGGGCGGACGCCCTTCCAGCGCATACGGCCGGCCTTGCCCCAGTTGATGTTCGACTGCTCGGCGTTGCCGACCTCGCCGATGGTGGCGCGGCAGCGCACATCGACGCGACGGATTTCACCGGAAGGCATACGCAGGACGGCGTAGGCGCCTTCCTTACCCAGCAGCTGAATGCTCATACCCGCGGCGCGAGCCATCTTGGCGCCGCCACCCGGACGCAGTTCGACCGCGTGGATGGTGGTACCGGTCGGGATCGAGCGCAGCGGCAGGTTGTTGCCGGGCTTGATGTCGGCGCCGGTGCCGGACTCGATCTTCGTGCCCTGGGCAATGCCCTTGGGCGCGATGATGTACCGCTTCTCGCCGTCGGCGAAGTGCAGCAGCGCGATGTTGGCGGTGCGGTTCGGGTCGTACTCGATGTGAGCGACCTTGGCCGGGATACCGTCCTTGTCGAGGCGGCGGAAGTCGATGACGCGGTAGGCGCGCTTGTGGCCACCACCCTTGTGACGGGTGGTGATGCGGCCCTGAGCGTTACGGCCACCGGTCTTGGTGAGCGGACGCAGCAGCGACTTCTCGGGGGTCGAGCGGGTGATTTCGGCGAAGTCCGAAACCGAAGCGCCACGACGACCCGGGGTAGTCGGCTTGTATTTACGAATTGCCATGAGTTCTTCTCTACTTTCTGGATTCCCAGGCGCTTACGCGACCGGGCCTCCGAAGATCTCGATGGGCTTGCTGTCGGCCGAGAGGGTCACGAGCGCGCGCTTGGTGTTCTTGCGCTTGCCGTAACCGGCGCGGGTCCGCTTGCGCTTGCCCTGACGGTTAGCGGTGTTGACGCTGGTCACCGTGACGCCGAAGACCTTCTCGACGGCAATCTTGATCTGCGTCTTGTTGGAGTCCGGGTGCACGATGAAGGTGTACGTACCCTCTTCGATCAGTCCGTAGGACTTCTCGGAGATGACCGGCGCCAGCAGAATGTCGCGGGGGTCGGCGATCGTGGTCACTTGCTCTCCTCCTGTGCAGCTTCGGCAGGGCCGTGCACGAAGGCGTTGAGCGCCTCGACGGAGAAGATGACCTCATCGGCCTTCAGCACGTCATAGGTGTTCAGCTGATCGGGAGCGATCGGGTGCACGTTCTGCAGGTTCGCAACGCTCTTCCACGTGGCGATGTCCTCGCGGCCGACGACGACCAGGAGCTGCTTGCGGCTCGAAAGCTCGGCGAGGAAGCTCTTGGCGACCTTGGTCGACGGGGTCTGACCCGGGACCAGTTCGGTGATCACGTGGATGCGTTCGTTGCGCGCCCGGTCCGACAGAGCACCGCGCAGTGCGGCGACCTTCATCTTCTTGGGCAGACGCTGGCTGTAATCGCGCGGCTGCGGGCCGTGGACGGTGCCACCACCGGCGAACTGCGGCGCACGGGTCGAACCCTGACGGGCGCGGCCGGTGCCCTTCTGGCGGTAAGGCTTGCGGCCACCACCGCGGACTTCACCGCGGGTCTTGGTGGCGTGCGTGCCCTGGCGAGCCGCGGCACGCTGGGCCACGACGACCTGGTGCATCAGCGCGATGTTGGCGGTCACGTCGAAGATCTCCGCGGGGAGCTCGACGGTGCCTTCGGTCTTGCCGCCTGCGGCCTTGACCGGAAGCGTCAGGTTGGTCTTGGTCTCGGTGCTCATGCCCGGGCACCACCCTTCACTGCACTCTTGACGATCACAATGCCGCCGGTGCGGCCCGGGATCGCGCCCTTGATCAGCAGCAGACCGTTCTCGGCGTCCACCTTGTGGACCGAGAGGTTCTGCGTGGTGACGCGGTCGTTACCCATCCGGCCGGACATGCGCATGCCCTTGAACACGCGGCCCGGGGTGGAGCAACCACCGATGGAACCCGGACGACGGTGCACAGCCTGCGCACCGTGCGAGGCGCCCTGACCGGCGAAGCCGTGACGCTTCATGGTGCCGGCGAAGCCCTTGCCCTTGGAGGTTCCGGTCACGTCGACGTAGGTGCCCTCTTCGAAGGCGTCCGCGCCGATTTCCTGGCCGACCGCGAAGGAATCGACGTCAGCGACGCGGATCTCCGTGATGTGGCGGCGAGGGGTGACACCGGCCTTGGCGAACTGGCCGGAAACCGGCTTGTTCACCTTGCGCGGATCGATTGCGCCGTAAGCGATCTGGATGGCGGCGTAGCCATCGCGCTCGGCGGTGCGGATCTGGGTCACGACGTTCGGACCGGCCTTGACGACGGTCACCGGAACAACGCGGTTCTTCTCGTCGAAGACCTGGGTCATACCGAGCTTGGTTCCCAGGATGCCGGCAGCCGGCCTGCTCTTGTTGTCAGTCATATCTGGAATCCCCGTCACTGAATGTTGACGTCGACGCTGGCCGGGAGGTCGATACGCATGAGAGCGTCGACCGTCTTCGGCGTGGGGTCGAGAATGTCAATCAGCCGCTTGTGCGTACGCATCTCGAAGTGCTCGCGCGAGTCCTTGTACTTGTGCGGCGAACGGATGACGCAGTACACGTTCTTTTCGGTGGGCAACGGCACCGGGCCGACGACACGGGCACCGGTACGGGTCACCGTCTCGACGATCTTGCGCGCAGACGCGTCGATCGCCTCATGGTCGTAGGCCTTGAGCCTGATGCGGATCTTCTGTCCCGCCACGCTGAGTGTCCTTTTCTCCGCTTAACGTTTGTGCCCCAGGAGCTTTCGCTCCCGAAACACCCTCATTTGCACAGCCCGAACACACGAAGACGCATCAGCCACCACACGACCGGCCCACCTGGGGCCCGATCCATCGCCGCTGTTCATCTGTCATGGTTCCGTCCGGTCCACGCGGTCGGGCGTGTCGCCCATCCGCTCATTCTTCGGCCCGAGTGATCTCTGAGCCTTGGAACCTTGTCCCGGAAGCACCCGCGCCTAAACGGCGAGGTACAAGAGTGGGTCTTGCTTCCCCGTCACCACCTGCGACTTTCCCGTAGGAAGGCACAACCCGGTGCGGGCAACCTGAACAGTATGCCCCACGGCTATGGGGGACTTCAAATCGACCCCCCACCGGACCGAAAACGCGATGGGGCAGGTCACAACCGGCGTTCCGAGCGACCCGTGACCTACGGGGTGTCGCAGCCCGGGCGCGTCGCGATGATCCGCGATGAACTCGGCGGCACCCGGCTTCCGGATAACTTACTTTTGAGTAAGATACCCGATATGACGAAAGAGACCGCCACCTACCGCGGCTGGAAGAAGCTGCCGGACAATCGGCTCGGCCACACCCTTTTCTCCCTCGGCATGGTCGCGCGCGTCCCCTACTTCGGCACCGTGCTCCCGACCGTGATCCGCCTCGAACCCGGACTGTGCGAGGTCACCGCGCCGAAATGGTTCGGTATCCACAACCACCTGAGCACCTTCCACGCCATCGCGGCCTGCAATCTCGCCGAGGTCGCCATGGGCATGCTGTCCGAGGCCACCGTCCCGGACACGCACCGCTGGATTCCCAAGGCCATGAATGTGCAGTACCTGGCCAAGGCCAACTCCAGCCTGCGCGCGGTGGCCAAGCTCCCCGAACTGCCCGACTTCCCGTCGATCACCGAGGGCCAGAACCTCGTGGTCCCCGTGTCGATCTACGACAAGTCCGGCCTCGAGGTGGTGCACGCGGATATCACCACCTGGGTGACGCCGAAGTAGAGCAGGACATTCGAAACCACCCCGCCCCGGACCTATCGGTTCCGGGGCGGGGCTGTTTGAATGCGAAGTATGAGTGGCCTGGCGGTAAATGGGGTGGCGGATATCTGCATCGTCGGGCTGGGGCCCGCGGGGCAGGCGCTGGCCCATCGGGCCATGGCCGCCGGATTGAAGGTCGTCGCGGTGGATCCGCGGCCGGAGCGATTGTGGCCGCCGACGTACTCCTGCTGGATCGATGAACTGCCGGAGTGGTTGCCGCAGAGCGTGATTGCCAGCCGGGTGGAGCGGCCGGTGGTGTGGACCAAGGCCGAGCATCGGATCGATCGGCCGTATTGCGTGCTGTCGAAGCCGGGGTTGAAGGCCGCGCTGCCGCTGGATGACGCCACTGTCCGCGCGGGACGGGCCACGGTGGTCGACGCACATCGGGTGGAGTTGGCGGACGGCACCGAGATTCGGGCCGATGTGGTTGTCGACACCCGCGGGCAGGCCGCGCCGGGACAGCGCAGAACCGCTGCGGCACACGGCATTTTCGTGCGCGAGGAGATCGCCGCGCCCATGGTCACGCCCGGCGAGGGCCTGCTGCTGGATTGGCGGAGCGAGAACGGCGCGGGGGCCGATGAGCCGCCCTCCTTCCTCTACGCCATGCCGCTGGGCGACGGGACCGTGGTTTTCGAGGAGACCAGTCTCGGATTGCAGGGCGGTATGCCGCAGCACGAATTGCGCAAGCGGACGCTGCATCGGCTGGAGCGGCACGGGATTCGGCTCACCGGCGATGAACCCACCGAGGCCGCGCACTATCCGCTGGATGACGCGCCGCCGAAAGCCGGTGCGGGGCAGGTGGTTCCGTTCGGTTCGCGGGGCGGGATGATGCATCCCTGCACCGGATACAGCGTGGCGGATTCGCTGGCGCTGGCCGATACCGCCGTCGAAGCCGTTCGCCGGGGCGAGGATCCGATCGCGGCGCTGTGGTCGCGGCAGGCGCGGCTGGTCTATTGGATGCGCATGCGCGGGGTGTACGGCCTGGGGCGGCTCACCACCGAACAGTCGGTCTCCATGTTCGACGCGTTCTTCACCGCATCGCCGCGCCAGCAGCGGGCGCTGCTGTCCGCGCATGACGATTACGCCGCGCTGGGCGGGGTGCTGTTCATGACGGTCGCCCGCACCTGGCCGTTCAACTGGCGCTTCGACCTGGTCGGCTGGCGCAACCGAAACCGCTGGGTGGGTTGGGATTACGGCCGTGCGGAGCCGCGCGCCGAGCTATCCGATCACGAACAGACCTCCACGCCCTGACGGTCTCGCGCTCACACCCAGTTCTCGATCCAGTACTTCCAGATGATGGGTGCGTAGCCGACCAGCGGCGGCACCTTGATATCGGTTCCGGCGAGTGCGGCCTGCGCCTGCCGGGAGTCGAAGTGGCAGCTGAATTCGCTGTGTTCGATGACCTCGGCGGGTACGCCGACCTGGCGCAGCGCCCAGCCCATACCGGGGACGCGCAGGCTCACGTCGAGGGTCTGTTTGGGCAGCACCTCCATCAGGTGCGGTGCGCCCGCCTCGTCGGCGAAGAGGTTGAAGACCTCGGCGACGCTCTGTTCGCGCGGGTCGGACAGGTGATAGGTGGCTCCCCCGCCGCCGGGCCGGTGCGCGATGTGGTCGAGCGCGCGCACCACGTAGTCGACCGGAACCATATTGGTGGTCCCCAGTTTCGGTGACACCACGGGCAGGATGCGCGGCAGTTGCGCCGCCATGCGCAGCAGCCGGAAGAAGTAGTAGGGCCCGTCGATGCGGTCGATCTCGCCGGTGTGCGAATCGCCGATGACGATGGAGGGCCGGTAGATCCGCCACGGCACCCCGTCCTGATCTCGGACCGCCTTCTCGGCCTCGAGCATGGCGCGCTGGTACGGCGAACCGAGCACCTGGCCGACGTCGAACATGTCCTCGGTGAACACCCCGTCCCAGCCGCCGGCGATCTGCACGGTCGAAACATGGTGCAGCAGGCCCGCTTCCAGCCGCGCCGCGAGTTCGGCGATGCGCCGGGTGCCGCCGCCGGGTGCGACGGAGTCGAGTCCGGCGGCGAGGTGGAAGACGTGGTCGATCGAACCCCGGTGCGCGGCAATCCAGTCCGGGTCGATGCCGACGCCGGGCGCGCTGAGGTCGCCGCGGACGGCGCGGACCCGGTCCCCCGCGTCCCAGCCGCGCAGGCAGCGGTTGAAGCGCAGGACGGAGTCTTCGCCGGGGCGCACCAGCACATGGACGTCGGCACCGCGCTTGATGAGTTGAGGAACCAGGAACCGACCGATGAACCCGGTTGCTCCGGTTACCAGGTAAGCCATGCGCATACCCTAGCGTGACGCGCGCCACACTCTCACTGCGCCTCCGCAATCGGCTCAAAGCTCGCATGCGAGACGCATTTTCACACTCTGACCACCGGTGGAACGACGACGGGGCGGCACCCGGTGTGCACCGAGTACCGCCCCGAGTCAGCGAACGATCAGGCTCCGGTCTCGGCTGCCCGGCGGTAGCCGCGGATCGCCGGATACCCGAATACCAGCACCATGCCGATGGCCCACGCGACCGTCTTCATGAGCGGCATGGCGATCGGCCCGTCGTAGGCGAGACCGCGCATGGCGTCGATGGCCGTACTCATGGGCTGGTTCTCCACCGTCTTCTGCAACCAGGTCGGGTACGCGAAGACCGGCACGAAACCGGTGTTGAAGAACATCAGCAGGGTATTGATGACGCCGATGACCTGCACCAGCATCACGCCCTCGGTGATGGTGGCGAGCGCGGTCACCAGCACCGCGAAGCCGATGCCGAACAGCACCGGGATCAACAGCATGGCGATGGAAGCGGCTGGGCCGAACCAGAATCGGAAGCCCAGGCACAGTCCGACCGCGAGCACGATCAGCGAGGTGGCCAGGACGCGGATGGCCTCGGCGAGCAGTCGCCCGGTGAGTCCGGCCGCGCGGTGCACGGGCATGGTCCAGAATCGCCCGAGCAGTCCGGTGACCTTCTCGACCTTGAAGCCGAGCGCGGACACCACCGATCCGGACATGGCCGCGACCAGCATGACCATCGGCACGGTGCCGTAGATGCTGGGTTCACCGGTGGCCGAGGTGATGGAGTCACCGAGCACGATGCGGAACATGATCAGCGTCGCGGCCGGGTACACGATGGTCTGAATGGTGGTCGCGGGGTCGCGGGCCCAGCCGATCAGCAGTCGCTTGCATTGGATGAGGCTCTGTTCCAGCCACACCAGTACGGCCCGCTCATTGCGCGGGCGCACCTTGGGCAGCGGCTGATGCCCCGCCCAGGAATCCTTTTCGACCGTTTCCACATCGCCCTCGAGCGTGCCGGCCTCGACTACGGAACTCATGACCGCCTCATACTCGCCCAGACCGCGGCCGGGGTGAACAGCACCGCGGCGCCGACCACCCACAGCAGCGGCACCCAAAACACGTCCCAGGTCACGCCGTTCGCGGCCATATCGCGCATGGCGAACGAGAACTGTGAGATGGGCTGATTGCGCACGAACGGCCGAACCCATTCCGGGAAGCCGGATTCCGGCACGAACCCGCAGGACAGCATGCCGAAGATGAGCGTCGGCAGGGTCAATGCCTGACTGAGCGATTCGGGACTCTTGGTGAGTGAGCCGAGCGCGTCCGCGCCGATGCCGAGCACGGTGCCGACCGCGAGGGAGAAGGCGCAGAACAATATGGTCTGGCCCCAGCCCGCCACGAAGTGGAAGCCGATCATATGGCCCCAGCCGATGGCGGCGGCCAGCGAGACGATGGACCGCACCATGCCCGCGCTGATGCGCGAGAGCAGCGGCACCATCTTGCCGACCGGCATGGTCTGCAAGCGGGTGTTGAATCCGGTCATGGCCTCGAACGCGGCCATCTGCGCATTCGACATCATGGTCACGGACATGGTCTGCAGCACGATGATCGGCATGACGAACTGCGCGTAGTCGATGCCGCGGAAGTTCATGACGTATTTGAGCGGCAGGTAGAAGCCGAGGGTCAGCACCAGCGGGGTGACGCAGGCGAAGGCGAGTTCACCCTTGGTGGCCATCACCCACAGGATGCGGCCGGTGAGTGCGCGCCACTGGCCGAAGCTGTTCGGCTTGGACCTGGGCAGTCCCGCGAATAGGTCGCTGCGCTCGACGGCGGGAGCGCTCATTGGGTGCCGCCCGAATGTCCGGTGAGCGAGAGGAACACATCGTCGAGCGAGGGGCGGCGCAGTCCGATATCGGCGAGTTCGATTCCGGCGCTGTCGAGTCGGCGCAGCGCCTCGGCCAGCGTCGCGGCGCCTTCCGGGGCCGGAATCGACAGCCGGTCGCTGCCATTGACCTCGGCGCGCACGCTGGCGGGCACCAGATCGCCGAGCGCGTCGGCGGCCTGGCTCAGGTGGGTCGGATCGAGCGGCACGACCTCGCAGTAGCTGCCGCCGGTCTTCTCCTTGAGCGCGTCCGCGGTGCCCTCGGCGATGACGGTGCCCTTGTCGATGACGATGATGTTGTCGCTCAGCACATCGGCTTCCTCGAGATACTGCGTGGTCAGCAGTACCGTGATGCCCTGTGTCTTGAGCGCGTTGACCAGATCCCAGACGCCCTGGCGGCTGCGCGGGTCGAGGCCGGTGGTGGGTTCGTCGAGGAACACCACTTCGGGTCGCACCACGAGTCCGCAGGCGATATCGACGCGCCGGCGCATACCGCCGGAGTAGTGCCGGACCGCGCGGCGGCCCGCGCTGGTGAGGTCGAATTCCTCGAGCAGGGCGTCGGCGCGCTGGCGGGCGGCCTTGCGCGGCAGGCCCATGAGCCGTCCGAAGAGTTCGAGGTTCTCGCGACCGGAGAGGTTCTCGTCGAGGGCGGCGTACTGCCCGGTCATCATGATGGACCGGCGTACCGCGGCGGCGTCCTTGCGCACATCGTGTCCGGCGACCTTGGCGATGCCGGAATCGGGGCGCAGCAGGGTGGACAGGATCTTGACGCAGGTGGTCTTGCCCGCACCGTTGGGTCCGAGGATGCCGAGCACCTGGCCGCGGGCTGCGGTGAAACTGATGCCCCGCAGGGCGTGCACGTCGCCGAACGATTTGCGTACGTCTTCGACGTATACGGCCGGTTCGCTCCCGTCGCGTACTGCTGTCACGGTTTGCGGCGAATCCGGTTTGTCCAAGCTCGGCATCAACTCTCCACTATCGGCTGGGCGGGCAATTCGAGTCGCCCCGGGCGGCGGGTCCCCACATCCCCTCGGGGATGATCCACTCCGTCGCGCGCGATGTTACCGGCCGTCCGGAAACTGGGTCGTTGCTTTGCCTCAGCAGCTGCCGGACAAACGTGACCTTGGCCACAAACCAATAGGTTTCCGAATAGCCGCTGATCCAGAGCCAGACCGGGCGGTCTGATGGAATTTCCGCACCTTGTCCGGGGTGCGCGCGGAACCATAGTCTGACGAGGAGGGGAGTGTTCGATGGCCACGAGAGGGTAACCATGGCCGAGTCTGCGCAGCAGCCACGGGCGGCGCGCACGGGAACGGGCCGCGCCAAGGTCCTTACTTCGTACGACCCGCGAACCGGGGAGGTCGTGGGTGATTTCGCGATTATGGGCGCCGGTGAGCTGACGCGCGCCGTTCGCGCCGCCCGCACCACCGAACAATGGTGGGCGGCACTGGATTTCGCCGGGCGCAAACGCTGGCTGCTGGATTGGAAGCGCGCCATCGCGCGCGGCACCCGGGATCTGGTCGAGATGATCAGCAATGAGACCGGCAAGCCACGGCTGGACGCCGCCGTCGAGGTGACCCTGGCGGTCGAACATCTGGATTGGGTTGCCCGCCATGCCGAACGGACGCTGAGCCGCACCACCCGCACCGCCACCCGGTTCCGCCGCGATCGGCCCGGCTCCATCGGACAGCTGCCGCTGGGCGCGGTCGGTGTGCTCGGTCCCTGGCACAATCCCGTTCTCGCGCCGATGAATTCGATCGCGAGCGCGATGGCCGCGGGTAACACCGTGGTGTTCAAACCCAGTGAGCTCACCCCGGGTGTGGGTGCCTGGCTGGCGGACAGCTGGAATCGGCTCTCCCCCAGTCAGCCTGTGCTGCAGGTGGTTACCGGTGACAGCGGCACCGCCGCCGCACTGTGCAAAGCCCATCTGGACAAGATCGCCTACACCGGTTCGCTCGCCGGAGCCCGCGAGGTGACCGCGCTGTGCGCCCAGTCCGGCACTCCCCTGGTCGTCGAACAGGGCGGGCGCGGGGCGATGATCGTGCAGGTCGACGCCCGGCTGGACACGGCCGCCGCGGCGGCGATCCACGGTGCCATGGCGCATTCCGGACAGCATCCGGCCGGGGTGCACGTGGTCTACGTGGCCGATTCGGTGTACGAGCCGTTCCTGGAACTCGTCGCCGAACAGGCGCGCGCCCTGCGGCCCGCCGCCGATCGCCGCGCCTCCTACGGGCCGATGGTGCTGGACGCGCAATTGGATGTGGTGCGCCGCCAGATCCGGGACGCGCTCACCCGGGGCGGCCGGGCCGTGGTGGGCAGCCTGGAATCGATTCGCGAGCCCTATATCGAACCCGTCGTGCTGACCGAGGTCCCCGAAACCAGCATCGCCATCACCGGCGAAGCCGTGGGCCCGGTGCTCGTGGTCAATCGGGTGGCCGATATGGATGAGGCCGTGGAACGGGTCAACGCGCCCGAAAGATCGCTGCCCGTAGCGGTTTTCACCCGCGATGTGCGCAGTGTCCCGGAATTCGCGGATCGGCTGCGCACCGGATTGGTGACGGTCAACGCCACCCCGGTGTACGGCGTGAACGGTCCGGGCCGCATTCGCGATCCGCATTCGCTGCTGGAATTCTCACACTCGCAGTTGATTACCGAACAGCGGCACCGAGATCCGCTGGGCACCTTCGATAATCATCCTCAGCGGCTGCGCATGGCGCGAGCGCTATTCCGGCTGCGCCACCGCGTCTGATTCGGTCCCCAGCAGCACCGCGCTCATCAGCGCGCGCACCCGTGCGAGCTGCTGGGGGCGGGCGTCGAAGCGCAGGCGGCGGCCGACGTCGATGACCTGGCCGATGGCGGCGTGCACCCGGAAGCGCGCCTCGATCTGATCGCCGTCCAGCAGGTTCGCCCACTCCAGTACGTTCTGCCGCTGGATCGAGCGCAGCCGATGTTGTTCGGACGCGGGCAGATTGGAGAATTCGGCGAAGTACACCGGCAGGATCTCCGGCATGGCGAAGGTCATGCGGGCGAAGCGTTCGGCGATCCGGACCGAGGCGTCGGCGCGGCCGGTGGCCTCGGAGAGCGCTTCGGCATTGGCGATGGCCACGCGTTCGCCGGTGCGGTGGAAGGCGGCGGCGAGCAGATCGGCCTTACTGCTGAAGTAGCGGTAGACGCTGGAGGCGTTGATGCCCGCGGCCGCGCCGATCTCCTCGATGCTGGATTCGTGATAGCCCTGCCTGCCGAAGATCCGAATCGCCTCGGTGAGCAGCTGTTCGCGTTTGGAGATGACGGGCAGCCCGCGCACGATCGCGTCGCCGGTGACGGGCGGGGGCGGCGGGGGTAGCTCGGCGCGCAGGATATCCCAGCAGATGTCGTTGAGCAGGGCCACGATTCGCGCGTTGGACAGTGCGGTGCGATGTCCGGTGACGCTGCCGATGGCGGACAGCACCGCGGCGGACCGCAGCATGACATCGGCGGGATCGGCGTCCGGGTACAGCTCGGCGATGGCGGCGGCGACGGTCTCGTGCAGTTCGGCGTAGATGACGCGAATGCGGGCGCGGTCATCGCGCTCCAGGTAGCGGCGCTCCCAGCGGTAGAGGCCGCCCTCGCGCCGCACCTCGATGGTGTACTCGGTGATGCCGCGGATCAGTGCGGTGAGTCGCGGTTCCGCTTCCAGCTTCGGGTTGTCGGCGGCCTTGGCGGCGTCCAGGAGTTGCTGCGCGCCCATTTCGGCGGCGGCGACGAGCATGGCGTATTTATTGCTGAAGTGCCGGTACAGCGCGGGCCCGGAAATGCCGACCTCGGCGGCGATCTCGTCCACGCCGACCGGGTGATAGCCCCGCTCAGCGAAGGCGCGGGCGGCCACGCCGACAATCTGGGCCTTGCGATTCTTGGGCCGTCGCCGGGGGCCGGGGTCGCCGGAAGGTCGCGCGGAAGCGAGTCCTGCTTCGCTGCGATCGGCGACCATGCACTTTCTCCTTCTCAACGGCACCGGCTGTTGACAGTGCCGGACGGATCCACCTAAGTTAACCACAATTCGCACAGCTGAACACATTGCGCTGCGATTCGCACCGCACGCAGAGCAGGAGCAGACATGAGCAACACTGCGACGACCCCGGGCTACACCGCTGTGCTGGACGACCGGGTGCTGCGTGTCACCATCACCAATCCCAAGCGCAAGAACGCCCTGGACTACGACACCATGGTCGGGCTCGCCGGGACGGTGCTTTCGGCATATGAGAACCCCGCGGTCCGGGTGATCGTACTCACCGGCGCGGGCGGCGATTTCTGCACCGGCGCGGATCTGGCGGCCGCACCCGGCGAGAAGACCCGCGGCATCACGCCGGAAATGACCATGGACGCGGCGAACTCCATGATCAAGGCGATCGTGGACGCGCCGATCCCGGTGATCGCCCGGGTGCGCGGCGCGGCCGCCGGTGTCGGCGTCGCGTTCGCGCTCGCGGCCGACCTCACCTACGCCTCCGAGGACGCGTACCTACTGCTGGCCTTCATCAATATCGGCCTCATGCCCGATGGCGGTGCGGCCGCGATGGTCGCCGCCGCGGCCGGTCGTCCGCTGGCCGCCGAAATGGCATTGCTGGGCGATCGCCTGCCGGTCACCGAGGCGGTCCGCCGCGGCCTGATCACCGGCGTCTACCCCGAAGCCGACCTCGACGCGAAGGTCGAAGCCGCCGCGGCCAAGCTCGCGCACGGCCCGCGCCGCGCCCTCGAACTCACCAAACGCGCCCTCAACACGGCGACCCTGACATCCCTCGACGCCGCCTTGGCAGCCGAAAAGACCGGCCAGACAGAGCTTTTGCAGGCCCCCGACTTCGCCGAGGGCGCGGCCGCCATGCTCGGCAAGCGCAAGGCCGTCTTCGCCGAATAGCGAAAACGGCTCGCGCCGTGCGAATTCCGGTCTATTTGCCAGTGACGGTCAGGTAGATAAGGGCCACGTTCAAGGCCGAGATGATCAGGGCGACCAGCCAGGCCAGGGCGGTGGTGAGGCGGGGGTTGACGTCATCGCCCATGAGGTTGCGGTCGGCGGTGAAGCGGACCAGGGGTATCAGGGCGAAGGGGATGCCGAAGGACAGCACCACCTGCGAAATGATCAGGGCCTGAGTGGGATCCACGCCGATGGCGAGGATGACCAGGGCCGGGATCAGCGTGATGAGGCGGCGGACCAGCAGCGGAATGGTCCGGTTGAGCAGACCCTCCATGATCATCGCGCCCGCGTACGCACCGACCGAGGTGGAGGCCAGACCGGAGGCGAGCAGGCCGATCGCCAGCAGCAGTCCGGCGGCGGGTCCGAGGGTGTCCCGCACCGCGGCGTGCGCGGATTCGAGCGAGTCCACATCCTCGCGGCCGCGCAGGGTTCCGGCGGCCATGAGCAGCATGGCGAGGTTGACCGTGCCCGCGAGCAGCATGGCCAGTCCGACGTCGTAGCGGGTGATGCGCAGCAGCCGGGCGCGCGCCGGACCCGGTTCCGGACTGCCGTGCCGGTCGCGGGCCAGCGCCGAATGCAGGTAGACCGCGTGCGGCATGACGGTCGCGCCGATCATGGCGGCGGCCAGCAGCACGCTCTCGCTACCGTCGAAGCGCGGCACCAGCCCGCCGATGGTCCCCGATGCCGAGGGCGGTGAAATCACCACCGAGGCAAGGAATCCGATGGCGATGACCGCGAGCATGCCGGTGATCACGCGTTCGAACGGTTTCTGCCCGCGCTTGTTCTGCACCAGCAGCAGGCCGAGCGAGACGATGCCGGTGATGACGCCGCCGAGCAGCAGCGGCAGGTTGAACAGCAGTTTCAATGCGATGGCCCCGCCGACCACCTCGGCGAGATCGGTTGCCATGGCGACGGTTTCGGCCTGCGCCCAGTAGGCGAGCCGGGTTTTGCGACCGGCCTTGTCGCGCACCGCTTCCGGTAGCGACATGCCGGTGACGAGGCCGAGTTTGGCGGACAGGAATTGCACCAGTCCCGCCATCACATTGGCCATGACGATGACCCAGACCAGCAGGTAGCCGAATTTGGCTCCGGCGCTGATATTGGATGCCACATTGCCGGGGTCGACGTAGGCGATGGCGGCGACAAAGGCCGGGCCGAGCAGGACCGTGGCCGATCTCGCTCGCTGGAATGTCGAGCGCGGTTCGGTCAGGCTGGTACTCACAACAATAGTTTAAGGGTTACCGAACTTTTTGTTGAGAGCTACCCCAGAAAAAAGACCGCAGCTGTTACCGGACACACAGAAAGAGACCGACCCGGCGGTTTAGCCGCAATCCGGCCACCCCGGCAACGACGAATGCCCCGGCGCGTTCGCCGGGGCATTCGTCTCGAATCGTTCAGCGGCTCACGGCCACCGGGTGTGGGGCTCAGACACCGAGCCCGCGGGCCAGCACCGGCCACGAGTTGATGAACTCGTCATTCCAGTACCCCCACGAGTGGGTGCCGGTGGCGCGGAAGTTGTAGGTCGCCGGGATGCCCAGCGAATCCAGCTTCGACTGCAGGTTGTGCGTGCAGTAGTTGGTGCCCGCCTCGATGGCGCCGCCGATGATCAGCTGGTTGGCCAGACCGTAGGCGCCGGGCAGCGCGTACGGGCCGTTGAGCGCGTCGTACTGGCCGGGCAGGCCGCTGCCCGAGGAGATGTAAAGGTCGGTGCCGCGCAGCTTTTCGGCGTGGATGACCGGATCGTTCTCGGCCCAGGCCGGGGAATCCTCTGGGCCGTGCATGTTTTCGAGCTTGCCGCCGCCCCAGGTCTCGACGGTGAGGCGCATGAACTCGCGGCCGACCGGGTCGGCGAACTGCGCGCAACCGCTGTAGGCGGCGGCCGCGCGGAACAGGCCGGGCTTGGCTTCGGGCAGCGACAGCACGGTGGTGCCGGAGGTGGAGATGCCGGCGATGGCGTTGACGCCGTTGGTGCCGAGCGCGCCGTCGATCAGCGGGGGCAGTTCCTCGGTGAAGAAGGTCTGCCACTTGTTGCGGCCCAGGGTCGGGTCGTCGTTCTGCCAGTCCTGGTAGTAGCTCCACTTACCGCCGATGGGCTGCACCACGTTGACGTTCTTGTCCGCGAGGAAGCCGTTGACGATATTGGTCTTCTTCTGCCAGGAGGCGTCATCCTGTCCGCCGCCCGCGCCGTTGAGCAGGTACAGCGTGGGGCGCGCCTCGGAGGCGTCGGCCGGTCGCTGCACGTCGACGGGGTAGGTGGCGTCCATGGCGGCGGAGTAGACGTACAGCCGAATATTGCGGCCGTCCTTCATCTCCGCTTTGGTGATCTTCGATCCGTCCGGTGCGACGGGATCGGCGAGCAGCTTCTTGCTGTCGATGATCGGGTCGGCCGAGGCGCTCGGGCCGCCGACGCCGGCCACCAGGCCGGTCAGCACTGCCGTTGCGGCGAGCAGGGCAGCGGTTCGAGCACCGCGCCGACGACCGCCAAGCCCGTTCCGGACAGTTCGACGAATCAATGTTCACACCTTCGCGTTGGTTCGTTAGTGCCGGTCCTACCACCGTGCGGCGCACTGCCGCCCGAGTACCCAACCTTGGTCTCCGGGCAGGGTTCATCCCCCGAGAGACCATACGGCTAATGCCATCGCCGCGATAGCGGACAATGTTACGGATTGGTCGCGCGTGGCGTATCAGCCGGTGGTCCGTCCGTGTTCGGCGAGTCCGCCGAGCGCCTGTACCCAGCCCTCCACCAGCCGCTTGATCTGCTCCAGATCCAGTACCGCGCCCGCGAAGTCGAAGCGGGCGACCAGACCGTCCTGGGTGGTGTCCACGGTGACATCGAGGTACAGATCGTCGGTGACGGGTTCCGGATACACCCGGGCGGGTCGCAGGTCCCGATAGCGGAATCCGATGCGCCCCACCGGGAGTCCGGCGATGGCGGCGGCGGTGTCGGGGTTCAGGTGTTGCAGCAGCCCGTAGCCGACGCCCCGGGCGGGCACCTCGCGGCAGCGGTCGCGAATCTGTTCCAGCACCGATCCGGCGGCCGGACCGCCCTGACGCACCTCCTCGAAGTCCACGCCCTCCACACGCAGCGGGAACGGGTACGGCGTACTGAACGCGCCGACGGTGCGGTGTCCGGCGGGATCGCCGGGCACCCGGCCGTCCGCGACCAGTTGCACCACCGAACCCAGTGCGGCGCGGATGTTTTCGCCCGCGTCACCGAGCAGGGTGACCGCGAGCGCGGCCAGCAGCACATCGTCGATGCTGGCCCGGTAGCGGCGCGCCACCGCGTCGACGGCGGCCGCGCCCTCACCGGTGATGGAGACCGAGACCCGGCCGCGCCCGGCGCTGTCCCGGCCGCCGCCGAATACCTCGGCCGGATCGCGTCCGGCGGTGGCCGAGTCCAATGCCGTACGCCACCAGTCCAATTCGGTGACGGTACTTGGGGCGGCGGCGCGTTCGGCGAGGTCGCGCGCGATGCCGACCGGATGGGCGTCCGCGCTGGGCGGGGTGGCGTGGCCACCGGACCAGGAGGCGGTCAGATCCTCGATGATGGTGCGCCACGAGGTGTCGTCCACGACCAGTCCGTTGGCGACCGCGACGAGCACCGCCGCGGGCTGATCGACCGGTTCCAGATTCGGATCCGCGTCCGCGCCCGCCATGAGCACGAAGCGGATATTGCGGCCCTTCTCCGGATCGAGTTCCGCCGCGGCGGCATGAATGACGGCCTCGATGGGGTCACCGACGGCCTCGACCGACGGATCGATCTGCCACACCACGGCATCGCGCGAATTCGCCTGCACCGGAATGTCCATGACGGCGATATCGCCGTCACGCCGCAGTCGCGACCACAGCGCCGGATGCCGATCCAGCAGCGACCGCACCGAACGCCGCACCCGGCTGCCGGACACATCGGCGGCGATATCGAGCGTGATGGCCCGCACCCACAGCCCGGACGGCTCCACCTCGAGCAGGCTCACCGCGCCCGCGGGCAGCGGGGACACCTTGCCGACGGCGGTGAGTCGCGGCCCCATGACCGGCGGCGCGGCCGAATCAGCCACGGCGGCAGCGTGATCGTCGGCCGCATCGGCGGCGGTTCCGCTGTCGGCTGCGATATCGGCCCCGGCCGTCTCATCCGGAGCAGCGCTGTCCGGACGGCTGTCGGACGCGGCGCTTTCGGCATCGGCATCGGCATCGGTAATCGGGGAATCAGCGACCGCGTCCGGGATGGACCCGGTCCCGGTGCCAGCTGATGGGCCGTGCACGCCAACGTCCCCGGACTCAGCCGTACCGGTGACCTCGTCTTGCCTGCGACTCGCATCGACAACGGAACCGGCGTCCGAGACATCATCGTGCTCAGGGCTGTTCGGGTCCGCCTCGCCCGGCGTCGGCACGAATTCGGCGTCGAATCCGGCGAATGCCTTGTCCACGAATTCGACCGGATCGGCGAGCAGCCGGTCATCCGGGTGGATGTGGTCCGAATCCTCGTCGCGGGCGAACAGTTTCATACCGCCGGTCAGCGCGGCATCGCTGACGACGGGCAGCACGGCCGTAATGGTCCAGTCGCCCTCGACCTCGTCCTCGCCGACGGCGGCGGGCTCGGCCGGGGTGTGCGCCGGTTGGATTGCGCCCGCACCGTTTCCGCCCTCGAGCAGGGCCGCGAGCTGCGGTCCGATGACGGCGTAGGACTCGGCGGTGGTCATCAGCTGATGTTTGACCGGCACCACGTGTTCGGTGATCGGCCCGGTGACGAAGGGCCGCCAGTCCGCCGCGGAATGCTGATGGTCGTCGCCGCGGCCGAGTTCGGCTGCGAAGAGTTCCATGCGCCCGTCGAATGCGGTTGGGCGGTACCGCGATCCGAGTTCGACGGTGCGCACCGCGCCCCGGTAGATGCGGCGCAGCCGGTCCACGGTGAGCACGGCCAGATCGGCCGGGATGGCGGCGTGCAGCGCCGCCAGCGCCTCATCGCTGAGGTCGGTCATATCCCCGTCGGGGAACGCTTCCTCGCCGACGCCGAGTGCCGCGAACTCATCGCGGACGGCGGCGGTGAAGTCGGTGAATTCCGCGTCCGGGTAGGCGTCCAGGTTGGCGAGCAGTTCGACCTGTTCGCCTGCGGTCTGGAGTTCGGTGGCGATGGCGTGCGCCAGGATGCCGCCGAGCGAATAGCCGAGCACCCGGTACGGCCCGTGCGGTTGCACCTCGCGGATGGCGGTGACGTAGCGCCGCGCGACCTCCTCGAGCGATTCGGGGGCGTAGTCGGTCTCGGTGAGCGCCGGGGATTGCAGGCCGTAGAGCGGCTGGTCGGCGGGCAGATGCCCGGCCAATCCGGCGTAGCACCAGGACATTCCGACCATGGGCGGTGCGCAGAACAGCGGGGTGCGGTCGCCGGTGGCCCGGATGGGCAGCACCACGGCCAGCGCCGCGTCGGCGGCCGAGTCGTAGTCGTGCCTGCTCTCCAGGTCCGCGCCGATGCGGGCGGCGAGCCCGGTGACGGTCGGATCGGTGAAGAACCAGGCGACCATCACCTTGGCCCCGGAGAGCGTGCGCAGTTTGCTCACGATGCCGGTGGCCAGCAGTGAGTTTCCGCCCAGCGCGAAGAAGTCGTCGTCGACGCTCACCTGGTCGACGCCGAGCACCTCGGCGAAGGCGGCCGCGATGGTGTGCTCCAGCGGTGTGGACGGTGCGCGGTATTCGCGTTGCCGCAGTACGGGTTCCGGGAGGGCCTTGCGATCCAGTTTGCCGACGGGTGTCAGCGGGATCTCGTCGAGCACCACGATGGCGGCCGGCACCATATGCGGCGGCAGACTCTGCCCCGCGTACTCGGTGAGCGCCTCCGGATCGAGGTTGGTGCCGAGCACGTACGACACCAGAACCGTTGTGCCGGTGTGATTCTTGCGCCCGACGGTGAGGGCGAAGTCGACGTCGGGGTGCGCACCGAGCACCGCGTCGATCTCACCGAGTTCGATGCGGAACCCGCGAATCTTGACCTGGAAGTCCGAGCGCCCGACATAGTCGAGTTCCCACGGGGTGTCCGGCAGTGCGGTGTTGCCGCCGCGCTCGTCGGGATCGGCGTACCAGCGCACCACGTCACCGGTGCGGTACATGCGCGATCCCGGTGCGCCCCAGGGGTTCGCGACGAATCGCTCCGAGGACAGGCCCGCGCGATTGCGGTAACCGCGCGCCAGCGCGCCACCGGCCAGGTACAGCTCACCCGCGACGCCCGGCGGCACCGGGTTCATCCGCGCGTCCAGCACCAGCGCCGACATACCGTGCACCGGTTTGCCGATGGTGATGTGGCGACCGGGCGTCAACTGCGCGTAGGTGGAGATGATGGTGGTCTCGGTGGGTCCGTAGGCGTTGTGGTACACCCGCCCGGCGGCCTTCCACCGCGTCACCAGTTCCGGCGGCGTCACATCGCCGCCGACCGAAAGCACCTCGAGCTGCGGCTGACTCGTCGCGTCGAGGGTGCCGAGCACGGCCGGGGTGATGAGCGCGTGCGAGACCCGCTCGGTGCGCATGAGCTCGTTGAGCTCGGCTCCGCCCAGGATCTCCGAGGGCACGATGACCAGCGTCGCGCCGGTGTAGAACGCGCAGATCCATTCCAGCACCGAGGGATCGAAGCTGGGTGAGCAGTTGTGCATGAGCCGGTGCTCGGGGTCGAGGTCGTACAGCGCGATGGCGTAGTCGGCGAGCCCGCCGAGACCGGCGTGGGTGACGGTGACGCCCTTGGGCATTCCCGTCGAGCCCGAGGTGTAGATGACGTACGCCGGATGCTGCATGCGCAGCGGTGCGCGGCGATCGGCGTCGGTGATCGGCGCGGGCGACTGCGCCATGCAGGCCGCGTCGGTGGCGGCGTCGTCCAGGCACAGCCATTCGACCTCGCCGGGCAGTCCGGCCTGATGCGCGCGCCCGGTAATGCCCAGTACCGCACCGGAATCGGTGACCATATGCCGCACCCGGTCGGCCGGATAGGTCGGATCGACGGGTACGTGCGCACCGCCCGCCTTGGCGATGGCGAGCACCGCGGCGACCATTTCGAACGAGCGCGGGAAGGCAACGGCGACAAGCTTTTCCGGTCCCACACCGCGTTCGATGAGCACCCGCGCCAATTGCGAGGAGTAGTCGTCGAGTTCGCCGTAGGTGATGGAATGCCCGCGATACCGCACCGCGATCCGGTCCCGGCCCAGTGCCACGCCCCGGGTGAGCAGGTCCGGCAGCAGTCCGGTGGCCATCACGTCATCGCCGTGCACCTGCGTGAGCAGCTCGTATTCGTTGTCGCCGAGCAGCGGCAGATCGCCGACGGGGGTGCCGGGCCGTTCCACGATGGCGGCCAGCAGGCGCTGGAATCGATCCGCGAAGACGCCGACGGTGGCGTAGTCGAACAGATCCTTGGCGAAGGTGAACGCGCCTTGCAATCCGTTGCCGCCGCCGTCGCTCATGGTCAGCGAGAGGTCGAACTGTGAGGTCTCGACCTCCGATTCCAGTGCGGCGATCCGCAATTCGGGCAGTTCGGCATCGTTATCCGGCAGGTTCTGGAACGCCAGCATGACCTGGAACAGCGGATTGCGCGCGGTGGACCGCTCCGGGTTGAGCAGATCCACCAGCCGCTCGAACGGCACCTCGGCGTGCGCGAAGGCGCGCAGATCGGCGTCCTTGGTGTGGGCGAGCAGCTGATCGAAGCGCAACTCCCCCGGCACCCGGGTGCGCAGTACCAGCGTGTTCACGAACATGCCGATGACATCGTCGAGTTCGGCGGCGCCGCGCCCGGCGACCGGTGTGCCGATGGCGATGTCATCGGTGCCGGACAGCCGCGCCAGGAATACCGCGAGCGCGGTGTGCACAACCATGAACAGGGTCGCGTGCTGTTCGCGCGCGATGCGTTGCAGGCCGGCGTGGATCTCGTCGTCGATGCCGAATTGCACACTGCCGCCGCGGAAGGACTGCACCGGCGGGCGCGGGCGATCGGCGGGCAGATTCAATTCATCGGGCAGTCCGGCGAGTTCGGTGCGCCAGTGCGCGGTCTGCCGGGAGATCAGGCTCTCCGGATCGTCCTCGGAGCCGAGCACCTCGCGCTGCCACAGGCTGTAATCGGCGTACTGCACCGGCAGCGGGGCCCATGCGGGCGCGGTGTCGGCCGAGCGGGCGATGTAGGCCAGCACCAGATCGCGCGACAGCGGTCCCATGGACCAGCCGTCGGAGCTGATGTGGTGGGTGACCAGCACCAGCACGTGTTCGATCTCATCGGCGACGTCGAGCCGGAACAGCTTGACCCGCAACGGAATCTCGCCGGTGACGTCGAATCCGGCGGTGAGCAGCGCCGTCACCCGGTCGGCGACCGCGTCCACCCCGATGCGCTCGGGCGTGAGCTCGGGAACGACCTGCGCGGCGGGCAGCACCACCTGATGCGCACCGTTCGCGTCCTCGGGATAGATGGTCCGCAGCGTCTCGTGCCGTTCCAGCAGATCGGCCACCGCGAGCCGCAGCGCCTCGGTGTCGAGCGCGCCGGTGAGCCGCAGCGCGATCGGCAGGTTGTACGCCGAGGAGCTCGGATCGAACTGGTTCAGGAACCACATGCGCTGCTGTGCGAGCGACAGCGGAATCCGTTCGGGCCGTGCACCCGCCACCAGGCGCGGCCGCGCCGCGACCGTTTCCGCGCCCGAAACCCGTTGTGCGAGAGCTTCGACCGTGGATACCTCGAACAGATCCCGGACCCCGAGATCGGTGTCGAGCGCGGCGTTCACCCGGGCGATGACCCGGGTGGCGACCAGCGAATTGCCGCCGAGCGCGAAGAAGTCGTCATCGAGTCCGACCTGTTCCAGGCCGAGCACATCGGCGTAGACCTGCGCCACCGCCTGTTCGGTTTCGGATTCCGGAGCCCGGAATTCGTGTCCGGCCGCGAAATCCGGTGCGGGCAGCGCCCGCCGGTCCAGCTTGCCGGACGGATTGACCGGGAACTCCTCCAGCACCACGAATGCCGCGGGCACCATGTAGCCCGGAACCCGTTCGGCCACGGCGGCTTTCACGTCCGCGATATCGACCGCGCGCCCGGCGGCGGGCACCACGTATCCGACCAGCTGATCGCCCAGTCGTTCGTCATGGCGCAGCACCACCACGGCACGCGCGATGGATTCCTGTGCGGTGAGCGCGGATTCGATCTCGCCGAGTTCGATGCGCAGACCGCGCAGCTTGACCTGGAAATCGGTGCGGCCCAGGTACACCAGCTGACCGCGATCGGTCCAGCGCACCAGGTCACCGGTGCGGTACATGCGCGCCCCGGCCGCGTCGAACGGGTTGGCTACGAAGCGATCCGCCGTCAGATCGGCCCGCCCGTGGTACCCGCGCGCCAGCTGATCACCGGCCAGGTACAGCTCACCGGCCATACCGGGAGCGACCGGATGCAGCCGCGCGTCCAGCACATAGGTTTTCGCGTTCCAGACCGGTGCTCCGATCGGCACCGCGCCCGAAACCTGTTCCGGCACGGCCGCATACGTGGCGTGCACGGTGAATTCGGTGGGCCCGTAGAGATTGTGCAGCTCCGCGGTGCCGATGCGCCGGAACGCCGCGACCGCGTCACCGGTGAACGCCTCACCGGCGATGAGCAGGGTGCGCAGCGAGGTGAGCGCCGCCGGGGCCGCGCTGTCGGTGAACGCGCTCAGCATGGACGGTACGAACGAGGTCATGGTGATCTGTTCGGCGGCGATGACATCGGCCAGGTACGCCGGATCGCGATGCCCGTCCGCGCTCGCCACCACCAGGCGCGCGCCGACGGCGAGCGGCCCGAACAGTTCCCAGACCGACACGTCGAAGGTGGCCGGTGTCTTGAGCAGCACGACATCGTCCGCGCCGATGCCGTATTCGGTGGTGATCCAGCGAATCTGGTTGACGGCGGCGGCATGGGACACCGCGACGCCCTTGGGCCGTCCGGTGGATCCGGAGGTGAAGATGACGTATGCCGGATGCGCGG
Organism: Nocardia sp. NPDC056000; assembly: GCF_042269265.1. NCBI lineage: Bacteria > Bacillati > Actinomycetota > Actinomycetes > Mycobacteriales > Nocardiaceae > Nocardia > Nocardia sp. NPDC056000. Next base: position 461,697 of record NZ_JBHJXS010000002.1, on the reverse strand, counting down.
TGTACAGCGGTGCGCGCCGCTCATCGTGCCGGATCGGCTCATCGGAGTATCCGGACAGATCGAGCGCGTCGATGGTCAGCACCCGGTCACCGGAGGTGAAACCGTCACGGCGCGTGGTGAGTACGCAGACCGGCCGTGCCGTCTCCAGCACGTGGTCGATGCGGTCGGCGGGCTGATCCAGATCCAGCGGCACGTAGCCGCCGCCCGCCTCGAGTACGGCGTAGATGGCGACGACGAGATCGACCGAGCGCCGAATGCCCAGCGCCACCAGTGTTTCCGGGCCGACGCCCGCCGCGATGAGCAGCCGGGCCAGCCGGTGCACGCGCGCCGCCAGCTCGGCGTAGGTCAGTTCCTCGCCCTCGGCGCGCAGCGCGATCGCGTCCGGATTGCGAGCCGCCTGCGATTCGAACAGCGAGAACAGCTGTCCCGCGGGCAGATCGATGCCGGTCTCATTCCATTCGGTGAGCACCCGGCGGCGCTCATCGAAGCCGAGCACGTCGATATCCCCGACCGCGCGCGCCGGATCGGCGGTGACCGCGACCAGGATGCGCCGGAACCGCTCCGCGAATCCCTGCACCGTGCTCGCGTCGAAAAGGTCCGTGGCATAGGTGAACAGCGCGGTCAGACCCTGCGGCGTGTTCTCCGCGTCGGTGCGCTCGCTGACGGTGAGCTGCAGATCGAACTTCGCCAGCGGCACATCCAGTTCCACCGCCGAGACCGAGACCCCGGGCAGCGACAGCGCGGACTCACCGACGTTCTGGAAGGTGAGCATGGTCTGGAACAGCGGATGCCGGGCCTGTGAGCGCGCCGGATCGAGCACCTCGACCAGCCGCTCGAACGGCACATCGGCATGTCCGAAGGCCGCGATATCGCCGGTGCGCACCGCGTTCAGCAGGTCACCGAACGACTGCGCCGGATCGACCTGTGCCCGCAATACGAGGGTGTTGACGAACATGCCGATGAGATCGTCGAGTTCGGCCTCACCGCGCCCGGCGACGGGCGCGCCGACGGCGATATCCCCGGTGCCGGACAGTCGTGCCAGCAGCGCCGCGAAGGCGGCGTGCACGGCCATGAACAGCGTGGCATTGTGCTCCGACGCCACCCGCAGCAGCGCCGCGTGCACGATCGGATCGATCTCGAACGCCAGCGTCGCGCCGCGCCCGGAGGCCACCGCGGGCCGGGGCCGGTCGCCGGGCAGCTCCAGCTGATCGGGCAGCCCCGCGAGGCTGTTGCGCCAGAAGTCCAGCTGCCGGGCCAGCAGTGATCCGGAATCGGTTTCGTCGCCGAGGATTTCGCGCTGCCACAGCGCGTAGTCGGCGTACTGCACCGCGAGCGGGGTCCATTCGGGCTCGCGCCCGGCGATCCGGCTCAGGTACGCGGTCATGAGATCGCGGGTGAGCGGTCCGGCCGAGAAGCCGTCACCGGCGATGTGGTGCACCACGCACACCAGCACGTGATCGTCGGCGGCCACCCGCAGCAGGCGTACCCGCAGCGGCGGGGCCGCGGTGACATCGAATCCGGCGATGGCGACCTCGGCCACCGCGGCGATGATGCCGTCCTCCCGCACGTCCACCATCGGCATGGACGGCATGGCGTCGGGATCGTCGGCGGCCAGCACCAATTGCTGTCCGACACCGTCGTATTCGGGGTAGATGGTGCGCAGCACCTCGTGCCGCTCCACCAGATCGCGCACCGCGGCCCGCAGCGCGGGCACGTCCAGGGGTCCGGTGATGCGCAGCGCGGTGGGCAGGTTGTAGGTGGCCGACTCGGTGTCGAACCGGTTCAGGAACCACATGCGCTGCTGCGCGTAGGACAGCGGAATCCGTTCCGGCCGCTCCATCACCCGCAGCGGTGTGCTGAACGAATCGGCTTGCTCGCCGATGCTTGCCGCGAGTTCGGCGACGGTCGGCGCTTCGAAGATCGCGCGCACCGGCACCCGCGCGCCCACGGCGGCGCCGAGTCGCGCCACCACCTGGGTGGCATTGAGCGAGTTGCCGCCCAGTTCGAAGAAGTCGTCGTCCGCGCCGACGGTCTCGACGCCGAGCACGGCGGCGAAGACCTCGGCGACCATGCGCTCGCCCGGGGTGGACGGTGCGCGATAGGCCCGGGCCTGGAATTCCGGCTCCGGCAGCGCCTTACGGTCGAGTTTGCCGCTGGCATTGAGCGGCATGGCGGCCAGCCGCACCACGGCCGAGGGCACCATGTACGACGGCAGTGCCGCCCGCGCGTGCGCCAGCAGCTCCGAATCATTCAGCACCGCATCGGTTTCCGGCACCACGTAGGCGACCAGCCGGCCCCCGGTCGCGGCGCGCACGAGTGTCACCGCGGCCCGATGCACGGCCGGATGGCTCAGCAGCACCGTCTCGATCTCGCCGAGTTCGATGCGCTGTCCGCGCAGCTTCACCTGGAAGTCACTGCGCCCCAGGTATTCCAGCGCGTACCCGTTGCCGCCCGGTTCCGCGATCCACCGCACCACATCGCCGGTGCGGTACAACCGCGCCCCGCCCTCGTGTGCGACGAACCGTTCCGCCGTGAGCGCGGGCGCGCCCAGGTAGCCGCGCGCCAGCTGCACCCCGGCCACGTACAGCTCACCGGCCGCGCCGAACGGCACCGGCCGCAGCTGCCGATCCAGTACGTGCACCTTGGTATTGGCCACCGGGCTGCCGATCGGCACCGCGGTGCCCGCGGACTGCTCCGCCGGTTGTGCGGTGACCACGGTCGCCTCGGCCGGGCCGTACCAGTTCACCAGTGCGGTATCCGGCAGTGCGGCGGCGAATTTCACGGCGGTTTCGGCGGACAGCGCCTCACCGGCGGCGAATACCCAGCGCAGCTGCCCCGAGGGCGTCGCGGCCTGCCGAGCCAGCCCGTCGAGGTACGCCTCCAGCATGGAGGGCACGAAATGCACCGAGGTGACGCCGTATTCGCCGATCATCCGGGCGATGTAGGCGGGATCGCGATGCCCGTCCGGTTCCGCGATGACGACCGCGGCACCGGTCTGCAACGGCCAGAACAACTCCCACGTGGAGATGTCGAAGGTAATGGGCGTCTTGTGCAGCACCACATCACCCGCACCGTGCGGGTAGGTCCTCTGCGCCCAGCGGAACTGGTTCGCCATCTGCCGATGCGTGATGGCCACGCCCTTGGGGCGGCCGGTCGAACCGGAGGTGTAGATGACGTAGGCGGCATTGTCCGGCCGCACCGCGGCGGATCCGACGAATTCGATCTCGCCCGCGCCCGCCAGCGCGTCCACCAGGAAAAGCGGTACCCCGGAAGCGGTTTCGAAACCGTCCTCGGTACGGGTCAGCACGCACACCGGAGCGGCGCTGCCCAGTACGTATTCATTGCGCTCGGCCGGATGATCCGGATCGACGGGCACATACGCGCCGCCCGCGCGCAGCACCGCGTAGATGCCCACGACCAGATCGATACCGCGCCGCATGGCAACGGCCACCCGCGATTCCGGCCCCACCCCGCGCAGCGTGAGTTCCCGGGCCAGCCGTCGCGAGCGCGCGTCGAGCTCGGCGTAGGTGAGCGTGACATCCCCGAAGATGACCGCGAGCGCCTCGGGCGTGCGCGCCGCCTGCGCGTCGAACAGCGTCAACAGCGTCGAATCATCCAGCAGTTCAGCGACTTCGGTGGCATTGACCGCGTCGAGGGCGGCGCGCTCGCTGTCGATGAGCGCGTCCACTTCAGCGATCCGCGCCCGCGGATCGGCCCCGAAACGCCCGAGCAGCAACGCGAGTCGCCGCGACAGCGCCTCGGCGGCATCCTCGTCGAAGAGATCGCGCAGGTATTTCAGGTTCACCCGCAGCTGCTTGCCGGGGGTGACCATGACCGTGATCGGGTAGTGCGTACCGTTCGCGGCGGAGGTGCCGAGCAGGCCCACACCGCCGATGGGGGCGGCGGCTTCGTCGAGCGCCGCGTCATCCACCGGGAAGGACGCGAACACCACGAGCGAGTCGAAAATCCCGTCGATACCGGTGATTTCCTGAATCTCGCCGAGCCCGAGGTAGTGGTGATCCAGCAGTGCGGCCTGTTCATCCTGCAATTGCCGCAGCAATCCGGCGAGGGTGCCGTTCGCATCGAGCTTCACCCGGACGGGAATGGCGTTGAGGAACAGTCCGACCATGGTTTCGATACCGGTCAACTGCGGCGGTCGACCCGAGACGGTGGCACCGAACACCACATCGTCGCGATCGGTGGTCCGCCCGATCAGCAAACCCCACGCGGCCTGCACGATGGTATTGACCGTGATTCCGGCGTCGGCGGCGACGCGTCCCAGCGCGGCGGTCTCCTCGGCGGACAGTTCGAAGCCCAATTCGCCGATACCGGCGGAGATTTCGCGCGATCGGTCGACGGGCGCGAGCGGTGAGGGTTCGGTGAACCCGGCCAGGGCCTGTGCCCACGCCTCGCGGGCGGTCGCGCGATCCTGTGCGGCCAGCCATGCCAGGTAATCGCGGTACGACCGCACCGGCGGCAGCAGCGCCGGATCCCCGCCGAGTGCGTAGAACGCCAGCATGTCCTGCATGAGCAGCGGCAGCGACCAGCCGTCGAGCAGAATGTGGTGGCTGGTGACGAACAGCTGGAAGCGTTCGGGCGCGGTGCGCACCAGGGTGAAGCGCAGCAGCGGCGCGGACCGCATATCGAAATGCCCGCTCATTTCCGCGGCCATCAGCCAATCGGTGCGCGCGGGTGCCTCATCGGCCTCGCGATCGCCCAGATCCAGGTAGCGCCAGGGCACTTCGAGATCGTCGAGCACGATCTGCAGCGGATTGCCGTTCGAATCCTCGACGAACGCGGCGCGCAGGTTCACATGCCGGTCCAGCATGGCCTGCGCGGCGGCGCGCAGGCGCGGAATGTCCAGTGCGCCGGACAGTTCCACGGTGAACTGGGTCATATACGCGTCGACGGAATCCTCCGCCAGCAGCGCGTGGAAGAGCATGCCGGACTGCAATGGCGTGAGCGGCCAGATATCGGACATGGTCGGGTAAAGCTCTTGCAGCCGTGCCCGATCGGCGTCACCGACCTCGACCAGCGGCCCGGTGGCCAGTTCGACCTCGGCCTCGCCCGGTGTCACCGATTCGGCGAGCGCGGCGAGCCCTTCGACGGTGCGCGCGGCGAATACGTCCTTGGCCTTGAACGCCAAACCCTGTGCGCGCGCCCGCGAAACGATCTGAATGGAGGTGATGCTGTCGACGCCGAGGGAGAAGAAGTCGTCGTCCAGACCGACCCGCTCGACCTTGAGCACCTCGGCGATGACCTCGGAAACCGTCTGCTGCGCAGGCGTTTCCGGTGCCCGGTACTCCTGCGCCTTGATGACCGGTGCGGGCAGCGCGGCCCGGTCCAGCTTGCCGACCGGCGTCAGCGGGATCTCGTCCAGCACCATGATCGCGCCGGGGACCATATGCGGCGGCAGCGCGCGCTCGGCCAGCGCCGACAGCTCCGCCACATCCACGGTGGCCCCGGGCGCGGGGTGCACGTACGACACCAGAACCGTTGCGCGGTCCTGTACCTGATGTCCGACGGTCACCGCGAAATCGACGGTCTCGTGCCCGGCGAGTACGGCGTCGATCTCCTCCAGCTCGATGCGCAGGCCGCGAATCTTCACCTGGAAGTCATTGCGCCCCAGGTATTCCAGCTCACCACCGGAGGTCCAGCGCACCAGGTCGCCGGTGCGGTACAGCCGGGAACCGTTGTCCTCGAAGGGGTTCGCCACGAACCGTGCCGCCGTCAACTCGGCGCGCCCGTGATAGCCGCGCGCCAGCAACGCACCGGCGATGTACAGCTCACCGGGCACCCCGGGCGCTACCGGACGCAGCCGCTCGTCGAGCACATGCGCGACCGCTCCGCGAATGGCGGCACCGATGGTCACCGGCCGATCCGGCAGCAACTCAGCGCAATTGGTCCAAATGGTGGTCTCGGTGGGGCCGTAGCCATTGAGCAGTCGCCGCTCGCCGTCTGCGATCGGGGCCACCCAGCGCCGCACCAGTTCCGGCGGGCACGCCTCACCGGCGGCCAGCACGACCCGAAGTTCATCCAGCCCAACGGGATCGATGGAGGCCAGCACCGACGGCGTGATCACCGCATGGCTCACCGCCTCGCGTGCCAGCAGCGCACCCAGATCCTCACCGCCGTAGACCTCCGGCGCGGCGACGACGAGCGCCGCGCCCGATCCGATGGCCATGAGCATTTCGAATACCGAGGCGTCGAACGACGGCGACGCCACATGCAGCACACGGGACTCCGGCGTGATCCGGAATCGCTCCCGCTGCTCCTCGCTCAGTCCGGCGAGCCCGGTGTGCGTGACCACGACACCCTTGGGCAACCCGGTCGAGCCCGAGGTGTAGATGGTGTAGGCCGGATGTTCCGCGCGCAGCGGCCGCACCCGATCCGAATTGGTGACCGGTTCCGCCGGAAAACCCTGGGCAACCTCGGCGAACTCAGCGCTGTCGAGCTCGAGCCAGGTGACCGTATCGGGCAGGGCATCGCGCTTGGCGGAGACGGTCAATCCGAGCGCGGCCCGCGAATCCGACACCATGTGCAGGACGCGATCGGCCGGGTAGTTCGGGTCGACCGGAACGAATCCGGCCCCGGATTTGGCGACCGCCCACACCGCGACCACAGACTCCACCGAGCGCGGAATGGCGATCGCGACCAGATCCTCCGGCCCGACCCCACGTTCGATCAGCAGATGCGCCAGCCGCGTCGAGCGCTCATCCAACTCGGCATAGCTGAGCTGCGCCAGCGTCGCCGAGGCGTCTGCCAGCACCAATGCGATCCCCGCCGGATTGGCCTCGACGGCGGTGGACATCAGCTGCGGCAGGGTGGGGACGCGGGGCCGCCGGGTACGGGTGGGCCGGACGCGCGCTGTGCGGGTCATTTGATTACCGCCCGACGCTCGATACACCGGTGCCCGACCACCCGAATCATGAAGATGTCCCTCATCCTGTCCGTCGTTGCTCCAACCTCCCCGCGCATCCCGAGGGAAATCGGGAGGGCACGGGTCGTGTTACTCGCCCCAGCTAGACCGGCCGGGGCCCGCAACACCAAGCGCCACGACAGAGGGAGTGGTCACGACCTGCGCCTCGACGCGGGCACCGCGTCGTCAGGGTACCTTCCGGCACACCGAAGACAGGTGTCCACGTCGAAACGGGGTGGTAAGCAGGCAATGCTACGGATGGATCCCCTCTCCATGCTCGGCGAGCCCGCCCAAAGCCTGTACCCACCCCTCGACAAGGCCCTTGACCTGATCGAGTTCGAGCACCGCGCCCGCGAAGTCGAAGCGGGCCAGCAGCCCATCAGCGCTGGTGTCGACGGTGATATCGAGGTAGAGGTCATCGGCGACCGGTTCGGGCAGCACCCGGGCCGGACGCAGATCGCGATAGCGGAAACCGATGCGGCCCTGCGGAAGTCCGGTGAGCACCGCGGCCGCGGCCGGATTCTGCTGCCGCAGCAGACCGAATCCCACACCGTGGGAGGGGACCGCCCGCACGCTGTCCCGCAATTGCGCGATGGCGTATCCGGCGGCCGGTCCGCCGCGGCGCACCTGATCGAAATCCACCCCGGTCAGCGCGGGCACGAACGGGTAGCCGGTGCTGAACGCGCCGACCACCGGATCGCCGGGCGTCCGCGGATCGGCGACCAGTCGCACCACCGAACCGAGCGTGGCGCGCGCCGAAGCGCCCGCGTCATCCCAGAGCGCGACCGCGAACGCCGTGAGCAGGACCTCTTCGAGCGTGGCCCCGTACTGCCGGGCCACCGCGTCCACCGCGGTCGCGCCCGCACCGGTGATCTGCACCGATACCCGCCCGCGTGACTCGTCGGCCACCCGGTCGGGTGCGAGCCCGGCCGGTATCGCCGCCAATGCCGCACGCCACCAGGACAATTCGGCGACCGTCGCCGGTTCGCCCGCCCGGTCCGCGGCATCGTGCGCGAACTCGGCGGGATCGGTGCCCGGTGCACCGCCACCGCCGGCGTGCCCGCCCGACCAGGAATCGGTGAGATCGTCGATGATGATGCGCCACGAGGCGTCATCGACCACCAGGCCGTTGGCGACCACGATGAGCACGGCCACCGGCTGCTCACCCGTATCCGGATCCACGGGTGCGTCCGGTGCCGGGCCCTCGAGCAGGACGAACCGAATATTGCGGCCCTGTTCGGGGTCCAGTTCGGCTGCGGCCGCGTGCACCACGGCCCCGATCGGATCGCCGACCGCCTGCACCGCCGGATCGACCCGCCAGACCGCCGCGTCCGAGGGATTGGACCGCAACGGGATATCCAGCAGCGGGGTGTCCCCGTCGAAGCGCAGTCGCGCCCACAGCGCCGGATGCCGTTCGCGCAGGCTCGCGACCGAGCGCCGCACCCGCGAACCCGAGACGCCCTCCGCGATATCGAGGGCGATGGCCCGCACATGCAATCCGGTCGGCTCCACCTCGAGCAGGCCCATCGCACCCGCGGGCAGCGGTGACACCGTGCTGGTCGCGGTGCGCCGCTCGGCGATGGCGCTGGCCAGTGGGGCCTGCGGCGGTTCCGGTGCGAAGACCGGCAGCACCGTGGTCGCGGTCGGATCGCCCTGGAAGCCCGGTAGCGAGGTGACCACGGGAAGCACCTGGGTGATGGCCCAGTCCGAGACCTCGTCCTCGATCGGCAGCGGTTCCGGTGCGGGCGCGGGTGCGGGACCCCGATCGGCGGCATCGATGAGGGCCGCCAGCTCCGGCCCGATGATCGCGAAAGCCTCGGTGCCGACCATCAGCTGATGGGTGACCGGCACCGGCCGATCGGTGACCGCGCCACCGGTGAACGGCCGCCAGTGCCCCGGCCCGTAGACCGTCTCGCCCGGTCCCCGGAACTCCGCGCGGAACAGTTCGATATCGCCGTCGAAATAGGCGGGCTGATAGGCGGATCCGAGTTCGATGGTGCGCACCGCGCCGCTGTAGATCCGGCGAATCCGCTCCAGCGTCAGCACCGCGAGATCGGGTGGAATCGCGGCCTGCAGGGCGCGCAGCGCGTCATCGCCGAGCTCCTGCAGATCGCCTTCCGGGAAGTCCGTCACGCCGAGCGCGACGAATTCGTCCCGCAGCGCGTCCCGGAAGTCCGACATATCCGCATCCGGGTACGCGTCGAGGATGGCGAGCACATCGGTCCGCTCCCCCTGCGCCCACAGTTCGGTGGCGATGGCCTGCGCCAGGTTGCCTCCCAGCGAATATCCGAGCACCCGGTACGGCCCGTGCGGCTGGATCTCGCGCATCTCGCGCACGTATCGCCGCGCCACCTCGGTCAGCGATTCCGGCCAGTAGCCGAGCTCGGTGAGCGCCGGTGACTGCAGTCCGAGAATCGGCTGATCCTCGGGCAGGTACTGCGCCAATCCCGCATAGCACCAGGACATTCCGGCCATGGGCGGGGCGCAGAACAGCGGCGTCCGGGTACCGGTGCCGCGAATCGGCAGCACCACGCCGAGCGCGGTATCGGCCGCACTGGCATCGCCGCCGTCGAATTCCGCGGCGATCCGCGCGCCCAGTCCCGCGACGGTCGGATCGGTGAAGAACCACGCGACCATGACCTGCGCGCCGGTCACCTTGCGCAACCGGCTCACCACCTGGCTGGCCAGCAGCGAGGTGCCGCCGAGCGAGAAGAAGTCGTCATCGCGCCCGGCCCGTTCCACGCCGAGCACCTCGGCGAAGACGGCGGCGACGGACTCCTCGAGCGCGGTGACGGGCGCGCGGTATTCCCGCTGTGCCAGTTCGGGTTCCGGCAGCGCCTTGCGGTCGAGCTTGCCGACCGGGGTGAGCGGAAGCTCGTCCAGCACCACGATGGCCGCGGGGACCATATGCGCGGGCAGGCTGGCCGCGGCGAACTCGGTCAGTTCCCGCGGTTTGGGCGAACTGCCGGGCACGCCGAGCACATAGGAGACCAGAACCGTTGCCCCGGCGGCGTTCTCGCGGCCCAGGGTGACCACGAACTCGACATCCTCGTGCCGTCCGATGACCGCGTCGATCTCACCGAGTTCGATACGGAAGCCGCGGATCTTGACCTGGAAGTCGGTGCGCCCGACATAGTCGAGTTCCCACTTCGGCTGCGCCCCATGCTGATCGGCGGGATCCGCGTACCAGCGGACCACATCGCCGGTGCGGTACATGCGCGCACCCGGCTTGCCCCAGGGATTGGCGACGAAGCGCTCCGAGGTGAGCGCACTGCGATTGCGGTACCCGCGCGCGAGCGCGCCACCGGCCAGATACAGCTCACCCGCTACCCCCGGCGGCACCGGGTTCAGCCGCGCGTCCAGCACCAGCGCCGACATCCCGTGCACCGGTGTGCCGATGGTGATCTGCCGCCCCGGCCGCAATTGCGAATAGGTGGCGATAATGGTGGCCTCGGTCGGCCCGAACGCATTGTGATAGACGCGTCCGGACGCCCATTTCTCCTGTAGCTCAGGCGTTGTCACCTCACCGCCGACGCACATGGTGCGCAGCCCGTCCAGATCGGCCGGATCCAGGGTGCCGAGCACCGCCGGGGTGAACACCGCGTGATCGACGTCCTCGGCCCGGATCAGCTCGGCGAGTTCGGGACCGCCCATGATCTCCGACGGCGCGATCACCAGGGTCGCGCCGGTGGAGAACGCCGAAACCCATTCCAGCACCGAGGGATCGAAACTCGGCGAGCAATTGTGCAGCGACCGGTCGCCCGGCCGCACACCGTAGCGTTCGGCCGTGTACTCGGCGAGCCCGCCCAGTCCGGCATGAGTCACGGTGACGCCCTTGGGCATACCGGTGGAACCGGAGGTGTAGATGACGTACGCCGGATGCCGCAGGCGCAGCGGCGTGCGCCGATCCAGATCGGTCACCGGTTCCGCGGACTGCGCCAGGCAGCGCCCGTCCACCGCCGCGTCGTCGAGGCAGAGCCACTCCACCTCGCCGGGCAGTCCGTCGAGCTGCGCGAAACCTGTAATGCCCAGCACCACACCGGAATCGGTGATCATATGCCGCACCCGGTCCGCCGGATAGGCCGGATCGACGGGTACGTGCGCACCACCGGCCTTGGCGATGGCCAGCACCGCCGCCACCATCTCGAACGAGCGCGGGAAGGCCACCGCGACCAGCTGTTCCGGGCCGACGCCGCGTTCGATCAGCACCCGCGCCAATTGCGAGGTGTAATCGTCGAGTTCGCCGTAGCTGATCGAATGACCGCGATAGCGAATGGCGGTGCGCTCGCGCCCCAGTGCCACGCCCGCGGTGAACAGATCCGGCAGCAGCGCCGTCGCGGTCACCTCGTCATCGTGGACGTGCGTGAGCAGTTCGTACTCGGTTCCGCTCAGCAGCGGCAGATCCCCGACCGCGGTATCGCCGCCGTGCGTGACGGCGTCGAGCAGTCGCACGAAGCGCCGCGCGAACTCCTGCACCGTATCGCGATCGAAAAGGTCACGCGCATAGGTGAATACCGCGTCCATCCCGGAATCGTCCGAGCTCTCCCGCACGGTCAGCGAGAGGTCGAACTGCGAGGTCTCGACGCCGGAATCCAGTGCGCCGATGCGCAATCCGGGTAGTTCGAAGGTGCTGTCCTGCAAATTCTCGAAGGCCAGCAGCACCTGGAACAGCGGATTGCGGGCCTGTGAGCGCTCCGGATTGAGCAGTTCCACCAGCCGCTCGAACGGCACGTCCGCGTGCGCGAACGCCGCCAGATCGGTTTCCTTGGTCTGCGCGAGCAGTTCGGCGAAGCTCAGCCGCCCGGAGACCTGGGTGCGCAAAACCAGTGTGTTGACGAACATTCCGATCATGTCGTCCAGCTCGGCCGCGCCGCGACCGGCCACCGGGGTGCCGATGGCGATATCCTCGGTCCCGCTCATACGAGCCAGGAAGATCGCCAGCGCGGTGTGCACCACCATGAACGGCGTCGCGTGCCGGGCCCGCGCCAGCGCCCGCAGCCGCTGTTGCAGATCGGCGTCGATGCGGAACATCACCTGCCCGCCCGCGAACGACTGGCGCGGCGGCCGGGGCCGATCCGCGGGCAGATTCAGCTCGTCCGGCAGTCCGGCGAGGGTGCGCCGCCAATAGTCGCCCTGCGCCGAGATCAGGCTGTCCGGATCGGCTTCGGTGCCCAGTACCGCGCGCTGCCACAGCGTGTAATCGATGTACTGCACCGGCAGCGGCTGCCACAGCGGCGCGTGCCCCTGTGTCCGGGCGAGGTACGCGGTCATCACATCGCGGGCCAGCGGCCCCATGGACCAGCCGTCCGCGCTGATGTGATGCGCCACGAACAGCACCACGTGCTCGGGTTCGCGGGAGACCGAATCGACGCGGAACAACTTGGCCCGCAACGGAACTTCGGAGGTGACGTCGAATCCGGTGGTCAGCTCGGCGGTCACCCGCGCCAGCAGGGCGGCCGGATCGACCAGCTCCGGCTCCAGATCCGGTGCGGCCTGTTCGGCGGGCAGCACCACCTGGTGGGCGATACCGTCCGCCTCCGGATACACCGTGCGCAGCGATTCGTGCCGCGCCACCACATCGCGCACGGCCAGCGCCAGCGCGCCGGTGTCGAGTTCACCGTGCAACCGCAGTGCGGCAGGCACGTTGTACGCCGAATTGGCGGTATCGAGCTGATTCACGAACCACATGCGCTGCTGTGCCAGTGAGAGCGGAATCAGTTCCGGCCGCTCCTGCGCGACCAGCGGAATCCGCCCGCCGACGCCTTCCTGGGTCGCCAGGAACGCGGCCAGCGTCAGTACCGTGGTGGTCTCGAAGACCGCGCGCACCGGAACCCGGGTGTCCAGGGCCGCGCCGAGCCGCGCCACCAGCTGGGTGGCGATCAGGGAATTGCCGCCCAGCTCGAAGAAGTCGTCATCGCGGCCGACCTGTGCCACGCCGAGCAGTTCGGCGAACACCCCGGCCACCGTCTCTTCGAGAGGTGTTGCGGGCGCACGGTATTCGCGCTGTCCCAGCTCGGGTTCCGGCAGCGCCGCGCGATCGAGTTTGCCGACCGGCGTCAGCGGAATCTCATCGAGCAGCACGATCGCCGACGGCACCATATGCGCGGGCAGATACCGGCTCGCGTACTCGCGCAGTCCGGCCTCGTCGACCGAGCGCGCGAGCACATATGCAACCAATATCGTTGCGCCCGCGGCATTCTGCCGTCCGAGCGTGACCGCGAAATCGACATCGTCATGTCCGCCGAGCACCGCGTCGATCTCGCCGAGTTCGATCCGGTAGCCGCGAATCTTCACCTGGAAATCGGTGCGCCCCAGGTACTCCAGTTCCCAGCCGTCGCCGACCGGCACCCAGCGCACCAGATCACCGCTGCGGTACATCCGCGTCCCCGGGCCGCCCCACGGGCAGGCCACGAAACGCTCACTCGTGAGTCCCGCCCGCCCGCGATAGCCGCGCGCCAGTGCCGCACCGGCGAGGTAGAGCTCACCCGCGACACCCGGCGGCACCGGCCGCAGGCGCTCGTCCAGCACCAGCGCGGAAATACCGGGAATCGGTGCGCCGATGGTGATTCGGCTGTCGGCGTCGAGTTCCACGTACGACGAGCCGATGGTGACCTCGGTCGGCCCGTAGCTGTTCAGGTACCGGCGGCCGCTCGACCACTTCGCGATCAGTTCCGCACTGGTCGACTCGCCGCCGGTGCCGACCAGCACCAGATCGTCGAGTCCGATCGGATCGATGGTGCCCAGCATGCCCGGCGTCACCATGATGTGCGTGACCCGTTCGACGCGCAGCAGTTCGCTCAGCTCCGCACCGCCCAGCACACCCGGCGGCACGATGACCAGCGTCGCCCCGGTGGAGAAGGGGTACAGCCACTCCTCCACGGACTGGTCGAAACTCGGTGAGCAGACGTGCAGGAAGCGGTGTTCCGCCGTCACACCGCAGAGGTCGACACCGTGCTCGACGAACGCGCCGAGACCGGCGTGGGTGACGCTGACGCCCTTGGGCAGACCCGTCGAACCCGAGGTGTAGATCAGATAGGCGATATGCCCCGGCCGCAGTGCCGCGACCCGGTCCGCATCGGTGACCGGCGCGGCCGATTCCGCCGCGTACTCGGCCACCACCGCGGGATCGTCCAGGGCCAGCCAGTCCAGATCCCCGGGTAGCTCGGCCGCGAACTCACCGAGCGTGAAGCCGACCACCGCACCGGAATCGGTGACCATATGCCGGATGCGGTCGATCGGATAGCCCGGATCCACCGGCACATAGGCGGCACCCGACTTCGCCACCGCCCAGACCGCGGCGATCATGTCGTATGATCGGCTCATGGCAAGTGCCACAACGGCTTCCGGTCCGACCCCGCGCGCGATCAGCACGCGCGCCAGGCGCGACGAATAATCGTCCAGTTCACCGTAGGTGTACGACTGTCCCGCCGAGCGCACCGCGATCCGGTCCCGGCCCAGCGCCACACCCTTGGTCAGCAGGTCCGGCAGCAGGGCCGAGGAGCCCGCGGCCGCCTCGGAACTCCGTGTCAGCCACTCGTATTCGCCGTCGTCGAGCATCGGCAGCTCACCCACCGGCAGCTCCGGCGTCCGGGTCACGGCCGCCAGCAGCCGGGTGAACCGCCGCGCGAACATGCGCACCGTCACGGCGTCGAACAGATACGTGGCATAGCTGAACGAGGCCGAAATCCCCTGCGGCACTCCGCCTTCGACCACCTCCACCAGGGTCAGGTCGAGGTCGAACTTGGTGACCGGCAGATCCATTTCGACCGCCGCCACCGACATCCCCGGCAGCGACAGTTCCGCCCGCGCCAGATTCTGCAAGGTGAGCGAGACCTGGAACAGCGGATGCCGGGCCTGAGAGCGCGGCGGATCCAGCAGTTCCACAATCCGTTCGAACGGCACGTCGGCGTGCTCGAAGGCCGCCAGATCGGTCCGCCGCACCGCCGCGAGCAATTCGGCGAATCCGGCGGCCGGGTCCACGTCGGCACGCAGCACCAGCGTATTGACGAACATGCCGATCAGATCGTCCAATTCGGCCGCGCCACGGCCCGCGATCGGCGCGCCGATGGCGATATCTCGGGTACCCGAGAGCCGGGCCAGGAGCACGGCGAGCGCCGCGTGCAACACCATGAACAGGGTCGCGTTGCGCTCCTGCGTCATTCGATGCAGACCGGCGTGCACGTCGGCGTCGATCTCGAAGGTCACCAGGCCGCCCGCGCTGCTCGCCACGGCGGGCCGGGGCCGATCGGCGGGCAACTCCAGCTGATCCGGCAATCCGGCCAGGCCATTGCGCCAGAACTCCAGCTGCCGGGCCAGCAGCGATCCGGAATCGTGTTCGTCGCCGAGGATTTCGCGCTGCCACAGCGCGTAATCGGCGTACTGCACCGCCAGCGGCGTCCATTCCGGCGCGTACCCCTGAATCCGGCTCAGATACGCCGTCATCAGATCCCGGGTCAGCGGTCCGGCCGAGAAGCCGTCGCCCGCGATGTGGTGCACCACGCACACCAGCACGTGATCGTCGGTTCCCAAGCGCAGCAGGCGCACTCGCAGCGGCGGCGCGATCGTCACATCGAAACCCGCCATCGCGGTCTCGGCCACGGCCGCCACCACGGTCTCCGCGCGCACGTCCACCATCGGAATGGCGGGCACGGCCTCGGGATCATCGACATCGAGCACCACCTGATGCCCGACGCCGTCGTATTCGGGATACACGGTCCGCAGCACTTCGTGCCGCTGCACCAGATCCCGGACCGCCGCGCGCAGGGCCGTGACATCCAGCGGTCCGGTGATGCGCAGCGCCGAGGGCAGGTTGTAGGTGCCCGCGGCGGTGTCGAAGCGGTTCAGGAACCACATGCGCTGCTGCGCGTACGACAGCGGAATCGAGTCCGGCCGCTCCATCGGGCGCAATGGCGCGTACGACGAATCACCCTGTGCGGCAATCAATTCCGCCAGACCGGCGACGGTCGGCGCATCGAACAGCGCGCGCAGCGGCACCCGTGCGCCCAGCGCTCCGCCGAGCCGCGCCACCACCTGCGTGGCGCTGAGCGAATTGCCGCCGAGCTCGAAGAAGTCGTCATCCGCGCCGACGGTCGGCGTTCCCAGCACGGTGGAGAACACCTCCGCCACCGCGCGTTCGGCGCGAGAGCCGGGCGCACGATACGCGCGACCCTGGAACTCGGGCTCCGGCAGCGCCTTACGATCCAGCTTGCCGCTGGCATTGAGCGGCATGGCGGCCAACCGCACCACCGCCGACGGCACCATGTACGACGGCAGCGTGCCCCGCACATGTGCGAGCAATTCCGAATCCGCCACCGCGGCAGCGTCTTCCAGCACAATGTAGGCGACCAGTCGATCACCGGTGGCTCCGCGCACCAGCGCGACAGCGGCGCGATGCACGCCGGGATACCCCAGCAGCACCGTCTCGATCTCGCCGAGTTCGATGCGCTGTCCGCGCAGCTTCACCTGGAAATCACTGCGCCCCAGGTACTCCAGCGCATGCCCGTCCACGGCCGGGTCCACGATCCACCGCACCACATCACCGGTGCGATACAGCCGCTGCCCGCCGTCATGTGCGACGAACCGCTCCGCGGTGAGTCCCGGCGCACCCGCGTAGCCGCGCGCCAACTGCACCCCGGCCACGTACAGCTCACCGGCCGCGCCGAACGGCACCGGCCGCAACTGCCGATCCAGCACGTGCACGCGGGTGTTCGCGACCGGAGCACCGATCGGAACGGCAACGCCCGCAACATCTTCGGCATGGAACGCGGTGACCACGGTGGCTTCCGCCGGGCCGTACCAGTTGACGAGTTCGGTACCCGGCAGCGCACTCGCGAAATTGCGCGCGGTCTGCGCGGACAGCGCTTCACCGGCGGCGAACACCCAGCGCAGCGATGCCTGCTCGGCGGCGGGACCATCGAGGTAGGCCTCCAGCATGGACGGCACGAAATGCACCGAGGTGACGCCGTATTCACGAATCGTCCGGGCGATGTACGCCGGATCCCGATGCCCGTCCGGTGCGGCGATGACCACCGCGGCACCGGTCTGCAACGGCCAGAACAACTCCCACGTGGAGATGTCGAAGGTGATGGGCGTCTTGTGCAGCACCACGTCCCCGGCACCGTGCGGATAGTTCCGCTGCGCCCAGCGGAACTGGTTCGCCATCTGCCGATGCGTGATCACCACGCCCTTGGGACGACCGGTCGATCCGGAGGTGTAGATCACGTAGGCCGCGTTGTCCGGTCGCACCGGCGCACTGCCGAAGTACTCGATCGCACTCGCACCGGCCAGCGCGTCCACCAGGAAAAGCGGTACCCCGGAAGCGGTTTCGAACCCGTCCTCGGTGCGGGTCAGCACACACACCGGTGCCGCGCTCGCGAGCACGTACTCATTGCGCTCGGCCGGATGATCCGGATCGACGGGCACATACGCGCCACCGGCGCGCAGCACCGCGTAGATCGCCACCACCAGGTCGATACCGCGCCGCATGGCAACGGCCACCCGCGATTCCGGCCCCACCCCGCGCAGCGCCAGCTCCCGGGCCAGCCGCCGTGAACGTGCATCCAGCTCGGTATACGTCAATGTGGTTTGCTCGAATATCACCGCGATGGCGTCGGGGGTCCGCGCGGCCTGCGCGTCGAACAGCGTCAGCAGCGTCGAATCATCCAGCAGCTCAGCCACTTCGGTGGCATTGACCGCGTCGAGGGCGGCCCGCTCCCGATCGATGAGCGCGTCCACCTCGGCGACCCGCACCCGCGGCACGGTCCCGAATCGCTCCAGCAGCAGTGCGAAGCGCTGCGCCAGCACCCGGATCTCGTTCTCGTCGAACAGATCCCGCAGATATTTGAGATTCACCCGCAGCGCACTGCCCGGTGTCACCATGACGGTGATCGGATAGTGCGTGCCATTGGCCGCCTCGGTGCCGAGCAGTCCCACCTCGTCGATGGGCCGGGCGGCGGCGTCCAGCGCCTCGGCGTCGACCGGGAAGGATGCGAAGACAATGAGCGAATCGAAGATCCCGTCGACACCGGCGATTTCCTGAATCTCGCCGAGCGCCAGGTAGTGGTGATCCAGCAGTGCGGCCTGTTCGTCCTGCAACCGGCGCAGCACCTCGATGAGGGTGTCCCCGGCGGCCAGCCGCACACGGACCGGAATGGCGTTGAGGAACAGTCCGACCATGGTTTCGATACCGGTCAACTGCGGCGGGCGACCCGAGACGGTCGCACCGAACACCACATCGTCGCGATCGGTGGTCCGCCCGATCAGCAAACCCCAGGCGGCCTGCACGATGGTGTTCACCGTGACCCCGGCCTCGGCGGCGACCCGCGCCAGCGCGGCGGTTTCCTCGGCCTCCAGCTCGAATCCGAGTTCGCCTATGCCCGAGGTGATCTCGCGCGATCGATCGACGGCCGCCAGCGGCGTCGGCTCGTCGAAGCCCGCCAGCGCCGCCCGCCAGGCGGCCCGTGCGGCCTCCTGATCCTGCGCCGCCAGCCAGGCCAGATAGTCGCGATAGGAGCGCGGCGGCGGCAGCTCCCCGGTATCCCCGCCGAACGCGTAGAGCGCGAACATATCCTGCATGAGCAGCGGCATCGACCAGCCGTCCAGCAGAATGTGATGGCTGGTGACCCACACCCGGAACCGCTCGGGTCCGGTGCGCACCAGCGTGAACCGCAGTAGCGGCCCGGCCGTCATATCGAAATGCCCGGCCAGATCGGCGGCCATCATCCAATCGGTCTTGGCACTGGGCTCGTACGGCTCGCTGTCGCCGAGATCCAAGTAGCGCCAGGGCACTTCGACGTCGTCGAGTACTACCTGGATCGGCTCCCGGTTCGCGTCCTCGGCGAAGACCACGCGCAGATTCACATGCCGGTCCAGCAGCGCCTGCGCGACGGTGTGCAGTCGCTCGATATCGATCGCGCCGCCGAGATCCACGCTGAACTGCGTCATGTACGCGTCCACCGACGATTCGGCCAGTTGCGCGTGGAACAGCATGCCCGACTGCAACGGTGTCAGCGGCCAGACATCCGACATGGTCGGATACCGCTGCCGTAGTCGTTCCAGCTCACCCGCGCCGAGCCGCACCAGCGGTCCGGTCACCGGCTCCGGCACCGCCGCGGATTCCGCTGCGACGGTGGCGATTTCGGACAGCGCCGCGATCGTGCGCGCGGCGAACAGATCCTTGGCCTTGAAGAGCACACCGAGCGCCCGCGCCCGAGACACGATCTGAATGGAGGTGATGCTGTCCAGACCGAGAGCGAAGAAATCGTCGTCCAGGCCGACCCGCGCCACCGGCAGCACCTGCGCCAGCACCTCGGCGATGGTCCGCTGCACGGCGGTCTCCGGCGCGCGATACGCGTTCGCCTCGAATACCGGCGGCGGCAGCGCCGCCCGATCCAGTTTGCCCACCGGTGTCAGCGGAATCCGGTCCAGCACCGTGATGGCGCCCGGCACCATATGCGCGGGCAACCGGCTCTCGGCCAGCACGGTCAGCTCGTCCGCCTGTCCGGCAGTGAGCGCGGGGCCGTGCGCGTAGGACACCAGAACCGTTGCCCCGCTGGGCAATTCATGCCCCAAGGTAACCGCGAAATCGACGTCCGGATGCTCGGCGAGCACCGCGTCGATCTCCTCCAGCTCGATCCGCAGGCCGCGAATCTTCACCTGGAAGTCATTGCGCCCCAGATACTCCAGTTCGCCATCGGCGTCCCACCGCACCAGGTCCCCGGTGCGGTACAGCCGCGACCCGCCGCCCTCGAACGGATTGGCCACGAACCGCGCGGCCGTCAGCTCCGGACGGCGCAGGTATCCGCGTGCCAGCAACGCTCCGGCTACGTACAGCTCACCGGGCTCCCCCGGCGCGACTTCGCGCAATCGCTCATCGAGCACATGCACGGACGCGCCCCGAATGGCCGCACCGATGGTCACCGGCCGATCCGGCAGCAACTCGGCGCAATTGGACCAAATGGTGGTTTCGGTGGGGCCGTAGCCGTTCAGCAGCCGCCGCTGTCCGTCCGCGATCGGAGCCGCCCAGCGCCGCACCAGTTCCGGCGGGCACGCCTCACCGGCGGCCAGCACCACGCGCAGCTCATCGAGCCCGCTCGGATCGATCGAGGCCAGCACCGACGGCGTGATCACCGCATGGCTCACCGCCTCGCGCGCCAGTAGCGCGCCGAGATCATCGCCGCCGTAGACCTCCGGCGCGGCCACCACCAGTGTGGCCGCCGATCCGATGGCCATCAGCAGTTCGAACACCGAGGCGTCGAAGGACGGCGAAGCCACCTGCAGCACCCGCGATTCCGGCGTGAGGCCGAATCGTTCGCGCTGTTCGGCGCAGAGTCCCGCCAGTCCGGCGTGCGTCACCACCACGCCCTTGGGCAGGCCGGTGGACCCCGAGGTGTAGATCGCATAGGCCGGATGCTCCCCCCGAAGCGGCCGGACTCGATCGGAGTTGATCACCATATCGGCCGGGAAACCGTGCGCCCGATCGGCGAATTCGGGATCGTCCAGGGCCAGCCAGCGCACCGAATCCGGCAGCGCCGCGCGCTTCTCGGCGATCGTCAGCCCGAGCACCGCGCGCGAATCGCGGACCATGTGCAGCACCCGATCGGCCGGATAGTTCGGATCCACCGGCACGAATCCCGCACCGGCCTTCGCGACCGCCCAGATCGCGATCACCGCCTGCACCGATCGCGGAATGGCGATCGCGACCAGGCTTTCCGGTCCCACGCCGCGGTCGATCAGCAAGCGCGCCAGCCGGTTCGAACGCTCATCGAGCTCGGCATAGCTGAGCTGCGCGTACGTCTGCTCGGCCGCGCCGAATACCAGCGCCGTCCCGTGCGGGTTCATCTCCACGGCCGCGGTGATGAGCTGCGGGAGAGTGGTCGTGCGCGACCGCCGATGTCGGCTGGGCCGTGTGCGAAGCGTATGGGTCATGCCAGCTCCAGCCGAAAATCGCTGCGCTGTTCCCCGCCCACCCGAATCATTGAATTGTTCCGACCTATCCAGTTCCCCAAAGCTTCCGCGCGCCGACAAGCGTCGGGGGTGCGCGGGCCGGCTCGCCTATCGTTGCCAGCTCTCGGAGAGTAACCCCACTGGGCGAACAACCCGGAAAAATTATGTGGATAGCGAACGCGGGCCGTCTGGGACGACGGCCCGCGCGGTCATATCAGAGGCCGTGACCTGCGGGGATCTCTTCGAGGGTGGTGAAAATCACGTTTTCCACTTCCTTCGAATGGGAACCCCCCTCGACAATCACGGCCCGCAGGTCATCCGGCGCAACCGAATTCAGGGCGAGCACACCCGCGGCATCGGTGAACAGGTGCGTGACCCACTCGTCCGCCAATGCCTCAGACAGACCGTCCAGTTCTTCAACCAGCACGATCGACGCGCCCACGACACCCGCCGAAACCAGCTCCACCAGTGCCAGCGCCGCATCGGCGGGTCCGCGGTGGAACGTCCTGGACTCGAAGGTCAGCTCGGTCGCGGTGCGCACCCGCTCGACCGCGGCGGCCAGCCCGTTATAACTCAGCACACCCGTGCCCGAGATGTACGCCGCGTCATCCCCGCGCAGTGCCCGGGTCCGGCTGGCGTAGGTCACCGGCCGCTTCGACTCGGCGGCGATCTGCGCGACCACCTCCGGATCATCGAGCACCAGCCAGTCGATCCCGGCGGCGGTGACCGGCGCGGAACCGCCTGTCACACCGACCTTCACATCCAGTCCCGCCGCATCGGCGGCGGCCAGCGGCACCAGCATCGCGCCCGCCTTGAGCACCGCCCATGCCGCGACGACCTGTTCCACACCGCGCTCGAGATGCACCACCACACCCGCGCCCGGCCCGCTGCCGTGCGCGATCAGCACCCGCGCCAATCGCGAGGACCGCGCGTCGAGCTCCTGGTAGGTGAGGACCTCATCGCCCCAGACCAGCGCCGGGCCGTCCGGATCGTCCTCGACCGCGGTGGTCAGCACCTGGGTCAGCGCCGCACCGCGGGTTACCGCCGCCACCGGCTCCGGGGCCTCCGAAACCTGCTGTGCCACACCGGCTTCCGGAGCGTCCAGCAGCGCGATATCGCCGACCGCGATATGCGGATCGGCAGCCACCGCGATCAGGATGCGCTCCAGCACCCGCCCGAACGATTCGACCGTCGTCTCGTCGAAAAGGTCTGTGGCGTAAGCGAAGATCACATCCAGCTCGCCCAGCCCGCCGTCCGCGCCCGCGCGCGGCTCCATACTGATCTGCAGATCGAACTTCGCCGCCGCCAGATCGGTATCGATGGCGGACACCCGCAGACCGGGCAGCTCCAGCACCGGCGTCTCGGTGTTCTGCAGCGAAAGCACCACCTGCAGAAGCGGATTCGCCACCGACCGGCCCGGCGCCGCCACCTCGGACACCCGCTCGAACGGGACATCGGCGTTGGCGAACGCGTTCAGATCGGTCTCGCGCGCCCGGGCGACCAGTGCGTCGAACGGCGCGGCCACATCGACCGCGGTGCGCAGCGTCAGCGTATTGACGAACATGCCGACCAGATCGTCCAGCGCCCGCTCACCACGGCCCGCGACCGCGGTGCCGATCACCACATCGCCGGTGCCGGACAACCGCGCCAGCCAGGCCGCGACCGCCGCGTGCACCACCATGAACAGCGATGCGTTGTGCCCGCGCGCAATACGATTGAGTCCGGCGTGCACCTCGGCGGGCAGGCTGAAGTCCAGGAACGCGCCCGCCATGGTCGACGTCGCGGTCCGCATCCGGTCGACCGGCAGACCCGGTCCCGCGGGCAGATCCGCCAGCTGCTCCCGCCAGAACGCCAATTGCGCTGCGGCGGTGGAGTCTTCGTCCGATTCCACACCCACGACCGCGCGCTGCCACACCGCAAAATCGGCGTACTGCACAGCCAGCGGCGTCCAGTTCAGATCCTGTCCGGCGGCGCGCGCCAGATAGGCGGTCATCAGATCCCGCGCCAGCGGAGCCATCGACGCGCCGTCCGCGGAGATGTGATGCGCCACCAGCACCAGCAGATAATCGTCCGGATCGTCGCCGGTGATCAACCGCACCCGGACCGGAACCCGTTCCGCCACATCGAATCCGGTGAAAACCAGCTCGGAGACGCGCGCGCCGATATCCGTCGCCCGCTCGACCTCGAGCCCGTTCGGCAGCACCTCGGCCACCGACAGGATCTCCTGATAGGCGGCCGCCCCCGGAGCCGACTCCGGATACCGGGTGCGCAGCACCTCGTGCCGGGTCAGCACATCCTCGACGGCCTGCCGCAGCGCGGGCACGTCCAGTGCGCCCTGCAGGCGAATAGCCATCGGGATGTTGTACGCGGGCGAATCCGGATCGAACTGATTCAGCACCCACATGCGCTGCTGTGCCAGCGACAGCGGCACCCGCGCGGGCCGCTCCCCCGCCAGCAGCGGCGGCCGCGCCCCGGTGCCCGCACCCGGCACGATGCGCGCCGCGAGCCCGGAAACCGTTGAGGTCTCGAACAATTCGCGCACGCCGACATTGGTGTCCAGCGCCTCGTTCACCCGGGCCACGGCCCGGGTGGCGATCAGCGAATTACCGCCCAGCTCGAAGAAGTCGTCATCCGCGCCCACCCGGTCGGTGCCGAGCAGATCCGCGAAGACCCCCGCCACGATCTCCTCGATCGGGGTGGCGGGCGCGCGGAACACCTTGGCCTCGAACACCGGCGCGGGCAGCGCCTTGCGATCCAGCTTGCCCGAGGCGTTGAGCGGGAACTCGTCCAGCACCAGCACCGCCGACGGCACCATGTACGACGGCAGGGACTGCGCCAGTGCGGCTTTGAGCTCCTCCGGCTCGGCGGCACCCACCACGTAACCGATGAGCTGATCCCCGGCGTGCGCGTCCGCGCGCACCACCACGACCGCCTGCGTGACACCCGGCCGCGCCAGCAGCGCCGCCTCGATCTCGCCCAGTTCGATGCGCAGACCGCGCAGCTTCACCTGGAAGTCGGTGCGCCCCAGGTACTCCAGCTCCCCGGCATCGCTCCACTTCACCAGGTCGCCGGTGCGGTACATGCGCTCGCCGTGCCCGAACGGATCGGCGACGAACCGATCCGCGGTCAGATCCGGTCGCGCCACATATCCGCGCGCCAACTGCACGCCGGCCAGATACAGCTCACCCGCGACACCCACCGGCACCGGATTCAATCGCGAATCCAGCACGTACACCTGGGTATTGAAGACCGGTGCGCCGATCGGCACCGAGCTGCCGTCCAGATCGGTCACCTCGTGATAGGTGACGTCGACCGCGGCCTCGGTGGGCCCGTACAGGTTGTGCAGCCGGGCCCCGGTCAGCTCGCGCAGCTGCTGGGCGGTACCGCCCGGCAACGCCTCACCGGAGGCGAACACCTGCCGCAACCGCAGCCCGGCGGCCTCGGACCGACCGAGCGTGCCAACGAAGACCGAAAGCATCGACGGCACGAAATGCGCTGTGGTAATACCTTGTTCGGCAATTACCTGCGCCAAATACACAGGATCGCGATGCCCATCCGGCTTGGCAACCACCAGTCGCGCCCCGGCCTGCAACGGCCAGAAGAACTCCCAGACCGACACGTCGAACGTCGCCGGAGTCTTCTGCAGCACCGCGTCTTCGGCGGTCAGCCGGTATTGCGCCTGCATCCAGACCAGCCGGTTCACGATGGCGCGGTGGCTCACCGCCACACCCTTGGGCTTACCCGTGGAACCGGATGTGAAGATCACATAGGCCGTATTGTCCGCCGCCAGCGGCTGATTGCGCTCGAGGTCGGCGATGGGCGACCCATCGAGACCCTGCGCGGCCCGCTCCAGCTCTTCCACGTTCAGGGTGGTGATGGCCCGCCCGGACTCGAAACCGTCCGCGTGCGTGGTCAGAATCATCCGGGGCTGCGCGGTATCGAGAATATGCCCGATGCGGTCCAGCGGCTGATCCGGATCGATCGGCACATAGGCCGCGCCCGCCTGCACCACCGCGTACATGGCGACGACGAGTTCGGTGGAGCGCCGGATGGCAAGCGCCACCAGCGCTTCCGGCTCCAGCGCGTACTGCCCCATCATGAGCCGCCGCGCCAGCCTGTTGGCCCGCTGCTGCAATTCCCGATAGGTGAGCCGCTCATCCTCGAAGACCAGCGCGATGGCGTCCGGGGTGGCCGCCACCTGCGCGTCGAACATCGAAACCAGCGTCGGCGGAACGCCTTCCGGCAATCCGACCGCGGCCTCCAGATCGAATCCGGTGGCATTCCAGTCGCGCACCACCCGCTGCCGCTCGGCGGCATCGAAAATGGCGACATCGCCGACCGCGATACCCGGATCCGCGGCCACCACGCCCAGGATCCGTTCGAACCGCTCGGCGAACACCGCCACCGTGGCCTCGTCGAAAAGGTCAAGGGCGTAAGAGAATTCACCCGCGAGTCCACTGGCGTCGCCGCGCTCGTCATGCGATTCGGCCATGGTCAGCTGCAAATCGAACTTCGCGAACGGAATCTCGAGATCGGCACCCGCCACACTCAACCCGGGCAGCTCCAGCCGCGTCGGCGCCATGTTCTGGAACGCCAGCATCACCTGGAACAGCGGATTGCGCGCCTGCGACCGCGCCGGATCCAGCAGCTCCACCAGGCGCTCGAACGGCACGTCGGCATGCCCGAAGGCGCGCACATCGTGCTCGCGCACGCTCTTGAGCAGGTCCTCGAAGCTGAGCGCCGGATCCACATCGCTGCGCAGCACCAGTGTATTGACGAACATGCCGATCAGATCGTCGAGTTCGGCCTCACCGCGCCCCGCCACCGGCGTGCCGATGGCGATATCCCGGGTGCCCGACAACCGCGCCAGCAGCACCGCCAGCGCCGCGTGCACCACCATGAACAGCGTGGTGTTCCGGCTCTCGGCCAGCCGCCGCGCCCCGGCGTACACCTCATCGCTGATCCGGAAACCGAAGGTCCCGCCCTGATACGAGGCGACCGGGGGCCGCGGCCGATCCGACGGGAGCACCAGCTCATCCGGCAGATCGTCCAGGGTCGCCCGCCAGTACGCGATCTGCTGTGCCAGCAGCGATTCCGGATCGTCCTCGCTGCCCAGCGTCTCGCGCTGCCACACCGCATAATCCGCGTAGTGCACCTCCAGCGGCGTCCACTGCGGTTCGGCGCCGCGCGCCCGCTCGGCGTAGGCGGTGACCAGATCCCGCGCCAGCGGTCCCATGGACACGCCATCGGCGGAGATGTGATGCACGGTGGCGACCAGCACGAACTCTTCGGCGGCAATCCGCAACAGCCGCAGGCGAATCGGCGGGGCGGTCGTGACATCGAAACCGGCGCCGACGATTTCGGCCACCCGCTCCGGAATATCCGCCGCGTCGATATCGACCAGCGGCAGCTCCGGCACGGCCCGGGCGTCGGTCACCGGGAGCACCAGCTGGTAGCCCTCGCCATCCACCTCGGGGTAGATGGTCCGCAGAACCTCGTGCCGCGCAACGAGATCCCGGGCGGCCGCCCGCAGGGCCTCGACATCGACCGCACCGCTCAACCGCACCGCCAGCGGGATATTGTCCACCGCGCTGTCGGGATCGAACCGGTTCAGGAACCACATGCGCTGCTGTGCGAACGACAGCGGTATCCGCTCCGGGCGCGGCAGCGAGCCCAGCGCCGGACCGGCGGCCGGGGCGGTCTCACCATCGAGCCGCTGCGCCAGCGCGGACACCGTGGAAGCCTCGAACAGCACGTGTACCGGCACCCGCACATCGAGGGCGGTGCCGATGCGGGCCGCCGCCTGCGCGGCCAGCAGCGAGTTGCCGCCCAGCTCGAAGAAGTCGTCATCCGCGCCGACGCGGGCGTCCGGATTATCCGGAATCAGCAGCGTCGCGAAGACCTGCGCCACCGCCTCTTCCGTCGGCGTGGCGGGCGCGCGGAATTCGCGGGCGGCGAAAACCGGCTCCGGCAGGGCATTACGGTCCAGCTTGCCCACCGGTGTCAGCGGAATCTCGTCCAGCAGCACGATGGCGGCGGGCACCATGTACGCGGGCAAGGATTCGCCGACGAACACCGCCAGCTCATCGGCGTCGAGGGTGGTTCCCGGGCGTGGCAATACATACGAAACCAGCGCTACCGCGCCCGACGGTAGCGTCTTGCCAAGTGTCGCAGCGTAATCCACATCCGCGTGTGCGGTGAGAGCATTGTCGATCTCGCCGAGTTCGATGCGCAGACCGCGAATCTTCACCTGGAAATCGGAGCGGCCCAGGTACTCGATCACGCCGGATTCGGTCCGCTTCACCAGGTCACCGGTGCGGTACAGCCGCGCCCCCGGCGCCTCGGTCGCCTCGCCGAATGGACTGGCCACGAACCGTTCCGCCGTCAACCCCGGTCGACGGTTGTACCCCTGTGCCAACGCCGGACCCGACAGATAGAGCTCACCGACGACACCGTCCGGCACCGGCCGCAGTCGTGCGTCGAGTACGAACGCGCCGACACCCGGCACGGCAGACCCGATGGTCACCGCCTCGCCCGGCAGCAGCGGTGCGCTGCTGGTGGCCAGAATCGTCGCCTCGGTGGGCCCGTAACCGTTGTAGAACGACCGCTCGGCGGTGGCCCAGCGGCTCACCAGTTCCGGCCCGAACTTGTCGCCCGCCACCACGACGGTCGTAAGTTCGCTCAGCCCAGTCGAATCCACCGACTCCAGCGCACCGGGCGTGATCAGCACATGCGAAACCCGTTCGCGCCCCAGCAGTTCCGCGAGCTCGACACCGCCGAACACCCCGGCCGGCGCGATCACCAGCGTCGCACCGGCGGTGAACGCCAGCATCAACTCCAGGACCGACACATCGAAACTCGGCGAACATACGTGCAGCACTCGCGAATCCGCGGTGACGTCGTAGTGCTCGCGCTCGGCGGCGACCAGTCCGGCCAACCCGGTGTGCGTGACCACCACACCCTTGGGCTTACCGGTGGATCCCGACGTATAGATGACATAGGCCGGATGCTGCTCGGTGAGCGCGCGCACCCGGTCCGCGTAGGAGATCGGGTGCGAAGGCTGCGAAGCGATCCGCTCCGCGCGCACCGGATCATCCAGTTCGATCCAGTAGGTGGCGGTCCCCAGCGATCCGCGATGCTCCCGGGTGGTCAACCCGAGCACCGCACTCGAATCGGTGAGCAGATGTTCGATTCGATCCGGCGGATAGGCCGGGTCGACCGGTACATAGGCCGCGCCGGTCTTGGCGATGGCCCACACCGCGAGCACGGATTCGATGGATCGGGTGATGCCGATGGCGACCATATCGCCCGGTCCGACACCGCGGCCGATCAGTTCACGCGCCAGCTGGGACGACTGCGCGTCCAGGTCGCGGTAGCTGATCTCGCGCTGGTCAGCGGGCTGACCGGTCGGGTTGTACCGGATGGCGATGGTATCGGCCGCGGATTCGACCGCGGCGGTGAGGAGCTGCCCGAAGAGAGGGCTGCCGGACCGACGCCGACGAGAACCGCGAGCTGTACGGCGGGCAGTATCCATTCGAGTGCATTCACCTCTCGGGTCAAACGGTCCCCACGCCGAAGACCTTCGGCCGACCCAAGTCGACGACGGCGGCGCCCGGGTAGGCGGACTGAGCAATCATATCGGGCTCACAGAGCCGCGATCACGGCCTCGAGCTCAGTGACTATCGGTACCCGTACCGGAGCGTTGCAACCATGTGACCTGAGCCACAGCCATTTACAGCCACCCTCTACGGGTGGCCTGCACGCCCGCCTGGAACCGGGTGCTGGCCCCGAGCCGCTCCAGCAGACTCGCGGTGCGCCGCACCACGGTTCGCCGCGACAGGCCCAGCCGTCGCGCGATGGTGTCATCGGTGGCGCCCATGCTCATCAAGGTCAGAATGGCCCGATCCCGCTCATCGAGGGATTCCGAGGGATTCACCGAGATGGGCGTGGCCATGGACCACAGCGAGTCGAACGTCTTGACCAGCAGATCCAAGGTCGGTGAGGGTCCGACCCGCACACCCATCGGATCCCCGCGCCGCTCATCGGTGTGCAGTACCAGTACGGCCCGGCGATCATCGGCCAAGATCAACTTCATGGGCGGATCGGGCAGTGTCCGCGCCTGTGCGCCCACCGCATTGGTGGCCAGCACATGCCGCAGGCGCTCCGCGTCCTGGTAGATCGTCTCCTGATAGAGCGTCCGATAGTCGATGCCGGCGGTGATCCGAGCCGACTTCAACTCGAACAGCCGCTCCTCGGTCTCGACATCGGATAGGAACGGCCCGCGCTCCACAACCTTCACAACCGAATGCGCCGTATGCTGCAGATCCTCGAAATCGGCGAGCAGCTGCCGCCGTTCGTAGACCGCGACCACCGCGCCGTCGGCATCGGTGGTGCGCCGCACCGAGCGGAACGTCTCACCCAGGCGGGCTGCGGCCGATTGCATGCGCAACATATCGCCGCTGCGGCGTCGAGTCTCGGCCTCGGACAAGGCTTCCGGGGCATGCGCGTCCCAGCGCACGGTGCCGTTGTTCTCGGTCAGTCGCACCGCGGCCTCGAGATGGCACAGTGCTTCCAGCGCCGCCTCGGCTATCCGAGGCGGGCAGCCCAACCGCTCGGCCACCTCGAACGCGGTCGAACGCGGATGCTGTACGAGCACCGCGTAGGCGCGGCCGTGCAGCGAGGCAGGGTCGAATAGGTCATCCAGTGTCGTCACCGCGCCCACCGGCATACGCCGGTCCGGGAAGCGCCCGTTCGCGTGGGCCGGTGAACGCTCTACTGGTCCGGGCCCCACTGCTGCTGCATGATTACGCCCTTGCTGGCCAGCCATGGCAGAGGATCCGTCTTCGTTCCGTTGGCATCCCAGATCTCGAGGTGCAGATGAGGTCCGGTGGAGTTGCCGCGATTGCCGACAGTGGCGATCACATCGCCGGTATTGACCCGCTGTCCGGCGGATACGTACATGTCATTGACGTGCCCGTAGACAGCGGTGGTGCCATCGTCCTGCAGAACGCGCACCCAGAGACCGAAACCGGAAGCCGGACCGGCCTCCACCACCGTGCCACCCATGACCGAGTGGATCGGGGTGCCGATGGCATCGGCGAAGTCGATCCCGTAATGCATTGCGCCCCAGCGCGAACCGAAGCCGGAGCTGATCACGCCCACATCGACCGGCCGCACCGCGGGGGCGGGAGCCAGCTTCTGCTGCAGATCCTTCAACGTGGCTTCGGCCTGCGCCAAGGGGTTCGCGATCTCCGGCGGCAGATTCTGCAATCCGAAGGGCGCGGGCGCGGGAGCCGCGACAGGTTTGCCGCCATCCGCAACCGGTTCGGCTGTCGGAGCGGGAGCAGGCGCGGCGACATCGGCGGCCTGCTTGACCGACTGCGCCACATCGCGCAGTGCGAGATCCTGTCCAGCCGACTTATCCTCATGATTGGGGGCGATCGGCGCGGCGTGGGCCAGCGCGGGAACCATCTGCGTCGCGGTGCCGATCAGGGCACTCGCGGCGACCGCGGCTCCGGCGGCGACCTTCACGCGGTCAGCGGTGGAGGGTTCGGCCCGGTGCCGTTTACGTGCGACGGCGCCAGTACGACCGGCACCAGAATCACCAAGCAAGTCCATAACTGATACGGAGTTCGCGGTCTCTCTGTGGTGCGACAAAGCTCGTCCTAGCGTTCGATAGTCCGGTAACGATTCGGCATCGCTGTGACAGAAACAATACTCCCCCGTGACCATTCCGCAACCTTGCGTTCGAAGATTCCAGGTGGTAGCTGCCACCGGTTGATCACGTCCGGAAATCGGGAGCGCACACTGATGCGTGTGCTACTCGATGAGCTGAATACGCCGATCGTGCTGGCCCCCATGGCGGGCGGTCCGTCCACACCCGAACTGGCGGCCGCGGTGTCCGATGCGGGCGGCTTGGGATTTCTCGGGGCCGGATATCTCGGCGCGGAAGATCTCGGCGGGCGAATAAAGCAGACGCGCACCCTCACCTCCGCGGCATTCGGCGTGAATCTGTTTTACCCCTCCGCACCTAGTCCTGTGACCAGTTTCGGTGACTATGTTGATCAGCTGGCACGCGAATTCCCTGTCGGCGAACCGAGATTCGATACCGACGCGTGGGCGGCCAAGCTCGAACTGCTGATCGCCGACCCCGTTCGCGTCGTCTCAAGCACCTTCGGCTGCCCCTCCCCCGAGGAGATCGCACGACTGCACGCGGTCGGCACCGAGGTTTGGGTGACCGTCACCTCGGTGGCCGAAGCCCGCATCGCCGCCGAGGCCGGTGCGGACGCGCTCATTGCCCAGGGCGGTGAAGCGGGCGGCCATCGCGGCAGCTTCGCCGACCGGCCCGAAGACGACACCGCCGATCCGCTCGGCCTGCTCGCGCTATTGCAGCTGCTGACCGCCGCCGTCGATCTCCCGGTGATCGCCACCGGCGGCATCACCACCGGTGCGGCCCTCGCCGCGGTGCTGACCGCCGGAGCCGCGGCCGCCCAGATCGGCACCGCCTTCCTGCGCTGCCCCGAGGCGGGTACCGCACCCCTCATCCGCGATGCCATCACCCTCGACACCCCCACCATGCTCACCCGCGCCTTCACCGGCCGCCGGGCGCGCGGACTGCGCAACCAGTTCATGCTTGACCATCAGCAGGCCCCGGCCGCCTACCCCGAAATCCATTACGCCACCGGGCCTTTGCGGGCCGCCGCGCGTGCCGCGGGCAATGCCGACGAAGTGAATCTCTGGGCAGGTCAAGCGCATTCGCTCGCACCCGAGCTACCGGCGGGCGAGCTGGTCCGGCAGCTGTCGCTGGAAGCGAAAGAGGCTCTGAATAGGGCGGTTTCGATCCGAATCCAGGGTTATTGACAACGGTTAGCGATTAGAATCGGCTGACACCATCCGCCATCCCATGAGGAGAGCGATATGTCACTCGACGTACCCAGCGCACTACTCGAGCGCGCCGAACGCGGTGAAGTCAGCGATGACGAATTCGTGGAATGCGTCCGCAGCTCACTGCCCTACGCATATGAGGTCGTCAGCCGGGTGGCGGCCGATTTACATTCCGGCACACAGGAATACGCGGACAATGTGATCCCGCCGCCGGACGAGGTGGCCCGTGGCCAGCTGCTGCGCGCCATGGCCTCGGACGCCATCCGCGGCGGTCTCGAACGTCACTTCGGCGTGAAGCTCGCCTTCCAGAACTGTCACCGCGTCGCGGCGTTCCCGCTCGCGGCGGTCGGCGGCGATACGTACAGCACCTTCATCTCGACCCGCGCACAGCTGCTCAACCAGAGCCCGGAGCTCCGTAACTGCTGAGCGCACAACGGTATCGGCGCGGCCGGAGCATTCCGGCCGCGCCGCTGCGCGCGCTCAGGGTTTCGGCCGCCGGAACAATTTGACCTGCCGATACGCCGCGTAAACGCATAGGGCGAATGACCCGTCGAACCAGGCGTGGGCGAATATCCCCGCACCCCACGATCCCCAGCCCGGCGAGAAGGTGATGCAGACCGCCGCGATCGTCAACATTCCGAAGAACACGCATCCGATGGCGATCGCCACCCACAGCACCACCCGCCAGAATGTGATCGGCGGCCGGGTCGGATGCGGCCCGGACCCCCGCTGCGGAAACTGCTGCACCGTAGGCGAATAAGCCTGCGCCGCAGGCGGATAACTCGGCGCGGGTGAATAGTGCTGAGCGACCGGCGGATAGCTGTTCTCCACCGGCGCATAACCCGGTGCGACCGAAAGCCGAACCTGAGCGGCCGCGTACCCGGGCGCGGCGACCTGGCCGCCCGGCACGGCCGGTGCGTAACTCCGTGCGGCCGGTGGATAACTCGGCATCGGCTGTGGATGGCTCTGTGCCGCGGGACCGTAATTGGGCGATATCGGGACGGGGCCGCGCATCGGTATGGGTTCGGACACGTGCACCGGGGCGGGGGCGTCGAGCGCCGTTCGCGCCGCGGCGGCCAGTTCGCCCGCACTCTCGTAACGCTGGTCCGGGGTCTTGGCCAGACCGCGCGCGATCACCCGATCCAATGCCACGGGCACCGCGGGTGCGAGCGCGCTGGCACGGGGCGGCGGGGCGGTCATATGGGCGAGCATCTGCTGGGCCGCGTCTTTGTCGCCGAATGGTCTTTTGCCCGTGAGACATTCGAACAGCAGGCAGGCCAGCGAGTAGACGTCGGACCGGATGTCATCCACCCCGGAGAACCGTTCCGGAGCCATATAGGCCCAGGTGCCGACGGTGACGCCGGTGGAGGTCAATGCCGTCGATCCCGCTCCCCGCGCCAGTCCGAAGTCGATCAGGTACGCGAATCCGCTGGGCAGCACAACGACATTCGACGGCTTCACATCCCGGTGGATCAGCCCCGCGTCATGCGCCATATCCAGCGCCGAGGCGATCTGCTCCACCATGTCGACGGCGGCGGCGGGCGCGAAGGCCCCGCGGTGTTTGAGGACATCGTCGAGATCGGTGCCGTCGATCAACTCCATATCGATGAACAGGCGTCCGTCGAGTTCACCGAAGTTGTGGATGGGCACGATATGCGGTCCTCGCAGTCGCGCCGCCAGCTGTGCTTCCCGTTCGAATCGCCGCCGATAGTCCATATCGGTGGCGAGGTCCGCGGGCAGCACCTTCAGCGCCACATCACGCCCCATACGGGTGTCCTGTGCCAGCCACACCTGCCCCATACCGCCCTGCCCGAGCAGCATGATGAGCCGATAGTGACCGAGCGTCCCGTCCCCCAACAACCGTCTTCCTTTCAAACACCCGTATCGGGCAGGCGCTCAGCATACGACCCTCGGGTGACGTATCTCCCGCGCTCTTGACCGCCACTCCCCGTGTGCGTAATTCTGCTGCCGGAGACCACAATCTGCATAGAGGAGCACCCGTGGCGAGCAACGACCCCGCCGACACCTTCGACCTCTGGGATCGAGACGGTGACGGCCAGATCTCCGCCGACGACATCCTCGCGGGAATCACCGCCCTGGGCTTGGAAATCGACGAAGCCGCCGTGCAGCGCCTGGTAGCCGCCGCCGACACCGACGGCGACTGGCTCATCTCCCGCGCCGAATTCGACGCCGCGCGCCTCGGCCGCGACCCCGAAATCACCGACGCCGACGCCGCTTTCGACACCTTCGACGTCAACCGGAACCAGCTCATCGAGGTCGACGAACTCGAATCCCTCCTCCGCACCTGCCCGGACCTCTCCGAGGAGTCCGCCGAATCCCTCCTGGCGGCCGCGGACACCGACGGCGACGGCCACCTCTCCCGAGCCGAATTCGCCGCCCTCCTCGCCGAGCTGGCCCGAAGATAGAGACGCCAACGCGATTGCGCTGGCGTCCGGTTCGGCGTTCCCCCGGATTCCCAGCCTTACACTTCGAGCAGCTTCCGCTTCAACACCTTCCCGGTCGGGTTGCGCGGAAGCTCTTCCAGGAAAACGACTTCCCGGGGCACCTTGTACCGAGCCAGATTGGTCTTCACGAACTGCCGCACGTCATCTTCGGTGAAGCGCTGCCCCGCATGGACGACCACGAACGCCTTCAGCCGCGCACCGTACTGGTCATCCGGAACCCCGATGACGGCAACCTCGCGGACCGAGGAATGCGTGTACAGCAATTCCTCGACCTCGGCGGGAAACACGTTCTCGCCACCGGAGACGATCATGTCGTCATCGCGCCCGTCGATGAAAAGTCTTCCGGCACTGTCGAAATGCCCCACGTCGCCCGACGACATGAGGCCGCGAATGATCTCCTTGTGCCCGCCGCCCGTATATCCCTCGAACTGGATGACATTGCCGACGAAGATCCGCCCGGTCTTCCCGGCGGGCAATCGTTTGCCCGCATCGTCGAGAATTTCGACCCGCGACCCGAGAACCGGGCTGCCCACGCATCCGGGCTCCACCGCCAGATCATCCGGCGTCGCGATGGTCGCGTACGCGACTTCGGTTGAGCCGTAAAGGTTGTAGACGACCGGCCCGAAAGTCGCCGTCACCTCGCGGCACAGTTGCGCGCCCAATTGCGATCCCGCCACGAAGATAATGCGCAGCGCCGACAGATCGCGCCCGGTGACGCCCTTACCGCCGAGGTCGATCATGCGCGCCAGCATCACCGGCACCGCGATAACCGTCGTGGCCCGGTTCCGCGCGATGCTGTCGATGGCGGCCTGCGGATCGAATTTGCGGCGCACCACGAGCGTGGACCCGAAGCCGAGAGTCAGCATGCCGCAGGCGAATCCGAGGGTATGGAACATCGGGGCGCAGCATTCGGTGACCTCGCCCGCCCGGAACGGCACCTTGGACAGCAGTCCGCCCAGCGGTGCGAGCGATTTCGGTTCCGGCCGGGCCGCACCCTTGGGCGTTCCCGTGGTGCCGCTGGTCAGCAGGATGATTCGAGGTTCGGCCCCGGGCCCGGGCGGGGCGGCGGGGGAACCCGCCGCGATCAGCGCTTCCAGGCTGTTGTCGCTCGGCTCGTCCGTCCAGGCCAGATAGCCGGCACGCAGCGGTGTCACCTCATCGAGCATGTGCGCGTATTCCGCGTCGTACACCAGCAGATCGGTGCCCTCGCGCGTCGCCACGTCCCGAATCTGCGGTCCCGCGAAGTCGGTGTTGAGCAGGATGATGCGCGCCCCGCATTTGGCCGCCGCGAAAATGGCGTCCACCAGCCCGCGATGGTTGCGCGCCAGAATCGCCACGCCCTCACGGGGTTTCAGCCCGCGTTCGCGCCACGCGTTGGCGAGCCGATTGGAGCGATCCTCCAATTCGGCGAAGGTGAGCGAGCCCAGTTCGTCGATCAGCGCGGTGCGCTCCGGATAGCGCGCGGCCGAAAGCCGCAGTGCGGCGGCGATGGTCCCGTAGCGCAGCAGCGAGGTGGCCGCGGACAGCAGCACCGTCGGCGATTCGATGCGCGCCAGCCCCGCATCCAGGAACAGCCGCGCGGATTCGAGCTCGAGATAAGCCCGCTCCCCCACCGACCGAAGCACTCCGAGCGTCATACAACACCCCATCCTCACGTCCCACCCCACTGTGGGCATCTGCCCTCAAACTAACCGCGCCCACGGCCCACCGCCAGAGCCCGTCGAACCTCGCGCCCCGGCGCGCGGCGCCCGCCCGGCGCGCCCCCGCACACGCCGAGGCCCGCACCCTCCCGAAAGTGGATGCGGGCCTCGGACCGGAACTCAGGACAGCGTGGTGACCGTCAGCGCGCCGTCGGCGTACTGCGCCCGCAGCCGCTTCTTGTCGAATTTGCCGACCGAGGTCTTGGGCACCTCGTCGATGAAGGTCCAGTGCTCCGGCAGCTGCCATTTGGCGAACTTGTCGGCCAGAAAGTCGCGCAGCTCTTCGGGTTTGGCTTCCGCACCCGCCGCGAGCACGACGGCGACCAGCGGCCGCTCATCCCACTTCTCATCCGGAATGCCGATGACCGCGGCCTCGGCGACCGCCGGATGACCGACGACCGCGTTCTCCAGATCCACCGAGGAGATCCACTCGCCACCGGACTTGATGACGTCCTTGGACCGATCCACCAGCGTCAGATAGCCATTGGGGCTGATCTTGCCGACATCACCGGTGCGCAGCCAGCCGTCGTCGAACTTGTCGGGATCGACCACCGTGCCACTCGGCGAGTAGTACGAGCCGGTGATCCAGGGACCCTTCACTTCCAGCTCACCGAGGGCGACACCGTCATTCGGCACCACGGAACCGTCATCGCCGACCAGGCGCGCCTGCACACCTGCGGGGAAACGGCCCTGGGTATAGCGGTAGGCCCATTCCTCATCGCCTTCGGCGGTCGCGGGCGGATGCGCCACGGAACCGAGCGGGGAGGTTTCGGTCATGCCCCAGGCGTGCAGCAGTTTGACGCCGTGCCGCTCCTGGAAGGCACGCATCATGGACGGCGGCACCGCCGCGCCGCCGACGACGCAGGTGCGGAGATGGGAGATGTCCTGCGGCGCGGCCTGCAAACCCGCCAGCACACCACCCCAGATCGTCGGCACAGCCGCGGCGAAGGTCGGCTTGATCGCAGCCATCATCTCCAGCAACGGACCCGGTTGCAGGAAACGGTCCGGCATCAGCAGGTTCGCGCCCGACATCATCGCCGCGTACGGCAGACCCCACGCGTTGGCGTGGAACAGGGGCACGATCGCCAGCACCGTGTCGGCTTCGCTGAAACCCATACCGTTGGGGGCGCAGACCTGCATCGCGTGCAGGAAATTCGAGCGATGGGAGTAGACCACGCCCTTGGGGTCACCGGTGGTGCCCGAGGTGTAACACATGCCCGCCGCCGACCGCTCGTCCACGACCGGGTAATCATAGGTATCAGGTTGCGCGGCAAGCAGTTCCGCGTACGAATGCACCTGCACACCCTCGGGCGCGGTCAAGCTGGAGGCGTCACCGTTGGCCACGATCACATGCCGCACCGTCTTCAGATTCGGCAGATACTGCGCGAACATCGGCACCAACGTGCCATCGACGATCACCACCTGATCCTCGGCATGATTGGCCACATACCCCAACTGCTCCGGGAACAGGCGAATGTTCAACGCGTGCAGCACCGCACCCATCGCCGGCACCGCCACGTACACGACCATGTGCTCATTGTTGTTCCACATGAAGGTCCCGACCCGATCACCCTCACCGATGCCAAGGTCACGCAAGGCATTGGCAAGACGGGCCGCATCCGCGCCGATCTCGGAGAAAGTCTGGGTACGGACCCCGTCACCGGTCCAGGTCGAAATCGTGCTCTCACCCTGGAAGGTGGACGCGTACTTCAGCAGTGTCGCCAGCGACAGCTGCTCGTCCTGCATTGTGCTCAACATTTCCCAACCGCTCCCTACATATCCCTACTGGAGAGTGAACTGAGTCACTGCCCCGGAGGATAGCTGAAATCGGACATCGGGGGTTCGGGGCTGGGCAGATAACAGCTGCGGGTGGCGGACCCCACCTCCGCCACCCGCAGCCAGCGCCGACCTGCCACCGCCTACGCGATGACCTGCCGGCCTCGAAGTCCCGGCCAGGAGCGAGCTTGCAACGACGCCCCCTGCGGCGCCGCAGAATAGCCAATCACTAACCAGGACAAGCAAATTGGAGCAAGATTCTCCGTGAATATAGGTAGTGGAGCGGTGGGCTGTCCAGTCGGCGACAGCGTCGCAGGTCAGACGGTGCTCACCGTCCCAGAAAGATTCCGGTGAGCCCGGAGGATCCCGGCACCGGCAAACACTGCGGTGCGAACACTCGCCGAAATGGCCGAAAATATAGATTCGATGACCGTGGATGTCTGCGTGACCAGCGCCGATGGCTTTACTGTCGAATCATGAATCGTGAGCCGTCCATCCTGATCATCGGCGCCGGGTTCGCCGGGCTCGGCATGGCGCTGGAGCTGCAGCGCCACGGCCTGACCAACTTCACCATTCTGGAGAAGGCCGCCGATCTGGGCGGCGTCTGGCGGGAGAACACCTATCCCGGAGCCGCCTGCGATGTGCCCTCACCGCTCTACTCGTGGTCGTTCGAGCCGAAATCCGATTGGCCGCGCCGGTTCTCGCATCAGGCCGATATTCACGAGTACATGCGCACGGTCGCCGAGAAGCACGGCCTGCCCGCGAAAATCGAGTTCGGGGTGGAGGTCGTCGAGGCGGAATTCGATGAGCAGTCCGGCATTTGGCGGGTGCGCACCGCCGACGGCGTCACCCATATCGCGGATATTCTGATTCCGGCGGTGGGGCAGCTCTCCCGTCCGGCCATGCCGAATCTGCCGGGCATCGACAGTTTCACCGGGGCGGCATTCCACTCCGCGCAATGGGATCACTCGGTCGACCTCACCGGCAAACGCGTGGCATGCATCGGCACGGGAGCCAGTGCCATTCAATACATTCCGGCGATTCAGCCGAAGGTCGCGCAGCTGACGCTGTTCCAGCGCTCGGCCGCCTGGGTGCTGCCCAAATTCGACACCGAGTACACCGCGCTGCATCACACCCTGTTCAAACACGTGCCCGGCACGCGCGCGGCGGAGCGGTTCGCCATCTGGGCGCTGTTCGAGGTACTCGCGTTGGCGCTCACCGATATTCCCGCGATGAAGACGCCGGTGATCGCGCTCGCGGATCGGCATCGGGAGAAGCAGGTGCCCGATCCGGCCTTGCGCGCCAAGCTGACTCCCGATTACGCGGCGGGCTGTAAGCGCGGCTTGTTCTCGAACGAGTACATGCCCGCGCTGGGACAGCCCAATGTGCACGTGGAGACCACCGCCATCGAGGCCGTCACCCCCACCGGCATCCGCACCGCGGACGGGGTGGAGCATCCGGTGGATGTGATCGTGTACGGCACCGGGTTCAAGGGCACGGAATTCCTTGCGCCCATGCATATTTACGGCTTGAACGGGCGCAAGCTGGCCGATGAGTGGTCGGCGGAGGGTGCGCGCGCGTACCTGGGCATGTCGGTGCCGGGCTTCCCGAATCTGTTCATGATGTACGGGCCGAACACCAATGTCGGCTCGGGTTCGATCATCTACATGCTGGAGTCGCAGGCCCGGTACATCCGGCAGGTGGCGGAGTATCTGGCGGCGAAGCCGGGCCGGTTCCTGGCCGCCAAGCCCGAGGTCGAACAGTCCTGGGACGACTGGTTGCAGCGGCGTTTGAAGGACACGCCCTGGAACTTCTGCTCCAGCTGGTATCGCAACGCGTCGGGGCGGATCACCAATAACTGGCCCGGGGCCACCGTGCTCTTCCGCTGGAAGACAAGCACTTTCAAGCCGTCCGATTATGACGAGGAGCGCGCCCCGGGCCGCTGAGGTTCGCACCCTTGACTCACCCTCCGAACTGTCTGAGACTGTTACTGCCGTCATCTAGAATTGTCTGAGACGCAGACAATGAGATCGGCAGACCGTTCGGAGGGTCTCAATGACGCTGCACTCTTCGCCCCCGGCCCACTCGACCGCCGCCATCCCCGTCGAAACCCTGCCCGAACGCACCGCCCGCTGGGCCCGCGAATGCGCCGAATGGGCCAAGGTCCCCTTCCTGCCCGCGGGCACCCGAGTCGGCCGGGTCTACGACGTCGTCGGCCCGCGCAATCTCTTCGGCGAGGATTCGCTGTTCATCAATCTCGGCTACTGGCATGACAATCCGGCCAGCCTGGACGAGGCCAGCCGCGATCTGGCCCGGCTGGTAGCGCGCGAAGCCGAACTCGGCGCCGACGATATCCAGCTCGATATCGGCTTCGGATACGGCGATCAGGATTTCCTGTGGGCGCGCGAATTCGGCCCGCAGCAGATCATCGGCATGAATATCGCCACCGAGCAGATCGAGATCGCCACCCGCCGCGCCGCCGAACTCGGCCTGAGCGATCAGATCAGCTTCGAATACGGTTCCGCGATCGACCTGCCGCGTCATGACGAATCCTGCACCAAGGTCACCGCACTCGAATCGGCCTTCCACTTCCCGTCCTACCCGCGCTTCTTCGCCGAGGCGTTCCGGGTGCTGAAGCCGGGCGGCAAACTGGTCACCGCCGACATCATCATGCGAAACGACCTGCGCCGCTATAAGAAGTCACTGCTCGAGGCCGGTTTCGACAATGTCCGCGTCTACTCGATCCGCGCTGACGTCTACCCACCCCTGGCCCGCTACCTCGGCAAACGCCTCCGCGATCCGGACATGCGCCGCGTGAATCCGGTGCTGCGCGCCACCTTCAGCGGTCCCGGCCTGCTGGCCTGGGGCCCCTGGGCCGACTACATCATCGCCGTCGGCACCAAGATGTAGCACCCAAAACCATCCACACTGATATGAATGCGCCCTCGCGGCCCCCGACCAGGTAGACTCCCCGACGTTCGGGTCGGCCACGGCCACCGGTTCAGCCTTCGTAGCTCAGGGGATAGAGCAACCCTCTCCTAAAGGGTAGGTCGCAGGTTCGATTCCTGCCGAGGGCACTTCTGGTTCTGACCTGCGCGAATCCGCGCAGTTACACCAATGCCCGTCCCGTACCACGCTCAAACACCAAGGAACTCTCACCCCTAGCACCGTGAGATCGGGCAGGTCTCGACCTTGTCGCCTACGGAGGCATCGACTTCGAGGCTCGCCGGGACATCACCGACATCGGGACCTGTGAGTTGGCGAGATGGCACCGTTTGAGGTCGACTCCCTGGACTTCCGAGAGAACATAGTCCTAGCACTCGGCAGGGACGTCGGCCACGAGTTTCTCCTCTTCGGCGACAAGGCGCATCGCTCTACGCCAATACCTTCGCATCCACACCCGCCACCCCAAAGCCACCAACGACAACCCAGCTCTACGGCCTGGCAAGAGAGGCTCGGTAACGAGCTGAAGCATCTATCAAATCCTTGAACGTTCGCACGAAAGAGGCAGGCATCAAGTATCTTCGCCCGCACCACCTCCTCCACTTCTTCGCCCATAACTTGCTCGCTGAGGGCGGGTTGGAACAAGACCTGATGATGCTGGCGGGCGGGCGATCGACGGGCCGAGAGCCTTCGTGCCGATTACAGTGTGTCGCTGCATATTTCGATCTAGCATCAGTCAAATGAAACGAAAAATGCTGGCATGGTTTGCGGTGCTGGCTGGCTGTGCAGGGTTGGGCCTCTGCACATGGCAGTTCATCACTATCGGTCTAGACGGAGCAAGTAAGCTCGCAGGCGTCCTAAGCTTTTTCGCCGGTCTGCTATCGCTAGCAGTTGCGGTATGCGGCCTCCTCCTGACACGTCCATCGGCCAAACATCAGTCCATTGCCAATTCCGCCGTGGGTGGATCGATCAGTCAGATTGGAAGGATCAACGGAAAGGTCGTTCTGCGCCAGACCGGCAGCCACAGCACCTCGCCGTTGACTCCACCGCCTTCATCGACGGGCACATCCACGTCGGAACAATCTGGCAGTCAATCAATTACCAGCAGCACTGCCGGTGGTTCATTGAACCAAATTGCCGAAGCTGGCGAACTCGAAGTCGAGCAATGAAAATTCCATGGAAGCGCAGATCAAACAACGGCGGACAAACGGCCGAAAATCTTGCTATCGGTCGCGACTTCGTGATGATCAACACCGTTGACGGACCTTTGTCGATTAGTCTAGAAAACAAGCCATACAAGCTAGCTAACCATTGTATAGAACCATCAAAAATAGATCCCAATAGCGCACGTCAGCAACCTTCCAAATTGTTACTTGCAAAGTTTCAAGTCGTTCCATTCATTGGCCGAATCGAAGAATTCGAATCCTTGAATGAATGGCTTGAAACTCCGGAATCATTGAGCGTTCGACTCTACTACGGAAAAGGAGGTCAGGGAAAGACAAGACTAGCTCAAAGAATTGCGGAAGAATCTTCTTCGAAAGGATGGCACTCGTTTAACGCAACCCATACAGCTGATAGCTCGACAGGTCCACACAATAGGTCAATTTCAGCAGCCGGGTCAGTGTTGATCATTGTGGACTATGCCGACCGATGGCCGTTATCTCATTTACATGCTTTGGTATCAGATTTCAACCTAGGCCCGAATTCACACCCATATAAAGTCAGAATTCTGATGCTCGCTAGATCCGCAAGATCATGGTGGCCAGCTCTAGCTGGATCTATCGATAGCGAATTGGGTGTGGAATCAGATTCCACGGAACTTCGCCCGCTTGAGACAGCCACACTTCGCGCGGAAATTATTGCAACTGCTGCGGCAAGTTTTGCAGATGCATTGGCTCTGGAATTTGATTCCAAAGTCGAGCTACATGGAAGTCCTCTGCTGTTTGATGGCGAGTTAGAAACCGCACTGTCGATGCATATGGCAGCTCTGGTGGCCGTCGACGCATATCATCGCGGGGAAGAAATGCCCGCAAATCAAATTGCTTTGTCGGCATATCTACTCCGTCGCGAATTCGCGTACTGGGGTATTATGCATGAGCAGAGACTTATATCGACCAACCCCGATATAATGCAAAGATCCGCCATTACAGCCACCCTGACAGGCCAGCTAGGAACCAAGGCCGCCTCTATGGTGCTCGATGAAATTGGGCTGGCATCGTCAAAATCTCAAGCAATGATGATTATTGATGACTACCAACGATGCTATCCATCGGATAGCGAAATGGTAGCACTTGATCCGATGCAACCAGATCGCCTCGGTGAGGACTTTTTGGCTCTTGCAATCCCCGGGAACACCTTGCCAACAAATCTAGGAATTGGAGCTGACCGCTGGATTAGCAATGCAATACCAGAACTCCTCACAATCAAGGGACGTGACACAGTTCCTATATGGATCGCTCATGCCATTACAGTTCTAGTGGAAACGGCTCATCGATGGCCTCATGTTTCAAAGAATACCCTATTTCCCCTATTGCGGAAGGAACCCAGTCTCGCGATTGCCGGAGGAGCAGCTACATTAATACGACTTGTCGACCTGCCGGATATTGATCCAACGATACTGGATAAGCTCGACCATTGGATTCCGGACGATCCTGCCCCTGAATTCCAGGTTGCCGCAGAAGCGATCAACGCCGCATTGGTGACCGTACGGGACGAATTATTTCGCGAGCCCGTGGAACGGGCGGCAATTTTATCGATGCGAGCAAACAGGCTTTCCAATGTTGGTCGTTATACAGAGGCTTTGGAATGCTGCGATAGCGCGATAGAGGAACTGCAATCACCAGGCTTACTAAATTCTGACCTAAATACTCTACTAATCGGGTCACTAAACCAGCGTGCCGCACTTCTGCATGCCCTGAAGAAATTTGACCTAGCCGTGGAGAGCGCAAATAATGCTGTTGCACTTCTGCGCTGTACCCCGAATGTACCCTTGCTGAAGCAGGCTCAATGCCTGAGCAATCTCGCTGCATTGTCATCTTCAACCGGAGACTACTTGCGCGCAAAATCAGCGGGCCTGGAGGCGATAACAATTCTCAGGGAATTGCCATCTTCCGATTCCGATGATGTCGTCCGCATTCTCTTGGCAGCTCTTTCAAATTACGGCACTACGTTAACGTCAATGGGATTCTTTGATGAAGCGTTAGCAATATTCGGCGAATCCGTCAAAGTCGCAAAGAGTAGCAAAGTGCCACCTTCGCTGAGGGCTAATCCGATTCAGAATTACGGAACCACTCTCAATTACTTAGGACGACATCGTGAAGCAGCGATTCATCTAACAGTATCCGTTAGTATATTTGAACAGCTCGCTAAAGTTAACCCCGCAATTTACGGACCTGCACAAGGATCGGCATTGAATGCTTTAGCGGAGACATTATTAAGCCTAGAATTGCACGCCCCTGCGGCGCAGATTGCAAACGAGTCTGTGAATCTTTTCGAATCTTTGCCCACATCAATTCGGACCGTTCACGACGAAGAGTATGCGAGCGCACTAGAATACCACGGTATGGCACTGAGTGGGCTTACCCATGGTGGTGAGTCTGTTCAGCGTCTCGATAAAGCACTAGCGCTACGGGAAAGACTGTCGAGATCGAATATCGAATCGCGTCTGAAACTCTCCGGCACGCTCTTAAACATGAGCAGAGCCTCTGCCAGAGCCGGAAACCGTGAACGCGCTGCAGAACTATGCGAGCGGGCAGTTTCAGTTCTGAAAACAATAGATGATTCAGAGGCCGGGAGAGTTCACTTGG
Source organism: Nocardia sp. NPDC056000 (assembly GCF_042269265.1). Taxonomy (NCBI): domain Bacteria; kingdom Bacillati; phylum Actinomycetota; class Actinomycetes; order Mycobacteriales; family Nocardiaceae; genus Nocardia; species Nocardia sp. NPDC056000. The sequence continues at coordinate 417,260 of NZ_JBHJXS010000002.1, read as the reverse complement.
CGATTGGCCAAGCGCTCTCCGAATATGCCTTCTTGTGTGCGCTATTGAAGGACAGAATGGAAACTGGCATAGCGGCGGCAGAACAGTCGATGAACATTCTCGCTTCTCTAGACAGGCGTTTTCCAAATACGCTGGATAAATGGTTGAACCGGACGCGGATAACATACGAAGTTCTCAACAAGCAACGAAAACAAGGAGGTTCGATCTCTCCCTAGTGACGTTCAGCTGACAGGCCCGGAGCCACCTCGTTGGGATGAGCTGGTGATCGCGAACCGCTGCGGCACGATCGATCCAGTCCTGGCGCAGCGCAAGCGCACGATCATAAGTTGCTCGCCGCACATCACCGTTATCCGCCGCGGCGGCCAAATAATTGGAGACCCTTCGGTTCGCCACATCGATGTCGGACCACAATCTCCCCATCTATGAACTCCCGCAGCGGCTCCGGAACAGCCGAGGCTGATGGAAGTCCCTTGTACGGCACACGAGCCAACACTCCATCGGAGTCCGGCGTGCCCCGGAAAGTAACTCCTTCAGGGAACTCATCGAGCCACCAGCAGTTCGGCCAGTTCTTGACATCCAGGACATCGCGGCTACCGGGGACGACAGTGTCGCGGGCGTACTCCACCAGCTTGATCGCGACTTTCCTTATCGACGCATCGTCTGCCCTTAGTCGGCCCTAAGTGTCTTCCATCGTCGAATCCCTCACGAGTGAGCAACCCGCGGTATCCGGCGGCGATTGCTACATCGTAAATCCCCTGTGGCACAACAAAGTTTGAGATCACCCAAGCGTTGCATCGTTCTTGGTCGGTCAGCGCCAGCGCAGCAGCCGAAGAGATATACGAGACGTTTGAGATACCAGGATCGGCTAACGAACCACCCCGCGAGACTGTAGACCCGAACTACGGATTTTAGTGCAGGACTTATAGATTCGCGCATGGATTGTTGTCGAGCAGGCAGTCCGCCTCACCGTGACGGTCCAGACGGCGTGCTCCAGCGTCGCTCCCGTAACCAGTCGACGGCACGTCGCGCCGATCACCACTCCACCAGGAGATCGCTCGCGGCGGGCCACGCCTGGCCGCCCTCGTGCTGCGACGGCCGCGTTGATTCCTGGAGTATGGAGTGCTCCCAGCCTGTTGACCCAAGACACCAACTTGGTTCCCCAGCGGTTTCATCACCCCGTCTGACCCGACGGCAAGACCGACACCAGCCGAGTCCACGGACGTATTGCTATGAACAAAACACCTACCGCTCGCCCACCGACCAGTTGGGCACCTTCACCCCCCCAGCAGCAAGAGCGGCCCCGTTATCTACCTGTGCGCCTGTGGCCCGCAATGAGATTTTCGCCAAGGATTGCGTCCCGTACTGACCGCCTGGCACCGCTAGGGTGCCCGACCATGTCTCACAACCAGCAGACCGTGGGAATACCTACCGAATAGCTGACAGCGATGTACCCGACGATTCGCCGCCGCAGATTCGCGGTCGCCGCCACCAGGAGCCCCTGGATGCGGACTTCGGGATCGTGATCACCGAGGGACACGATGGTGAGATACTCGCGCGACGCCAAGCCGAAGTACTGCGGGAGATCACCAAATGGCCGATGTCGCGACAGAAGGGGCCGACCCTGAGCCTCGGCACCGACCCATCGAAATAGGAAGCCTCGACGGTTGACGACCTAACACTTGCCACTGTTCAGGTCGAAATCGGCTTCGATGACCAGTCGACCGGCGAGAAGATGCCGGTCGGCACTGTTCGTGCCCTGCCGAGGGCACTTAGAGTCCGTGCGGTGCATGTCGATCTGATGCTGGACGCACTCGACGGGCTTTCCGTGGGGGATGCGGTGGGGGCCGAATTTCCGATTCTGCGACGGTCCGTCGCGGAGCTGCGCGTTGGGGAGTTGCCGCCGGGGCGGTGGGAGTGGACCGATGACACCGAGATGGCGTGCACGGTGGTCGGGGAACTGCTCGAATTCGGGGAGATCGATCAGGATCGGATTGCCGCCAGGTTCGCGGAGCGCTGTGATCAGCGACGGGACTACGGGTTCATGACCGTGGACACCCTCGGGCGGATCGGACGCGGGGTGCCCTGGCGGCAGGTGGCCGCGGCGGCGTTCGGCGGTGACGGTTCGTGCGGGAACGGCGCGGCCATGCGGGTCGCGCCATTGGGCGCGTTCTATGCCGAGGATGTGGAAAGGGTTGTGGCCGAGGCTGTTCGGTCGGCGCAGGTCACCCATGCGCATCGAGAGGGCGTGGCCGGTGCGGTGGCGGTGGCGCTCGCGGCCGCGACGGCGGCGCGCGGACGACTCATCGGAAAGCGGCCCGCCCCTGGGGAATTCATCGATTCGGTGCTCGATCGACTCGGCAATGGCGAGACCGCGCAGGGGATTCGGCGGGCGCACGAGCTGCTCGGCGGCTCCGCCGAACAGGCCGCCGAGGAATTGGGCACCGGGATTCGGGTGACGGCGCAGGACACCGTGCCGTTCGCGATGTGGGTGGCGGCAACGCATCTCGACGACTATCGGGCGGCCGTCGCGACCTGCGTCGGGGCGGGCGGGGATACCGATACGACGAGCGCGATCGTCGGCGGGATCGTGGCGGCGCATACCGGGGGACGCGAGGGCGGGTTGCCCGCGGCGTGGCTGGCGGCACGGGAACCGCTGCCCGGTTGGCTGCCGCCGGTGCGGTCCGCGGGACCCGGAAAATCCGCGACCGGGTGGTTGCGGCGATGGCTGTCCGGTAAGTCCTAGCCGGTCAGCCAGCCCTTTTTCATTGACCGCTACATAGTGTCGCGGTCACCCTTGCCCATGCGGCATCCACCGGGGTACCGTCGTGCCATGACATGATCGCGACACCATGTCACGGTCAATCGATCAGGAGTGGCGGGGATGGAAACCACAGCGCATATCGCGACGGCCCGGAACGACGAGCACTACATCGAGACACTGGCGACCCTGTCCTACGGATCCGTGCACAAGCGGTTCGACCCCTATGTGGATATCTCTTGGGACGATCCGGACTTCGCGGTGCGGGCGGATGACGAGCGGTGGATTCTGCCGCCGTCGGATCCGTTCGGGGCGCATCCCTGGTACCGCGCACTCCCCAAGGAACGGCAGATCTACATCGGCATGTGGCGACAGGCCAATGTGGCGAAGGTCGGCTTGCAATTCGAGAACATCCTGATTCGCGGCCTCATGCAGTACGTGTTCCAGCTGCCCAATGGTTCGCCCGAATTCCGTTACTGCACACACGAATCCATCGAAGAGTGCAACCACACCATGATGTTCCAGGAGGTGGTGAACCGGATCGGCATGGATGTCGGCGGCATGCGCACCTGGGTGAAATACGTCGGGCCGCTGGTGCCGTTCCTGGCCGGGATCTTCCCGGAGTGGTTCTTCGTCATGGTGCTGGCGGGCGAGGAGCCGATCGATCACGCGCAGAAGACGCTGCTGCGGGCGGGTGCGGAGGCGCATCCCATGATCGAGCGGGTGATGTCGATCCACGTGGCCGAGGAGGCCCGGCACATCAGCTTCGCGCACAACTATCTGGAGAACGCGGTGCCGCGCATGGGCCGGTTCAAGAAGTTCGTGCTGTCCCTGGTTTTCGCGCCGACCATGCGAATCATCTGCGATCTCATCGCGGTGCCGACCCGAAAGTTCCGGCGGGACTGCGATGTTCCGCGCGAGGTGGTGAACGAGGTCTTCTGGAGCAGCCCGGAATCGCGAAAGGTCTTGCGCGACTTCTTCGCCGATGTGCGCATGCTGGCCTACGAGCTGGATCTGATGAATCCGATCGCGCGCGTGCTGTGGAAGATCAGCCGCATCGACGGCCCGGCCTCGCGCTACCGCAGCGAGCCCGCCCGCACGGCGCACTGAGCCGCGCCCGTGCCACATATCGTCACGCAGTCTTGCTGCAATGACGCCTCGTGCGTGTACGCCTGCCCGGTCAACTGCATTCACCCGACGCCGGACGAACCCGATTTCGGCCGGGCCGAAATGCTGTACATCGATCCGGCCGCCTGCGTGGACTGCGGGGCGTGCGCGGCGGCCTGCCCGGTCGACGCGATCGTCCCGCACACCAAACTGACTGCGGGCCAACAGGTTTTCGTGGGGTTGAACGCGGACTTCTACTCCGGTCCGCGCCCGCGTCCGCCGATGGCCCCGGTGCCGTCCATCCCGCGCCTGCGTCCGGCGCGCACACCGCTGCGCGTCGCGATCATCGGCTCGGGTCCGGCCGCCATGTACGCCGCCGATGAACTGCTGCGGCATCCCGGAATTCGCGTCAATGTCTTCGAACGGCTGTCACGACCGCACGGGCTGGCCCGATTCGGGGTGGCACCCGATCACACCGCAACCCGTCAGGTCACCGAGGTGTTCGACACCATCGCGCGCCAGGACGGTTTCGCGTACCACCTCGGCGTCGAGGTCGGCCGCGATATCAGCCATGCCGAACTGCTCGAACATCACCACGCGGTGATCTACGCGGTCGGCGCGGCCACCGACCGCACCCTGGGCATTCCCGGCGAGGACCTGCCCGGCAGCGCCTCCGTGACCGAACTGGTGGCCTGGTACAACGGGCATCCGGAGTACGCCGGGCGCGAATTCGACCTGAGCCATGAGCGGGCGGTCGTGATCGGCAACGGCAATGTGGCACTGGACGTGGCGCGTGTTCTCACCACTGATCCGGATCGACTGGCCACCACCGCGATAGCGCCGCACGCGTTACAGGCGTTGCGGCGCAGCCGGATTCGCGAAGTCGTCGTGATCGGCCGCCGAGGCGTGGCGCAGGCCGCGTACACCATGCCCGAACTCGCGGGCCTGGCCCGACATCCCGATGCCCGATTGCATACGCTCCCCGCGGAAGTCGCGATCAGCGGACACCCCAACGAACTGATCGGGCCACTGCCCGCACCGCACGAGTGGGCGAAGATCGAACTCGCGCGGGCCCATGCCGGAGCGATGCGCGCGGACGGTGAACGCCGCATCATCCTGCGGTACCTGCGCACCCCGATCGAACTGCTCGGCCCGGACCGGGTGCACGGAATCATCTTGGCCCGCAATGAAATCGTCCACACCGACGGCGAGGCCCGCGCGGTCCCGACCGGCGATCACGAAACCCTCGAGGCCGGGCTGGTGCTGCGCTCGGTCGGCTATCGCGGCACCCCGGTGCGCGATCTGCCGTTCGACGCGGTCACCGCCACCGTCCCGCATCGCGGTGGGCGCGTGGTCGATCCGGCGTCCGGGGACGCCGTCCCCGGCACCTACGTCGCGGGCTGGATCAAGCGGGGGCCCAGCGGATTCCTGGGCACCAATAAATCCTGCTCGCGCGAGACCGTCGACACGCTGCTCGCCGACGCCGAGCGCGATCCGGCCCGGTTCCCGGTGCGCGATGACGCCGCGTTGCGCGCACTGCTCACTGCCCGGATCGCGGGCTACCGCTCACCGGAGACCGCAAAACCCCTGTGGCGCAAGGCACTACGCCTGACGCCCGCCACCGTCTGATATCGAAGAAGAGAGTTACCGAAGTGACAAGCCCCTATCGTTCCTGCTGGCTCGACGATGATCTCGACGCCCTGCGCGAACTGGCGCGCTCCTTCTGCGAGAAGGAGATCGCGCCGCATAAGGAGCGGTTCATCGAACAGCATCATGTGGATCGCGATCTGTGGCAGATCGCCGGTGCGCTGGGGCTGCTGTGCATGTCCATTCCCGAGGAATACGGCGGTGGCGGCGGCACTTTCGCGCACGAGGCGGTGCTGATCGAGGAGCAGGCCCGGATCGGTGATTCGTCCTGGGGCGCGGCCCTGCACAGCGGAATCGTGGCGCACTATCTGCTCGCCTACGGCACCGAGGAGCAGAAGCGGGCGTGGCTGCCGCGCATGGCCTCGGGTGAGGTGATCGGCGCGATCGCCATGACCGAACCCGGCACGGGTTCGGATTTGCAGAACGTCAAAACGCGCGCGGTGCGGGACGGGGACGAGTACATCGTCGACGGTTCCAAGACGTTCATCACCAATGGCGGTCAGGCCGATCTGATCCTGGTGGTGGCCAAGACCGGAACCGCTGGGGCGGCAGGCATTTCGCTGATCATCGTGGAGGGTGATCGCGCGGGCTTCCGGCGCGGCCGAGTGCTGGACAAGATCGGCCAGCGCGGGCAGGACACCTCGGAACTGTTCTTCGACGCCGTGCGGGTGCCGGTGACGAATCTGCTGGGCGCGGTGGAGGGGCAGGGTTTCGTCCAGCTCATGCAGCAGCTGCCGCAGGAGCGGCTGATTCTCGCGGTGGGTTCCACGGTCGCGGTGGAAACCGCTCTCGCGCATACGATTTCGTACACCAAGGAGCGAGAGGCGTTCGGCAAGCCGATCTTCGCGTTCCAGAACACCAAATTCACCCTCGCCGAGGTCGCCACCGAGGCGCGGATCATGCGGGTGTTCACCGATGACTGCATCGCCCGGCATGTGCGCGGTGAACTCGATATCCAGACCGTCGCGATGGCCAAGTGGTGGACCACCGAGCGCGCCATGGCCAATATCGACGAATGCCTGCAATTGCACGGCGGCTACGGCTACATGACCGAGTACCCGATCTCCCGGCTGTGGGTGGACAACCGGGTGCAGAAGATCTACGCGGGCACCAACGAGATCATGAAGGAGATCATCGCCCGCACGCTGTGAGCGTTGTCTTTCTCGGCGGCTAGCCGAGCGTTCGATACCCCGGGTGCACACCCGGGGTCAGTCCGCGTTCCGCGGCAAGTTTCCGGAGCAGCGTGCTGAGCTGCTCATATTCGGCGTCGGTCAGGCCCTCGAAGAGTTCGGTCTCGTGCGCGACGGCCATTTTCGCCATGCCCGCCAGCATTTTCCCGCCCTCCGGGGTGAGGTGCAGTTCGTGATTGCGGCGGTCGGCGGCGCTGCGGCGGCGTTCGATCCAGCCCCGCTTGTCGAGCGGATCGATCAGGGCGACCACCCGGCTGGGCACCACGCCCAATTCCTCGGCCAGTGAGCGCTGGCTGCGGCCCGGCTGGGCCGCGATCATCCGCAGAATCCCGACTTCCGGTGGCGTGAGCCCGATTTCGGAGATGCGCTCGGCGAAACGCTGGGCCGCGTGCGCGCCCAGCTGTGCGAGCTGGAAGCCCGCCGCCCGCATCGGGCGGTCCGGCCGCGTCTTTCCCGAACCCTCTTGCTCCGCATCGACCACGGCGTTATCGTACACATCAGATAATCGTTCACAGTAGAGAACGATTCACTTCCGAGAATGGATAGCCATGGCCGTAGCAGCCGAATCCCCAGTCGCCTATCCCGCGCGCAGCCTGGAACCACCGCTCGGCGCGCTCGCGGCCGCCTTCGCCGCGGTGTTCGTGGCGGGGCTCGCCATCAGCACCATCCGGGCCGGTGGCAGCCCGTTCCCCTCCCCCTTCGCGGATGCGGGCGATGCGCTCGACTATTTCCGCGACCATCACGCGGCCGTGCGCACCGGCGCGGTGCTGCAGTACGCGAGCGCGATCCCGCTCACCCTGTTCGTGGCCGCGATCACACCCCGGTTGCGCCGACAGGCCGAGGGCTTCGGTCCCGCGCTCGCCACCGTGGGCGGTGCGCTGGCGGCGGTGTTCCTGTTCAGCTCGGGCACCATCAGCTGGGTGCTGACGGTGCCCGAGGTGACCGCGGATCCGGCCACCGTGCGGGCGCTGCACACCCTGGCGTTCCTGGTCGGCGGCCCGGCGAACGTGCTGTCGACGGGACTGCTCATCGCGGGCATCGCGATCAGTGCGCTGCCACGGAAAGCGCTCTCGCCCTTGCTGATTCGCATCGGATTGGCGATCGCCTGCGTCGGCCTGCTGACCACGGTGTCGCTGACCTTCACCGCCGCCGCCTTCCTGCTGCCCATCGCACGGTTCACCGGGATGATCTGGCTGATCATCGCCGGATTCCGGCTCGCACGCGCGTAAACCTCTACACCCCAGCGATTTACAGGAGATGTGATGACGAACGAACTCACCGCCAAGCTGGTGCGATTCCAGAAGCCCGAGCTGTCGCTGCCGTATCTCAACGGTCTGGACGAGGCGCGTATCGCGGGACTCTTCGGTATCGACGCCGACGAATACCGGGACCAACTGGAGGAGCTCGAGACTCGGGCCCGGGCCGCGGCCGCCGATCTGCTCACCGAACCGGACATAGCCGAACAGGTGGATCGACTGCCGTTCGCACCCGGACAGCGGGTGCTCGCGCTCGGGGAGAGCAGCACCGCCGATCGGCTGTCCTGGTTCGAGATCCTGAAGCAGCTGGTGTGGCTGCGCCGGCCCGGTGACGGAATCGCCTTCACCAATCTCGCCGTCTCCGGGGCCACCACCACGCAGGTGCTGAAGAGTTCGGGCGCACTGGGATTCGTGCGGCCCGACTGGGTGCTGTGCCAGCTGGGCGCGAACGATACGCAGCGGGTGGGCGCGGATGCGGTGCGCGTGGTCAGCGCCGGGGAGACGGTGCGGAACTTCGATCTGCTGCGGGAGCGCGGCGCGGCGGCCCGGTGGGTATGGCTCACGCCCACCGATGTGGATGAGGCGCTGCTGGCCGAGTTCGCGCCGTTCCGGGCGGCCGGGATCAGCTGGCGGGCCAAGGATCAGCTGGATACCGCGGCGGCGCTGGACGCCCGGCCGGAGGTGGTGATCGATACGCTCGCGGTCACGCATCCGACGCCCGGGCAGCGCCTGTTCGAATCGGACGGCGTGCACCTCACCCCCGCCGGACAGGTGGCCGTGGCGCGCGTCGTGGTCGCGGAATTGGCGCGCCTGGAGTGAGAAAATGTCGCAATGGCGAGTAATCGATCGATCGCTTTTCCCGCCGTTGCCGCCGCCGTGCTGATCGCCGCCACGGCGTGCTCATCCGCGCCGCAGCCTGCGCAGCCACCTCCCGCCGGTGAATTCCGCAAGGAGACACTGCATTTCGCGACCGCGGTGGGACCGGACGATAAGACGGCGTGCGATGTGGTCGGCGATCTCTACACCCCGGTGGATGCGAGCGCGGCGCATCCGGTGCCCGCCCTGCTCAGCACGAACGGGCTGGGCGGGTCCAAAGAACAGGTCGCCATGTACGGCAATTACTATGCCGCGCACGGATACGCGGTGCTGGCGTATTCCGGTCTGGGGCAGGGCGGTTCGGGCTGTCAGGTATATCTGGACAGCCCCGACTTCGACGGGAAGGCCGCCGCCCGACTGGTGGATTTCCTCGGCGGGGTGGACGGCATCGCGTTCCGGGATGCCGCGCACACCCAGCCGGTGACATCGCCGGATTACGTGGTGCACGACAGGACCGATCACGACGGGCACAGCGGCCCGCACGATCCCAGGGTGGGCATGGTCGGCGGTTCCTACGGTGGCGCGGTGCAATTCGCCGCGGCCGCACGGGATCCGCGCATCGACACCATCTCGCCGATGATCACCTGGAACGATCTGTCCTACTCGCTGGTCCCCAATGGCACCGGGCAGACTTCGGGGGTGTCGACGGCGGTGCCGGGCGCGCCGAAGACGCAGTGGATGAACCGGCTCTCCGGCGGCGCGAACTGCCGGGCCGGGATGACCGAACTGTGCGGGCTGCGGGATGTGGTGTCCGGCAATGGATATCCCACCCCGGAACAGGTGGATATGCTGCGCGCGGATTCGCCGGCGAGCTATCTGGGCAAAATCCGGATTCCGGTGCTGATGATCCAGGGTGAACAGGACACGCTCTTCAACCTCAACGAGGCACGCGCCAGCTATGACGGCCTGCGCGCGCAGGGCACCGAGACCAGGATGATCTGGATGTCGGCCGGGCATTCGGTGCTGACACCCGAGCCGGGGTCGAAGGTGGGCGTGGTCGATCCGGCGTTGAATTACTGGGATTCCCGCCAGAGTGCATGGTTCGAGCGCTATCTGCGGGACGGCGACGGCGATACCGGGCCGCGATTCGCGTACTACCGCAATTGGATTCCCTTCACCGGTGATCCGGCGGCGGCGTACGGTACCGCCGACAACGCCGATGTGGGCACCGCGCGCACCATGTACCTGTCCGGCGATTCACGACTCATCGGTGATCGGGCCGGGGCGCTGCCCGGGGATCAGACTCTGACAACAGGTCCGGGCGGCACCGCACTGTCCTGGACCACCGCACCGGCCGATACCGCCCTGGATATCGCGGGCATTCCGAAGCTCACCGTCCGGCTGAGTGCCGAACAGCCGTTGAACGGGAGCGTGGCGGATGCGGCGGTGGTCTTCGCATCGCTGTATGACGTTGCGGCGGATGGGAGTTCGGCCCTGATCGACGGCCTCATCTCCCCCGCGCGGATCACCGGCCTGCGGGATCCGATCACCATCAGCCTGTCCGGGCTGGTGCACCGGATAGCTCCGGGTCACAGTCTGCGACTACAGCTCTCGGGTAGCGCGGAAGGGTTCGACGCGCCCTCCGCCGTCCATCGCCTCACGATCGCGGCAGGACCGGATCAGTCGCTGGTACTGCCCGTCGTCGGCTCGTAGTCGCGTTCAGTACACGGTGTAGAACTCCCGGGCGATCTGGAAACCGTGTCCGGTGGTGGCATTGACGCACTGCACATCTTGCAGGCTCACGGTGCAGACGAAGTTCCCCTGCCGGACCTGCTGACCGTAATCGACGATGGGCGAATGGAAATCGATCGGCGCGTCGGTGTGGCAGGTGATGCGCGCGCGCTCATTCTGTACGGCGAGCACATCGCCGTACGCGCCGTGGCAGTTGTCCGGACGCTGCGGTGACAGGTACGAATGATCCCTGATCTGGCATACCGCACCCTCGGGTCCGACGAGACAGCCGATATTTCCGGACGGCGCGATGAATTGGCTCAGGCTCGCGGCATTCGCGGTTCCGGCGTCGACACCGAAGGTGGCGGCGGCGATGGCGGCGGCACCGACGACCGCCGAAAGGTAGGTGGCTTTCATGACATCGATGGTGTGCGCAGCCGATTTTGAAAACCTTATGTCTCGCTAATGGCGACCGCTCAACCGTCGAGCTGGACGGTATTCAGCGTGAGTTGCAGGGCGGCGGCACACGGGTCGGGTTGCGCCGAATGGTCGCGATTGTGCACCCACCAGGTGACGGTGCCGGAGTCCGCGGCGGACAGGCCGCAGGCTCCCGGATCGCGGGGGTCGTGCCAGTAGAAGCCGCCGAAGCTCTTCACCACGGCATTGTCGGTGGTGTAGCCCAGGTCGGTGGCGGTCTGGCGATCGAACATGAGGGAGTTCTTCTTCAGCCAGCCGTAGGTGAGGTCGATCGGGTTGCCGGTGGCCGAAACCCCGGTCCACGAGCAGATGGTGGGTGAAAGCTGTTGCCGCAGACCCGTTGCCGCGACGGTGCGCTCGATGGTGGCGGTGGGCAGCGGTCCGCAGCCCGCCAGGGTGTTGTCCTCCACCGGCGCGGCGACGGGTGCGGGCGGTGAGCTCGTGGAGCAGCCGGTCAGCACACCGCCCGTCAGGAGCAGTGCCGCGATCGCGATTCGATTGCCGCGCATGGGATTACCGTTTCGCCAGGGTCGCGGAGGCCAGCCGGTCGGCCGCGGCGCAGGCGTTCGCTCCGGTGACGGCGACGGAATCGACTGTCCAGGAAATGAAGTCGGTATCGCCGGTCTGCACCGCAGCTTCACAGGCGTGTGCGGCCTGCCAGCTGAAACCGGCGCGGCCGACGATGTCGATACCCGCTCGACCGGCGGAAGCCCCTGCCTCGGAGCGATATTCGCCGATCGGGCTGTTGCGGAACCAGCGGAAGGCGACGCTCGACCCGTCCGGCGTCTCCCATCGGCACAGCAGCGGATCACCGCTGATCAGCGTGACCGCGCCGAATCCGGACAGCGCACCGACCTGGTTCGCGTCCGCCGAACCGCACAGGCCGACATCGAGCGCGGGCGTTATCTCGTGCGGCGTACTGCTGGGCGCGGCGGCGGGTGTGCCGCTGTCGCTCGCTCCGCAGGCGGACAGCACCAGCGCGGCGAGCAGCGCCAGACCCGGTCCCGCCATTCGCGCTCGCACGATTGCGATAGTAGCGACGCGGGGCCCGCTGTGCGCGGGTGCTAGCTCACCACGCGCGGCCACGGATAGAACGCCAGGTGCAGCAGCAACACCACGAGCAGGGCGAGCAGGACCGCCGCGACGGGGTGCGCGCGCCGTTCCAGATAGCCGATGGTCCGGAAGAGCGTGGGGAACGGGACATCCCTGCTGAAGAACAGCGACAGGATGCTCGGAATCACGACCCAGACGAGCGCGATGACGCCGTACAGCACGTACGCGCCGAGATACGAGTCCGGGGACATACTCCGGTCACCGGCGGCGAACAAGACGCCGAGGATGAGCGCCACCGCGGCGAGCACGAGGTAGCCCGCGCCCAGCAGTTCCACATTCCCGGTGTCGGTGGTGACGCGTCCGTTCGCGGTGGTTGGCCGCCCGGCCACGGTGCGCGCCACGGGTTTCGGGCTGATCAGCAATTGCGGGACCGCGTAGTACGCGATCACCACGATGACGAACACCACCACCACGCGCACCACCGAATGCTGGGTTTGCAGATGTCCGATGGTCGCCGAAATGGTGGGCCAGCCCGCCACCCGGAACACCGATGCCAATTCGGGCAGGGCGATCGCCAAACCCGCGAGGCCCCACATGAGGTAACCCCAGAATTCCGCCGAGCGTCCCGCCGCTGTGGGCACGGCCCCGGTGCCGACCGCCTCCGTCATAAACCCGGTTCTACCACGCGAAACAGTGTGCGGACCGGAAGCTGTGCAGTCGATACCGGCCCGGTGCTGGGCCGATACCGATTGCGGGATGGACGGAAATCATCCGGTCCGGATCGTTCAGCCCAGCGGCCCGGTGACCCCTTCGGCCGCCGCCACCAGCACACCGGTGGCGGCGAGGCGCACGGCCGATTCGATATCGGGGGCCAGGTAGCGATCCGGACCCGGGCCGGGGACCTCGGCGCGCAGCGCGGCGATGACCGCTGCCGTGGCCGGGCCGGGTGCCAGCGGTACGCGCATATCGATTCCCCGTGCGGCGGTGAGGATTTCAATGGCCAGCACCCTGGTCAGGCCGTCGATGGCGCGGCGCAGTTTACGGGCCGCGGACCACCCCATGGAGACGTGATCCTCCTGCATGGCCGAGGAGGGGATGGAGTCGACGCTGGCCGGGGCGGCGAGCCGTTTGAGCTCGGAAACGATTGCGGCCTGGGTGTATTGGGCGATCATATGCCCGCTGTCCACGCCCGGATCGTCGGCGAGGAAGGCGTTCAGACCGTGATTGCGGGCCACATCCAGGAAGCGGTCGGTGCGGCGCTCGCCGATGCTCGCCACATCCGCGACCACGATGGCCAGGAAATCCAGTACGTAGGCGATGGGCGCGCCGTGGAAATTGCCATTGGATTCGACCCGGCCGTCCAGGGTGACGACGGGATTGTCCACGGCACTGGCGAGTTCGCGCAGCGCGACGGTGCGGGCGTGCGCGGCGGTGTCCCGGGCCGCACCCGCGACCTGGGGTGCGCAGCGCAGCGAATAGGCGTCCTGGACGCGGGCGCAGTCCGGGCCGCGATGGCTGGCCACGATTTCCGAATCGGCCAGCAGCCGGGTCATATTCGCGGCGGCCACGGCCTGACCCGGATGCGGGCGCAGGGCTTGCAGATCGGCGGCGAAGACCCGGTCGGTGCCGAGTTGGCCCTCCACGCTCATGGCGGCGGCGATATCGGCCAGGCGCAGCAGGGCGTCCAGATCGTCCAGGGCCAGCACCAGCATGCCGAGCATGCCGTCGGTGCCGTTGATCAGTGCCAGGCCCTCCTTTTCGGCGAGCACCACCGGTTCGATTCCGGCGTGCGCCAAAGCCGTTGCGGCGGGCAGTAGTTCGCCGTCGGCGGTGCGCACCCGACCTTCGCCCATGGCGGCCAGCGCGCAGTGCGACAGCGGTGCCAGATCACCGGAACAGCCGAGGCTGCCGTATTCGTACACGACCGGGGTCAGCCCGGCGGACAGCATGGCGGCGTAGGTGCGCGCGACCTCGGGGCGGACGCCGGTGCGGCCGGTGGCCAGGGTGGACAGGCGCAGCAGCATGAGCGCGCGCACCACCTCGGTCTCGACCTCCGGTCCCGAACCGGCGGCGTGCGATCGGATCAGGCTGCGCTGCAATTGGGTTCGCAGTTCCTGTGGGATATGGCGGCTGGCGAGCGCGCCGAATCCGGTGGAGACGCCGTACACCGGTTTCGGATCATCCGCGAGTTCCTGTATGCGAGTGCGGCTTTCGGCTATCGCCGTGAGCGCCTCGGCCGATAGCTCGACCGGCGCGCCGTGCCGGGCGACCCGCACCACCTCCTCGAGGCTCACGGGTCCGATTCCCACGGTGACGGTTTCATGCGAGACCGCCCGGCCGGGGGTGTGTTCGATGGAGGCGCTCAAGACCTCTCCTTTCCTCAGACGTGTGCGTTGGTGACGCTTTCCGAGAGTGCGTCCAAGGCGGCGGCGGTGGCCGAGCCGGGGACGGCGGTGTAGACGACGAGCAATTGATCGGGATCGCCGGGGAGCAGCAGGGATTCGTAGCCCATATCCAGCAGTCCGGCCTCGGGGTGCCGAATCCGCTTGCCGCCGTGCGTCTTCTCCTTGACCGGATGCGCGCCCCAGATGCGGCGGAAGTCGGCGCTGCGCTCGCTCAGCTCGTCGACCAGGGCGTGCAGGGCCGGATCGTCCGGATGCAGACCGGCATCGCGGCGCAGGAAGGCGGCGGTCTCGACCGCGACGGTCTCCCAGTCCGGATAGAACTCGGGGGCGACCGGGTTCAGGAACAGGTATCTGGCCTGATTGCGTTCCTCGGCGGGCACCGACGAGAATCCGGAAACCTTGTCGCCCAGGGCATTCCAGGCGATCACATCCATGCGGCGGCCGAGCACGAAGGCGGGCGCGGTCAGTGCGTCCAGCACCAGCCGGGTGCCCTCGCGCACCGTGGCCTGGTACACCCCGCCCGATGCGACCGGCCGGGTGCCGGTGGGCCGGGCCAGCGCGTACAGGTGCAGGCGCTCGGGATCGGTGAGCCGCAGCGCCCGGGCGACCGCGTCCAGCACCGCATCGGAGGCATTGCGGCCGCGCCCCTGTTCCAGCCGGATGTAGTAGTCCACGCTGACCCCGGCCAGCTGCGCCACTTCCTCGCGGCGCAGGCCCGGTACCCGGCGGCGGCCGTACTCGCGCAGCCCGGCGTCGGCGGGCGCGATGCGAGCGCGCCGGGATTGCAGAAATTCGCCGAGATCGGTGTCCATGCACACCACCCTAGGGAGTTCCATCCTGGTACTGCCGGACCCAGGAAAACCGGACCCCTCGCTGCCCCCTTTTCACCAGCTCAGGATGAGTTCATGAGCTACGAGAACCTGAACAACCGCACCGCCGTCATCACCGGGGCCGCCAGCGGCATGGGTGAGGCGACCGCATTGCTGCTGGCCCGCAATGGCGCGCGGGTCGCACTGCTGGCCCGGCGCGCCGATCGGCTGGAGACCCTGGTCGCCAAGATCGAGGCCGAGGGCGGCACGGCACTCGCGGTGCCGGTCGACGTCACCGATCCGGCGAGCGTGCGCGCGGCGGCCGAGCGGGTGCACACGACCTTCGGCCCGGTGGACCTGGTGGTGAACGCGGCGGGCGTCATGCTGCCCAATCCGATCGCCGACGGCCGCGAGGACGAATGGGTGCGCATGATCGACACCAATATCACCGGCGCGCTGCGCGTCATCCGGGCCTTCGTACCGGATCTGCTGGCCGCCGCCGATGCCGGGCGCACCGCCGATCTGGTGGATATCTCCTCCATCGGCGCGCACGTGAACTTCCCGAACTACGCGGTGTACGGGGCGACCAAGGCCGCGCTCACGCAGCTGTCGGCGAGTCTGCGCACCGAGCTGGGCCCGCGCCGGGTGCGCGTGACCAATATCGAGCCGGGGCTCACCGCGACCGAACTCGGTTCGCATATCGACAATGCGGAACTGAGTTCGGGACTGGACGGGATGTTCGCGTACCTGGACGCGCTGAGCGCGGACGATATCGCCGATCTCATCGCGTACACCACCAGCCGCGCGCGGCACGTCAACCTGCGTCAGGTCATCGTGCTGCCGACCCAGCAGGCGTGAGCCGCACCGCCCGCACGGATTTCATGCCTAGTATCGATCCCATGCGGGTGGGACGAGGGCTTTCCGGATTTCTGGCATTCGCAGTACTGCTGGCGGTGGTGGTGGCCACCGCCTGGCAGGGACAACCGCACGGATATCGCGAGGCATCCGCCCCGCCCGAGGTGTTCGCGGCGGGCCGGGCGATCGGCACCGTGCGCGAAATCGCGAGCAAACCCCATCCGGTGGGCACCCCCGAACACGACCGGGTGCGTGACTATCTCGCGGGCGAGCTGCGAAAACTGGGGCTGGAAACCGAGATTCGATCGGGTGTGGGCCGCTGGCCCGGCGATTTCAAACCCGATCGCACCGGGCTCGGGCGAGTCGACAATATCGTCGGCACGCTGAAGGGCACGAATCCCACGGGCACCGTTTATCTGGTGGCGCACTACGATTCGGTGCAGTCCGGACCGGGCGCGAATGACGACGGGGTCGGGGTCGCGGCCATCGTGGAGACGATGCGCGCGCTGCGGGACAGTGAGAACGGCCTGCGCAACAATGTGGTCGCCCTGCTCACCGATGGCGAGGAGCCCGGCCTGCTGGGTGCGGAAGCCTTTGTCGCGGAGGGTAATTACGACCGCAACGGTGTGGTGGTCAACAATGACGTTCGCGGTGCGGGCGGACCCGTGCTGCTGTGGCGGATCACCCAGCCCGACGGCGGGCTGATCGATGCCGCCGCGCGAACGCCGTATCCGAATACCGATTCGATGACCACCGCGCTCGCCGGTGCGGGGGTCTCCAGCACCACCGATTTCGTGGCCTTCGACAAGGCCGGACTCCCGGTGCTGGACTGGGCGTATGCCGGGCGCAGCGCCTACTACCACAACATCGAGGACGATCCGGAGCACGTCGATCTCGCCACCGTGCAGCAGGTGGGCGAGAATACCCTCGCGCTGGCAAGGGATTTCGGCGCGCGCGATCTGAACGACACCTCCGATCGTTCGAATCCGGCTTATTTCCCACTGCCTTTCGGTGTGCTGGTGGTGTGGCCGGCCTGGGTGATCATCACGCTCGCGGTGTTGTCGCTGCTGGCGATCGGGTGGGTGATCCGGCAGGTGCGCCGCAATGGCGAGGCCACCGTGAAGGGCGTGATCGGCGCTGCCGCTGTGACATTGGCGGCGCTGCCGGTGGCCATCGGCGCGACGTACGGCCTGTGGTGGCTGGTGCAGTTCATCCGTCCCGAGTACCGGGCTTGGCCGGTGGATCCGTATCGGCCGGAGTTCTTCCAGACCGCCGTGGCGGTATTGACCGTGGCCGTACTGACCGGCGGTTATGTGCTGGCGCGCCGCTGGTTCGGCGCGACGGGCGCGGCGATCGGACTGCTCACCGGTGTGGTGGCGGCCGGGGCCGGGGTGACGGTGTACTCCCCCGCGGCGGCGGAGATCATCGTGATCCCGGCGTGCGCGGCGGCATTCGGGGTGGTGCTCACCTTCGTGGTGCCGGAGCGCTGGCGGTTGCTGACGCTCACGGTGTCGCTGCTTCCGGCGGCGCTGTTCCTGGGCGGGAGCGCCTGGTCCGGTATCCAGGCCGGGCTGATGACCGCGCCGTTCACGGGGGTGCCGCTGATCGTGGTGCTGGGCGGACTGCTGCTGCTCACCCTCATCCGCAGTTGGCCCGCACGACGCGGCTGGACCGTTCCGGCGCTGGCGGTGGTGCTCACCGTGGTGCTGGCCGCGGTGGGGCAGGCGGTGGATCGTTTCGATGTGGACCATCCCCGGGTGACCCAGGTGTCGTACGCGCTGGACGCGGATCACGGTGACGCGCAATGGTTGTCGGTGCTCGCGCCGGACGATTGGACGCGGCAGTTCGTGAACGACGGCGCGCCGGGCGCACCGTACTCGGATCTGTTCCCCGGGATAGTGGCCGCCGGAAAGGCGGTGCCGGAGGCGCTCAGCGCGCCGGTCGCCGAAATCCTTTCGGACACCACCGATTCGGGGCAGCGGACGGTGCGATTGCGAGTGCGTTCCACGCGCGGGGCCACGGCCATCGATCTGCGCTGGGAGCAGGCGCCGAGCTCGCTGACCGTCGCGGGGCGGGAGTTGACCCCGGTGCCGCACAAGAGTTTTCATTTCGTCGCACCGCCCGCCGAGGGTATCGAGGTGCGGCTGGTGGCACCGGCCGGGCCGCTGAACCTCACGCTCATCGACTACACCTGGCTGCCCGATTCGAAGCTGACGCAGGGACCCGGTCGCGGCCATCCCGATGACGCCTTCTTCCGGCAGGACAGTGCGGCGGCGGTGTTCGCCCGGGTGCCGGGACTGTGACCGGTCAGCCGTGCCGCTGATGACGGCGTAGATAGCGGCCGGTCAGGCTGTCCGGAGCAGTGGTCAATTGCCGGGGCGTGCCGGTGGCGATGATCCGGCCGCCTTCCGGACCGCCGCCCGGTCCCATATCGATGACGTGATCGGCGTCGCCGATCAGATCCAGATCGTGATCGATGGCGATAATGGTCGCGCCACCGTGCAATAGGCGATCGAGCACACCGACCAGGGTGCGCACATCCTGCGGATGCAGGCCGGTGGTCGGCTCGTCGAAGACATAGAGCAGATGCCGCTGACCGGTACGCAGGCCACTGGCCAGGCGCATGCGCTGGGCCTCGCCGCCGGACAGGCTGGGCGTGGGTTCGCCGAGGCTGAGGTAGCCCAGACCGACCTCGCGCAGCGCCTGTAGCGGCGGGCCGATGCGCGGTACGCCCGCGAAACGGTCGGCGGCGTCGGCGACGGTCAGATTCAGCACGTCGGCGATGGACGAGCCGTCCACGCGCACCTCGAGGGTCTCGGGGTTGTAGCGGGCCCCATTGCATGCCGGGCAGGTGAGCACCATATCCGGCAGGTACTGCACATCCAGCGAGACCTCGCCCAGGCCCGTGCAGGTCGGGCACTGTCCGCCCTTGACGTTGTAGGAGAATCTGCCCGCGCCCCAATGCTTTTCGCGAGCCTGCGGGGTCGCGGCGAAGAGCGCGCGGATACCGTCGAAGGCTCCGGAGTAGGTGGCGGGGGTGGAACGGCTGTTATTGCCGATCGGCGTGGAATCCACCGTGATCACGCGGGTGATGCCGCCGGTGTTCAGTTCCCGGACATGGGCGGGCAGTCGCTCCCCCGCCAGCCGACGGGTGAGCGCCGGGACCAGGCTGTCCAGCACCAGAGATGTTTTGCCGGAACCGGATACGCCGGTGACCAGGGTCAGCCGCTGCAGCGGAAAGCGGGCGGTGACATCGTGCAGGGTGTAGAAATCGCCGACGGTGATCTCCAGCTGCTCATCCCCGGCGCGCACCCCGCGCGGCTTGCGGGCATGCGGGTCGGCACGCCCCGAAAGATACGGCCCGGTAATCGAATTCGGGTCATCGGACAGCTGTGCGGCGGTGCCGCGGGCGATGACCGTACCGCCCGCGCGACCCGCGCCCGGTCCCATTTCCAGGAGCTGGTCCACCTGGCGCAGCAATTCCACCTCGTGGTCCACCATGACCACCGAATTGCCATTGTCGACCAGGGCGCGGATGACACCGATCAAGCCGTCCATATTCGCCGGGTGCAAGCCGATGGACGGTTCGTCCAGCACGTAAAGCATTCCGGTGGAACGGGTTTGCAGCGTCGCGGTGAGCTGGATGCGCTGCCGCTCCCCCGTCGATAGCGATTCACCCGCCCGGTCCAGGGTCAGATAGCCGAGTCCGAGGGTGAGCAGCGGAGCTATGGCGCGCACGAATTCGGTGCTGAGGCGGGTGGCGATTTCGCGCATATCGGCCGGCAGGCGCTCCGGCACTCCCGGTGCCCACGTGGACAATTCGGCGAGGGTGAGCGCGCTGGTCTCGGCGATGGTGCGATCCTCGAGCAGCGTGCCGAGCGCTTCGGGGCGCAGCCGGGTGCCGTGACAGGCCGGGCAGGTGTGCAGGGTGAAGAATTTGCCGAGCCGTTCGCGGGTGGTCTGGCTATTGGCATTGGCGAGCGAATGCCGCACGGCCGCACGGGCATTCTCGTAGGTGCCGTTGAGTTCGGCGGCCCGGCCGGATTTGGTGGTGACCACCACGTGCCGTTTCTCGGCGGGGCCGTCCAGCACGATATCGCGTTCGCGCGCGGTGAGGTCGCGATAGGGCACATCGATGCGCACACCCAATTGCGCGGCGATCTGCGGCTGGAAATCGCGCAGCGGCAGTTTCCAGGGTGCGACCGCGCCCTCTTCAATGGTCAGGTCCGGATTCGGGATCAGCGCGTCGTCGTCGATCTCCTCGACCGTGCCGAGGCCGCCGCAGCGCGGGCAGGCCCCGAAACTGTCGAACGAGAAGGATTCCGCGCCGGGCAATTCCACCCTGCCACCGCATTCGGGCAGGTCGACATAGCCGCGCATCGCCACGTCCAGGGTCGGCGGCAGCCGGAATCCGGTGGGGCACAGGTGCGATCCGAGCCGCGAGTACATCAGCCGCAGCACGTTGTACACCTCGGTCATGGTGCCGACCGTGCTGCGCCGCCCCGGAATCGGCGGGCGCTGGCGCAGCGCCAGGGTCGCGGGCAGGAAATCGATGCGATCCACATCCGGGCGCTCGGTCTGGCTGATGCGCCGCCGGGTGTAGGTGGACAGGCCGTCCAGCAGACGCTGATAGCCCTCGCCGTAGAGCACATTCATGGCGAGCGAGGACTTCCCGGAACCGGACAGACCGGTGATCGCAACCCAGGACCACAGCGGGATCTCGACGTCGATGTCCTTCAGATTGTGCACGCGCGCGCCGAAAACCTTGATGGCCCTGGGCAAATCGTCGAGGCTCACCCGCGATCCCAGCGCCGCACCAGCTCCCGGCCGATCACCGCGAGCGGTGCGGCGGCCGCCATGCCGATATGGGTGGCGTCCACCTCGATATCGGTCACCGTCCCGGTGATGTGCTCCATCCAGGTCTCGGCGGGGCGGCGGTCCGCATCGGTCTCCCGAATGGCGGTGAAATGCAGCAGATCCCCGCGATAGCGCCCGGACGGGCCACCCGGGACCGCACGGGTGAGCGCGACGGTGGCGCGCTCGACCAGATCGGGCGGGAACACCGCGGCCGCGCGGGCGATATCGCCGTTGGCGCGCAACTCCGCCCATGCGGATTCGGTCTCACCCGAAGCCTGTTCGGTGCCGTCGTACGCGGCGGTGTCCATCAGGGCGAGCGTGCGCACCTCCGCGCCCAGCAGTTGCAACCGCACGGCGACCTCGTGGGCGATGCGGCCGCCGAGCGACCAGCCCAGCAGGCGGTAGGGGCCGCGCGGCTGGGCCCGGCGAATCTCGGTGACATAGCGGTCGGCGTAGTCGGCGAGGGTGGTGAAAGGGTGTTCGTCGCGGACCACCCAGGGATCCTGCAGGCCGTACAGCGAGACGGCCGGATCGAGATGGGTGAGCAGGCCCGCGTACGGCCACGCCATACCGCCGCCGGGATGAATGCAGAAGAGCGTGTCCGGACCGGAGCGGCGCAGCGGCAGAACCACCGCGTACGACTCGTTCTCCGCTGTGTCGCTTGCTTTTTCGTCCTCATCCGGCACTGCCGAGGTGCTCTCGGCCTCCAGTCGGCGGGCCAGCGCGGCGACCTGCGGGGCCTCGAACAGATCGCGCAGGCTGATGATCCCGTCCAGGCGCGAGATGACCTGGGCCGCGGTGAGGGAATTGCCGCCGAGGGTGAAGAAATCGTCGTCCCGACCGGCCTCCGCCACGCCGAGGACTTCGGCGAATGCGGTGGCAATCCGCTGCTCCGCGGGCGTGACCGGGGACCGGAAAGTGCTGGCGGGCAACGCGGGTGCGGGCAGCATGGCCCGGTCGATCTTCCCGTTCGACAGCAGGGGCATGCGCTCGAGCGGCATCACGACCGGCACCAGCTGTGCCGGAAGTCGTTGTGCGGCAACCGCTGCGACGGCGGTGCCGTCGATCGTCCGGCCCGGGTCCGGAATGACGTAGGCCACGAGCCGCGCACCCGCCGAGGTATTCGCCGGGGCGGCGACCGCGATCACCTGAGCCACTCCGGGTGCGGCGGACACGGCTGCCTCGATCTCGCCGAGTTCGATCCGCATTCCGCGCAGTTTGACCTGGAAATCATTGCGGCCCTTGAAGATCAGTCGTCCATCCGGCGACCAGGCGGCGAGATCTCCGGTGCGGTACAGGCGTTCACCGGCGGGGCTGAAGGGATCGGCGACGAAAGAGGCGGCGGTGGCGGCGGTTCGGTGCAGATAACCTCGGGCCACTCCCGAGCCGCCGAGATACAGCTCACCGGTCGCGCCCACCGGAACCGGGCGCAGGCAGCGGTCCAGGATGTAGCAGCGGGCACCGATGACCGGCCCGCCGATCGTCACCGGTCGCGCACCGTCGAGAGCGTCCTCGAGGGTGGCGATCACCGTGCCCTCGGTGGGGCCGTAGACGTTCACCAGGCGGTGGGCCTTGCCCCAGGTAGCCGCGACCGCGGGCGGGCAGGCTTCGCCGCCGGTGACCACCACGCGCAGATCCGGCAGTCCGGTCGAATCGGTGCAGGCCAGCACCGCGGGGGTGATGAAGGCATGGGTCACGCGTTCGCATCGCATGAATTCGGTGAGCGCGGCACCCGCGTACGCCTCGGGCGGCGCGACGACCAGCGCGGCCGCCGCCCCCGCCGCGAGCACCAGCTCCCACACCGAGGCGTCGAAGCTCGGTGCGGCGACGCACAATACGCGGCTGCCGGACTCGGCCCCGATGTACTTCGCCTGTGTAGCAGCCAGATTCGCCAGGCCCGCGTGACTGATCACGACACCCTTCGGCGCACCCGTGGAGCCCGAGGTGTGAATGATGTAGGCCGCGTTGTCGATGTGCGCCCGATCGGCGTGCGACCGTGTCTCGTCGTTCGAAGCCTCATCGATCTCGGTCCGCGATTCGGCGGTGACGACGGTTCCGTCGGCGGCCAGTGAAATCAGCGGCATCCCCGTGTGCGCGAACGCGGCGGATTCGGCCGCGGCGGTGAGAATCGCGCGGGGCCGGATCGGGTGCAGCAGGTCGGTGATGCGCGCGGCGGGAAAGGCCGGGTCCACGGGCAGGAATGCCGCGCCGGATTTCGCCACCGCCCAGCAGGACACCACCCAGGCCAGGGAGCGGGACATCCCGAGGGCCACCACGTCCTCTGGGCCGATGCCCCGGGCCGTGAGCAGGGTGGCGAGCCGGGCCGCGCGGTCATCGAGTTCGCGGTAGGTGAGAGCCAGATCGCCATGGCGAACGGCCTCGGCGTCGGGGGCACGACGTACGGCGGCGGCCAGGATGTCGGGCAGCAGCAGATCGCTCTCCGCCGCTCCGGTCCTGTTCCAGTCCTGGATGATTCGGCGATACTCCGACGGGCCGAGGATCGGCAGTCGGGCAATGGCCGTCAGCGGTTCGGCGGTCACGCTGTCGAGCAGCAGCAGGTAGCGCTGGGCCAGGGCCGCGATGGTGTCGTGGTCGAAAAGGTCCGTGGCATACCGGATATGCATCGTCAGCCCGGAATCCGAAGGCGCGATGGTGAATTCCAGATCGAAGCGAGCGGCCCGCGAGTCGGGTTCGACGACTTCGGCGGTGAGCCCGGGCAGTTCCAGGCGCACGGGTTCCAGGTTCCGAAGTGTGAGCAGCACCTGGAACAGCGGATGCCGAGACCGCGAACGCGGCGGCTCGAGCGCCTCCACCACCTGTTCGAACGGCGCCTCGGCATGTGCGAAGGCAGCCAGATCGATACTGCGCACCCGCTCCAGGAATTCGGAGAATGATTGCGCGGCGGTGACTTCCGTGCGCAGCACCAGGGTATTGACGAACATGCCGACCAGATCGTCCAGCTCCGCCGCCCCGCGCCCGGCCACCGGGGTGCCGATGGCGATGTCATCGCCGTCCGACCACGCCGCGAGCAGTATCGCCAGGCCCGCGTGCAACACCATGAACGGCGAGGCGTCATGCTCGGCCGCCACCGTCCGCAACCGCCGCATCGTCTGCTCGGGAATCTCACACGCTACGGCCGCGCCCGCGAAGGAGGCGACCACCGGGCGTGGTCGATCGAACGGCAGGCCGATCTCCGCGGGCAATGCCGCGAGCGTGCCCATCCAGTAATCGATCTGGCGCGTCATCTCGGACCCGCATTCCTCCACCGAGCCCAGGGCCGCACGCTGCCACAGCGTGTAATCCGCGTACTGCACGGGAAGTTCGGCCCACCGCGGGCGAATGCCTTCGCACGCGGCCGCATAGGCCGCCGCCAGATCCCGGGCCAACGGCGCGAGCGAATAGCCGTCAGCATTGGCGTGATGAATCACGAACGCCAGCACCCACTCGCGCGCGGTGTCCGGCGACTCACCGAGCGCGAACAGCGCGCTGCGCACCGGCACCTCCGCCGTCAGATCGAAAGGCCGCGAACAGAATTCCTGTAAAGCCTCCCGTACGACCGACCCGTCCACCACACGCGTTTCCGGCGCTGGCAAGCCGCTCGGCGCAACGGTCCGATCTTCCGGGGAGCCGAGCGCATCACCGGATCCGGTGGTCAAGATCCGCTGGGAGCCTTGGCCGTCGGTGTCGGGGAAGTAGGTACGCAGGGTTTCGTGGCGGGCGATGACCTCGCGTACCGCCGCCGCCATGGCGGGCGCGTTCAAGCGGCCACGCAGGCGCAGGATCAGCGGTATGTGATAGGCGTCGGATCGCGGGTCGAGGCGGTGCAGCAGCCAAAGACGTTGCTGCGCATAGGAGAGCGGAATGCGGTCCGGGCGGGGTTGTGGGGTGAGCGGGGTACGGGTGGTGCGCGGGGCGGTGGCCAGGTGGTCGGCCAGGGTTGCCACCGTGGGGGCGTCGAAGATCGAGCGCACCGGTACTCGCACGCCCAGTGCCGTGCCCAGGCGCGCGGCCACCCTGGTGGCGTTGAGGGAATTGCCGCCGAGGCGGAAGAAGTCGTCGTCCAGGCCGACCCGGTCGAGGTGCAGGACCTCGGCGAATACGCGTGCCACCGCGCGCTCGGCGGTGGTGGCCGGGGCGCGGAACTCGGCGGTTTCGGGTGCCGGGGCGGGCAGGGCGGCGCGGTCGAGTTTGCCGTTCACGGTGAGCGGCAGTCGTTCGCACAGCACGATGGCGGAGGGGACCAGGTGCCCGGGCAGGGTGGCCGTCAGCGCCGCGCGCACGCCGGTGACCTCCAGATCCGGCGCGTCGGCGGTGATGTAGGCGACGATGCGGGGATCGCCGGGCGTCTCCGTGTACAGGACGACAACGGCCTGGCCGACGCCCGGCAGGTCGGTGAGCGCGGCCTCGATCTCGCCGGGTTCGACGCGCATACCGCGCACCTTGAGCTGGGAATCGGTGCGGCCCAGGAACTCCAGCGAGCCGTCGGCCCGGCGGCGCACCGCGTCCCCGGTGCGATACATCCGGCCCGGCGCGAACGGATCGGGCAGGAAGCGGAGCGCGGTCAGCCCCTTCCGGCCGTGATAGCCGCGCGCGACACCCGGCCCGGCGATGTACATCTCCCCCGTCACGCCGTCGGGCACCGGGTGCAGACAGGCGTCGAGGACATAGCAGCGCATCCCGGTCGCCGGTCCGCCCAGCGTGACCGGCTGCCCCCGCTCATACGGCGCACTGTAATTGGAGATGACGGTGACCTCGCTGGGACCGTACGCGATCAGCAGGCGGCGATCGGCGGACCACCGGGCCGCCAGCGCGGGCGGCACCGCCTCCCCACCGGTCACCAGCACCCGCAGCTCCGACTCGGTCTCGTCGCTCGCGACCTCGCATGAATCCGTTGCGACCGTTCGCAATTCCGCCGGATCCAGTTCCGCGAGGACCGCAGGGGTGAGGAAGGCGTGGGTGATTCGTTCTCGGCGGATGAGATTGGTGAGTTCGGGGCCGCCGTAGAGATCCGGGTCGGCGATGACCAGGGTGGCGGCCGCGCCGAGGGCGAGCAGCAGCTCCCAGATCGAGGCGTCGAAGCTCTGGGACGCCGCCGCGAGGATGCGCGAATCACGCTGGGGCGCACAGTGTTCGGCCTGTGCCGCCACCGTATTGGCGAGACCGGCGTGCGTGATGACCACGCCCTTGGGTGCGCCGGTCGAGCCGGAGGTGAAGATGAGGTAGGCCGCATCGTGGAGTCGCACATTGCGGAGACGCTCATTGCCGGTGACGACGGCTGCCGAAGTGGCGGCCAGCTCCGCCGAGACCTCCGGCGCATCCAGTACCAGCCAAATGGGCTGTGCGGCACGAGGTGCGACGCCCCGGCGGGACACGCCCCCGGTAGCCGGGCGTTCATCGGCATCCGCGGCGACCTCGCGCGGGCCGGTCAGCCAGGCACCCACGTCCGCGGTCGTGATACCCAGTGCCGCACGGGAATCCGTGAGCAGCTGATCGATGCGGCCGGAAGGGTGGCGGGGATCTATCGGAAGGTAGGTCGCGCCGGATTTGGCCACCGCCCACAGCGCGATCACCCAATCCAGTGAGCGGCGGATGGCCACCGCCACCACATCGCCGGTACCTATGCCGCGGCGAATGAGGGCCCGGGTCAGCCGGTTCGACCGTTCGTTGAGTTCGCGGTAGGTGAGGGTGCGGTCGCCGTACACGACGGCGGTGGCATCGGGAGCCAGGGCGACCGCGCGGCACATCAGGCCGGGCAGGTTGATGCAGGTGGCACCGCCGGTGCGGTTCCAGCTGTACAGAATGTCGTGGCGTTCCTCAGGGGTGAGCACGTCCATGGCCCGCACCGGGCGATCCGGGGTGACGGCGGCCTGGGCGAGGAGGCGGCCGAAACGGTGCAGCACACTCTCGGCGGTGCCCGGGTCGAACAGAGCGGTGTCATAGCGCAGGGTGAGGCCGAGGGTGGAATTCCGCTCCGCCACTTCGAATTCCAGATCGAATCGGACCGCGCCGGTGTACGGCGGCAGGGCTTCGACGCGAACGCCGGGCAGGGCCAGTTCGGTCGAGCCGAAGCTCTGATAGGACAGCACGACCTGGAACAGCGGATGCCGGGCGGTGGAACGCGGCAGATCGAGCGCTTCGACTATCCGCTCGAAGGGAGTGTGCGCGTTATCGAGCGCCTCGACATCGATATCGCGGACCCGATGCAGCAGCCCGCCGAAGGATTCCCGGCCGTCGACGGGGACGCGCAGCGCGACGGGATTGACGAACATGCCCACCAGATCGTCCAGACCCGGCCGATCCCGCCCGGCGGTCGGAGTGCCGATGACGATATCCGTTGTGCCGGAAAGCTTCGCCAGCAGTACGGCCAGCGCCGCATGCACCACCATGAACAGCGAGGCGCGATGGCGGCGGCCGAGTTCCCGCAGGCCGATCGTGATCTCCGGCGGCACGGTCGATTCGACGCTGCCACCGGCATGCTCGGACTGCCTGGGGCGCGGGCGATCGAAGGGCAGCGGCAATTCCAGCGGTGCGCCGTCCAGTACCGAAATCCACTGCTTCAGTTGCCGATTCAGTTCCGAGCCCGGATCATCGGCGGCACCCAGCGCGGCGTGCTGCCGAATCGCGTAGTCCGAGTACTGCATCGGCAGCGCGGGCCATTTCGGTTCGGCGCCGAGCGCGCGGGCGGTATAGGCGGTGGCGAGATCGCGGGCGAGCGGACCGAGTGAGAATCCGTCGGCATTCACGTGGTGCACGACCAGGATCAGCACCCAGGAGGCGGGGCGGCCCGCCTCGTCGATGCCGTAGAGCCGTGCCCGAATCGGCGGCTCCGCGGCGAGATCGAAAGGCTCGCATTCGAATTCGCGCAGGGCGCGGTCCAGGCGCTGCCGCGACACCCGGCGGATGTCGAGCGCGCCGATATCGTCCTGTGCCACGGCCTGATACGGCATCCCGTCCCGTTCGGGAAACCAGGTGCGCAGCGCCTCGTGCCGCCGCACCACATCCGCCACCGCCGCGGTCAGTGCGGTCACGTCGAGGGCTCCACTCAGCCGCACAGCCAGTGGAATATGGTAGGCCGCGCCCGCCCCGAGCCGGTCCAGCAGCCAAATACCCTGCTGCGCGAAGGACAGCGGCACCAGATCCGGCCGGGGGCGCGTGTCCTCGCCGACCGGATCGAACGGCGCGCACACCCCGCGCGCCGCCAGCGCCCCGGCCAGCCCGGTCACGGTCGGCTCCTCGAACAACGCCCGCAGATCCAACTCGATACCGGCACCGCGCAATACCGCCACCGCACGGGTGGCGCTCAATGAATTGCCGCCGAGGGAGAAGAAGTCACCATCCGCGCCGACGCGATCCACGCCGAGCACCGCCGCGAACGCGCGCGCGACCGTCTCCTCGAGCGGGGTCTCCGGTGCGAGATACCGCTCCCGAGCGCGCACGGGGGCGGGCAGGGCGGCTCGATCCACCTTCCCGGTGATGGTCAGTGGAAGGCGTTCCACGATCGCCACCGTCGGCAGATAATGCTCCGGCAGC
Organism: Nocardia sp. NPDC056000; assembly: GCF_042269265.1. Classification (NCBI taxonomy): domain Bacteria; kingdom Bacillati; phylum Actinomycetota; class Actinomycetes; order Mycobacteriales; family Nocardiaceae; genus Nocardia; species Nocardia sp. NPDC056000. Next base: position 388,769 of record NZ_JBHJXS010000002.1, on the reverse strand, counting down.
ACCCGCGCCAGTTCGGTGCGCAGTGCGGCCGGATCGATCCGGTGTCCCGCATCGGGGACCACGTACGCGACGATCTCGGGTTCCCCCGGCCCGGATGACGCATCGGCGTGCAGGACGACCACGGCATCCGCGACCCCGGGGGCGGCCGACAGCGCGGCCTCGATCTCACCGAGTTCGACACGGACACCGCGAATCTTTATCTGGAAGTCATTGCGGCCGTGGTAATCCAGTTCACCGTCACCGCGCCAGCACCCGAGATCACCGGTGCGGTACAGGCGTTCGCCGGTGCTCGCGAACGGACTGGATACGAAACGGGTCGCGGTGAATCCGGGGCGGCGATGGTAACCGCGCGCCAAACCCGGCCCGGCGATATAGATTTCGCCGATCACGCCCGGCGGCACCGGGCGCAGGCGGCCGTCCAGGACATGGCAGCGCGCACCGATCACCGGACCGCCGATGGATACGGTGGCGTCGGCGCGCAGCGGACGGCTGACGCTCGACCAGATGGTGGTCTCGGTCGGGCCGTAGACATTGACGAAACACCGTCCGGCGGACCAACGAGCGGCCAGTTCCGGCGGGCAGGTCTCACCGGCGGTGGCGAGCAGCCGCAATTGCGGGAGCCGCCCCGGATCGGTGAGCGTCGCCAGTACGCGCGGGGTGAGCATGGCGTGCGTAATGCGCTCCCGCTCCAGCAGTTCGAGCAGGGCGTCACCCGCGTACGCCCAGGGCGGAGCCAGCACCAGGGTCGCACCGGATCCCAAGGCCAGCAGCAACTCCCACATGGAGGCGTCGAAACTGGGCGAGGCCACCGCCAGCACCCGGGCGTCCGGATCGGCGTCGCAGCGCTGCGCCTGGGTGACCAGGACATTCGCCAGGCCGCCGTGAGTGATGGTGGCGGCCTTGGGGATTCCGGTTGATCCCGAGGTGTACATGACGTACGCCGGATGGTGCAGGCGCAGCGGGCGCACCCGGTCGGCGTCGGTGATCGGCGGCGCGAACTCGTCGGCGGGCTCGTCCGGGTCGATGAGCAACCAGCCGCCACCGGCCGGCGCGGGCAGGTCCGCGCGGCGGCGATCGGTGGTGATGCCCAGGGCCGCACCGGAATCCGCGAGCATATGCTCGATGCGTTCGGCGGGCGCGTTGGGGTCCACGGGCAGATAGGCCGCGCCGCTGTGCGCGACCGCGCAGACCGCGATCACCCATTCCGGGGAGCGCGGCAGCGCCACCGCGACGATGTCCTCCGGGCCGATGCCGAGCGCGATCAGTGTGCGCGCCAGCTGATTCGCGCGCTCACCGAGCTCGCGGTAGCTCAACGCACCGCTTTCACAGCGCAGCGCGCACGCGTCCGGATCATAGGCGGCCGCGCGGGTCAGCAACTGCGGCAGCGTGATCGCGACCGCCTGACTGGTCTCGTTCCATTCGCGCAGCAGGCGATGCTCATCGGCGGAGCACAGATCGACCGCGCCGACCGGGGCCGTGGAATCGAGGGCGATGTGTTCCAGCATCCGGCACAGTCGCTGCGTGAGCGCGGTCATGGCGGGCTCGTCGAAGAGGTCGGCCGCGTAGCACAGGCTCACCGCCAATTCGTCCGGGGACTCCGCGACGGTGAATTCCAGATCGAATTTGACCAGTGGCAACGGGATTTCGACGGACTCCACCCGCAGACCCGGCAGCTCGAATTCGGCGTGCGCGCGCGGGCGGAAGGACAGCATCACCTGGAACAGCGGATGCCGCGCTCCGGAACGGGGCAGGCCGAGGGCGTCGACCACGTGCTCGAACGGCGCTTCATCATGCGCGAACGCGCTCAGATCGATATCGCGGACCCGGGACAGCAGGCCGTCACACGATTCGGCCGGATCCACCGGCACCCGCAGTACGAGCGTATTGACGAACATGCCGATCAGATCGTCGAGGCGGGCGTCACCGCGCCCGGCCACCGGGGTGCCGACCGCGATATCGCTTCCACCCGATACCGCGGCCAGCACCGCCGACAGGCCGGCGTGCACAACCATGAACATGGTCGCGCCGTGCCGGCGAGCCACCTCGCGCAATCCCCGGACGGTGCTACCGGGAACCTCCACACGCACCCGCTCCGCCCGCCGCGAGCCACGCGCGGGGCGCGGCCGATGCGGTGGCAGACCGGATTCCACCGGCAGCCCGGCCAGCGCGCGCGACCAGTAGCCGAGCTGCCTGGACAGTTCGGACTCCGGATCGTTCGCGGCGCCGAGCACCTCGCGCTGCCAGAGGGTGTAATCCGCGTACTGCACCGGTAGTGCGGTCCACTGCGGAGCCGCACTGCGTGCCCGGGCCGGATACGCGGCCGCCAGATCCCTCGCGAATGGAGCGAGCGAAAGTCCGTCGGCGATCACATGATGCACCAGAACGGCGAGAATATGCTGCTCCGCCACGCCCTTCGGGTCATGAATCCGCAGCAGCCGCAGCAGAATCGGCGGGGCGGCCGCGAGATCGAAACTGGCGCGCCCGAACTCGGCCAGGGTGTCCTCGACATCCTGGGCCGCAACGGTTTCCGCCACCAGGCCCGAAACCACCGTGTCGACCGGCGCGATCCGCTGCCGCACCACCCCGTCGACCTCGGGAAATGAGGTGCGCAACGCCTCGTGCCGCTCCACCACATCGGTGAGCGCGGCGGTCAGCGCGCTGACATCCAGCTCACCGCTCAACCGCAACCCCAGCAGCATGTTGTACGCCGCCGACTCCGGATCCATCCGCTGCGCCAGCCAAAGCCGCTGCTGCGCATACGACATGGGCACCGGCCCACCCCGCTCCCGGACCCCCGGTCGCTCCCGCTCCACCAGCAGATCCCGCGCGCCCACCCGCGCCGCGAATCCCGCCACCGTTCCGGCCTCGAACAGATCCCGCACCCCGGCCGCCACGCCCAGCGCCGCCCCGACCCGCCCCGCGACCAATGCCGCTCCGAGCGAATCGCCGCCCAGCGTGAAGAAGTCATCGTCCAGCCCGATGCGCCGCCCGCCGAGCACCTGCGCGAACGCCTCCGCCACCACCTTTTCCGCCTCGGTGACTGGCGCGCGATACCGGCCGGCCACCGGGGCGGGTGCGGGCAGGGCGGCCCGATCGACCTTCCCGTTCGCGGTGACCGGCAGCCGATCCAGCAGCACGATCACCGGCACCATATAGCTCGGCAACCGCTGCGCCACAGACACTTCCAGCTCCCGGGTGGTGAGCAGCACCCCCGGCTCCGGCACCGCGTAGGCCACGATCCGCTGGGCGGCGTCGCGACCACCGTGCACCATGACCACGGCCTGAGCGACGCCGGGACAGGCTGCCACGGCGGCTTCGATCTCGCCGAGCTCTATCCGGAGACCGCGGATCTTGATCTGGGAATCCAGGCGGCCGTGGAATTCGAGGTCACCGGAGTCGGTCCGGGTGGCGAGATCGCCGGTGCGGTACAGGCGTTCCCCCGGCGCGCCGAAGGGATCGGCCAGGAAGGCGGCGGCGGTCCCGGCCCGGCGGGTGAGGAAGCCCCGCGCCAGGCCCGGGCCGCCGAGGTAGAGCTCGCCGACCACACCGGGCGGGACGGGGCGGAGCCACGGGTCCAGGACATAGCAGCGCATACCGGGAACCGGGGTACCGAGGGTCACCGGGCGGTCCGGGGTCAGCGCGGCGAGGTTGGTGACGATGCTGGCCTCGGTGGGGCCGTAGACGTTGACCAGGGTGCGGCCGGGAGACCACGCGGCGACCACGGCCGGTGGGCAGTCCTCGCCGCCCGTCGAAAGATAGTGCAGGCTGGGCAGTCCGGTGGGATCGGTGGCCGCGAGCACGGCGGGCGTGAGGAAGGCATGGGTCACCCGTTCCCGGCGGATGAGATCCGCCAGGCGCGGACCCGCGTAGGAGTCGCCGTCGGCGATCACCAGGGTCGCCCCGGTCGTCGCGGCGAGCAGCACCTCCCACAGCGAGGCGTCGAAGGTCGGGATGGTCGCGCACAGCACGCGATCACCGGGGGCGGCCGGAAGGTGATCGGCCTGTGCCGCAAGCAATCCCGTCAGACCGGCGTGGGTCACGACCACACCCTTGGGCGCACCGGTCGAGCCCGAGGTGTAGATGACATACGCCGGATGTCCCGGGCGCAGCGCGCGCACCCGATCGGCGGCGGTCATGTTGGGAGCGCTGCTGTCGTGCGAGTCCGATGGTGCCGGGACGGTGAGTGATTCGCGGCCGTGGCGCACCCGGTCCGGGAATGGCGTTGCGGGAGTGTCGATCAGGAGGCGGACTCCGGCTTCGCGGAGTATCGCGGCGATTCGGTCGACGGGGTGGGCCGGATCGACCGGCAGGTAGGCGGCTCCGGCTTTGGCCAGCGCCCAGATGGCCACCACCCAGGCCGCGCTGCGGCGGGCGGGGACGGCGACTATGTCCTCCGGGCCGATGCCGCGGCGAATCAGGCTGTGCGCCAGTCGATTCGATAGGTCTTCCAGTTGGCTGTAAGCGAGGGAGGTCGCGCCGTCGACCACCGCGGTGCCGTCGCCGCCGCGGCGGACTCCGGCCGCCAGCAGGTCGGGCAGCAGGCGGGGGTCGGGCTCGTCTATCCGGTTGGGGGCGTGCAGGATTCGGTCGCGCTCGGTATCGGTCAGCAGTCCGATGGTGCCGACGGGCTGATCCGGGTCGGCGGCCAGAAGGTTGCCAAGGAATAGCAGGAAGCGGTTCAGGAGGTCGTTCAGCTCGGTCTGGTCATAGCGATCCGGGTTGGCGAGCAGGTCGACCGATAGACCCTGTTCGGCTCCGGCGCGGTACAGGTTGAAGTGCAGATCGGCCACCGATCCCGAGGAAAGGATGCGGTATTCACCGGTGGCGCGGCCGAATCGGCTGGTGCGGTCGAAGAACATCAGGTTCACGGTCGGGCCGAGCAGTTGATCGGGGGTGACGCCGAGATCGCGGCGCAGCTCCTCGAAGCGGTAGCGCTGATGCCGGAGCCCGCCGGTGATCTCCCGCGCCGCCGCCGCGATCAGCTCGCGCGCGGTGATCGCGCCCGCGCAGCGCAGCCGGATCGGCAGCACATTGGCCAGCATGCCGCTGGATCGCTTCAGCGCGGCGGTGGTTCGGGCCGACGCCGCCAATTGCACCATCGGCTCGGTCCCGCCGGTGGTGCCCGCCCGGAACGCGCACACCGCGGCCACCAGCACCTGCGCGGGGCTCACCGCGCAGTCGGCGGCCAGCTGTTCCAGCGCCACCCATTCGAACGGTGACAGCGCACCCGCCGAGCGCAACGCGACGGGTGCGGGACCGGCAGCGCGCACCCGGGTCGCCACCCCGGCCGGCGGCGCAACGGTCCAGTCCGAGAAGCGTTCCCGCCAATAGTCGCGGTCCGCGGTGAACCGCGCCGACGCCCGGTATTCGGCGTCCGCAGCCTGGATCAGGTCCGGCGCGAGACCGCCGAACGGCACCGGCTCGGTCCCGCGCAGCAGTGCGTCGTACCACTGCCCGATGCGCGCGATCAGGCTCAATCCGCCGTAGCCGTCGATGGCGACGTGATGCATCTGCGCGTACCAGATGTGCAGCTCCGGTTCGACCCGCAGCAGCGCCGCGGCCCACAGCGGCGCGTCGATGAGTTCGATGGGTTCGCGATGCCGCCGGTTCATCCAATCCAGCGCCGCCCGATACGGTTCGGCCTCGCGGGTGAGGTCGACGCGTTCGAGGCCGCCGCCGATATCGGCGGCCAGCCACTGATACGGCTGTCCGTCGGCACGGCCGATGCGCAGCCGGCCGACGCCGAACTCCTCGAAGGCGCGGCGCGAGGCCGCGTCGAAGCGTTCGGCGTCGAGTTCACCCCGCAATTCCAGGTAGTGCGCCTGGCCGGGAAGGGCGCGCGGAGCGGTGCGGTCCCCGGCTCCGATATCGTCCGCGAGCCACAATTCCATTTGGGCGCGGGACAATTCGAACGGCACGGCGACGCGGACATCCGGAGACTGGGCTGGCACTGTCCCTCCCGAAGTCGAGAGCGGCGGAATGAGCCGGAGCGCAATTGGATACGGTCTTTCGCTCCGACTGCGGACAGTACCGCACAGTTGCTGGAAGTCTGCTGCTATTTCCAGCGTGCCGTAGGTGGACGAATGATCAGGCCACCGCGGCCTTCGCGCCGGTGGTTGAGCGGCCGCTTGCTTCCTCACCCTTGACCGGAATGAAGGCGGCGATCGCGGCCGAGGCCAGCGCCACCCCGCAGCCGATGAAAAGCCCTGTGCGGAAACCATTTTCGGTCGGAATCGGATGACCGCCGAGCGTGGTGCTCATTTGCGCCAGCACCGCGCCGATGACCGCGGCCGAGAACGAGGTGCCGATCGAGCGCATCAGGGTATTGAAGCTGTTCGCCGCCGCGGTCTCGGACAGCGGCACCGCGCTCATGATCAGCGCGGGCATCGCGCCGTAGGCCAGCGCCACACCGCAGTTGCATACGCAGACCGCCACCAGCAGCCCCCAGGTGGAACCCATGAGCACCGTCGAGGAGGCGTAACCGGCGGCCAGCACCAGCGCACCGGCGACCAGCGTCACCTTCGGACCACGCACCGCCGAGAGCTTCGCGCCCAGCGGCGACACCAGCATCATCATCAGCCCGCCGGGGGCCATCCACAGGCCCATCGCCAGCATCGACTGTCCCAGGCCGTATCCGGTGGACCTGGGCAGTTGCAGCAGCTGCGGAATGATCAGCGAGGCCGAGTACATGCCGAAGCCGAGCACCATCGACGAGGCATTGGTCAGCAGCACCCTGGGCCGCGCGGTGACGCGCAGATCCACCAGCGGATCCCGGGTGCGCAACTCCCACCAGCCCCACAGCACCAGCGCGAGAACCGCCGCGACGAGCAGTCCGATGATTCCGCCGTTGTCCCAGCCCCAGCTCGCGCCCTTGGAAATGCCGATCAGCAGGCAGATCAGGCCGACGCCGAGCCCGACCGCGCCGACGGCGTCGAAACGCCCCTTGGCGAGCACCGGAACATCGGGCACCACCACGTAGATGAGAATCGCGATGAGCAGGCTCAATCCGGCCGCCACCCAGAACAGCACCCGCCAATTCGCGTGCTGCGCAACCGCTGCCGCGACCGGCAGGCCCACCGCGCCGCCGATTCCCATGGAGGCGCTCACCATCGCGATGGACGGGCCCAGCCGTTCGGCGGGCAGCAGATCCCGCAGCGCCGAAATGCCAAGCGGCAGAATGCCCATGCCCATACCCTGCAAGCCGCGCCCGATGATCATCGGCGCGACCGATCCGGCGACCGCGCACAGCACCGAGCCCGCGATGAGCGGGACCGTGGAGATCAGCAGCATGCGGCGCTTGCCGTAGAGGTCGCCGAGCCGCCCCGCGACCGGTGTGGTGACGGCCGCGGCGAGCAGGGTCGCGGTCACCACCCAGGAGGCATTGGATCCGCTGGTGTGCAGCAGCGCGGGCAGTTCGCCGAGCAGCGGCACCACCAGGGTCTGCATGACGGCGGCGATGATGCCCGCCATGGCGAGGACGCCGACGATACCGCCGGGCCGTCCGCCGATCGGTTCGCCGGGCCCGGGGACGGCTGCCGATCCGGCTCGGGCGTCACTTGCTGACACGGCCACGCGCTTCTCCTCATCGATCGAGTGCAACGCATGTGTACGGTACACACGATATGCATGGTGCATATCCATGCTGTGACCCAGATCACCTGTGATAGACAGGCTCACGCAGGCAGCAACGGAAGGACGGCATGGAAAAGCCCACGGACCGGGTCGAATTCGAAACCATGCTGCTCGGCCGGTACACCATCAACGCGCGCTACCGGCGCGACGGCACCCGCCTGGACCGCAGCGCCTACGTGCTGCTGAGCCGGCTCAGCGCCCAGGGACCGATGACGATCGGCCAGCTCACCGAGGCATTCGGCCTGGACACCTCCACCCTGAACCGGCAGACCGCGGCCCTGCTGCGCGCGGGCGTGGTGGAACGCATCGCCGATCCGGACGGCGGCATCGCCCGCAAATTCCGGATCACCGCGGCGGGCGAACGCGGCCTGGAGCAGGAGCGCGCGGCCAATACCGAAGGGCTGCAACGGGTCATGGAGAACTGGTCGGCCGAGGACGTGGCGATCTTCGCGGGCTACCTGGAGCGGCTCAACACCGATATCGAGCGCATCGACGGAAGACCCTGGCCGCGACCGTGATTCGACCTCGCGTCGCCGCCTCAGGCCGTGCGGATCATGACGCGGCCGAGATTGCGGCGGGTGGCGATGAGGTCGATCGCGGCGTCGATGCCCTCGAATGGCAATACGGTGTGCCGGGGGCGAATCAGCCCGGCCGCCAGCAGCTTCCACAGTTCGGCGCGATAGGCGTCGATCAGATCCGGCCGGGTGCGGCTGAGCAGGCCGATCGAGAATCCGGTGACGGTCTTCAGATCGGCGAGCAGACTGTTGGCGTCGACCGTCCCGCGCCCGGCGCTGTACGCCACCAGACGGCCGTGCGGCGCAAGGATTTCCACGCCGCGCTGGACGAGCTCGCCGCCGACGCCGTCGAGCACCACATCCACGCGTTCGGTCCACGGCTCGTCGTAGGTGACCACGGCATCGGCACCGCACTCACGCACGAACTCGGCCTTCTCGGCGGAGCTCACCGCCGCGACGACCCGGCTCGCGCCCAGGGCTTTGGCCAATTGCACCGCGAGATGGCCGCTTCCGCTGGCCGCGCCGGTGATCATGATCGACTCCCCCGCCCCGAATCGTCCGGCGCGCAGCGCACCCAGCGCCACCAGGCCGCCCCGCACGATGGCGAGCGCATCGGCGGCGACCACCTCGTCGGGGATCTCGGTCACCAATGCCGGTGCCGCCAAGACATATTCGGCATACGCGCCCTCGAACACCACACCCGCCACCCGGCGGCCGACCCATTCCGGCGCGATGCCGGAGCCGACGGCGACGATGACGCCCGCGATCTCACCGCCGGGATCGATCGTGGTGTCCGAGGCGATCATCCGAACGAGCCCCACGCCGACGCCCGCGAGTTCCGAACGGACCAGCAGCTGTCCGGGACCGGGGACCGGCTCGGCACCGGCGATCTGCTCGGGAACACCGGAAAACCGCAGCTTGCGCATATGAAAAGCCCTTCGCCCTAATCTTGTGACGGACACAAGATTAGGGCGAAGTGAATTGCTATGTCAATCCTAAAATTCCGCTAGCTGGAGACCTTGTCATCCAGCTCCGCGACCCGATGCGATTTGGTGCCCCACCCGACGTGGGCCTCGGCGCGCATGCGCTCGACCATGTGCGGGTAGTGCAGTTCGAACGCCGGACGCTCGGAACGAATGCGCGGCAGCTCGTAGAAGTTGTGCCGCGGCGGCGGGCAGGAGGTCGCCCACTCCAGGGAGTTGCCGTAACCCCACGGATCGTCCACGGTCACCACTTCGCCGTAGCGGTAGGACTTGAAGACGTTCCACACGAACGGCAGCATCGAAGCGCCGAGAATGAACGCGCCGATCGTGGAAATCGTGTTGAGCGTGGTGAATCCGTCGGTATCCAGGTAGTCCGCGTAGCGGCGCGGCATGCCCTCGTTGCCCAGCCAGTGCTGCACCAGGAATGTGGTGTGGAAGCCGACGAACGTCGCCCAGAAGTGCCACTTGCCCAGACGTTCGTCCATCATGCGCCCGGTCATCTTCGGGAACCAGAAGTAGATGCCCGCGAAAGTCGCGAACACGATGGTGCCGAAGAGCACGTAATGGAAGTGCGCCACAACGAAATACGAGTCCGACACGTGGAAGTCCAGCGGCGGGCTGGCCAGGATGACACCCGACAGACCACCGAAGAGGAACGTCACCAGGAACCCGATGGACCACAGCATGGGCGTCTCGAACGTCAACTGCCCGCGCCACATGGTGCCGATCCAGTTGAAGAACTTCACGCCCGTCGGCACCGCGATCAGGAACGTCATGAACGAGAAGTACGGCAGCAGAACGGCTCCCGTGGCGTACATGTGGTGCGCCCACACCGCGATCGACAGCGCCGCGATGGCCAGCGTCGCGTAAACCAGTGTGGTGTAACCGAAGATCGGCTTACGCGAGAAGACCGGGTAGATCTCGGTGACGATGCCGAAGAACGGCAGCGCGATGATGTACACCTCGGGATGGCCGAAGTACCAGAACAGATGCTGGTACAGGATGGCCCCGCCATTGGCCGGATCGTAGATGTGCCCGCCCAGGTGCCGGTCGTACGCCAGGCCGAACAGCGCCGCGGTCAGCAGCGGGAAGGCAAGCAGCACAAGCACACTGGTGACGGCGATATTCCAGGTGAAGATCGGCATCCGGAACATGGTCATACCCGGGCAGCGCAGGCAGACCACCGTGGTCAGCATGTTCACGCCACCCAGAATCGTGCCCAGGCCCGAGACGGCCAGGCCCAGAATCCACAGGTCCGCGCCGACGCCCGGCGAATGCACGATGTCCGACAGCGGCGTGTAGGCCGTCCAGCCGAAGTCCGCCGCACCACCCGGGGTCACGAAGCCCGCCGTCGCCATGGACGCGCCGAACAGGTACAGCCAGTAGCTGAACGCGTTCAGGCGCGGGAATGCCACATCGGGCGCGCCGATCTGCAGCGGCAGGATGATGTTCGCGAAGCCGAACACGATCGCCGTGGCGTAGAACAGCAGCATGATCGTGCCGTGCATGGTGAACAGCTGATTGAACTGCTCCGTGGACAGGAACTGCATGCCCGGGCGAGCCAATTCGGCGCGCATCAGCAGCGCCAGCAAACCGCCGATGAGGAAGAACGAGATGGCGGTGGTCAGGTACATGACGCCGAGCACCTTGGGGTCGGTCGTCGTCACCGCCTTGTAGATGAACGAACCCTTGGGGCCCAGCCGCGCCGGGTAGGGCCGAGTGGCCTCTAATCCCGATTCCGGCTTGGGGGCTACGGCAGTCACCACATCCTCCTCGAGGTCGGTCCGCAGCTGGTCCTATCGGCTCCGGAACCCACGATGAACGGCGCTCAGCGTACTCATAGCAATTCGATTCTGGCAGAGAACACTCCGGCCGGACAGTCAGGACACCGGTTTGAGTTCGGGCGGCTTCCAACTGCCGTCGGTCGCCTCGGGTCGCGGCGCGTACAACCGCAGGGTCAGCGAAAAGGTGCCCGACGCCGGGATGGGCAGCCAATTGCCGTGCGGCACGGCCGGTCCCGGATCGGCATTCTGCACGGTGATCTCGAAGGAACCGTCGGGACCCGGCACCGGCGGCAGCTGATGACCGAGGGTGTAGATGCCCGCCGGATTGGCCACCAGGAAATCATCCGAATCGTAGGCGGTCAGCGACCAGAAGGCGTCCACCGGCGGCAGCTGACCCGGATCGAAGCGCAACCGGAACGAGCGCGGCTGGCCATTGTTGTCGGCGGATAGATCCGAGGTGGTCGGATACAGGGCGTCGCGGCGCAGATTCGCGCCCAGCCCGGAGAGCGCGGTACCGGCCCGCAATGCGTAATCGGTGCCGTAACTGCCCAGATTGTCGTGGAAGAGCCAGCCGTTCTCGGTGTACGCGCCCGGGTCCACATAGCCCGCGATGGCCTTGCGCGCGGCCGCCGCGGCGGCGTCGAGATCCTCCAGGCGCAGGGCGTCCACATTGCCGCCGGGCGCGATTCCGATGGCGGCGAAGCGTTTCAGCGCGGGGGCGTCGGCTTCGGCGGGCGTGTCGGTGGACATGAGATCGCACAGTCGATCGAAGAACCGGCGGCCGTCCAGCGCCGCCACATCCTTGACCGGATAGCTGCGGCCGCCCTGCCCCTGCGGGATCGGCACGCCCGGGGTGAGCGCGGTGCGATCGGCCAGCCAGGAAGCCAGCGGGGCCAGCCGCAATTGGTCCTGGATGGCATGTACCGCGGGCAGATCGGCGACACCGTTGACCTGCACGCGGCCCAGCAGCCACGCGGTGACCGTGGGCATGCGCAGATGCGCGACGCCGTCCGGCACCTGCCCGGTCCAGTGCGGGCCGCTGATCAGATATGTGAACGGCGGATCGGGACGGCCGCTGTCGGGCCGCACGCTGCCGGGATCGTGCACGGTGTTCGACCAGGCGTCCAGCAATTGCATCAGCCAGAAGCGGCCGCGCTCGATCGCGGGCACCTGCAACACCATCGGCGAATCGGCCAGATCCAGCCAGGCGGTCGAATAGAGGGTGTCCAGGTTGGTGCGGACCAGCAGCCGATCGGCCGACGTGGGCAGCCCCTGCGCGTGCCGGAAGCGATTCACCGGACCGCTGGTATCCGCCGTCGCGTGCATGAGCACCAGCGGATATCCGAAAATATATGCGTCGGTGGCGATTGCGACGGCATCGGTGCTCGATACTGTCGACGTGGTGGATGTACCCGAAGATTCCTCGGAGCGGCTGCACGCGGCGATGGACAGCCCGGCGGCGGTGGCCAAACCGAGCATGGCGCGACGACTGATGGCGCGATCCATGATCAACAAAACGTATCAAACCGTCCAGGTGGAAGGGGTTTTGGCGCGAAGTTCATCGCCAATTCATCCCCCGACTTCACAGAAACCTCATGGGACGCGCTTCACTATCGGAACCATGAGTCGCTCGGTCCGCACCCGCATCATCACCGCAGCCGTGATCGGCACCCTCGGCACGCTGCTGGCCGCGGGCGCCGCCACCGCCACCAGTGAACCCAAGGCCGTCATCCAGGGCCGCACCGCCGTCACCGCGCACGTCAGCGGGGAGAAGGCGGGCAATCGCTGTCAGATCGCGGGCAAGAATCTCGCCGGGCCGTGGGGCGTGGTGGATAAATCGGGCACGGTCGATCTCACGCTCGGCCCGATCCGGCCCAATGGCAAGCACATTCGCGTCATCTGCGAGGACCCCAAGCGCGGTGACAGCTCCATGCACACCGTGCGCTCGGACCGGGTCAGCTACGGCAACGCGCTGTCCCCGCTGCGCCAGATTCTGAACAGCCGATTCTTCGGACAGTGATCCGCTAGGCCACGCGGGCGGCGGCGACCGCGGCGCGCACCGCGGGGGCGGTCTCGGCGGCGAAATACTGTGTCTCCCGCTCCCCTTCGGGATTCACCGGGAGCAGGAATTCGCTGATGCCGTGCGCCAGCGCCACCTCGGTGAGCTGGGCGACCGGCATGGACGGATCCATCACGTAGGCGCGGCGGATGAGAGCGGGGACGCGGCCCGCCTCGCGAGCGCCGGTATCGATGGCGGTCATCAGGCGCGGCAGCGCGTCCGGGGGCGAATAGGCGAAACTGCCCAGCCAGCCGTCGGCCAGCTCACCGGTCAGGCGTAAGGCGCGCGGACCGTAGACGCCCAGCCAGATGCCGATCCGATGCGCCTGTGCCGGGCCGACTTTCGCGCCGTGCAGGGAGTAGAACTCACCGTCCAGGAACGGTCGGCCGTCCGCACCCCAGAGCGCGCGGATCACCCCGACCGCCTCGCGCAGCGCGGTCAGCGCCTGCCCGGGGGTGCGGCGTTCCCCGCCCATGGCGGCGATGGCATCCCAGAACGCGCCCGCGCCCAGGCCCAATTCCATCCGGCCGGCGCTGAGCAGATCCAGGCTCGCGGCGCTGCGGGCCAGCACCGCGGGCGGGCGCAGCGGCAGATTCGCCACGGCGGGCATGAGGGTGAGCCTGCGGGTGATGGCGGCGGCGTAGGAGAGCAGCGTCCAGGTGTCCAGGAAGGCGGGCTGATACGGATGGTCCTGCACCGCCAGCACTTCCAGGCCGGAATCGTCGGCGCGGCGAATGAGCCGCAGCAGCGCCTGCCCGCGCGCCGCCTCGGGCGGAACGAATATCCCGAACCTCAGCTCATGCCCGTAGTCAGCCATAGCGAATTCAAAGCTACCCCCGCTGACCTGCCCCTGCGGCACGACCCCCGTCTCTGCGGCGAGTCCGGAGCGTCGCCGCCGCGCCCGCTCCCGGCCACCGAAGGTCACGGGCCGCCACCCGATCGTGATCCTTCGGCGACCTGAATCCATAATCGTTGGCGGGCAACGGAATACAATCGATACGTGCAGCACCACAGCACCGTGGACGCCGCCCGGAGACATCTGAGCGCGGTGGACCCCGCAGCCCTGCGTCATGCGCGAGACCGCTTGGCCGAGACCGGAATAGCCCGGCTCGGTTTCCTGCTGCCGCATCGCGTCAAACGCGCCCTGGCCGCCGAGGCGCTCGCCATCGTCGACCATCACCTGGACTGGGAAGCCCCGGCCGCCGAATCGGAGGCGACGCGGACCGCGGAGCCGCCCGCACGGCACACCGTCGATATCGGCTCCCGCGAAGTGGTCGCGCGCGGGCAGTGCATTCCACAGCTCTACGACTGTGAACCCTTGCGGCACAAGCTCGCCGAGGTGGCCTCCCAGCATGTGCTGTCCTGTCCGGCCCCGCGGCGGTTCGCGGTGCGGCGACGACATCACGATGACGTCGTCGGCCAATGGCATTGGGATGACTACGCTTTCGCGCTCGTCCTGGTGGTGGAATGCCCGCCGCTGGAGGACGGCGGTTTCGTGCAGACCGTCGCGCACACCCGGCGGGACTGGGACCACTCCGATATCCATCGCACGCTGACCCGCAATCCGATTCACTCCTGGGAGCTGACCGCGGGCGATCTGTATCTGATGCGCACCGATACCACCCTGCATCGCGTGCATCCGTTCGCACACGGGCGGCGCACCATTGTCGGCATGCACTTCGCCTCGGTCGAGGAAGCCGAGCGGGAAGAGTGGAATGACGCCGAGCAAACCGATCGCAACCAAACCGATAGTTTGCGTTCCGAAGTTCGGGCTATGACGAAACAAGCACAGTGATAACGTGATTCCCCGTCAAGGCAGCGGGGGGCAGCGTCGCCGACCGTAATTCTCCCCGGCAGTCTGTGCGAGCCCTCCCCGGCTCGATGCTGCCCCCACCGGTTAGGCGAAACCGATGGACCTCCTGAACCCTCTCGACGCGATCTTCCTCGCCGTCGAATCCCGCGAACACCCCATGCACGTGGGCGGCTTGCAGCTGTTCGAACCACCCGCCGACGCGGGTCCCGAATTCCTGCACGACGTCTACGACTCGATGGCCGGCTCCACCGAGGTGCGCACCCGCTTCCGGCGGCATCCCAGCCGCAGATTCGGCGGCTTCTCCAGCCTGACCTGGTCGCATGCCGACAAGGTCGATCTCGGCTACCACCTGCGGCGTTCCGCCCTGCCCACCCCCGGCGGCATGGACGCGCTCATCGACCTCACCGAACGACTGCACGGCACCCTGCTGGACCGGCACCGGCCGCTCTGGGAGGCCCGGGTCATCGAGGGACTCGACGACGGGCGGTTCGCCGTCTACGTGAAAATGCATCACGCCCTCATCGACGGCGTCTCGGCCATGCGGCTGCTCCAGCACACCCTCACCGACGATCCGTTCGACGCGCGCGTGCGGGTGCCGTGGGGCACCGCACCGGTCGTGCAGGACGCACCCGAACCACCGAGCCCGTGGTCACAGCTGCGAAAAGCGTTGCCGCGCATGATCAGAAGTACGGCCTATATCGCCTCGCCGCTGCGCGGGGCCATCGACGGGCGGCTCACCATGCCGATGACCGCGCCCAAGACCATGTTCAATGTGACCATCGGCGGGGCGCGGCGCATCGCGGTGCGCTCCTGGCCGCTGGAGCGCATCAACGCCATTCGGCTCGCCACCGGCGCGACGGTCAACGACGTGGTGCTCGCCATGAGCGCGGCGGCGCTGCGGGCCTATCTGATCGAACACGACGGACTGCCCGCCGAACCGCTGATCGCCATGGTGCCGGTGAATATCCGCAGCGCCGCCGAGGCCGATGCCGAAGGCAATATGGTCGCGGCCTGCCTGGCGAATCTGGCCACGCACCTGGATGATCCGCTGGCGCGACTAACCGCCATCAGCACGTCCATGCGCGAGGCCAAACAGGTTTTCACCCAGCTGCCGCGCATGGAGGCGATGGCGCTGTCGGCACTGCTGATGACACCGCTCGGGGTTTCGCTGATGCCGGGATTCGAGGCGCTGCCGCGGATGCCGTTCAATCTCGTCATCTCCAATGTGCCCGGGCCGCGTAAACCGGTCTATATGCAGGGCGCGCGATTGGACAGCAACTATCCGCTGTCGATTCCCTTCGAATCGCAGGCCATGAACATCACGCTCACCACCAATGGCGACAATCTCGATTTCGGGTTCGTCGGCTGCCGCCGCACCGTGCCCGATCTGGACCGGATGCCCGCCCATATGGAGGCCGGACTGGCCGAGTTGGAACGGGCCATCGGCTGATCTCTACGCTGATTCCGTGGATACGCGTTGGCCGGAACTGCGGAAACAGTGCCTGATCACCGAGGACGAGCAGATCCTCGCGCTCAATAAGCCCGCCGGGATATCGGTGACCGGCGAGCGCCACGACACCGATATCGTGGAGCTCGCCGCGGCCGCCGGGGAGACGCTGTACCCGGTGCATCGCATCGACAAGGTCACCTCGGGCATGGTGCTGCTCGCCAAAGAGCTGCCCGCCCACGGGGAATTGACGCGGCAATTCAACAAGCGGACCGCCGCCAAGGCGTACCTCGCGGTGGTCGAATCGGGTGGGCTGCCCGAGCGCGGGGTCATCGAGCTGCCCCTGAGCGTGGGGCGCAAGAACCGGATCCGCATTGCCGCGCCGCGCGAGAGCATTCGACGGGACGGCGATCGCTGGCTCGTCGACGAACGAGATGTGCTGGCGGGCAAGAACTATCCGTCGATCACCGAATTCGCGCGGGTGGCCGCCGACGAATCGCGCACCGTGCTGGCGCTGCGGCCGATCACCGGCCGCCGCCATCAGATTCGGGTGCACCTGGCCTGGATCGGCCACGCGATCATCGGCGATCCGCTGTTCGACAAATCCGGGGCGTTCGATCGCACCTATCTGCATTCCTGGCGGCTGGGATTGGACGCGTCCTGGCGCACTCCCCCGCAGCTCGATCTGGAGGCCGAGCCGGGTGCGGACTTCTGGGGCATCGGCGGTATCACGAACGATCCGGAAGCGTTGTTGAATGACGCGCGAAAAGCCATGAGCCCGGCCACCACAAGCGGTGATTGATGTGAGATCGCTATATTCGGTGGCGAGTCTCACCGAGACCGCATAGTGGCAGCTCATCTAGCCTGAGTTGGTGGCGCGGCGTTGCGCCGCTGCGGGCGCGGTGATGCGGCCCTTCACAGAAAGTGATGCCGATGGTTCTGCTGGCACAGCTGAGTGACACCCACTTCAATATGGGCGCCCGGAACAATGAACGCGCCGAACGGGTGATGGCCTTTCTGGCCGAACTGCCGCAGCGACCCGACGTCATCATCGTCACCGGCGATATCGCGGATGAGGGCGATATCGAGGAATACCGGCAGGCCCGCGCCGCCCTGACCGCCGATGTCCCGGTGATTCTGCTCCCCGGCAATCACGATGACCGCGGCAATATGCGCACCGTGCTGTTCGACGAGCCCGCGAGCTACGCGCCGATCAATCAGGCGCACAGCGTCGACGGGCTCACCCTGGCCCTGCTCGACTCCAGCATTCCCGGGAAACCCGAAGGGCTGCTGGAGGACGCCACCCTCACCTTTCTGACCGATCTGCTGGCCGCGACGCCCGCCGACGAACACGTGCTGATCGCCATGCATCATCCGCCGACGGCGGTGCAGAGCACGGTCTGCGATCCCATTCGGCTCACCGATCCGGAACGGCTCGCCGACATCGTGGCCGGGGACGACCGCATCCTGGGCATTCTCACCGGACACGTACACGCGGGATTGGTGACCACGTTCGCGGGCAAACCGCTGATCGTCGCGCCGAGCGTGTCCTCCACCATCGGCCTCGAATGGGAAAGGGCCGCACCGGGTCACGTGCCGATCGATTTCGCGCCGGATCCGTCGCTGCTGTTCCACTCCATTCGCGACGGCAAGCTGCTCACCATGTTCCGGCCCATCGCCATGGGCGGCTGGCTCAGCGAACCGCAGGACTGAGCGCACCCCGGCGATACGCGGAAGGCGTTGTGCCCGTCCATCTCTTGAAGGCGTGGATGAAGGTGGACGCCTCCGCGTAACCGAGCCGGATCGCCACATCACTCACCGAAAGCGGCGTGGCGGTGAGCATTTCCTCGGCCAGCGCCCGGCGGACTTCGTCCAGCAGCTGCCGGTAGCTGGTGCCCGCGGTATCCAGATGCCGCCGCAGCGTCCGGGTGCTCATATTCAGATCCCTTGCCACCGAATCGATTCCGGGCGGCGCGGCGAATCCGTCCGCACCGCCGCGCGGCACCAGCAATTCCCGCACATCCGCCGCGATACCGGTGCGCGCCCGCCGCCGCGACACCAATTCCCGGCACTGCGCCAGGCACATGGCCAGGGTGTGCTCATTGGCCTGCGGCAGCGGCTGCTCCAGCACCGCCGGATCCATCGTGAACAGATTGTGCGGACGATCGAAACTCGGTAGCAGACCGTAGATTTCGAGATACGGCGCGGTATCGTCCGGCGCGGGGAAATCGAATTCCGCGCGCACCAGATCCACCCGGTGCCCCAGCAGATCGCACAGCATCTGGTGCATGGCGGTCACGTCGCGCTCCACCAGGAATCGGCGCACATCCGCGGGCACCCGCTCATCATGTATTCGCGCCACGAACTCCCCGGGCTGCCAGCGCGCCACCGGAATGCAGAAGGTGAAACTGAGCTCCAGGTACCGCAGCGCGAAGGCGATGGCCTCGCCGAGCGTAGGACTGCTGACGCAGGCGAAGCCGAAAATCCCGAAGGTGGTGATCCGATACCGGCGGCCCAGTTCCAATCCCAGACTCGGCCGATCCCCGAGCTCACGCACCAGATTCCGGATCACCGCCAGTTCGGTGTGCGCGTCGATCTGCGCGTCCGGATCGGCCAGCACCTTCTCGGTGAGCCCGCTGCCCTGCAGCATGCGCCCCGCCGCCACCCCGTGCTCGGCCGCGAACCCGACCATCAGCGCCACGCTCGCCACCCCGCGCGGAAAGTCCCAGTCCTTGATCCCCGCCTCCGGCACCGTACTCATAACCGAATTATGGCCGAAACTCTCGATCCGGTCTGCTACGCGGCGCGAAGCGGGCTTCTACAGTGAGAACAGTCTTCGACGTTAGGAGGGCCGATGCCTTCGGTGATCGTCATCGGTGCCGGATTCGGCGGGATCGGGATGGCTGTGGAATTGCAGCGGAATGGGTTTCGGGAGGTGACCATTCTGGAGCGAGCCGCCGACCTCGGGGGCGTCTGGCGGGAGAACACCTATCCCGGGGCCGCCTGCGATGTGCCCTCACCGCTGTACTCCTTCTCCCGCGAGCCGAAACCCAAATGGCGGCAGCGATATTCGGGACGCGACGATATCCTCGCGTACGCGCGCGGGGTCGCGGAACGGCACGGACTGCTGGAATCGATCGTCTTCGGGGCCGATGTCACCGCGGCCGAATTCGACGAGACCTCCGGACAGTGGACGGTCACGACGGCCGACGGGGTCGCGCGCACCGCGGATGTGCTGGTCTCGGCGGTCGGGCAGCTGTCCCGGCCCGCCATGCCGGATATCCCCGGGATCGACAGCTTCGAGGGCGCTTCCTTCCATTCCGCGCTGTGGGATCACGAGGTGAAGCTGGCGGGAAAACGCGTGGCCTGCATAGGAACCGGAGCCAGCGCCATCCAGTACATTCCCGAGATCCAGCCGGATGTGGCCGAACTGACGCTCTTCCAGCGCACCGCCGCCTGGGTGCTGCCCAAATTCGACACCGATTACAAGCCGGTGCATCAGCGCGTGCTGTTGCACGTGCCGGGATTGCCTGCGGCGGAACGCTTTTCCTGGTGGGCCATCGCCGAATTCGTGGCATTGGGGCTGGTGGAATTCCCGGGCATCGTGCGCGGGGTCTCCCGAATGGCACAGAATCACCTGGAAGAGCAGGTCACCGATCCCGAACTGCTGGCCAAGCTGACCCCCGACTACCCCATCGGCTGTAAACGCGGCCTGTTCTCCAACGACTACTATCCGGCGCTCACCCAGCCCAATGTGCACGTGGAGACCACGGCCATCAGCGATATCGTCCCCGACGGGGTCCGTACCGCCGACGGAGTGGTGCGCGAGGCCGATGTCATCATCTACGGCACCGGCTTCAAGGGCACGGAATTCCTGTGGCCCATGCGGATTCGCGGGCGCGGTGGCCGTGATCTCTCCGATGTCTGGGCCGACGGCGCGCACGCCTTCCTCGGCATCACGGTCCCGGAATTCCCCAATCTGTTCCTGGTCTACGGGCCCAACACCAACCTCGGCGTCGGCTCCATCATCTACATGCTCGAATCCCAGGCGCGCTATATCCGCCAGGCGGTCCAGCTGCTGGCCGAGAACCCGGGCCACACCCTCGAGGTCAAAGCCGACAACGAATACGCGTACAACAGCGCCCTGCAACACCGCCTGGCCCGCACCCCCTGGAACTTCTGTACCAGCTGGTACCGCACCGCGTCGGGCCGCATCACCAACAACTGGCCCGGCACCACCCGCAGCTACCGCCGCCGCACCGCCACACTGCACCGCTACGACTACGCACTCACCCCGCTGCCGAGGTAGTCACACACGTGCGGATGTGCGCATGTATGGCGAAAGTGTGTGGATGTGGCGCAGGTCGGGGCGGGTAGTCGGCGGAGCACGGCAGACTGGAGGGCGTGACCGATTCGTCCCAGACTCGATTAGCCGTGCCGGACCGGCCCCGCGGGTCCGCACTTCCGCACGGGCCGCTGCGGCCCATCGAGCTCGCCACCGGGGCGGTGCTGGGCGGCGCGACGGTGGGACTGGTGACCGTGGGGTCGCTGGTGCCGTTCGCGGCGGCACTGCAATTGGTGGCGGCGGTGCCGCTCGGATTGCTGGCGCATCGGCAGCGGTTGCGGGCCATTGTGGCGGCGACCGTGGCCGGAACGCTGGTGACCTTCGTGGCGGCGGGGCTGGTGCCCGCCACCAACCTGGTCGGGGTCGCGGTGGTGGGCGGCATCATCGGGGTCGTCAAGCGGCGGGGCGGCGGACTGCCCGCGGTGCTCGGACTCTCGCTGCTGGCCGGGCTGGTGTTCGCCGGGTTCTCCGTCGGCATGCTGCAGTTGTTCTCGCGAACCCGCAATCTGCTGTTCGACAGCATCCGCAATACCGCGAAGGGCATTCAGGATCTCGCGGCACGGCAGGCGGTGCTGGAACCGCTCGGCCGCAATATCGCCGGGTACACCGATTCGGTGCTGCACTGGTGGTGGGCCTGGATCGGCGGCGGCATCGTCGCGGCCATGCTCGTCAGCGGGATCGTATCGTGGTTCGTGCTCGGCACCGTACTGGATCGACTGGCCTGGTTGCCCGGACGCGATGATCTGCTGGACGCGCCCGCCGACGATCGGCCGGTCGCACCGCTGCCGGTTACGTTGCGGCAGGTCGCGTTTCGCTATCCGGACGCGACCACCGATGCGCTGTGCGGCATCGATATGACGATTCAGGTCGGGGAATTCGTGGCGGTGGTGGGGCATAACGGCTCCGGAAAGTCCACGCTCACCAGGATTCTCGCGGGCCGCCCGCCCACCGGCGGCGACGTCACCCGGCCGGGCTCGGCCGGGCTCGGCGTGAACGGCGGCACCGCAATGGTTTTGCAGCGCCCCGAAAGCCAGACCCTGGGCGTCCTGGTCGCCGACGATGTGGTGTGGGGACTGCCCACCGAGATCGCCGCCGCGGTCGACGTCGACGCCCTGCTCGGCGAGGTCGGACTGGCCGGCATGGGCAGACGGGAAACCGCGACACTCTCGGGCGGACAACAGCAACGGCTCGCGGTCGCGGCCGCCCTGGCCCGCAAACCCACCCTGCTGCTGGCCGATGAGGCCACCTCCATGATCGATCCGGAAGGACGGCGCGACCTCGTCGCACTGCTCGCGGATCTGCCCCGGCGGCATCGAATGGCGGTCGTGCTGGTCACCCATCACGAAGCCGATGCCGCGGCCGCCGACCGCGTGGTGCACCTGCAGGGCGGGCGCACGGTCGCCCACCTGCCCGCCTGGCCGCACCCGGTTCGCGATCAACGGCGCAGGCCGATGGGCGATACCGTGCTCGAGCTGAAAGACGTCCGGCACACCTACAATCGCGGAACCCCCTGGGAGGCACCGGCTCTGCACGGTATCGACCTGTCGGTGCGGCGCGGTGAGGCCCTGCTGGTCGTCGGCGGCAACGGCTCCGGCAAGTCCACGCTGGCCTGGATCATGGCCGGACTGACCATCCCCAGCGGCGGCAGCTGCGAACTGCGCGAGTACACCGGGGCCAAGCCCTCGCACAAACGAATCGGCGCGGTGCAGTTGGCCTTTCAGCATTCCCGGCTGCAATTGCAGCGCCAGACCGTCGGCGCGGAGATAGAGGACTGGGGTGGCCGCGGCACCGCCGCCGTCGCCCGCGCCCTCGACGCGGTCGGACTGGACCGGGCACTGGCCTCGCGTTCCATCGAATCGCTCAGCGGCGGACAGGCCAAGCGCGTGGTGCTGGCCGCCATCGTGGCCAGCCGGCCGCAGGTGGTGGTGCTGGACGAACCGCTGGCCGGACTCGATCCGGCGGGCCGCGCCAGCGTGGTGGAATTGCTTGCGCGGCTGCGTGATTCGGGGCTCACCCTGGTCATCATCTCGCACGACGTCTCCGAGACCGCCCCGGTCTGCGACCGGATCGTGCATTTGAGCGATGGCAGGCTCGTCGAAAACGCCTCGCCGCCAAGCTATTCCGCCGCCCGGGCGGCCCACGGTTCGATCGGAGGACTGCGATGAGCAGTGTCATCCTGCGCGAAGTTCCGGTCGACAGCCCGGTGCATCGGCTCTGGGCGGGCACCAAGATCATCTGGGTGTTCGCGTTCAGCGCGCTGCTCATCTTCACCCCGTCCTGGGCGCTGCTCGGACTGGGTACAGCCATGCTGATCGGGGCCGGACTCATTGCCCGGCTACCGCTGGGCACACTCCCCCGCTTCCCCTGGTGGTTCTGGGTCGGCATTCTGATCGGCGCGGCCATCAACGCCCCGGTCGGCATGGGCGCGCTGCTGCGATACACCCAGATCGTGCTGTTCGGCTTCCTGCTGCTGGGCGCGTCGTTCCTGGTCGCGTGGACCACGCCGATGGGCGAGGTCGCGCCCGCGCTCGCCAGACTCGGTGCGCCGCTGCGGCGTATCGGCTGGACCAGGCACGGCGTACGGCATCGCGTGCCGGTGGACGAATGGGCGGTGGTGATCGCACTGACCCTGCGCGGACTCCCGTTGCTGCTGGAGGAGATGCGGGTGCTGCGGGCGGCGCGCAAACTGCGGCCCCGGGATTCACTGCTGCACCAGGCCGCGCAGAACCCGTGGATAGATATCCTCACCGCCGGAATGGCCGTCGCCAGCCGCCGGGCGGGTGAACTCGGCGAGGCCATCACCACCCGCGGCGGCACCGGCGAATTGACAGCGCGCCCCGGCGCTCCGGGTCGATCCGATGCCATCGCTCTGTCCGTTTTGGCAGTTTTTTGCGCTATGGGTATTGTGACCGAACTGCTGTTTTGAGCGACTCTCGAGTCAAAAATGATTCGACGTGTCGGTGGGGCGAGCTACCGTGATCGGTAGCAAGTGGGCAGCGCAAACGCACGGGGGCTCAACACGTTTCCGATTGGAAGGGAATCGATCGTGTTGGGCGTGTGTTGCCCCGAAAACCTGATGAAGATTGGACAAGCAATGAAGCTGCGCAAAATCACGGCGGTTGCCGCACCCATCGCCGTGGCGGTCGCCATCGCGAGCTCCGGGGTGGCACATGCCGACCAGACGACTCCCGAGATCGGCTACTCCTCGAACCTGGTCGGGAACGACGTGATCACCACCCTGACCAACGGTGCGTTCGAATTGACCGGCAAGTCGGTCGATATCAAGGACAACGCGGGTAACACCGTGGTCAGCCTGCCGCTCACCTTCCGCCAGGACGGCGTCGAGTACACCATGCCCGCCGCAGTCTCCGACGGTGCGCGCACCCTGGACATCACCGCGGTCAAGGACGTCTCCTCGGCCCGCCCGGTCGTGGTGCAGCCGGTCGCCTCCACCACCGAGAACGCGCTGGCCATGCAGACCTTCGCCAGCCAGTTCGGCATCGCCACCGCCATCGGCGCCTTCATCGGCACCGCGCTCGGCGCGCTGGTCGGCCTGACCGGCATCGTCGCAGGTCCCGGCGTCGTAGCCAGTGTGATCGCGGGCGCGACCATCGGCGGCATCATCGGCACCCTGGTGGTCGGTGGCCCGGCGCTGGTCGTCGCGGGCATGGACCTGATCGGCACGCTGACCGCGGCCCCGGGCACCTCGAAGTTCAACGACGCCAAGTAGTTCGACGCGGATCCCGTTGGGGCGCGCACCATTTCGGTGCGCGCCCCAGCCGTCTCCGGGGGACCTCAGCGGTCTACCGCGGGCCTCGACCGTCGCCGAGGCCCGTTCAGCAGCCGGTGGGCGCGGGAAGGCCCGCGAACCGGTCACCGAGGTAGTTCATGGCGCCGAGGGATTCCACCGCGGCCGCCGGATTGTGGCCGGGAATGCCGGAGTGCACGGCCGTAATGTTCGCTCCCAGAGCGCAATAGCGATCCACCAGGGCGCTGAAACCCTCCACGGGAATCACGTCGTCGGCGGTGCTGTGGTACAGGTACAGCGGCACATCCGGTGCGACCGCACCCAGCTCCTGCCGCTCGGTGGCGGCTTGAAATTGCGGGTGCCACAGTAGATTCGGCGTATCGGAGTATTCGTCGAGATGCCGATTCAGGTGCCGCAGCACCATATCCGCACCGCAGGCCGTGGACTCGCGCGCGAGCATGTCCCGGCCGTTGTCATTGAGATCCTCGGCAATGCCCGATCCGGGATCGATGCGGGCGAAGGCCGCGATCATCAAGACCGCCAGTCCGGCCTGGACACCGCCGTCGACCCTGCGGGAGATGGCGGCGATATTCGCGGGCACGCCGCCCGCCGCCACACCCGAAAACCACAGTTCCGGTGCGTAATCCGCGCGCTGCTGCATGGCCCACAGGGTTGCGAAGGCACCGCCCGAATAGCCCCACGCGCCGATCGGGCTGTCCGCGGTGACCCCGGCGGGCGGGAATGATCTGGCCGCGCGCACGCCGTCCAGCACGCCCCGGCCGGAATTCACCCCGTCGAAGAAGCGCGATTCGGGGCCCTCGTAATCGGAGACCACCACGGCCCAGCCGCGCAAGAGCATGGCCGTCAGGAACGGAATATCAAGCGCGGTATTGATAATCGAGATATCGCGGCCGCCGCGCAGGGCGAACGAGGGCGCGCAGCGGGTGCCGAGACTGTCCTCCGCCACCTGGTACGACAGCAGCGGCCGACCACCGGGGCCGAACCAGGGCAGCAGCGGCGTCATCACGGTGGCCACATCGGCCACCGCCGCCCCCGTCGAATCCGTACTCCGATACTGCAATTGCCAGCCCGCCACCGGCAGGTTCAGTCCCAGCACCGAGATCGGGCGCGAATTCAGCACCGTCCCATCGGCATTGGACTCCAGTCCGGCGGGCGCGGCGTAGAAGGGATCGTCGTCCGGCGCGGGCACGCCCTCCGCCCCCGCGGCGGCGGTCGCCGACCACGCCGCAAGAAGCACTGCGAGACAGATTATTACGATGCGCCCCGGTCCGGTGCGCCATGAATGTCCGTGCTCGACCGGCACCAATCCCCCGCGCTCGGTCGCGTCATCTCGCCGCATGCCCGCCTCCAGCGTCGAATCACCGACGCTCCAGGCCCGAGGGCTTCGCCCATCGCGCTGACCTGCAACTCCGGCGCATCGGATTCCTCAAGTTACTGCCGCGCATACCTCCGGGTCAACGGCGAGCGCGCGTCGTTGCCAGGACGTTGCGCTGGAAGGCGCTGCGGCGCAAATGAATAGAACTGGCCGGTCGCTATTCGCGCGCACCCGTGTCCCGAATTCCACAGGCGCACGCGCACAGCATCTCCCCCGCTATCCACAGTCATCCACAGCCGACGCTCATGAATAGCGATGGCAGGGTGGACTCCGGAAGAAGATGCCAGTATCGGATGACTGGATCTGTTTTCGCGGGCCAGTGGGCTGGACCATTGGAGCATGTTGCTGCGCAGGCTGGTCGCCCTCTATGTCGGGTTGTGGTTGTACGGGTGGTCCATGGCGGTCATGCTGCGCGCGGCGCTCGGACTCGATCCGTGGGATGTGTTCCACCAGGGCGTGGCCGGGAATGTGCCGGTCAGCTTCGGAACCGTCGTCGCCATCACCGGCGCGGTGGTATTGCTGGCGTGGGTACCGCTGCGGCAGAAGCCGGGGCTGGGGACGGTCAGCAATGTGGTGGTGATCAGCATCGCGGTGGATGTGGGGCTGAATGTGATGCCCGATATCGACGGGCTGCCGCTGCGCATCGCGGCCATGGTGGCGGCGGTGCTGCTCAACGCGGTCGCGAGCGTGCTGTACATCGGTGCGGGCATGGGTCCGGGACCGCGCGATGGCCTGATGACTGGACTGGTTCGCCGGACCGGGCGGCCGGTATGGATGGTGCGCACCTCGCTCGAGGTCACCGTTTTGGCGATCGGCTGGATGCTCGGCGGCAGCGTCGGGATCGGAACCCTGGTGTACGCCTTCGGAATCGGGCCGCTCATCCACCTGCTCATCCCCTACGTCGATCGCTTCCTGCCGGGCTTCCACGAGGTGCACGCGACCGCCGAACCGCGACCGGAAAGCGAGATCACCCCGGCCGTCGCCTGAACGTGCCTACCGAGACGAGCCCGGAGTGCGGGTGCTGACCCAGGATCGGCCGCGCCGCCCCGGCAGGTAGACCGAATCACGGCGCTTGGCAAGCACACCCGCCGCACCCCGCTCCTCGCCGGTGCGCAGCGCCTCGGCACCGGAACCCGTCAGCAGCGGCGGGACGATCAGGGACGGCATGCGTGCGGCGAGCGCCTCCAGTACGCGGCGGCGATCTTCGTACCGCTTGCGCAGCAGCGAGGTGCCGTCGAGATACAGCACGTCGAAGGCCACCAGCACCGCACTGCCCGGATCGGCGCGCAACAGCGCGGGATCGGCGCGGCCCCGATCGTCGAGTACGACCGCCGCGCCGTCCAGAACCGCACGGTGACCGGATAATTCGCCGCCCAGGGCCGCCAATCCGGGAAAGCGGCGGACCCCGCGGCCATTGGCATCGTGCAGCGCGACCGCGTCATCCTCGATCTCCGCGATCAGGCGGACGCCGTCCCACAGTGTTTCGAAGGCCCACTGCTCGGTATCGAGAGACGCGACATCGCCGGGGGTGGCCAGCATGGGAGTCAGGCCGTGCGGCAGCGGAACCGGCTTCCTGGTTCGCGAATCAGGTTGTGCGCCATGACCTTCCGGCTCGCCGGTCTGATCCTTCATCAGGTGCATGAGCCATTGTTTGCCGTCGGTCCGGATCAGCGCGTACCGCCCGTCCAGCCGCTCGCCGTGCAGCCGGACGATCACCTCGTCGTCCCGCCACTTCTCGGTCTCATACGTGCCGTGATCCCAGATCTCCATATCCCCGGCCCCGTACTCCCCCTTGGGAATCGAGCCGTGGAAGTCCAGATACTCCAGCGGATGATCCTCGGTGTGCACGGCCAGCCGATTCTCATGGGTGTCGACCGGCGGCCCCTTGGGCACCGCCCAGGACACCAGCACGCCATCGCGCTCGAGTCGCACATCCCAGTGCAGTCGCCGCGCCTGATGTCGTTGCACCACATAGCGATTCCCGTCCGAGGGCGCGGGCGCGGTGGCGGGCACCGGTTCCGGCGTGCGTTCGGCGGTGCGCTTGGATCGATAGACGTGCAGCTTGTCGGGCTGTTCCGGCACCGGCTCGTCCAGCCCGGCCAGCAGATCTCCGTCGCGCTCCCAGCGGCGCAGGACATCACCGAATCGCAAGTGCCGCAGCTTCTTACGCTGTTCGATCTCCGACCAGTCGCGCGGTGCGGCCACCCACGGCTCAGCGCGGCCGCGCAACGAATACGGCGCGATGGTGGTCTTGGCCATATTGTTCTGGCTCCAGTCCAGCAGCACCTTGCCCGCGCGCTCGGATTTGGCCATATTCGCGGTCACCAATTCCGGTCGCAGCTGTTGCAGATTCGACGCCACCTGTTTGGCGACCGCCGACGCACCGTCCGCGGCGACCCGCCGATCCAACGGCACGTAGACGTGAATTCCCTTGGAGCCGCTGGTGACCGGGTACGCGTCCAGTCCGACCTCGCGCACCACATCCCGCAGGATCAGCGCCACCTCCGCGCATTCCGACAGCCCCGCCCCCGGCCCGGGATCCAGATCGAATACCAGCCGGGTGATCGGACCGCGCGTCTCCCCGTCGAAAACCCATTGCGGCACATGCACTTCCAGCGCGGCCTGCTGTCCGAGCCAGGCCATTCCGGCCACCGAATCGATGAGCGGATAGGTCACCGGGCGGTCCGAATGCGGAACGGTGCGGCGCGCCAGCCACTTCGGCGCGTGCTCGGCAAGATTCTTCTCGAAGAACGAGCCCTGCTCGACCCCGTTGGGCCAGCGTTTGCGAGTCACCGGCCGCAGTGCGATATGCGGCAGCAGTGCCGGGGCGATGGCGGTGAAGTAGTCGATCACCTCGCCCTTGGTGGTGCCGGTGGCCGGATACAGCACCTTGTCGAGGTTGGTGAGCCCAACCTCGATACCCCCGAAATCCCGACGGGACCCCATAGTGGGCAGTCTAAGGCCGGGTGCGGGATATTCCGGCCAGCCCACGGCTTCCCGGGTCCGAAGCCGACGGTCGGCTCACCCCGTCATCGCGGCATGGCTTACGGCCGGGAATCCACACCTCGCGGGCAGTGGATTCCGGCCAAAAGCCCGCCGGAATGACGGGGGCGGCGTCGAAAATCAGGCCGGTGGCTGATCTCCCGGAGCCGGTTCCGGCGCGGGGGCCGGTTCCGGAGCGGGTTCGGGTGCGGGCTCCGGTGCGGGCGCGGCCGCGGCCTCGGCCGGTGCGGGCTCGGCGGCGGGCGCGGGCGCCTCCGCCGGAGCATCGGCCGGAATCGCGTTCTTGACCGCGGCCGTACCCTTGTCGATCTGCGACGAGTACTTGCCGCCGGTCTTGTCATTGATCACATTGCCGGCCTTGTCGACCGCGCTTTCGATCTTCTCGGCGTTCTGGGCCGCCACTTCCTTGCCCTTGCCGACCAGTCCCTTGAGCGTGTCAATCAGACTCACAGTCCCTGCTCCTTCACTCTCGGTCTTCGGTCATTCGCGCACATCTTCCCACCACGTATCCCCTGATGGGAGGCCAATCGGGTCGATCCGCTGTCCCGGCTTGGGCACGGCGACCGTCGTACCGGCGTCTTTCGCGGCGGCGACCATCCGGCGAACCGGCTCCGACCAGCCGTGGAAGGCCAGATTGAAGGTTGCCCAGTGGATGGGAACCAAAACCCCGTATCCGGGATCGCCGACACACAGATCGGCGTGTGCGCGCACCGCCTCCTCTGGATTCATGTGCACGTCCGGCCAGTGCCGGTCGTACGCGCCGATGGGAAGGAGAGTCAGATCGAACGGGCCCAGCCGCGCGCCCGCTTCCGCGAACGCCTTGGTGTAACCGGTATCGCCGCCGAAATACACCCGGCGGGTCGGACCGGCGATGGACCAGGACGCCCACAGCGTGGTGTTGCGCACCAGACCGCGACCGGAGAAATGCCTGGCCTCGGAGCAGGTGATGACCAGATCGGTGCCGTCCGGATGCGCGCGCTCCAGCTCGGACAGGGAAACCGAAGCGGCCCAATCCAATTCGACGATGCGATCGGCCGGGACATCCCAGTGCCGCAGATGCGCGCCGATACCGATCGGCACGATGAACACCGCGTCCTGGGTCTGCACCAGCGTTTCGACGGTATCGCGGTCCAGATGGTCGTAGTGGTCATGCGAGATGAGCACCGCGTCCACCGGCGGCAACGCCTCCAGCGGCGTCGGCACCGGATGCAGCCGCGCCGGACCGACCAGCGCGGACGGCGAAACCCGTTCGCTCCACACCGGATCGGTGAGCACCCGGTAGCCGTCCACCTCGACCAGACAGCTGGCATGCCCGTACCAGGTGACCGCGAGATCGGCGGCCTGATCCGGCACCACCGGCGTCTCCAGCGGGATCTTGCCCGGCGGCCTGCCCGTATTGCGTTGTGTCAGTAGCTGATACAGCAGCTCCAGCCCCGAACCGGTGAGCTGCGAACTCGGTTCGGTGTTGTGGAATTGCTTGTTCCGATAGGTCGTCGCCCCGGTCGCGGTCGGCGCGATCGCATTGATCGACGCACCCATGGCATTGGGGATACCCCATGCCGCCCGCACCACCCAGGAGATTCCGAAAGCACCCGCTGCCATACCAGCCAGTCTCCGCGCATTCGCGCCCAAACGCTTGTCGTTCATCGGCCCTCGAATCTCGCGGAACGCTTCTCCAACCGAGCCACCCGTGCCTCCTGCGCATCGGCGCTGGCCCAGGCCGCGGCCAGGGCGGCGCTCTGTTCGGCGGTGTCATCACCGCGGCTGCCGTCATCGTTGAAAACCAGCTTCATATGACGCAGCGAGAGCGGAGCCAGCTCGGCGATCTGCTTGGCCCACATCTGCGCGTCCTCGAGCGTGCCGATCTTATTGGCGAAACCGAAGTTGTACGCGTCCTGCGCCTGCACCCGTTCCGCGCCCAGCAGAATGGTGCGCGCCGGACCCGGCCCGATCAGCGTGGATAGTCGCCGCACCGTCCAACGATCCACGGAGATACCGAGTTTCGCGGCCGGAATGGCGATGAACGAATCCGGGCTCATCACCCGCAGATCCGAGGCGATGGCCAATTGCACGCCCGCACCCAGCGCGCCCCCGTTGATCGCGGAGATCACCGGCACCGGTGCGGTCTCGATGGCGCGCAACATGCCGAGCAGCGCACCCAGGAAACTGTCCGAATAGACGCCGTCCAGATCCGCGCCCGCGCTGAACAGCGGACCCTGACCGGTCAGCACGATCACCCGAGCCGACCCCGCGGCCTCCTCGATCGCATCGCGCAGCAACCGCACGAGCTCTTCGTTGAGTGCGTTCCGCCGTTGCGGACGCTGCAGTTCGATGGTGACGACATCGCCATCACGGCTGACTCCGAGCATTTGTCCTTCCCCACTGTGCTACGTACCCATGGACATGTTCACTGTAAGCGGGCGTACCGTCGGGTCCGTGACAGCAACACCCGATGTCGAGATCCTGGTGATCGGTGCGGGCCAGGCCGGATTGTCGGTCGGGTACCACCTGCGCAGACTCGGATTACGCCCCGAACAGGACTTTCTGATTGTCGACCACGCGCCCGCGGCGGGCGGCGCGTGGCAGTTCCGCTGGCCTTCTTTGACATTGAGCACAGTCAACCGCGTGCACGATCTACCCGGAATGTCCTTCGAGGAGACGCTGCCGGACGGGTCCGAGAACGCGCAGGCCGCCACCGCGGTACCGCACTACTTCGAGTTGTACGAGAAGCGGTTCGACCTGCGGGTGCACCGGCCGGTGTCGGTGAGCGTGGTGTGCGATCGGGCGACGACCGCCACCTGCCCGGATGCCGAGGTGGACGGATTGCTGCACTCCGAGGTGCGGCCGGTAAGCCTCGATCACACGGACCCTTCGGTCGTTAAACCGGTCGTGGACAGCGATATTCGCAGCCGAGGGCTCATCAACGCCACGGGGACGTGGGATAAACCGTTCATCCCCTTCTATCGCGGCGCGGACACCTTCGCCGGACGGCAGCTGCACGCGCACGACTACAACACCGCCGGCGAATTCGCGGGCAAGCATGTGGTCGTGGTCGGCGGCGGAATCACGGCAATCCAACTGCTGGACGAGATTTCGCGAGTCGCCGACACCACCTGGGTCACCCGGCGCGAACCGGTGTTCCGGGACAGCAAGTTCGGACCGGAGGCCGGACGCGCCGCCGTCGCCATGGTGGAGGATCGCGTACGACGCGGACTGCCGCCGGGCTCGGTGGTATCGGTGACCGGACTGCCCGAGGACGACCGGGTGCGCGCCGCTCGCGCCCGCGGCGTGCTCGATCGCAAACCCATGTTCGATCACATCGAACCCGGCGGAATCCGTTGGGCCGACGGCACTTTCCAGGCCGCCGACGTGATTCTGTGGGCCACCGGATTCCGCAGTTCCCTCGATCATCTCGCACCGCTGCGGCTGCGCGGGCCGGGTGGCGGGATCACCATGACCGGGCAGCTCGCCACACAGGTGGCGGCTGATCCGCGCATCCATTTGCTGGGGTACGGGCCGTCGGCGAGCACCATCGGGGCCAACCGCGCGGGGCGGGCTGCGGCGGTGGAGCTCACCAAATACCTTGGGCTGCATACTGTGTGACCATCTCACGGTGTGAGGGTTCGGTCAGGCGAGGGCTTGGGAGGCGGGGCGGGGGGCCTTGCCGCGCGGGGTGCCGGGGTCGGCGACGACGCCGAAGCGGATCAGGCTGGCGGCGGTGTCGAGCAGGGTCTGCTGGACCGGGCGCATGGTCCAGCCGAGTTCGTCCCGGGCCTTGGCGGCGCTGACGTGTTCGGTGCGGCCCAGGTAGCGGGCGGCGGTCGCGGCGGCGGGATTGAAGCGGGCGCTCAGGCGGACGAGCCAATCGGGCAGCACCCGGGTCGGGACGCGGTATTCGGTGGCGATCGCACGCGCCATCTCCGGTAGCGCTACCTGTTCGCCCGCGCAGATGTAGCGATTGCCCACGGCCCGCGGCAGTTCCATGGCGAGCCGGTGCGCGACGGCCACATCGCGGACATCGACCGTGGAGAAGCCGAGATCGGGCAGGCCAGGCATTTCCCGGGCCAGCAGGATGCGCACGGCATCGACCGAGGTTCCGGCCGCGGCGCGCTGCACCGGGCCCAGGATCATGCCCGGATTGATCACGGCCAGTTCGAGTTCCGGATGCGCCGCCGCGAAATCCCAAGCGGCGCGCTCGGCCAGGGTTTTGCTCTTCTCATAGGCGTTGCAGGCGTTGACATCCGACCAGTCGTCCTCGGTGAGGACTCGATCGCCATGCCCGCGCATGACGGCCGCCACCGATGAGGTGAGCACCACCCGTTGCACACCCGCGGCCGCCGCGGCCCGCAGCACGCGCAGCGCGCCGTCCACCGCGGGGCGCACGAGTTCGTCCTCGTGTTCGGGTTCGGCGGGCGGGAAGGGCGAGGCGGTGTGCAGCACGAAACGGCAGCCCGCCACGGCCTCCGCCCACCCCGCGTCGGAGTCCAGATCGGCCTGCACGAAGTCGACTCCGGTCAGGTGGGTGAGTTCGGCGGCCTTGGCGAGTGAGCGCACCGTGCCGCGCACGCGATAGCCCTGACCTTGCAATTCATCGATGACATGCCCGGCGAGATAGCCCGAGGCGCCGGTGACGAGAACGAGATCCGACATGGGACGGCTCCAATCTGAGCAGTGTTTAGAATCTAAACAATGTATAGATTCAAGGGCACGCCGAAGTCAACCCCTTACGCTCATCCCATGCCGACCAAGGACCGCTACCACCACGGAGACCTCCGCGAAGAGCTGCTGCGCGCCTCGCTGCACCTCATCGAGACCGAGGGTTTGGCAGCGGTGAGCCTGCGCCGGGTCGCACGCGAAGCGGGCGTCAGCCCCGGCGCGCCGTACCACCACTTCAGCGACCGAGCCGCGCTACTGGCGGCGATTTCCACGCGCGGCTTCGAACAGCTCGGCGCGCAATTGATTTCAGCTCGCGAACAAGCCGACGGACCGCGCGACGCGATCATCCGCATGACCGTGGCGTACGTGGAATTCGCGCGGGCGTCCCCCGGGTACTTCCGGCTGATGTTCCGGCCCGAACTGCATCAGCCCGAGAAACATCCCGAGACCGAGGCCGCGGGCGATGCCGCCTACGCCGTCCTCGAGGGCATCATCGACGACGCCACCCGCACCGGCGGCCTGCCGCCCGAGGATGCCGAGACCTTGGCGCTGTCGCTGTGGAGCCTCGCGCACGGCCTGGCATCGCTCACGGTGGACGGCAAACTCGAATTGCGTTCCGCCCAAATGGGAACCACCGCATCGGCGCTCGCCGATCGGGTCACCCGCATGTTCGCCGACCTCCTCGACAGCCGGTGGCCGCAGGCCGGAACGCCGAGGCCCTGAACCTCAGGCGGGCGCGTCCACCTGGAACTCGTCCGGATTCGGGCCGATGCGAGTGCCGTTGTCCAGGGCGCTGATTCGCGTCACCTGATCCTGGGTCAGCTCGAAATCGAAGACCTCGAAGTTCTCCGCGATGCGAGAGGCGGTGACCGACTTCGGGATTGCGACATTGCCGAGCTGCATATGCCAGCGCAGGATGACCTGGGCGGGCGTGCGGCCCACCTCCTGCGCGACGGCGGCGATGGTCGCGTCCTCCAGCTCCGCGCCCCGGCCGAGCGGGCTCCACGCCTCGGTGATGATGCCGTGCTCGGCGTGGAACGCGCGCAACTCGGTCTGCGCGAGATACGGGTGCAATTCGATCTGGTTCACGGTGGGGGTCTCACCGGTCTCCTCGATGACCCGCTCCAGATGTTCGCGGGTGAAATTCGAGACGCCGATGGAGGTGACCCGGCCCTGCGCCTTGAGCGCCTGCAGCGCCCGGAAGGTGTCCACGTACAAACCGGACTCGGCAATCGGCCAGTGAATCAAATAGAGGTCCAGAACATCCAGTTCCAGACGCTTCATGCTCTCGTCGAAGGCGCGCAGGGTCGAGTCATAGCCCTGATTGCGATTCCACAGCTTGGTGGTGATGAAGAGTTCATCGCGCGGCAGCCCCGAATCGGCGAGCGCGCGGCCCACCTCCGATTCGTTGCCGTAGATGGCCGCGGTATCGATACTCCGGTAGCCGACCTGCAGCGCGGTCGCCACGGTGTCGACGGTGTCACCCGATTCGACCTTGAACACACCGAAGCCGAGCTTGGGCATGACATGGCCGTCATTGAGGACGATCGAGGGGACTGCGCTGGTCTCGCTCCGGTAAGTCACCATTCCGACCGTAGAAGTGGTTCACCTGGGCGTCAACCACGCGCCCGCGCGTGTCAGTGCCGAAAAGCGATATGTGAGCGGGCTAACTTCCAGCAGATATTCGATCAGTGCCAGATGACGCAGGACGGATCGTCGGTGGTGCTGAGCTGGCAGCGCGTGAACGAACCGGAATTGATGAGCAATTGCTCGATCAGGTACGACAGTGAATTGCCGCCGATCGAGGAGCCCGCACCGGAGGAACCGGCCGTGAGCAGATTGACCAGCAGGCCGGGGCTCGAACCGGTATTCGCCGAAAGCGTGCCGAGCGAACCGGGATTCGCCGAACCGGTATCGGCCGAGGCGGACGCGGCGCCGGTGGTCAACGCCGCGGCCGCGACCGCTCCGATCATGACGAGACGAGCAGTTCGGTACATGCAGAACCTCCGTGTTACCCACTCACGGAAGCAATTCCATTACACCGCAAGCACTTCCAACTGTCATCTCGAGACAATAGTAAAATTCGAGCATTTCAGTGAGCCCCCGAAACCGGTGTCCCGAAGATCATCGGCAGCGCTACTCGGGCAGCCCCAGCCTCCGATAGCGGAGATGCCGGACCGCGCGGAGTTCAGCCAGTGGCTTGGCGGTCAGGTCCGCGATCTCCGCCGCGATGGCCGACACCATGCGCAGCGCGAAATCCACCGCTTCGTCCGCGGCATCGGGATATTCCGGGACGATGCGGTCGACGATCCCGTTGGACCGCAATTCCGTCGCCCGAATGCCCTGTCGCGCGGCCATTGTCGGAGCGTGCAGGGTATCGCGGTAGACGATCGCACTCGCACCCTCCGGCGGCAGCGGGGCCAGCCAGCCATTGGCGGCGGCCAGCACGCGGTCGGCGGGCAGCAGCGCCAGCGCGCCGCCGCCACTCCCCTGCCCCAGCAGCACCGAGACCGTCGGGGTGTCGAGGGTGACGAGATCGGCCAGACAGCGGGCTATTTCGGGAGCCAGGCCGCGCTCCTCGGCCTCGCGGGAGAGCGATGCGCCGATGGTGTCGATCACCAGCACCAGCGGCACCTGCAATTCGGCGGCCAGATGCATGGCGCGACGCGCCTCGCGCAACGCCGCCGGACCCATGGTCTGGTCGGGTGACTGGCCCGCGCGATCGTGGCCGAAGACGATGCAGGGCTGACCGCGGAAGCGCGCCAGCGCGTGCACAACCGTCCGGTCGGATTCACCTTGTCCGGTGCCGGACAACGGAACTCGGTCGGTCGCATGCCGAAGCAGTTCGCGAATGCCCGGACGATCGGCACGCCGGGAGATCAGCACCGACTGCCACGCGGGCACATCATTCCCGACCTGCAGCGCCGGACCACGCAGTTCGTGCCCGGCCTGCAGAATGCCCACGCCATTGTCGAAATCGCGGGTGTCACCGTCCATTTCGGTGAGCGGCTGCGGACCGTCGCACAGCACATTCAGGGCCCGATGCGCGATCCGGCGAAACACCGAGATCGGCACCACGCCGTCGATGACGCCGCTGTGGTACAGATTTTCTGCGGTCTGCACCCCCTCGGGGAAGCTGCGGCCGTAAAGTGCCTTGTAGACGCGCGGTCCGAGAAAACCGATCAGCGCGCCAGGTTCGGCGAATGTCATGTGCCCCAACGATCCCCACGAGGCGAAGACGCCACCCATGGTCGGATTGCGGAGATACACCAGATATGGATACCCGGCGGACCTGTGCACGGCGACAGCTCCGGCGATCTTCACCATCTGCACGAAAGCCACTGTGCCCTCCTGCATTCGGGTACCACCCGAAGTCGGCGAGGCCAGCAGCGGCAGACCCAGCTCGGTAGCGCGCTCCACCGCCGACACGATGCGCTCGGCCGCGGCAACCCCGACAGACCCTGCGAGAAAGGCGAATTCGCATGCGATCACGGCCACCGGCCGTCCGCGCAACATTCCGGCACCGGTCAGCACCGACTCATCGATGCCAGCCTTCATCGCCGCTACGTCCAACTCCGCCCGATACGCGGAAGAAGCCTGGACAGGGATCGGCGGTAGATCCCAGCTCTCGAAGGAACCGGGATCCAGCAACTCGCCGAGCAACTCTCGCGCCGAGGTCTTCACGCGCGCGAGCTTAACCGGACTCCGACATCGCTGCGGGCAACGCCGGAGGCCGCGTCGTCCTGCTAGTAGCCCTGCACGACCTTGCGCAGCGCGTACTCGGTGACAGCGACCAGCGCCTGCTTCACCGGTTCCCGGCGACGGGCATCCATCGACAGGATGGGCACATCGGCGGGCACCGCGAGCGCCTGACGAATGTCCTCCACCGGATACCTTGGCGCATCATCGAATTCATTGATCGCCACCAGGAAGGGTAGGTTCCGTGCCTCGAAATAATCGACGGCGGCGAAACTGTCCTCCAGGCGACGGGTATCGACCAGCACCACCGCGCCGATGGCGCCCTTGATGAGGTCGTCCCACATGAACCAGAAGCGGTACTGGCCGGGCGTGCCGAACAGGTAGAGCACCAGATCATCGGCCAGGCTGATACGGCCGAAATCCATGGCCACCGTGGTGGTGGCCTTCGACGGAACACCCGTGAGGGAGTCCACGCCCACACTGGCATTGGTCACCAGAGCTTCGGTGCGCAGCGGAACGATCTCCGAGACGGCACCTACCAGGGTCGTCTTACCCACACCGAACCCACCGGCGACCACGATCTTGGCCGACGTGGGCTTGCTGGTGCGCGTATCGACCTGTGTCGTCGAATCAAATACGCCGGAGTCCACTGAGAACCCTTTCGATCAGCTCGCGACGTTCATCGTCGCTGGAATCGTCTTTCAATGTCGCCGAAACCCGTACATGGCCGGCTTCGATCAGATCAGCGACCAGCACCCGGGCCACCCCGATCGGGATACCCAGGCGCGCGGCGACCTCGGCGACAGACGGCGATTCTCTGCACAACTCCACGATTGACGTCTCGATGTTGGTGAGTTCGAACTGCCGCTCGAGGGCGACCGGATGCGATGCGACGAGCGCCTCCAACGCCAATTCCACCTTCGGCCGGGTACGGCCGGCAGTCAGGGAATACGGGCGAACGAGGCTCGGCTCGGCGCTACCGATGCGTTCGTTGTCTATGTCCATCCCGCCATCAGGAACCCATCGTGACGCGAGGTGTGGCCTGGACTGTCTGGCCCACTCGCTCGACCAACAACGCCATTTCGTATCCAACCTGGCCGATGTCGCACGAGGTATTCGTGAGCACCGCGAGGTAGGAACCGTCGCCGACGGCCATCAGGAGCAGGTAACCGTGCTCCATCTCGACCACCGACTGCAGGACGGTGCCGCCCTCGAACAGATTGGACACGCCCACCGACAGGCTCGCGAGGCCCGCGGTCACGGCAGACAGCTGCTCGGCACGATCCACGGGCAGTTGCGCGCTCGCGGCCATCAGCAGACCATCCGCCGAAACCAGAACCGCGTGTGCGACGCCCGGAACCTCATTGGCGAAATTCGAAACCAGCCAATCCAGCTGACGCTTCGTACCACCTAGATCGGGGTTCATCGGTCTCCTTTATCTCCGGTTAGGTTCATTTCTTTCATCGCACGGCCATCCCGGACACCTTGCTGATGCCGACTCAGACTCGACCTGATGGATTCTGGGTCGCGATGGGCCGCCTTGTCAGCGTTTCCGTTGACACCGCCCGGCACAAGTCGGTTACCCGG
The DNA here is from genome assembly GCF_042269265.1 of Nocardia sp. NPDC056000. Classification (NCBI taxonomy): domain Bacteria; kingdom Bacillati; phylum Actinomycetota; class Actinomycetes; order Mycobacteriales; family Nocardiaceae; genus Nocardia; species Nocardia sp. NPDC056000. The sequence continues at coordinate 350,102 of NZ_JBHJXS010000002.1, read as the reverse complement.
ATCACGTTGCGGCAGACCCGCTGCCGTACGGCGCTGCGGTTCGGACTCGTTTACCCGCTGCGCGGCCTGCCAACCCTCATCACCCGGTGATTCGAAGGACGAGGCCACATGGGATCGCTCCGCGCTCGGATCCGACAACCACGCCGACATCATCTCAGCGAAGATCGGCGTACCCATGGAAGCCTGATCCTCACCGGTCGCGGGCTGCAGCCGGGTCTGGAAGAACGAGGCCGCCTTCTGCGGATTCGAACGGAAACTGTGCCGGCCGCGGTCCTTCGGATCACCCGAATCGCCCTGCGGCAGACCCAGACCCGGCAGCGGAGCCGGACGCTGCGGCAGACCCGCACCCGGATCACGCTGCGGCAGACCACTGGCGCCGCGCTGCGGCAAACCGGGCGCACCCGCATCGGTGCCACCGCGCTGCGGCAAGCCGCCGTCGCGCTGCGGCAGACCACTGCCGGCCGGATCCGCACCACGCTGGGGCAGACCACCCGGACGCTGCGGCGGCTGACCACCGAACGCGGCTTCCTGCTGCGGTGCGCCAGGCGCGCCATTGCCACCGGGCGCACGACGCGGCAGGCCACCGGCCTGATCGCCACCACGCTGCGGGAGACCCGAATCACGCTGCGGCAGACCGTTGGAGCCGGTATCCGAGCCGCCGCGCTGCGGCAAACCACCCGCGGCATCGGCACCACCGCGCTGCGGCAGGCCGTGCCTGCCCGTATCGCGCTGCGGCAGACCACCGGACTGATCCCGCTGCGGCAGACCATTGCCGCCGTCTCGCTGCGGGAGACCACCGGCGGACGGATCGCGCTGAGTCAGGCCGCCCGAGAGGGAATCCTGGCCACCGCGCTGCGGCGGCTGTTGACGACCCTGCGGGCCGCCATCCGCTCCGCTTCCACGCTGCGGCAAGCCACCCGAGAGAGCATCGGAATCGCCACGCTGCGGCAGACCACCGGACAGGGCATCCGAACCGCCACGCTGCGGGAGACCACCCGACAGGGCGTCGGAGCCACCGCGCTGCGGCAGACCACCGGAGGCATCAGCACCACCGCGTTGCGGCGGCTGCGGACGGTTCCCCGCACCCGAATCACGTTGCGGGAGACCACCCGCGGCGTCACCACGCTGCGGGAGACCACCGGCGGCGGCATCCGCGCCACCGCGCTGCGGCGGTTGCGGACGGTTGGTCGGACCCGAATCACGTTGCGGGAGACCACCTGCGGCCTCACCGCGCTGCGGCAGACCATCACGCGCGGGCGCGCCATTGGCGCCCGGCTCACGGGTGGGCAGTCCGCCCTGGGCGGAACGCTGCGGCGGCAGGCCGACACTGGGCTCACGACCCGGTGCGCCATTGGTGCCCGGCTGGCGCTGCGGCAGACCGCCGGACGCCGAACCGTTCGCTTGATCAGCGCCACCGCGCTGCGGAAGCCCGGTCGCCGGATCGCGCGGAGCCAGACCATCCCGCTGCGGCGGTACCGGACCGCGCTGCGTCAGACCCGAGTCACCCGATCCACCGAGACCATTGGAGCCACCGAGGCCGACACCCTTACCCGGACCACCGGGGCCACCCGGGCCGCCGGAGTTGCCGAGACCACCCGGTGCACCCGGGCCACCCGGCGCGCCGGGGCCACCCGGACGCTGGGGCAGTCCACCGGGACCACCCGGACCACCTTGGCGGCGAAGCATATTGGCGGCGAGACCGCCGCCGGGTCGGGCCGGGCCATCGCCCGGCGGGCGCTGCGGCAGATTCGCGGCAGGCTGCGCACCCGGCGCGGCCGGACCATTCGCACCCGGATCGCGCTGGGGTAGCCCACCGGGTCTGTCCACCGACGGGGTGGCCACGGTGTGCTTCACGGTCGGACCGTTCACGCCCGGCTGACGCTGCGGCAGACCGCCGCCGAGCCCGCCACCGGCAAGTCCGCCACCGCTACCGGGCAGACCGCCCGGCACGTTGGTGCCCGGCGAACGCTGCGGCAGACCCGTCGAGGCACCGCCCGAGGCGGCCGCGGGAGCCGGTGCTCCGGGCGCTCCCGGCGCACCGGCCGGAATCGGCCCGCTCACACCGGGATCCACCGTGACCATGACATTGCCGGTCGCGGTGCGGGTGACCGCGCGCATCTGCATGGAGGACGGCGCGCCCTGCTGATTCCCCGCACCCTGCGCGGCCGGGGCCGGCTGCTGCGGATTGCCCTGCGGCGGCACCGAAATGGCACCGCCCGCCGCCACGATGAGCGGCTTGGGCACGTGCACCGTCACGGTGACGCCGGGATCGCGGGCGGTATCGAAGGTCGGGCGCAGTCGCACGCTCAGGCCGTGGCGCTCGGCCAGGCGGCCGACCACGAACAGACCCATGTGCCGCGCGGTATCCGGACCCACCTCGGCGGTGGATTCCAAACGCCGGTTGATCTCGGCCATTTCGGCCGGGGGCATACCGATGCCGCGGTCCGCGACCTCGATGAGCAGACCCTGATCGTGCGCCTGCGCGAAGGTGAACTTCACGTCCGTCTCCGGCGGCGAGGCGCGCAGCGCGTTATCGAGCAACTCGGCGAACAGGTGCGCCATATCGGAGGCGGCCGGTTCGGTGAGCGCACCGCGCGGGGTCGCGCCCAGCTTGACGCGTTCGTAGTCCTCCACCTCGGAGATGGCGGCACGCAGCACGTCCGCGATCTCGACGGGCGCGGACTTGGTGCGGCGCTGTTTGGTGCCGGCCAGAATCAGCAGGTTGTCACCGTTACGGCGCATACGCGCCGCGAGATGGTCCAGGCGGAAGAGGTTTTCGAGCAGGCGCGGGTCCTTCTCGTCGTACTCCATCGCCTCGATGAGCGAGAGCTGATGGTCGACAAGGGACTTCGAGCGCCGCGCCAGGGTCTCGAACATATCGTTGACCTGGGTACGCATGGAGGCCTGATCGGCGGCCAGACGCAGCGCCTGCCCGTGGATATCGTCGACGGCGCGAGCCAGCTGACCGATTTCCTCATCGGTGTGCACCGGCATGGGCTCCAGCGGCACGTCTTCCGGATCGGCGCCGTCACGCAGCTGCGAGACCTCCTGCGCCAAGTCGTATTCGGCGACGCGGAGCGCGGCCAGGCGCAGACGGCGCAGCGGCACGATCATCGCGCGCGCGATCAACACGGCCAGCGCGAGCGCGCCGAGAATGGTGGCGATGACGATCACGGTGTAGCGAATGGCGTCGCCGCGCGCGTTGGACGCGAGCACGTCGACTCGGGACACGATGTCCTTGGTCGAATTGGTGCCGATGGTCTGATAGTTCTCGACGCTGGAGACCAGCGAATCCTTCAGATCCGAGACCGGCAGCTGACCGGCCTGCGCCTGCGGGCTGGTGACCAGCTGCAGACGGGTGTCCACCAGGCGTTGTAGCTCCGCGATGATCGGATCGCCGTCGGCGAACCGATGCGCCATGACCGCGAGCAGCTGCCGCTCGGTGCTGATGCCGATCTGGATATCGCGCAAGCCGTCCTTGGGATTGCTGCGCAGCGCGTCCGCGAAACCGGCGACCTCGCCGACCAGCACGGCACGGGTGTTCAGCGAGTCGACCAATCGTAGTTTGGATTGATCGACGTTCTTATCGGCGATGGTGGAGACGATGCTCTCCACGGTCCGGACGCTGTTACCGCGAATCCGCTCGATGGTGTTGATGCCCTCGGCGGTGGTCTTGAGCGGCGCCAGTCCATTGGCGCGAACCGCTTTGGAAGCGGTGATCATGTCATCGAGCGCGGCACGCGCACTCGGGAGATCGGACAGCGATGAGACCGCGCGCTCGGCGAACTGAATAGCGGTATCCAGGCTCGCCAATTCGGGTTCGGTGGTGATCGACTGGTTCGGGCCGAGCTGGACCATCTGACCACCGACCACCGAAGCGGCCGTGGCACTCAAACCGGTGATCGCCGGAATAACGGCGACATGGTCGACCGCGTTCCCCTGCCTGCTGGACTCCGCGAACTCTGCCGAGATCCTCGACGCACCCAGCACGACGGCGACCAACAGCGGGACGGCGAGCACCGCCGTCACCTTCCATCGCAGGTCCCAGTTGCTCAGCGCCCAGCGCTTATTGCTGCCGGACCTTGCGGCGTCACGCATCTCCCACTCACTTTCCAAACTGGCCCAAGCCACGCGCCATCAGCGAGCCTCCGCGATCGCACGCTGGGCTCGACAGACGGAGCTGGCCGAGAACTGCGGCTGGCCGAGAAATTGCGTCCAAGACGGCCGAAATATGTGACATGCGATTCTAACGGATCAATAACTTCTTGTGTGACCTCTTGGCAACCACCAGTCTCTGACCAGCCGTTTGCAGGCATTATCAAAGGTCGCGGCGTCCGCCCGGACGTCGCGTGAAGTCTGCCACAATCAGGCTGATCTATCGAGGCGGGCATCCATGCCCTTCACATGCGTGCTGCGGAGCTAGGGAGTCACGGGGTTGAACGCGAAGCAGGAGTACCGACCGGCGTATCAATTGAGCCTGGTCGATCCCTCGGAGTTCTGGCGCACCGCGGCCGAATCCATCAGCTGGGATGTTCCGCCCACCCAGATCCTCGACTCGAATGCGCGCCCGACCGCGCGCTGGTTCCCGGACGCTCGCCTCAACACCTCCTACAACGCACTTGATCGTCATGTGCGCGAGATCACACCCTCGGAGGGCGGTTCCGGCGGTCAAGAGGGGGGTCGCGCCGATCAGCCCGCCCTAATATACGACTCCGCTATGACCGGCACCAGGCGTGTTTACACATACGCACAGCTGCTGGACGAAGTCGCCCGATTTGCCGGATCCATGGTGCGACTCGGTGTGAAAACCGGCGATCGAGTCGTCATATATATGCCGATGATTCCGGAATCCGTTATCGCGATGCTCGCCTGTGCTCGCATCGGTGCGGTGCATTCGGTGGTTTTCGGCGGCTTCGCGGCGCACGAATTGGCCGCTCGCATCGATGACGCGGAACCTGTGCTGATCATCACAGCCTCCGGCGGACTCGAACCCGGCCGCCGTATCGAATACCCGCCGATCGTGTTGCAGGCGTTGGATATCGCCGAGACCACCGCACCGCGCAATGTGCTGGTCAAAGCGCGGGACGGCTTTCCCGAACTGCGCTTCTCCGCGGCACAGGCCGCCACCGAATATCTGCCTGATTCGTCACAGACCGTGGCCGCGCGCTGGCTGGACTGGGACGAGGCGATCCGCGACGCCGAACCGGCCGCACCGGTTTCGCTGGCCGCGACCGATCCGCTGTACATCCTCTACACCTCCGGCACCACCGGAAAGCCCAAGGGCGTGGTCCGCGACAACGGCGGGCACGCGGTGTCGATGGCCTGGTCGATGCGCAATATCTACGACGTCAATGCCGGGCAGACCATGCTCACGACCTCCGATATCGGCTGGGTCGTGGGACATTCGTACATCGTGTACGCGCCGCTGCTGGTCGGGGCGACCACCATCCTTTACGAGGGCAAGCCGATCGGGACTCCGGACGCGGGCACGTTCTGGCGGCTCATCGAGGATTACAAGGTCGATGTGATGTTCACCGCGCCGACCGCGTTGCGCGCCATCCGCCGCGCCGATCCCGAAGCGGCGCTGGCCAAGCGGCATGACATGTCCACCCTGCGCGCGCTGTTCTGCGCCGGTGAGCGGCTGGATCCGGCCACCTATGAATGGTCGGTCGACACCCTGCTCGCCGATCGGCCGGACTGCCCGGTGGTGGATCACTGGTGGCAGACCGAGACGGGCTGGCCCATTTGCGCCAATCCGCTTGGACTGCAACAGCTTCCGATCAAGGCCGGATCTGCCTCGGTTCCCGTGCCCGGTTATCGGCTGCGGGTGCTGGATTCGGAGGGCAACGCCGTGCCGCCGAACACCGAGGGCAATATCGTCATCGGGCTGCCGCTGCCGCCCGGCACGCTGACCACGCTGTGGCGTGATGACGCGCGCTTCGAGCGCTCCTATCTCTCCGCCTATCCCGGGCACTATCTGACCGGCGACTCCGGCTTCTTCGACGAGGACGGCTATCTGTTCGTACTCGGCCGCAGCGACGATGTGATCAATATGGCCGGACATCGCCTGTCCGCGGGCGGCATCGAGGCCGCCATCGCCGGACATCCGCTGGTCGCCGAGACCGCGGTGGTCGGGGTGCCGGATGAGCTGAAGGGCCAGCGGCCCATCGGATACGTGGTGCTCAAGGCCGGTGTCGATATCGCGCCCGAGGAGTTGCGCGCCCAGGTCATCGAGCGGGTCCGGGATCGGGTCGGCGCCATCGCCACGCTGTACGACGTGGTCGCGGTGACCTCGCTGCCCAAGACCCGATCGGGAAAGATCCTGCGCCGCACCATGCGCCAGATCGCGGCGGGCGAGACCTTCGAGGTGCCGCCCACCATCGAGGACGCGGGCATGCTGCCCACCCTGGAGAAGCAGATCCGCGATGCGGTGACGCTGATGGAGGATAAGGAGCGCATCGCGGCCGCCGATGCCGCGACCGCGGCCACCACCCCGTTCCGGCGCATCGACCCCAATGCCGCCGCGCCGAGCGGAGATACCGCGCCCTCCGCCTGAATCACGCGCTGACCGGGGCGAATTCGGGCACCCACACGGTTTTCTCAGAGATCGTTCACGGGACTCCCATGGCGGTGGCCTAGCGTCGGGCGGGCACGGGTCGCAGGACCCGTGTACCGCTGAGAAAGGCCGATACATGAGTTTCGTCCGTAACCACCGGACCGCCGCAGTCTTCGGCGCCGGTGCGCTCGCCACCGTCGCGATCGCACTGGCCCCCGCCACCGCCTCCGCGAGCCCGCTGGATCTGGCCGCGCCGCTGCTGAATTCGACCTGCACCTTCGCCCAGGTCGACGCCGCACTGCACGACAAGGCCCCCGCCCTGGCCTCGCTGCTGGACCAGAACCCGTCGCAGAAGGCCGAATTGAAGGCCAAATTCGATCAGTCGCCCGCCCAGCGCCAGGCCGAATTCGACGCGTATGTGCGCGATAACCCGGACGCCGCGAACTCCGCCGCGAACGATCCGCGCGCCTCCGGTATGGCCGCCACCATCCAGACCGTCGCCGACACCTGCCACAACTACTGAGGCAGAGACTGCGACAATGGAACCCGTGGGCGAACGCGGCGAGTTACCTACTGTCCTGGTCGTCGATGACGACGAGGATGTTCTTGTCTCGGTCGAACGCGGGCTCCGGCTCTCGGGCTTCCGGGTGGTCATCGCCCGGGACGGCGCGCAGGCGCTGCGCGCGGTCAACGAGACCGCACCCGATGCCATCGTGCTCGATATGAATATGCCCATCCTGGACGGCGCGGGCGTGGTCACCGCCCTGCGCGCCATGGGCAACGAGGTGCCGATCTGCGTGCTGTCCGCGCGCAGTTCGGTCAACGACCGCATCGCCGGACTGGAATCCGGGGCGGACGACTACCTGGTGAAACCGTTCGTGCTGGCCGAACTGGTGGCGCGGATCAAGGCGCTGCTGCGGCGGCGCAGTGATGTGCCGCCGTCGTCGGTGCCGGGCGGAATCACGGTGGGGCCCTTGGAAGTCGACGTCGCCGGATATCGCGCACTGCTGCACGGCGACGAAATCGAGCTCACCAAAAGGGAATTCGAATTGCTGTCCACACTGGCGCGCAGCGCCGGGGTGGTATTGAGCCGGGAACGACTGCTGGAACTGGTGTGGGGCTACGACTTCGCCGCCGACACCAATGTGGTGGACGTCTTCGTCGGCTATCTGCGCCGCAAACTCGAGACCGACGGCACCCCCCGGCTGCTGCACACCATTCGCGGCGTCGGATTCGTGCTGCGCGCGCCGAAATGACGCCGTGAACCGCCCGCGCAGTCCGCGACGCCGCTCGTATTCACTGCGGGCGCGCGTCGCCGCGGCGGCCGCTCTCGGCGCGACAATCATTGTGGCGGCGCTGAGTTGGTTCACCATGTACGCCATCGAGCGCAATAATCTCGCGCAGGCCGATCAGCAGCTGGCCGTCACCTCGCGGGTGGTGCTCATCGAACCGGTGCTCGCGGTGACCGTGCTCGGGGTGCTCGGACCCACCAACGATATGGCGCTGACCGTGCGCAATGCCGACGGTTCACTGGCCAGCACCTCGGTGCAGCTGCCCGCGCTACCGGTCGGGAATCACACCGTCACCGTGGACGGCAATACCTACCGGGTGCTCACCACCACCCAGAATCAACCCTCCGGACGTGTTGTCTCCCTTGGCATTCCGACCACCGAGAATGAGCGCACCACGGCAGCGCAGCGGCGCTGGGTGCTGTGGGCGGCGCTGCTGGCCGTGGCCGCGGCGGCCGGACTGGGCTGGCTGTTCGGCGGGCGCGCGGTGCGCCCGATCGCGAACCTGACCCGGCAGCTGGACCGGCACGGCGAACCCGGCGGCCCGCTGCCCGTGGACGGGCACGGGGTGCGCGAATCGGAAATGCTCGCCGACGCGGTCAACACCATGCTGGAGCGCATCGACCGGGCACAGGCCGAAACCGCCGCCGCACTGGAGACCGCCCGCGATTTCGCCGCCGTCTCCGCACACGAACTGCGCACCCCGCTCACCGCCATGCGCACCGATCTGGAAGTGCTGCGCACCCTGGACCTGGACGAGGCGCAGCGCGCGGAAATCCTCATCGACCTGCATCGCGGGCAGAACCGGGTGGAATCCACCCTCGCGGCGCTGGAACGGCTCGCCGCCGGGGATCTCACCAATGCCCGCGATCACGTGGCCACCGATGTGGCCGAACTCATCGATGCCGCCGCACACGATGCCAACCGGCACTTCCCGAATCTGAAGGTGCGCATCGACACCGATGCCGAACTCGTCACCCGCGGCCTGCCCACCGGGCTGCGCCTGGCCATCGACAATGCCCTGGCCAATTCCGCGCGGCACGGCGGCGCGACCGAGGCGCTGGTCTCGGCGCATCGAGATCCGTTCGGGCACATAGTGATCAGCGTCGACGACAATGGTCACGGCATTCCCGCCGCCGAACGCGCCACCGTCTTCGAACGCTTCGCGCGCGGCAGTCAGGCCGCCAAGGGCGGATCCGGGCTTGGGCTGGCGCTGGTGGCACAGCAGGCGCAATTGCACGGCGGGCGAGCCTATTTCGACGACGGACTGCTCGGCGGCGTGCGACTGGTACTGGAATTGCCGGATACCCCAGTGTTTACCGAATTCTCAGAGAAACGCCAGAGCTGACGGCAATAGGTACCTCTACGGTCTTAATAGTGTTGGGAAAAAATCGCACTCGGCTGGCCCTGTTCGCTCTCCTACTGGTAGCCGCGGTCACCACCGGTGTGATCGCGTATCTGCGGATATCGCCCGCGCCCACCGGGGTGGCGCTCATCAACGGCGATACCGGGCCCACCGGGGCCAAAATCGCAAGGGCGTTGCAGGACAGCGGAACTCGCGAGTGGGATGTGGTCGATTCGGCCAGCACCGACGATTACGCGGTGATCATCACACTGCCCACCGAACTGTCCGCCGATATCGCCTCGCTCGGCACCGATAAACCGCAGCGGGCGCAGGTGACGGTGACGACCAATGATCGCGCCGACGCGAATATCGTGAACGATGCGGTGAATGACGTGACAAAGAAAATCAGCGCGTCCGGACTCGACACCCTTTTCGCCTCGATGAACAGCGCGCGCGGGAAATTGCAGCAGGTCTCCATGACCAGCACGCTGCTGAGCGCGGGCGTACAGGCCGCCGCCGACGGCGCACAGCAGTTCGGCTCCGGGGCCGATGAGATGCTGGCCTTCCTGGATCAGGCGAAAGCCGGTGCGGGACAGATCACTTCGGCCATCACCGAGTTGAACACCACGGTCGGCGCGGCCACCAAACAGGCGAACGATCTCGGCACGGCGCTGGATTCGACCGGGGTCACCGTCGGGCAGGTGTCACAGGCGGCCGATCAGCTGAGTTCGGGCATCAACGCCATCGTGCCGCTGCTGCAGGGGCTGCCGTTCGCGGGCGATCCGCAGCTGGCGAGCATCATCACCCAGCTACAGGGTTTGCAGGTCGTGGCGAACCAGGCCGGAGGCCAGCTCAACGGGGTGGGCGATCTGGTCGGCACCACCGTCACCCCCGAAACGCGGATCGGGCAGCTGCTGCACGATGGCGCGACCCGCCTGGGTGACGCGAGTGCGCAGTTGAATCAGGGCGGGCAGCTGGCCGCGAGCATTCCGGCGCTGGCGGATCAGGGCAAGACGCAGCTGGTGGCGGCGTTGAACGCGCTGACCTCGGGGGTGTCGCAATTGCAGGCGGTCACGACCACGCTGGGCAATCAGGCCACGCAGGCGTTGAACGCGCTGCCGCAGCGCGGGGTGCCGCAGCAGTCGGCGATCGCGTCGGCGCTCACCGATCCGGTGGAGATCGTCCGCAAATAATCTGCGCCAATAAAGCGTTGGCAAACAATCAGCAACAATCGGCGGTTCTTCCGGTTACACTCATGACCGAATTGTTCTAATCGATCAGTTTTTGACGCTCCTGCCCCACCCGCGCCACGGCTCCACCCCCAGCGCCCCGGTACCGGAGAGGAAACGATCGTGAGCATGCTGCTGGCCGCGCACGACATGTACGGCACAGTCCTCGCACAAATGGGCAATCCCACGGCCGAGACCCCGCCCATGGCCGACAAGATGATGAAGATGTTCCGCTACTTCACCTGGTTCACCCAGATGTCCGGCATCGCCGCCATCACCTACGGCGGCGGAAAGTTCGCCTGGGAGAAGTGGGGCGGCGGAGCGGGCTCCCCCAAAATGGTCGCCAACGCCATGCTCGGCGGTGCGACGGCCACCAGCGCCGGCACCATCATGAACACCATCGTCGGCTCCTGACAGCCACACCGAGGAGAGATTTCGGGGGCACACCCCGGAACCCCGAAGTGCGAAGATGCCCACACACAACGAACGCCCGCCTCGCTTCCACGAGGCGGGCGTTCGCTTTCGACCGCGAAGCGCTTAGTTCAGCACGTCCAGCAGATCGATGATGAAGACCAGGGTCTTGCCCGAGAGACGGTGTCCGGCTCCGGCGGGGCCGTAGGCCAGCTCCGGCGGGATGGTGAGCTGGCGGCGGCCGCCGACCTTCATACCCGGGATGCCTTCCTGCCAGCCCTGGATCAGGTTGCGCAGCGGGAACTTGATGGACTCGCCGCGGTTCCAGGAGGAATCGAACTCTTCGCCGTTGTCGAACTCGACGCCCACGTAGTGCACGTCGACGGTGGAGCCGGGCTCTGCCAGTGCGCCCGTGCCCTCGACGAGGTCCTTGATCACCAGCGTCGCGGGGGCGGGCCCGTCCTGGAACTCGATTTCCGGCTTGGTCATGGTTGTCCTCTTCGATAGGGGATCGGGATCGTCAATCACCTTATGCTGTGCCCCGGATCGACCTCGAGCTGTGCCCCGCAAGAGCCCGGAACGACGTCGCGCGAGAATAACCCCGTGGCCGAAGTGATCGATATCGACGACCCCGCCGACCCGCGCGTCGCCGACTTCCGCGACCTCAGCAATGCCGATCGGCGACCGGACCTGCCCGGCGGTAAAGGGCTGGTCATCGCCGAGGGCACCGTGGTGGTGGAACGCATGCTGGCCTCGCGGTTCACACCCTCCGGATTGCTGGGGGTGGCGCGCAAATACGAGGTGCTGGCCGAACAGCTGACCGGTATCGACGTGCCGTACTACCGGGCCACCGCCGAGGTGATGGCGGAGATCGTCGGATTCCATCTCAATCGCGGCGTGCTCGCCGCGGCGCGACGGCCGCCCGAACTCACCGCGGAAGCGGTGCTGGCGCGGGCGCGTACGGTCGCGGTGCTGGAGGGCGTGAACGATCACGAGAACATCGGCTCGATCTTCCGGAACGCGGCGGGCCTGGGCGCGGACGCGGTGCTGTTCGGCGATCGCTGCTCCGATCCGCTGTACCGGCGGTCGGTGCGGGTCTCCATGGGGCATGTGCTGCGCATCCCCTTCGCACCGCTGCCCGAATTCCCCGATGGCCTGAATATCCTGCGCGACAAGGGTTTCCAGATCATCGCGCTCACCCCGGATCCCAAGGCGGACACCCTCGCGCACGCCATGACCGGCGACCGGGTGGCCCTGCTGCTCGGCGCGGAGGGCCCCGGCCTGACCGAGGACACCATGCGCGCCAGCGATATTCGCGCCCGCATCCCCATGACACCGGGCACCGATTCCCTTAATGTGGCGACCGCCGCCGCCATGGCCTTCTACGAAAGAGTGCGTGCCCAGTGAGTTCAGGACCGGCCCAGTGAGCTATCCGCCCGACGGCCCGTACGGCTACGGCTATTCCGAGCCGACCCCGTGGGCCAGCGGTATCGCCGTCATCGCCTTCGTGGCGCTGCTGACCGCGGCGGGGGTCTACTCCTTCGGATCCGCACTGGCGCAGATTCATCCGCTGCTCTCGGCGCTGGTGAATGTGGTCGCGGTGGGCGGTGTCACCCCGACGGCCTGGCGCTGGCGCTTCCAGCCGGTGACACGCTGGGTGATCGCGGGTCTGGGTGTGGGCGTGTTGCTGGCCTGGATCGCCCTGCTGGCGAGCTGAACTCACTGATCCGGCCGACTCGGCGTGCGTCCCAGCCGGTTTCGCGCGTCGAGCCGTGCGGTGCCCGCGGCGCTCAGGACACGCGGTCCCGGTCCTTGCCGCGCAGCCAGCCGAACAGCCCGCGCTTGCCATTGCGTTCGACGGCGACCGGTGCGGCGGGTTCATCCACAGCGGGGGCCTGACCCTTGGGGAAGAGCGAGAATCCGCAGACCTCGATCAGATCCGGGGTGAGCGCGTCCTCGGAGAATTTGCCGCGATAGCGGAAGCCGAGCCATTCCTGATTGGCGGCATCGGCGAAATCCGGTGGGTCGAACGGCAATAGCTGTGGATCGGCCATTTCGCCGGGTTCCAATTCGATGGGGTGTTCGCCCGCCCAATACGGCCGCTCCCATACCCGAGGCATGCCCTCATCCTCGAGGATGTTCACCCGGCTGGCGCTGAACGACCGCCGGAATTCCCCGCGCTCCCATTCCGCGAAAGCGCCCCAGCCCAGCGACAGGTCATAGGACACCAGATAGGTGTGCTCGGAGGCGAGCGGACGGACCAGCAGTTCGGGGAGTCTCGTCGGTCTGGGCAGTGCCGCCTGGGTGGAACAGACCACGGTGACGCCGGGATAGCAGCCGATATAGATGGATTCGGGATCCGGCCCGGCCCACACCTTCATGGTGCCGGAGGCGGCGGGCACCACATCGCGATCCGGATTGAGCTGGCGGGCCAGCGCGAAGGCGGCGTCGGGATCGGGTCCCGGATGCGCGCGCAGTACGCCGACCGGATCGGAGGCGTCGACGTACCAGAGGGACGAGACAGTGGATGGCATTTCGCACCTCCCGAATTCCTTGCGAACCACTATTGGCAAACTATCCGCAACATTCGGTGGCCGCTCTCGGCGTCGGCGCGGACGGCCCCGGCCATCACCGCCACCACTATAAAATCTACCTGCCCGACCGTCGAAATGTCGCTGTTGTGCAAGGTCTCCCCCGGCGCGGCGAACTTGCCGCCGCCTGGGAACCTTCGGACAATTCAGGCAGTTTGCCAATGCAACGACGCATTCCCGCCGCTATCGGCACCGATTCGGCAACCGGAAACGCGGAAAAGCGCCCACGGCAATCGGGGCGCAACAATTTCAGCGCCGTAGCAAACTTTCAGCTTCGAATTCGGACCCACGGCCGAAAAACCGCGGGACGCGCGTCAGTGACCGGAGCTGCGCACGCCCAGGAGTACGTCTTCCCAGGACGGCATGGGGGCTTTACCGCCACGCTTGGCCCGATTCTGCTTCGCCGCGGGCTTGGCGGCGGGCGGCGTCGCGGGCGCGGTGGTCGCCGCGGCGGCCGGGGCCGCCGTGGCCGGTTCCGCGACAGCGGGTTCCGCCACCGGAGCCGACGCGGCCGGAGTCGCGGCGGGCGCCGACTGCGCCGGAGCGGGCTCGGCCTTCTCGGGCGCGGTCCGCTCGGGAGCGGCGGGTGCGGTTCGATCGGGCGCGGTCGCCGCAGTGCGTTCGGGCGCGGTGCGTTCGGGCGTGCGCTCCGGCGTCGAATGTGCCGGGGCGGCAGGCGGAGTCGTCACCGGGGGCGTCGGGGTGGCCACCGGGGCCGGAGCCGACGCGGCGGCGGACGGTGCGGGCACGGTGCCGTCACCGACGGCGGCGCGCTGCTCGTAGTAGCCGTCCATGGACTGCTGGCTGGCGACCCGGGCGGGCGCGGACTCGTAGTCGGCGCGCTCCTCGCGCGGGACGGGCGCGGTGGTGCGCGGCGTGGACGCCGGGGCCTCCACCATGACCGGTTCGTTCTGATCCGGCAGGATGGTGGCGAGACCGCGCAGGGCGCGGCCGAAGTCGGGGTCGATCAGGTCCGAGGCCGGATCATCGAGCGGCACAACGGAACCGCCGTGCGCGTCGGGCTGATAGCGCCAGTGCGCGGCGATCACCGAACGTCCGGCCTGCCACTGCAATTGCGCGACCCAGTACGCCTTTTCGTCTTTCCAGGCGTCCCATTCGGCGACGTCGATATTGTGGCCGCGCTCGGCGAAGGCGGCGGAGACGATCTCGATGAGGGTTTCGACGGCGGGACCATCGTTGCGGACCGGATGCGCCTTCTGCGCGAGCTCGGCGGCCCGGGCGCGTTCCAGCAGAACGGGATACGCGAAACGCTCCACCCGGCTGGCGGGCATTCCGGACTCTTCGGTGACCTGCTCCACCGAAGCACCGGCACGGATTCGAGCCTGGATATCGCGAGGGCGCATCGTGGCTTCCGTTTCGATCTCGATTTGTCCGAACCGGGCAAGATCTCCGCGGGCAGCGGCACGCAGTTTGTCATCGGCGGGGAGCCGGTACTTCTGACCGCTCTCGGTATCGATGCACACGATGTGCGTGGAATCGGGCGTCAATCCGATTACTCGAAGTTCACGCACCGTTACCTCCTTGTCACTGCATCGAACACAGTGCTGCGTCTACACAGCTGTCAGGCTCGCTTCTCCGCCCACGTTCTGGAACAGTAGTGCACTTCTGTGATTCGTGGGGCAAGACACGCGGCGCGAAAATCTGTCGCCAGACTCTCGCGCCGCCTACTGTGTCTTAGTTTGCGGTTCAGCCGATCTGCTGCACAACCCAATCGATGCTGCGGGTCAGCTGGGAAACATCTTCGGGATCGATGGCCGGGAACATACCGACGCGCAGCTGGTTACGACCCAGCTTACGGTACGGCTCGGTATCGACGATTCCGTTGGCGCGCAATACCTTCGCAACCTGTGCCGCATCCACCGAATCGTTGAAGTCGATGGTGCCGACCACCTGCGAGCGGTGCGCCGGATCCGCGACGAACGGGGTGGCGAATTCGCTGGTCTCGGCCCAGTTGTACAGGCGCGACGAGGAATCCGCGGTGCGCTTCACGGCCCAGTCCAGACCGCCGTTGCCATTCATCCATTCGATCTGATTGGCGAACAGCAACAGCGTGGCGAGCGCCGGGGTGTTGTAGGTCTGATCCTTGGTGGAGTTGTCGACCGCGATGGGCAGCGACAGGAATTCGGGGGTGAAGCGACCCGATTCCTTGATCTCCTCGACGCGAGCCAGCGCGGCGGGGCTCATCAGCGCGATCCACAGGCCGCCGTCGGAGGCGAAGCACTTCTGCGGCGCGAAGTAGTACACATCGGAATCGGCGATGTTCACCGGCAGACCGCCCGCGCCGGAGGTGGCGTCGATGGCGATGAGCGCGTTCTCCGAACCCGCGGGACGCGACACCGGGATGGCCACACCGGTGGAGGTCTCGTTGTGTGCCCAGCCGATGAGGTCGACCGAGGGGTCCGAAGTGGGCTCGGGCGCGCTGCCCGGCTCCGCCTTGACCACGATGGGGTCGCCGATGAACGGGTTGGCCTTGGCCACCGAGGCGAACTTGGAGGAGAACTCGCCGTTGGTCAGGTGCAGCGACTTCTCGCGGATCAGGCCGAAGGCGGCCGCGTCCCAGAACGCGGTGGTGCCGCCGTTGCCGAGCACGACCTCGTAACCGTCGGGCAGGGCGAACAATTCGCGCAGGCCGGAACGCACCCGGGCCACCACGTCCTTGACCGGCTTCTGCCGGTGGGAGGTACCGAACACGGAGGCGCCGGTATCCACCAGGGACTGCAGCTGTTCGGGACGCACCTTGGAGGGTCCGCAGCCGAACCGTCCGTCGGCGGGCTTGAGATCGTCGGGGATGGTCGGGAACGCAGAGGTCATGGCGACAAGGGTAGAGGCTGCGCATCCGTCGCGAAACGAGTGGGTCGGCCCTGCAACACGTTCGGACCTCGGGCTTCGGCAAACGGCGGGTATCGCTGTGGTGAGGACCACAGACGCACTACCGTTCAGCAGCATGAACATGGCCGCGCACGAGCGACCTGGATCTCCCGCCGGCGATACCGCCGAGCCCCCGAATTCGACCGTCGCACAAGGTGTTATCGCAGGTCGAGCGGTTGCCGATCCGGAATCGGAGCCGCGCCCGGGCCTGTTGCGCCGGTTGACCGGACTGCGGCTGTCCACCCAATTCGGCTCGCACGGGCTCACCCGGCGCGGTCCGGCCCTGGACGATGCCGCCCGCCGGGAACTGCTCATGCACGGCACCGAGGGCACCGCGACAATTCTCAGCGTCCGTTCCGAGGTCAAGCCCGGCGCGGCCGACAGCGCCCCGCGGCCTGCCGATCAGCGTCCGGACGGCGATCCCCGGACCCGGGATTTCCCGGGGCCAAGCCAGGAATTCTGGGTGCGCGTCCAGCTCGAGGACCGGCACGCGTACGAGACCCGGGTGCGGCAGCGCGTCAATACCCCTGACCAGGAATGGATGCAGCCCGGCGATGTGATCTCCTGCCGCGTCGATCCGGGCGATCACGATCGTGTGGTGCTGTACGTCCCGGCCGTCGAGGAGGCGAGCCGCACCAATATCGCCAAAATCCTCGCCGACGGCCGCCGCGCCCGCGCCACCGTGCTCGCGGCCACCCCGGTGGCCGCCGACTACACCGGCCGCGATGATCCGGTGCTGCGCCTGGATCTGGAACTGCACGCCTGGGATGAGCCCGCGCCCTGGCGAATTCGCATCATTCAGCCGGTTCCGCTGGCCGCGCTGGAACTGGTGGACCTGGGCCGCCACCTGGAAGTGGCGTTCTTCACAGTCGATCGCGGTGAATCGGTGACGGTCGACTGGAAGGCTTCCCGCGAACTCGACTGATACGCGCGAACTTCGATTCGCTAGGGCAGGCGGACGAACTGGAAACCGTTGCCCTTCAAGGCCGTCAGCGCCGCGTACATGCCGGGGCCGGTGCCGGATTTGGGGCGGTGCATATGCGCCAGCGAGATGCCGCCGGGCGCGGCCTTCATCATGTTCGCCTGCACCTGAGCGGCATTGGAGGTCGCGCCGTAATCGGCGTTGAGCGAGTAGCCGACCGGCACTTCGCCGAGGTCCTGGACGATATTCACGGCCAGGTCGTCGTAATGCGCGGTGCCGGTGCGGAAGAAGCGCGGCGCGTGGCCGGTGAGCTGGGTGAGGCGTTCGTGATTGCCCCACACCTCGTCGACGGCCTCCTGCGGTGAGCCGGTGCCCTTGATCTCGTAGGCGGCGTGACCGTTGACCGAGAGCGGGCGGTGCGCGGTGCCGTGGTTGGCGAGTTCGAAGAGCGGATTGCCCGCGAGCTGGGCGGCGCGCAATTGGTTCGCGTCGATCCAGCGCTTGTTGAGGAACAGGGTGGCCGGAATCTGCTGTGCGATGAGCAGACTCAGCAGATTTTCGTCGATGTCGTTATTGCCGGGACCACCGCAGGCATCGAAGGTGAGCGCGAATTGCTTACCTGAGGTATCGAAATTGGTGAGAATGCCGGAGATATCCGTTCCCCACTGGTTCGGTTTCTTCCCGGCGTATTTGGCCGCCACCGCGTCGGGGCTCAAACCGCCCTTGGCCAGCGGCAGATTCGCCGTCAGCCCCCTATCCGGCCGCAGCCGCGGCGCTTCCAGCACGCGGTCCGCGGCATTTCCGCTGGCCTTACCGCAGCCTGCGGATACCACGCCGGCGGCCAGGGCCGCACCGACCGTGAACAAAGTTCTCCGCGAGAGTCCTGCATCGAGCACTTGCGCAGGTTATGCCACTTACGACCCGAAGCCCAGGATTCCGATCACCGTTATTTCGACCTTCGCGGTCGCGCAACCAATTCACCACCACAATTCGGGCACACGTAATTCATTGTTCGGCCGCAGGACTCGCAGAACGTGTCATGTTCCGCCTCGCGCTTTCAACCGTGGAGAGCCCCGGCGCGCCGTTGTCGCCCGGGTGCTCCAGACTGTATCGGCCCAGTCACCTTGCCGCCGACAGCCACTCGGCGGCAATCGGGGGGTGCCCGGTACCGATCCCCTTTCCGGTACCGGCCGTTTCGACGCGCGATGAGGAAGTACATGACCTACCCGAACAACCCGTATCCGCCGCAGCAGCCCGGATACGGTTATCCACCCCAGCAGCCCCCGGCGCAGCCGGGTTACGGCTACCCGCCGCAGGACGCGCAGCCGGGCTACGGTTATCCACAGCAGCCCGTGTCACAGCCGGGTTATCAACAGCAGCAGCCGGTTTCGCAGCCCGGTTATCCACAGCAGCCGGGTTATGCACAGCCGGGTTACGCACAGCAGCCCGCGTACGACTACAACCAGCAGCAACAGCCCTACGGCGGCTACTCCCCCTACGGCGCGCCGGTCGCACCGCTCGGTGAGTACGCGAGTTGGGGCGCGCGGGCGGGCGCGTATCTGCTCGACGGGCTGATGTTCTTCCTGCCCGCGGTGATCCTGCAGATCCTGGCGGGCACGGTGGGCACGGACGCGCCGGATTGCTCGTCGTATCTGAACAACAACACCTACAGCTCATCGCGCAGCTACTCCTCCGCGTGCACCGCCGGCGGTATGAACGCGATCGGCCTGATCTGCATTCTGCTGGCGCTGGCGCTCTACATCGGCGCGGGATTGTTCCTGGTCTACCGCGAGGGCAGCACCGGGCAGACGCCGGGTAAGAAGATCGTCGGCATCCGCCTGGTGCGCGAGGCCACCGGTCAGCCGGTCGGTTTCGGCCTGGCGCTCGGCCGCAAACTGCTGCATGTGGTGGACAGTTTCGCCTGCTACATCGGCTGGCTGATGCCGCTGTGGGATACCAAGCGGCAGACCCTGGCGGACAAGATCGTCAACACCGTCGTGGTGAAGGTGCAGTAGCGTCCGGCCCGAAAAGTCGAGGCCCGCAGCGGATTCCGCTGCGGGCCTCGAATTGTCTTGCGGGCGTTGCCTACCGGGCAAGCACCTGATCACTCGCGGGCGAGATCACTTGCGGACGACGGTCTCCCAGCCGGCCACGGTCTCGGGCAGGCGCGGGGCCGGGCCGGTGTAGATGGCGGCCGGGCGAACCAGCTTGCCGAGCTTCTTCTGCTCCAGGATGTGCGCACACCAGCCGGCGGTGCGGCCACAGGTGAACATGGCGGGCATCATATGCGCCGGGACCTCGGCGAAGTCGAGGATGACCGCGGCCCAGAATTCGACATTGGTCTCGATGGCGCGATCCGGGCGACGCTCGCGCAGTTCGGCCAGCGCGGCCTGCTCCAGGGCGGCGGCGACCTCGTAGCGCGGGGCGTCCAGGCGCTGGGCGGTGGCGCGCAGCACACGGGCGCGCGGGTCCTCGGCCCGGTAGACCCGGTGCCCGAAGCCCATGAGCTTTTCCTTGCGATCCAGGATGCCCTTGACCAGTGCCCGTGCGTCGCCGGTCTTCTCGACTTCCTCGATCATCGGGAGCACGCGGGCGGGCGCGCCGCCGTGCAGCGGGCCGGACATGGCGCCGATGGCGCCGGACAGCGACGCGGCCACATCGGCGCCGGTGGAGGCGATGACGCGGGCGGTGAAGGTGGAGGCGTTCATACCGTGTTCGGCGGCGGACACCCAGTAGGCGTCGATGGCCTCGGTGTGCTTGGGGTCCGGGTCACCCTTCCAGCGGGTCATGAACCGCTCGGTAATGGTGGTGCACTCGTCGATCTTCTTCTGCGGGACCGCGGGCTGGTAGATGCCGCGCGCGGACTGCGCGACGTAGGACAGCGCCATCACCGAGGCGCGGGCCAGGTTGTCGCGGGCGGTGTCGTCGTCGATGTCCAGCAGCGGCTGGTAGCCCCAGATCGGGGCGAGCATGGCGAGCCCGGCCTGTACGTCGACGCGGACGTCGCCGGTGTGGATGGGCAGCGGGAAGGGTTCGGCGGGCGGCAGGCCGTGGCCGAATTCGCCGTCGACGAGCAGGGACCACACGTCACCGAAGGTGACCCGGTTGGCGACCAGGTCGTCGATGTCGACGCCGCGGTACCGGAGCGCGCCACCATCCTTATCCGGTTCGGCGATATCGGTGGTGAAAGCCACCACGCCTTCGAGGCCGCTGACGAAATCAGCTGGGATGACAGGGCTGGCCGCAGCGCTGGCAGTCATGTTGTGACTCTCCTTGCAAATCGGGCTGCCCGATCCATGGGCAGCCACGCCGATCCCCTAGACCTTAACGCGCGCATTACTCCGGAGTAACGTCTGGCCCATGCGCGACCAGGAGAATTACGCCACTCCCGACCTCGATATCGCGGCACTGCGCGTGGAGTACGGAGTGGACGCCGGCGACAATCATCCGGGCCTGGAAACCGACCTCGACGAGAGCTGGTTGGCGGACGGCTGGGAACCGTTGTTGCGCAACTGGATCGAGCACGCCACCGCGGCCGGGGTGACCGATTCCAATGCCATGGTGCTGGCCACGGTGGAACTCACCGATTCGGGGCCGCGGCCTTCCTCGCGGACGGTGCTGTGCAAAGGACTCTCGCCCGAGGGTGTGACTTTTTACACGAATTACGAATCGTTCAAGGGGCGGCAGTTGATCGCGACGCCCTATGCCTCGGCCACTTTCGTCTGGCCCGCATTGGGCAGGCAGGTGACGGTGCGCGGTCCGGTGCACAAGGTCGCGCCCGAGACCACGGCGGTCTATTGGCAGTCCCGGCCGCGCGGTTCGCAATTGGGGGCGTGGGCGTCGCTGCAATCGCGGCCGATCGCCTCGCGCGAGGAATTGGATCGGCAGTTGACCGAGCTGACCGCGCGTTTCGCGGACGTCGATCCGATTCCGGTGCCGCCGCAGTGGGGCGGTTTCCTGTTGCGGCCCGAATCGCTGGAGTTCTGGCAGGGTCGCCGCAGCCGGATGCACAATCGCATTCGTGTCCTGGTGGAACCGGGCAATCCCGATATCGCCGCCATGAAGATCGAACGATTGCAGCCCTGACCAGCATGATCGCAATGGTTCGGCGCGTGGGGTTTCTCACGTCCGAATCATGGGACGACCCCCGGAAAAGGCTAGTCGCACCGCAATTCATCCCATTACTGTCACCGCGGTGAAGCTGCTCGCCGATATAACCCCCTTACGCAACCCCGACTACCGGAGGTTGTGGACCACCGGTGTCGTGACCGTGATCGGCGCGCAGCTCTCGGTGGTAGCGGTGCCCAAGCAGCTGTACGACATCACGCACAGCTCCTCCTATGTCGGACTGGCCGGACTCTTCGGCCTGATCCCGCTCATCGTGTTCGGCCTGTGGGGCGGTGCGCTCGCCGATGTGATGGACCGCCGCAAACTGCTGCTCATCACCAGCACCGGCACCGGCCTGACGGCGCTCGCGTTCTGGGGACAGGCCGCGGCCGGACTGAACAACCCCTGGTTGATCCTGGTGCTGTTCGCGGTGCAGCAGGCGTTCTTCGCGGTGAATCAGCCCGCGCGCAGCGCCATCTACCCGCGGTTGCTGCCGGAAGATCAACTCCCGGCGGCGAATTCGCTGTCCATGACCGTCATGCAGTTCGGCGCGATCGCCGGGCCGGTGGTGGCGGGCATGCTGATTCCGGTGTCGGGGCTCTCGACGCTGTATCTACTGGATTCCATCGCGCTGCTGGCCACGCTGTGGGCAACCTGGAAACTGCCGCCGATCCCGCCGACGGGTGAGTCCCGGCGCGCCGGATTGCGCGAGGTCGCGGACGGGTTCGTCTATCTGGCCACGCAGCGAATCCTGTTGGCGTCCTTCGCCGTCGACGTGGTGGCCATGGTGTTCGGCATGCCGCGCGCGCTGTTCCCGCAGATCGCGCAGGACAGTTTCGGTGATACCGCGAGCAGCGGTCACGCGCTGGGTCTGCTGTTCGCGGCCATGTCGGTGGGCGCGGTGCTCGGCGGGGTGTTCTCCGGCTGGCTGTCGCGAATTCGCAGGCAGGGCTTGGCCGTCGTGGTGTTGATCGTGCTGTGGGGTCTGGGCATGGTGGGCTTCGGCCTGGCGGTCGGGGCGGCCGGGCACAGTCTGAGCACCACGGTGGCGCTCTGGATCGCGTTCGGGTCCTTGGCTTTCGGCGGTGCGGTGGATATGTTCTCGGCGGCGTTGCGCACCACCATGTTGCAGTCGGTGGCCACCGATGAGATGCGCGGACGGTTGCAGGGCGTGTTCATCGTGGTGGTCGCGGGCGGACCCAGAATCGGTGATGTTGCACACGGTTTCGCGGCCGCGGCGGTGGGTACCGCGGCTGCCGCGGCGGGCGGTGGTGTGCTCGTGGTGATCGGCATGGTGATCGCCGCGCTGATCTTCCCGGCCTTCGTGCGGTACCGGGTGGCGCGGGCGCACGCGGAGGTTCCGGCCTGAAACCCCCGGTCGTTGCCTGAGCGTCCGATAAGAATTCTCCAAGGACTTCGCAAAGTCCGGCCCCTAATTTCATAAGCGTCCAGAGCACAGCACCACCGGATGCACGGGGAAACATCATGCGAAAGTCGTTCACCACCAAGGCCATCACCACCGCTATCGCCATGGCCGCCATCGGCGGCGCGGGACTCCTGGTACCCGCGCAGGCCGGCGCCACAGGCACCTACTGGGGTGCCATCGCCGTCTCCGACGAGGGCAATTGGCACGCGTCGTGGAATTACTCCACCAAGGACGCGGCCAAGGCCGAGGCGCTCAATCGCTGCAACGGCCGCAATTGCGAGGTGCTGGTGGCCTTCACCGAATGCGGTTCGATCAGCCATTCCGACAGCCTGCGCCAGTACGTGGGCCGCTACGGCTCCACCCGCGACGAGGCCGAGGATCGCGCCCGCGTGGCGTACGACTCGCGCATCATCAAGACCGTATGCAACGACTAGCCGACACGCCGGGACGGGCGGTGCGGCCCATGCCTATAGCGCATAACCGCACCGATCCTCACATCGCGACCATGTGACTGTGAGGTAGTTAAGGACCACCCTCGTTAGTCGGGCTTACCGGACAGCGACTAGCGTTGAGCCAAGCGCGTCGTGCGCCACCGCGCCGATGCCTATGGTTTCAAGCCTGAGAGGGATCCTTCCGTGCCCGCTGAGAACATCATCAACGTCGACGAAGACGCCAAGCCGGTGCTGTCCTACCCCGGTGGTGAGTACCCGATGACGGTCGCCAAGGCCGTCGAGGGCAACGACGGGATCGACCTGGGCAAGCTGCTGGCCAGCACCGGGTACGTGACCTACGACCCCGGCTTCATGAACACCGCGTCGACCAAGTCCGCGATCACCTACATCGACGGTGAAGCCGGCATCCTGCGTTACCGCGGCTACCCGATCGAGCAGCTGGCCGGTAAGTCGACCTTCATCGAGGTCAGCTACCTGCTCATCTACGGTGAGCTGCCGACCCAGGCCCAGCTGGATGACTTCACCGACCGGATCCGCCGGCACACCCTGCTGCACGAGGATCTGAAGCGCTTCTTCGACGGCTTCCCGCGCAACGCGCACCCGATGCCGGTGCTGTCGTCCGCAGTGAACGCGCTGTCCGCGTACTACCAGGATTCGCTGGACCCGCGCGATCCCGAGCAGGTCGAGCTGTCCACCATCCGACTACTGGCCAAGCTGCCGACCATCGCGGCGTACGCCTACAAGAAGTCGGTCGGTCAGCCGTTCCTGTACCCGGACAACTCGCTGTCGCTGGTGGAGAACTTCCTGCGCATGACCTTCGGCTTCCCGGCCGAGCCGTACGAGGTCGACCCCGAGGTCGCCGCGGCGCTGGACATGCTGCTCATCCTGCACGCCGATCACGAGCAGAACTGCTCGACTTCGACTGTGCGCCTTGTCGGTTCGTCCGACGCCAACCTGTTCACCTCCGTCTCCGGCGGTATCAACGCGCTCTGGGGTCCGCTGCACGGCGGCGCCAACCAGGCCGTGCTGGAGATGCTGGACGACATCAAGGCCGGCGGCGGCGACGTCAAGGAATTCATCCGCAAGGTCAAGAACAAGGAAGACGGCGTGAAGCTCATGGGCTTCGGGCACCGCGTCTACCGCAACTTCGACCCGCGCGCGACCCTGGTCAAGCAGGCCGCGGACACCATCCTGCGCAAGATCGGCGGCGACGATCAGCTGCTCGATATCGCCAAGGCGCTGGAAGAGGCCGCGCTCACCGATGAGTACTTCATCGAGCGTCGCCTGTACCCGAACGTCGACTTCTACACCGGCGTCATCTACCGCGCCATGGGCTTCCCGACCCGCATGTTCACCGTGCTGTTCGCCATGGGCCGGCTGCCGGGCTGGATCGCGCACTGGCGTGAAATGCACGGCGAGCCTTTGAAGATCGGCCGCCCGCGCCAGATCTACACCGGTTACGAGGCGCGCGACTACCGGGGCATCACCGAGCGCTGATCGCTCCCCCGTCGCACCCGACATCGAACCCGCCTGCCGCACTTGGCAGGCGGGTTTCGTCATTCCGGAAGCCGTTCCCGCACAGCCGTTAACACTGCAAGGTCTTTTTAAGGAGATCATCAGCGCCGCCCGGCAAAGTAGTTCTCACGAGATCGAGACGATCTCGGCGGGGGGAACCGGCAGGGCGCGGAGAGGCGCTCAGCCACATGGGGAACCGGGCGAAGCGCGGGGAGGCGCGGAGCCATACGGGGAACCGGCTGGACGCGGGGAGGCGTTCGGCCACACGGGGGGACTGGCGACGCGTTGGGAGGCGCGGAGCCATTCGGGGGGACGGTGACGCGTTGGGAGGCGCGGAACCACCCTGGGGGACGGTGAGGCGCGGGGAGGCGCCGAGCCGGGGGATCAGGGGCGAGTGGCGCCACCCGGAGCTGTCGGGGGGTGGGTGGCGCCACGCGCGGGGGAAAACCCGATGCGCGGAATGCCCGATTCATGGGATGGTCGGACTATGGCACTCACGAATGGCATCACCCTGCGTTCGGCCACCGAGAGCGACTTCCCCGCCATCCTGGAGCTGGCCGAAGTCTGCTTCGGCATGCGCTACGACCAGGTGGAGAAGGACAATATCCCGGGCCTGTTCCCGATCGAGCGCGCGATCGTCGCCGTCGACGGCGACCGTATCGTCGGCCATACCGTCGACCGCACCATGACGGTCACCGTTCCCGGTGAGAACACGATTCGAGCCTGCGGCGTCTCCGCGGTGACGGTCGCGCCCACCCATCGCCGCCGCGGCATCCTGCGCGCGCTGTACACCGAACAGCACGCCCGCACCGAGGCCGAGGGCATTCCGCTCACCATGTTCACCGCGAGCGAGGGCACCATCTACGGCCGCTTCGGCTATGGTCCCGCAACGGTGGCGAGCGAGATCACCATCGATCGCCGCAAGGCCGAATTCCGGCCCGGCACACCGGATCCCGGTGGCGTGCGAACGGCCACCCTGGCGGATTCGCAGGATCACATTCGCGAGGTGTACGACCGCTGGCGGCGGCTGGTGCCCGCCGGGCAGGACCGGCCGGACGCGAATTGGAACATCTGGTTCGGCGATCCGGACCGCTACCGCGACGGCGCGTCCACGCTGTTCGTGCTCACCCATCCGGACGGCTACGTGCTGTATCGGCGGCAGTGGCGCGATCATGAGTCGGTCGCGTTGGTATCCGAGTTCAAGGCCGTCACCCCCGAGGCCCATATCGCGCTGTGGCGGGTGCTGTTGAGCCTGGATCTGCTGGACAAGATCGAGGCCGACCTCGTCGACGACGATCCACTCCCCTTCCTGGTGACCGATCCGCGACTGGTGCGCACCAAGAGCCGCTACGACGGACTCTGGGCGCGCGTGATGGATGTGCCAGCGGCACTCTCGGCTCGCACCTACCGCGAGGACCTGGATACCGTACTGGCGGTGAATGATCCGTTCCGCGAGGCGGGCGGCACTTTCGCGCTGCGGGTGCGGGACGGGGTGGCCGAATGCGAGCGCACCGACCGCGCGGCGGAGATCGAACTCGGCATCGATGTGCTGAGCAGCCTGTACTTCGGCGCGCACCGGGCGCGAGTGTTCGCCGCCGCCAACCGAATTCAAGTGAAGGACGCGGCACTGCTACGCTCCTTCGATACGGCTTTCACGGGCGATCGAGATCCGGAGTTGGGCTGGTTCTTCTGAGTTCGTGAAGTGAAAAGGGTTGGGCGGCACCATTGGTGCCGCCCAACCCTTTTCCCGTAGCTGCCGTGCTACTTGCCGATCTTGGCGCGGAACGGTCCGCCGATGCTGTTGAACAGCAGGTCCCCGTTCGGGAACGCCTCGACGATCGCGTACGCCCCGTTGCCGAGGTTGGTCTGCCCGAAGATGGTGCGGTGCACCGTTTCCCCGGTCTTCCAGTCCAGGCCTGTGACCTCCCAGCCGTCGGCCTTGGAGTAGCCGTTCACGAAGACGATGCCGGATCCGGTGGATACCGCGGGCACCATCGAGGTGGACACCACATCACCGCGCGTCCACGCCGAATTCCACCGGTGCTCCTTGGGATCCCATTCGAAGCGCTGCATACCGTGCGGCGGTTCGGCGACCGGGCCGTTGGCGAGCACGTCCACCAGGCGGTCCGGGGAGCCGCCCGCGCCGATGTTCTGCACGACGAACGCGCCGTACCCGTTCACCACCACCGACTGTTCGGACTGGATGAACTCCGGCGGATTGTCGAGTCCGGCGGTCACCTGGATCTGATCGGCGATGCGGTTCGACTTGGTGTCCGGCTTCTGCTGGAAGCCGTCCGGAATCTTATTGCGCCAGAACGCGACCAGCTTCATATGGTCGGAGCCGTCGGTGATCACCACCAGCTCGTCGGTGTCCTTGCCGTAGCCCATCAGGGTCGGCGTGGAGCCGGTGCCGATACCGAATTTCACCGCCGGGGGCTGGCGGCCGAAGTCGTACGGTGAGGCCCAGCCGCCGTCCGCCTCATCGGTGGAGAGTTTGCCGTCCTTCCAGACCGCTTTGCGCATGACCTTGTCGGAGGCGAAGTAGATGCCGCCGTCCTGATCCACGGCCATGGAATTGGAGACGGTTTCGTCATCGCCTATGCGGATCTGCTGCGGTTCACCGGTGAGATCGCGGTTGAGCACGTACAGCGCGCGCGAGGCCAGCACCACCAGGTGCCCGTCGTAGGTCATATCCGCACCGACGATGGTCTCCGGAATGCCGAGCGTGGTCATCGAGGTCGACAGCAGCGGTTTGAAATCCTTCTGCGCGACGATCTCGATACCGTCGGCGGGCTTGTCCTTGTTCTTCAGGCCGAAGACGAACAGCTCCGCGTTCTGGTTCAGGAAATAGAAGCGGTTGTCCTTGTCCACCATGGCGTAGACGCCGTTGGCGATGCGCTGCCAGTTCGCGCCGCCCCAGTCCTGGGCGATGGCGGCCTCGATCTGGCCGGTATCGGTGAACTGCTGGTTCAGCACCTGATCCAGCTGCTGCGGCGAAATCGGTTGTACGCCCGGGGCATCCATGGCCGCGACTTCCTTGAAGCCGCCGTTGGAGACGTCCACGTAGCGCGGGCCGGAGGTGGAGGAGATCCACATGTAGTCCGGTGACGGCGAGGCCAGGGTCATGATGCTGACCGGGCCGGTGGGCACGCGCTGCATCTGGGCGGGGTCGATATGGAAGGTGCCGCGTGGCACCTCGTCCGGGAAGCTGTCGGACTGCGCGGGGTCCAGGTGCGTGACCGCGAATTTATCGGCGGCCAGGTAGGGGTTGCGGGCCGGGCCCGAACCCGCGGCGCTCGCGGCGGCCGAGGTCGAGGTGGCACTGGAGCTGGAGCTGGAGTCGGAGGAATCGTCGCTGCCGCAGCCGGTGAGCGCGCTCGCGGCCGCGAATGTCAGCACGACCGCGCCCGCACCGAACCTGAGTCTGTTGCTCAAAATTTGCCCCTGTCCATTATTTGACGGGAGAAACGGGTTAGATCTGCACATATTTCACTTGCCAGAGATTAGCAATCACGTCGGGGGCGGCAACGCCTTTTCGAGGTCAAACCACGGATTCAGCCAACCCTGGGCAGTGTTCACACCTGGAAGTCAGGGTTTTCCCGGTGTCGGCGACCGCGCGGCGCTGGCATGCTGGAAGATGTGAAACCGATCCAGTTGCTCTTGAACATCCTGTGGTTCGTCCTGGTGGGATTCTGGATGGCGCTGGGCTATGTGGTCGCCGGGCTCATCTGCTGCGTCCTGATCATCACCATCCCGTGGGGCATCGCGTCCTTCCGCATCGCCTCGTTCGTACTGTGGCCGTTCGGGCGCGAAGCCGTCGAGAAGCCGGGCGCGGGCGTGGCGTCGATGCTCGGCAACATCATCTGGATCATCGTGGCCGGCTGGTGGCTGGCGCTCGGGCATCTGTTCACCAGCATCGCCCTGGCCATCACCATCATCGGTATTCCGTTCGCCTGGGCGAACCTGAAATTGATCCCGGTGTCGCTGTTCCCACTCGGCCGCGAAATCGTTCCCAGCGACCGGGCATTCGGGGCATAAGCCCCGCGCTCACGCGGCACAGTGGTGGTATGCACGACAATCCGCTGTGGGCGACCGGCCCCGAGATACCGCGCCTCACACCCGCCGAGGCCGCCGAGCAGGGGCTGACCTTCACCGATCTGCTGCTGCTCCGCGCAGCTGACGACCATCCGGGGCTCCGGTTCGAGGAATCGACCTGGAGCTGGGGCGAGGTGGTACGCGAATGCGCCGCTCGCGCAGCGGTTCTCCGCGAATTCCGCCGACCCGGACGGCCGTTCCACATCGGGGTGCTGCTGGAGAATGTGCCCGAGTACATCTTCCTGCTCGGGGCCGCGGCCTTCGCCGGGGCGACGCTCATCGGCATCAACCCGACGCGGCGCGGGGCGGAACTGGCGGGCGATATTCGCGGCGTGGACTGCGATCTGATCATCACCGACGGGGAACAGCGCATGGTGCTCGCCGGGCTGGACACCGGCGTGGACGACGATCGCGTGCTGGATATCGATGAATCCCGTTGGCGGGAACGGGTTTCCGCCGAGTTCGCGACGGCCGCGCGCGGCCCGTTCACCACGGATGCGCATGCGGGCCAGGCCGTACGCGGCGGCGCGGTGGACGCGTGGGTCGCGCCCGAGGCCCGGGATCGGTCGACGCGGTTGCTGCTCACGTTCACCTCCGGTTCCACCGGTGCGCCCAAGGCGGTGATCT
The DNA here is from genome assembly GCF_042269265.1 of Nocardia sp. NPDC056000. Taxonomy (NCBI): domain Bacteria; kingdom Bacillati; phylum Actinomycetota; class Actinomycetes; order Mycobacteriales; family Nocardiaceae; genus Nocardia; species Nocardia sp. NPDC056000. Next base: position 320,648 of record NZ_JBHJXS010000002.1, on the reverse strand, counting down.
GCACGACCGGGCGGCTGGCGGCGCTGGGGGCGATGAATCACTGTTCGCTGACCCGCGCCGATGTCACCTACAACGCCATGCCGCTGTTCCACGGGAACGCCATCATGGCCTGTTGGGCGCCTTCGGTTTTCACGGGTGCGACCTTCACCATGCGCCGCCGTTTCTCGGTCAGCGGGTTCCTGCCCGATATCCGGCGGTTCGGGGTGACCTATTTCAACTATGTCGGGCGGTCGCTGGCCTATCTGCTGTCCGCTCCGGAGTCTCCGCTGGAGCGGGATACCAAGTTGCGCACCGCTTTCGGGACCGAGGCCGCGCCGCGCGACCGGGCCGAATTCGCGCGCCGGTTCGGGGTGACGCCGGTGGAGAGTTACGGATCCAGCGAGGGCGGGGTGGTCATTCGGCTCACCGACGATTCACCGTCGGGCGCGCTCGGCCGCGCACCCGAGTTCATGCCGGTGGAGATTCATGACGAGCAGGGAAAACAGTGCCCGCGTGCACTTTTCGCCGCCGATGGCACGCTGCTCAACGCATCCGAGGCGATCGGTGAGATCGTGAATATCGCCGGTGCGGCCATGTTCGAGGGCTACTACCGCAATCCCGAAGCCAGTGCCGAACGCGTGGACGGCGCGACCTTCCGCACCGGGGATCTCGGATATCAGGACGAGGCGGGATTCTTCTACTTCGCTGGACGGTCGGGTGATCGCCTGCGCGTGGACAGCGAGAACTTCGCCACCGCACCGGTGGAACGCATTCTCGCCCGGTTTCCGGGCGTGAAATTGGCGGCGGTCTACCCGATTCCGGATCCGCGCACCGGCGATCAGGTGATGGCGACCCTCGAATTGGATGCGGGTGTGCGATTCGATCCGGAACTATTCGGTGAATTCCTCGCCGCGCAACCCGATCTCGGCACCAAATGGGCGCCGCGCTTCGTGCGCGTCACCGAATCCATTCCGGTCACCGCGACCCGCAAGATCGACAAACCGGCACTGCGCCGCGATTCCTGGCTCACGAAAGATCCCGTGTACCTGGGTGATACGAAATCCCTGCGCTACCAACCGCTGACCGAGAGCCTGCGGGACGAGCTGTCCCGCGAATACGAGCACTACGGCCGAACCCCGGTCTAGCCGGTCGCGGCACCCGGATTTCCAGCACTGGGAAGCGGAGCCGCGCGAGATATCTTTACTCGGATTCGTCCACGATCTGTTTCATGATTCCGACGGCCTGCTCCAGCACGGCCAGCTGGTCGGGGCTGAGATTGGAGAGCTGATCGGTCATCCAGGCCTCGCGGGCGTGGGTCTCATCGGCGATGAGGGCGCGCCCGCTCTCGGACAGCGACACGATGATCTGCCGACCGTCGGTGGGATGCGGATCGCGTTGCACCAGCGACATTTCCGACAGTGACGCGATGACCCGCGTCATGGACGGCGGCTGTACCCGCTCCTTGGCGGCCAGCGCGCCCGGCGTCATGGCGCCGTCCCGGTTCAGGGTGGCGAGCGCGGAGAGCTGAGTCAGCGAAATCTGGGCATCGGCACGCCGCCCGCGCAGATGTCGCGTCAAGCGCACCACCGCCAGCGACAGTTCACCGGCGAGCGCTCGAATATCGGAAGGCGTTGTCACAGAGCGAAACGATACGTGACCGTTCACGCACACGACGCCTGTTCCGGCGCACACCCCCGCCACCGGGCGGCGAACCCGACCGGTACGCGCCCCCACCCCCTAGTACCCCCGCACCATCCCCGCCCAAACCAGACATTTCCCCAATGTCGAAAATCCGCATCCGTCCGGTATCGCCCCACGGCTCGAGCAGCGCCGCATTCCGGCCCGCGACCACGGGAACTCCGCATGGGCGGCCCAGCCGATCCCCCGCCGACCGCTCCACCTTCTACCCTGGATCTCGTGACCCAGCCCGTACCGGAAATCCCGCAGCGCTTCACCGACCCGCGACCGGTCCTGGCCGTCGGCAGCCTCGGCTTCCTGATCGCCACGATCGTGGTCTGGCTCAACGACGACTGGGCGACCGCCCGCCCGATCTGTCTGATGGGCCTGGGTGTCGGCCTGCTCGGCTACACCATCTTCGCGATTCAGCGCCGCGGCGCGCGCCGCGGCGACAAGGGCGCACAGCTCGGCCTGGACTGAGCTCCTTGCCGTCGATACCGGTCAGCGGATGTCGAACTCGGTGGTTGTACCGGTGAAGGGGTGCAGGGTGCCGTCGGCGGCGAGTTGGTCGGCGTAGTGCTGGAGGCGGTAGCGGCCCGGCGGGGTGCCGGCGGGGATGTCCCAGGTGAAGCGGGCTATTGAGACGTCCGCGCCGCGTTTGGACCAGAAGTATTTGACCGGCCATTCGCCTTCGTTGGCGATGCGGGTCCAGCCGGAGTCGGTGGCGCGCTGGATTTCCAGGAAGGTGCCGTTGCGGCGGGTGTTGTGTTTCGGATGGGCCGAGACGAATTCGGCCGCGGCCTGGTCACCGGGGGCGTAGGCGGGGGCCGGTTGAGTGAGGACATCGCCGAAGTTCGTGCCGGGCAGGGTGGCGTCCGGGCCGGGGGCGGCGACGAAATTGGGCTGGAGGTTGGACACGTCGCGCGGGGCGGGGCCGCGCGGGACCGCCTGCCGCGCCGCGAAAGCCGTTGCGAGACGGTGGAATTCCTGCTGATAGGCCGGGAGAGTGTAGCGGCCGTAGAGGGTTGAGCCGCCCTCGTACTGCTGGGCGTCGTATTCCTCGGGGGTGGCGACGTATTCGTGATAGCAGTTGGCGTAACCCTGCATGAGCACCTGATCCAGCGATACGCCGAGGGCGTCCGCGACCACGCGGCGAATGCGCAGGCCCGAGGTGATGGTGAATTCTGCTCCGCCGCAGGCGAGGTAGAGGTCGCCGATGCGCACCAGCTGGATCGGCACCACGCTCGGCACCCACGGCACCGGCGGCATGATGCCGAGCGGCGCGACGATGGCCTTGGGGGCCTGGGCGTCGGCGAGCCAATCGGGAATCGGCTGGTTGACGCCACCGAGCGCGTCCACGAACGGGTTTCGCACACCCTCGGGAATCGGCACGCCGGGCAGGCCCGGACCGTCTTCGACACTGCCCGCGATGAGCGAGACGCCCGCGCACGCGGGTGCGGTGTGCCGGGGTTGACCGTTCGGGGTCCAGCGGCCCTCGACCTCGATATCCGCGATATCGATGTAGCAGAGCAGGCTGGCGACCGGACCGCTGAGCGGGCTCGCGGCCGCGAGAGCTGTTTTCCCGGCACGGTATTGGCGGTCCCCGATGATGCGGGTGTTGTCGAATTCGTTCTGCGTCGGACCATCGGTCGGGTGCAGATTCAGGTTGGGCGACATATCGCCGGAGTTGGTCTGCGGGAAGGCGGCGACGAAATCGCAGCCGTCCAGGTAGCGGACGCCGTGTTCCTCGTGTTCGAACGAGTAGGAGGCGTACCCCTTGTTATCGGCGCTGATGAGCCGGTTGGTATTGCTCATCGAGGTGTTGTGGGTGGCGAACCAGGTGATGACACCGACCTCGCGCCCGCCCTTGCGCAGCGACAGCACGGTGACCGCCGGATCGATGGCGTCGGGGAAAACCTGTTTGTCGGCGTCGGGATTTCGATCCCAGGCGATCTTGGATCGATTCACGCTGGCGTCGTGCAGTTCTCCGCGCCCGAGTGCGAGGCTGCCCGGGGAAAGGTCGGCGTCCGCGGCGGCAATGGCCTCGACTATGCCGTTCACTTCGGCGTCGTACACCTGCTGCTGGAATCCGAGAATGGACAGGTTGTACGCGTAGTCATTGCTGGATCCGCCACAGGTGGCGTGTGAATGCGTGGAGGTGAGCAGGACGTTCTGCTCGGTGTAGCGATCACCGAATCGTGTTGCGAGCGCGGCCATCACGCCGCGGTGCACGGATTGGAAGATCATGCCGTTGTCGGCGACGACGTAGACCACGCGCTGGTCCGCGCTGCCGAAGATGAAGGCGCGGGCGCGGGGGCGCAGGTGGATGCCCGCGGTGTCCTGTCCGAATTGCGAGTAGCCCATCATCCCGCATTCGGCGGCGGGACCGGTGATGTCGGAAATGCCCACTCCGACGAGGTATTCACCGGAATCCGCGTATGCGCGCGAGTCGGGTAGCGCGAATGTTGCCGTCACTCCGAGCGCGGCGGCGCCGATCGCGGCTCCGGCCAGCACCGTTCGGCGGGAGACGGTCGTGACCTCGCCCGCATCGGCCGTTTCCTTGTCCGACAGCGCCATTCGCGTCTCCTTCCGTTCTGGAAGGCAGCGAACCACACAACTGGACGTTCGTCCAGGCCAGATTTTCCGACCCTGCGAATTGACTGTGCGCTTCCCGGACGCTTAACTCCCTGGAGTGTCCTCCCGATTGAGCGTCGAAGAACGACGGGCCCACCTTATCGAGGCGGCCATCGGCCTTGCCGAAAAAAAGGGCGTGGCAGGAGTTACCACGCGCGATGTTGCACAGGCAGCCGGTGTTTCGCTCGGTGTGGTGCATTACTGTTTCGAAAACAAAGATCAGCTGATGACCGAGCTGGTCAAGGCGCTTTCGATGGAATTGCGCGATTCCGTCGATGCCAACGAAACGGTATGGCAAGACGTCGGAACTGGAAAAGAAGCGCTTCAAAAATTGGTGCGCGCTGCCTTGGAACTCATGTGGCTCAACGTCGAAGCCACACCCGAACGTCAACTACTCACCTACGAAACCACCACCTACGCACTTCGCGAAGGCGAACAAACTCCGGCGAAACTGGCAATCGCCCGCGAGCAGTACACATTCAACGACTCCACGCTCGCCGACATCGTCGAACACGCCCGCGAGGCCACCGGCACCCAGTGGACCGTTCCGGTCACCACCCTGAGCCGCTTCACCCTCGCCGCCATCGACGGCATCGTGCTGCGCTGGCTGGTCGACAACGACAGCGCGGCCGTGCGCGAACAGCTGGACCTGCTAGCCAAGATGGTCTGCTCGTACACCGCCTGACCACCCCGTCCACCACTCCGGCGCGCGTATTCACGCGCGCCGGAGTCTTTTTCGTGCGGATGATTAGCTAAACGGTTGCGCCCGTACGTGAACGGTATCGCCATCCTGCCACCACGGCACCGAGACGACGGTCTCCACCGCACCGGTCAGACGCACTCGGAGCTCATCGTGAACGACGAGATCGCCTGCGGTGGAGGCGGAACCGAATTGCAGGCGCAACAGCACGCCGAGCGGATCGGTATTCCAGGTGGTGCGACGGCCCTCGCCGAGGACTTCGGCGGTCACCACCTCCGAGGCCAGCGGAATGTCCAGCAGTGCGGAAAGGGATGGGGCCGAAGCGATATCGCCGACGATGAGACGATCCGCGGGCAGCGCCGGACCGAACCAGGACTTGTCCAGGATCAAGGCGTCCGCGGGATCGATGACCGCGCCGGAGAGGGCGCGCACATGATCCGGGAAATCCAGATCCTCGACATCGAGCAGGCCCTCGGACATCGCCACCCCCAGGCGGCGATGCGTTTGTGAAATCGCCTCGGGGGTGGGCGATCTCGTCGGATCGGCGAGGGCGTCCAGCAGTTCCTCCGCCAATTGCGCCGTCATGATCTCCGGGGCGGCGAGCACCCCGCGCAATACCAGCAAATCCTGCTCGGAGAAGCCGAGAAGTTGCGGGAGCAGGCCCGCGAGGCTCTCGTCCTCGGGATGGCGCATGAGGCCCAGCGGGATATCGTCGATATGCGCGTTCTTGCGCAACCACCAGGCGGTGTAACCGTCGCGGTCCGACAGCAGCGGGCGGGTGCTCTCATCGGAGAGCAACAGGCGCAGGGCTTCCGGCCATTTCGCGTCATCGACCAGATCGAGGTCGCGGACCGCGCGCAGCTCCGGCGGATCCTCCTGCAGGCCCTCCCACCAGGCGTCCTCGTCATCGAGGTGATGATCCGGGCCGGTCGGGTCCTCCTCGACGGCGAGGGTGAAGCTCCAGCCGACGCCGATGGCGCGCAGGGCGTCGCGGCCGTACTTCTCCAGCGTCTCCTCGGCGATGATCTCGAACGGCGAATCCGCCACCAGCACACCGTCCAGCGGGGCCTCGGGCAGCAGCAGTTCGTCGGCGGGCAGCAATTCGCCTGAGTCGTCCGGCAATTCGAGCAGGCCGAGCCAGGTCGGCAGGGTGCCCGGCATGGCGGTGCCCGCCAGGCTCAACACCGCTTCCACGGTATCGGGATCGCTCGGATCGTCCTCCAGGATCGCCTGCAGCGCGGGATCATTCAGCAAATCCTCGGGCGTCGCGGCGCGCGCGCCCAAGCGGCCCAGCAACTCGTGCGCGGCCTCCGGATGCACCAGGCGCGCCCAGTGCACGGGAATGGCGTTCTCCAGCTGGAGATCCAGCACCACGGTGCGCGGCCCGGTCACCAACCGCCCGTCCGCCAGTGGCACCGACAGCGCCCCCAATTCCTCCACCGACAGCGGATCCAGCACGAACGGTTCCAGGGCGTCGTACAGCGAATACCACCACTGCGCGGGACGTTCCAGACTGCTCGACAATTCCGCGATCCGCGCCAACCCGATCCGATGCACATCCAAGGCGGCCAGCGCATCCGAACCCGCACGCCCGGAAAGCTCCGGAATAACAAGCGGCCCAACAATCTCCGCCAGCAATCGAGCCAATTCCGGCGTCGCACCCGGGAATACGCTCGCCCGCCGCGGCCGCTCACCGAGCTCCTCGGCCGTCGAATCTGCCGTGGACACAACGGCAACCTCTGACAATGAAGCGGGATCCGCCGAGGGAACCCGGTTCAGCACGCCATTCGTACCGGAATCGCCGAACGTCAGCTCCAGCTGATGTGCGGCATCCTCATCGGGGCTACCGACTCCGGCCGGGACGTCATAGCCGCTGCCTGCTCGCGCCTCGAGGGCCGCGTCGAATTCGAGCAGGGGGTCCGCACCGAGTTCGGGATTGCCGCCGAGCGCGTGATCGCTGCCGATGAGGCGGGGGTCGCCGAGTGCTTCGCCGCCCGAACCGAAGACGGGGCCGCGCAGGACCGGGAGCCAGGGGTGTTCGCGCAGTTCGGCGATCAGGGCCTCGCGCAGGACGGTGTCGGGCTCACTGCGTGCGAAGCCGGGGGCGGGCACCAGCACCAGGCGGTCGGCGGGCGGCAGTGCCAGGGCGAAATCGGCGTAGCCCGTGGCCAATTCGGCGATCCGGGCGCCCGGGAGCAGGCGGCGGCGATCGGGCTGCATGGGGATATCGGCGATCAGCAGCGCGGGGAGCGAGAGTTCCTCATCCGAGCGGGTCGGGGCGCGCAGCACATCCGGGCGCACCGCCACCGGACGGCCTTCGCGCAGCGGCAGCAGCCAGCGCGCGTGCGGGGTGCGGTACTGCCACCAGCGCCGGTCCTCCCACTCCCCGGTGACCCGGACTTCCTGCAGTCCGTTATCGAGATCGGTGACAGCACAGCAGATTTCGTCATCCGCGATCGAAACACTGTGGAGCGCGGGCAATTCCAGCAGCAGATCCACCGCTTCCGCCCGCATCCCCGCGAGCAGCGCGTCGGCATCCACCTCCGGCCGCAGTTCGAGCACGATCTCACTGTCGAACCCGGCGGCGGGCTTCGCATCACTCGGCCACGCCAGCCGCAGTGCGGGCGGTACGAATTCGCCCTCCACCTCGGGAATCTTGACGTCTTCGGCCGCCAGCAGCGCCGCCGTCTCGGCCCGCGAGAAGCGCACCGACCCACCCGTGGACCGGAACTCGACCTCCTCCGCCACACTGAGCACCGCGGTGAATCCGACACCGAACTGCCCCACCGCCGCCTCGCTCGCGGCCGGTCCGGCGGTCTTCGCCGACGCGCGCAACGCCGTCAGCGCGTGCACCCCCGAAATATCCAACGCCACACCCGTATTGGCGACATGCAGCACGCGCCCGTCCAGCCACACCGCCAGCCGCCCCGCGACCCCGGCCTTGGCCGCGGCGTCGGCGGCGTTCTGCGCCAGTTCGGTCAGCACCCGATCCCGATACCCGGCCCGCACCAAATCGGCCTCGGTGGCCGCATCCTCCCGCAACCGCGTGGGCGACCCCCGCCACGCCGCGATCACCCCGGCCCGCAACCCCGCGGTATCGAACGGATCCCCCACAGCCCTACCGCCGTCCAACCCACGCACCCCTTCCGCTCATGAACGCCAGCAGCGCCCACCCGCCCGGCCGACCCGGACGCGACAGCACACCTTAAGCGCCTTTCCCCCCACCCACTCACCCATAGCCCCCACCCACCCCGCGAACCAGCACCCGGACCCCCACCTGAGCCGCCCGCACAGCCTCTCCCTACCAGTCGCGCATCTGAATAGAGGCCACCGGCAAACAGTGGTCACACATCCCGCCCGGTTGAACGCGGAAATGGCGGTGCGCCGCTGGTCCAGCTCCGCGATCACACGCGACAGTGAACATCGCCCATCGCGAATGACGTTGGCCTGCCGACCCAGTCACCCGAAGGCTCAGACGCTCCCTGGACGGTGGTGCGACCTTCACAGTCACGCCACCGGTGGCTTCACTACTCGGCCGTGATGGGGCACACCGATCACCGGGCGCGGGTGGCCACGAACCGCTTGGAACTGGTGCACGGACTCCAGGTGATCACGCGCACCGCCTAGCGCCAGGACAGCAGCCTGTACGGCTTCGCGTCCACCCAGATCGCGGGCGGTCGTTCCCACCGGATGACGATCCGCACGGCGGGATCGGCCCGCTGGGCTGCGACCGGATTTCCTAACCGGCGCAGCGCCAGAGCGAGCTTCGGGAGTTGGTGCGACTCTGCGGCTCCCGGGGGTCAGTGCGACTCCGAGGCTCCTGGGTCGCCGATCTGCGGTGTGGCGGTTTCCGCTTCGACGCGGACCGCGCTCACGCCCCAGGCGTCGTCGACCACCATGTCGGGGTCTGCGAGGTCGAATAGCGTGGGAATTCCGTTGTCGGCGGGGACCTGGGGGATCTCGGATTCGATCGGCGTCACGGCTGCGACCTCCGCCACGGCGGTGATGGCCTCGGCGGTGGCGCTTTCGGCGATGGCTTCCGCCACGACGGGAGCGGTTCCGGCCGAGGTGGACGAAGCCCCCTCGGATGCGACCGCGTCGGATGCGACCGAAAGGGACGACGTCGTCGACGAATTCGCTTCGGGCGCGGGGGAATTCGTTGCGACCTCGGTCGGCTCGCTCACCGGCGACGGGTCGGCGGGGGCCGAAACGGCGGCGGTCGGCGTCGATCCCGTATCGGCGGGTTCGGCTGCCACGGCGTCGGAGGTCGCATCGGCGGCTGTCACGACTTCGGTAGTCGCCGTGGCGGTTTCGGCGGACGCCGAGTCCGGCGAAGCGGCTTCGGCGGGCGTCGTATCCACGGGGGTGGATTCGGCATGGGCCGCGGCGGCGGTGATGTCCTCGGCGTGGGCCGCGGCGGCGGTGATGTCCTTGGCGGTCGCCTCGCCCGCCGGGGCGGAATCATCCTCGGCGGCAACAGCTTCCGGCTTGCGGAGTTCTTCGGCGGGGATGATTTCCACCGCGGCGTCGTCGAATGCCTCGTAGGCCGGGGAGCCCGCGCCGGTGGGGAGTTCGGTGTCGGAGTGGGCGCCGCAGCCGTATTCGAGGCTGACGACGCGGCCGTCGGCGCCCATGGCGTTGGCGCAGACGCCGAAGGCGGCGCGCAGGCCGCCCGCCAGGGGGACGAAGAAGCCGCAGGTGCCGCAGGTGGCGGGGGCGGCGCGGGCCATATCGGTATCGGGGCCGAATTCGGAGAACCAGCGGTCGGCCGCTTCTTCGCGGCCTTCGCGGCTCAGCACGCGGGGGCGGCCGAGACCGAGTTCGAGGGCGACCTCGTCGACGACCGGGTCGCCGGAGGCGATGTAACCGGGGACGAGGCGGGGGTCGTGCAGGGGCGGGGCCAGCAGATCGCCGGGGGCGAGGTCGCCGGGGCGGATGCGCTGATCCCAGGGCAGGAAGTCGGGGGCGACGAGCGCGTCCGGGCCGGGTAGCAGCGCCGATTCACTCACCGTGACCCTGGTCGCCTCGGGCGGGGCTGCCACCACGACCGCCCACTGCCAGCCGCGATAGCCCGGCAGCGTGGCCTCGAAATGATGTGTCGCGGCCGAATCATCCTCGGCCGTAACACCTATATGCCTGCCGACGCCGAGTGGCTCCAACTCCAGGAGCGCACGGCGAGCCAGGTCGACCGCCTCCGCCAGGATCGGCCGAACACCGGACTCCGAAACTCCAACCGCGCTCACGCCCTACATTTTGCCGTATGGAGCGCAAACGTCGTGCACCGGTAGCGGCCGCGAAGATCATGCTGTGCTCGGCCATGTGCCTGGCCGCCGCAATCACCGGTTGTGACAGAGCCGACGACACGCCGCGCCTGCGTGTCGAAGTCATCGCGACTCGCCCGCACGACACGCGGGCATTCACCGAAGGACTGGAAGTGGACGGCGACACGCTCTACGAGAGCACCGGACTTTCCGGACAGTCGTACATCCGCGCCACCACCCTCGACGGCGGTACCGAGCTCGCGCGCGCCGACCTGCCCGCACCCCTGTTCGGCGAGGGCGTGACCGTGGCCGGAAACCTGCTCTGGCAGCTCACCTATCGCGACGGCATCGCCTTCGCCCGCGATCCGAAAACCCTGACCGAACTGCGCCGCACCACCTTCGACGGTGAGGGCTGGGGCCTGTGCACCCGCGCCGGCCGCGTGCTCATGTCCAACGGCTCGGCCACCCTCACCTTCCGCGATCCGGAAACCTTCACTCCCACCGGCACAATCGCCCTCACCAGCCATAAGGACGCCAAACTCAACGAACTCGACTGCGCCCCGGACGGTTCGGTGTACGCCAATGTCTGGCCGACCGACACGATCCTGCACATAGACCCCGAAACCGGCACCGTCCTGCACGCCATCGACGCCTCGGACCTGCTCCCCCGCCCCGCCCGCACCCCCGCGACAGATGTCCTCAACGGCATCACCCATATCCCCGGCACCGATCATTTCCTCCTCACCGGCAAGAACTGGCCCACCACCTACGAGGTCCGCTTCCTCCCCGACTGACCGGAATTACCCGCTCCGATCGCGGCCGCCCACCGGCACCGAGGCCGGGCCCGCCCGCCCAGCTCGCCGCGATCCTCGCGGGTGGGGGCACCACGCCCACTCCCGCCGGTGAGAATCAACACCCGCTCCGAAGCGCGAATGTCCCGGCCGACTAGGCACGGCACCGCGAATTCCCGACCGTCAAGCGGGCTTTGTGTCCCCGCACACCCGCCGTAGTCGCACCCCTGTCGTCCGGCACTGCAAGAATTGGGTGCGTGACGACTCCCCGCGAACCTGACGCCGACCCCGGCCGGTGGGGCGACGAGGAGTCTCCGCTCATCGAACGGCACCCCGGCTTCGACCGCTATCCCCCGGCCAATACCCCGTCCAGGCGATCGCGCGGCGACGAGGAAGTGCCGGAGTTCCTGACGCACCGCGCCGCCGCACGACCCGGACATCCTTCGGGATCGGGTGTGCAGGCGGCCGAAGAGCAAGAGCGGCGGCGGGTTTCGCGATGGTCCCGCCGACGGTCCGGAACGCCCACGCCGGAAGCCACGACCACCAGGTATTTCGGCGCGCGCGGCGACTATCCCGCGGATGCCCGGCAAGCGCCGGATTCCGCTGGGGCGCAACGCCCGCCGACCCCTTCCGAAGCGGAGACCAAACGCCTGCGCGGGGCCCAGCCCGCGGATTCACGCGGCGCGGTCCCGGAAGCCCGGGCCGTGAGCTCCCCGAATTCCCGGAGCGGCCCGCGGCCGGAGTTACCCGCCGGTGCCCCCGCACAGCCCGGACATGATTCCGACCGCTCGGATCGGGTAGACCCGCATCGAACGCGGCCGGAGGCGACTCGGCCACTGCCGCAGGCGGAGGAGGGTGTGACGGAGCAGGTCGGGGATGCCGGATTGCACAAGCCGCCGCGCAAGCTGACGGTGACGCGGGTGGCGGCGCGGCGAAGCATCGAATTGACCGAGCGCGGATTCGCTACTTTTCAGCGAGCGGCGAAGGCCGACGGGGCCGAGGAGTCGGGTCTCACCGCGCTGGTCTACGCGACGATGGCGAATTTCGCGACCGATGCCGCGGTTGCCGTGGCGTTGGCGAACACGTTGTTCTTCGCCAGTGCGACAGCCGAATCCAAGACCAAGGTCGCGCTGTACCTGCTGATCACGATTGCCCCGTTCGCGGTGATCGCGCCGCTGATCGGGCCCATGCTGGACCGGTTGCAGCGGGGTCGCAGACTCGCGCTGGCGGGATCGTTCGCCGTGCGTGTGCTGGTGGCGGTGCTGCTGATCTTCAATGTGGATAACTGGGCGCTGTATCCGCTCGCGTTGTGCATGATGATTCTCAGTAAATCGTTCTCGGTGTTGAAATCCGCAGTCACGCCGCGCGTATTGCCGCCGGGAATCGACCTGGTGCGCACCAATTCCCGGCTCACGGTATTCGGCCTGGTGGGCGGCACGCTGGGCGCGGGCGGTGTGGCGGGACTGATCGCCTCGGTGGCGCATTCGGCGGGCGCACTGCTGTTCGCGGCCGTATTGGCCGGTGCGGGTTGCTATCTCAGTTTGAAGATCCCGTCCTGGGTGGAGGTCACCGAGGGCGAGGTGCCCGCGACGCTGACCTATCACGGCGATGATTCGCACACCGAGGTCCTCGATGCCCAACGGGCGGAGCAGATTCAGCCGAGCAAGCGCCGCCAGCCGCTCGGCCGCGCCGTGGTCACGGGGTTGTGGGGCAACGGCACGGTCCGCATCCTGACCGGATTCCTCACCTTCTACGTGGCGTTCGTCGCCAAGGCCACCGAACATCGCCCGGTGCAGCAGGCCGCCATGCTCGGCGTGGTCGGCGTCTGCGCCGCGGTCGGCAATTTCGCGGGCAATGCCACCGGCGCGCGCATGAAATTGGGCCGCCCGACCCTGATCGTGCTGCTGTGCACGCTGTCCTGTGTGGGCGTGGCGGTGGCGGCGGCCGTACTGGGCAATCTGCTGGGCGCAGCCGCGGCCACGCTGGTCGCGGCGGGCGCGAGCGCCTTGGCCAAGGTCTCGCTGGACGCGTCCATTCAGGACGATCTCCCCGCCGAATCGATCGCCTCGGGTTTCGGCAGGTCGGAAACGGTATTGCAGCTGTCCTGGGTGATCGGCGGCTCGATGGGCGTACTGCTGCCCACCGAGTGGTGGAAAGGTTTCGCTGCGGTCACGGGGGTGATGGCGCTGGGATTGGTGCAAACGGTGGTCAGCTACCGTGGTCATTCGCTGCTGCCCGGTTTGGGCGGTAACCGCCCGCAACACGCGCAACAGGAGATCCCCGGCGCCCACGGCGCCGAGGAGCCCACCACATAAGGACAGGAATCCACGGTGAGCAAACCCAATGCCCGCACGATCGTCGCGCTCTTGGCGGCCCTGCTCGTGGTGGCCGTTGCCTATGTCGCCGTCATCGTGGTCGTCGCCAATCGCGCGACCAAGCCGGAGCCCGAGCTCACCGCGTACGCGCACGGTAAGTCGGTGACGGTGTCGCCCTTCATGTTCTGCGATCCGAAGGTGGCGAACGGCCAGATCGATCTGAGCGACTGCAGCAATGCCGAAGCCGTCTCGAATCTGGATGTCCCCGCCGGTTCCCCACTGCAGATCTCGCTGCCCAAGGAGATCGCCAAGGCCCCCTGGCGGATGAAGCTGTTCTACCGCCTGCCCGGCGACAATGTGGCCGTCGGCGCGTTCACCTACGAGGATTACAAGAAGGGCCTGGTCAACACCGAGGTCGAGACCTCGGGCACCCCGGCCGCGATCACCGTGCCGACCCCGAACGATCCGCAGATCAAGCTCGCGGTTGCCGAGCTGTACCTGCCGGTGCCCGCGATGGACGCGCAGGGCAATGTGGGCTGGGTGCCGAGCGCTATCTGGTCCATCCACACCCCGGCGTATCAGGGCCTCAATATCGAATGACCTGCGGCGCAAGCCCATTCGCATGAAAACGGGCCCCGGTGAGTTGAACTCACCGGGGCCCGTTGGCTTTTCGGCTACGACCTAGTGGTCGAGCTCGCGCGCCACGCCGCGCACGACTTCCGCGATGCGCTGGGCGGTCTTGCGATCCGGGTACTTACCGCGGCGCAGATCGGGCTGCACCTTGGTCTCCAGGATGGTGATCATGTCCTCGATGAGGCCGTGCAGCTCATCGGTGGACTTGCGATTGATGGGGGCGTCACTGCGCGGACGGCGTTCCCGGGATTCGCGCTCATTGCCACGCACAGTGGGGGTTTCGAGCAGTTTGAGGCTCAGCGCCTGCGGACCGCGGCGACCCGCCGCCATCCCGAATTCGACCCGCTGTCCGGGCTTGAGCGCTTCGACACCTTCGGGCAGCGCCGACGAACGAACATAAACATCCTCACCCTCGTCCTGGGAAAGGAAGCCGAAGCCCTTTTCGACGTCGTACCACTTCACCTTGCCGGTCGGCACTGCGCTCACCCGTTCGTCATTCGATGCCCGGGCTCGCCGGGCACAGTTGTGGTCGGCGGACCGATCGTCCGAGACCTTGCGTTTGCGAAAAGAACGCGCCCCACAGCTATGGCAGGACGCGATTGGATTCGAGTCTACCCCGGTGCGAAAGGCCCCAGCACGTGAGTTTTACGGTTCTGGGGTGTCCGATACTTCTCCCGAGCAGGCTCCGCGCAGGTCCGGAAGCTGGCTCCTCTATCTCGCCATGACATTGTTCGCGGTGGGATTGCTGGCCATTGTCGCAATCTTCGGCGTAGGGCTGTTGACCGATTCGAAACCCGGGGTGTGGCTGTATCTGCTCGCCATGGCGGCGCCGCTGGGGTTCCTCTTGGCGCTGGTATTCGCGCTGTGGTCGGGTCGCCGCGCACGTTGAACCGGCATTCCGGTCAACTCCGTCTGTGACACGTCCGATTGCCCACTTCGTTACCGGACCACACATGTGACCTTCGTCACATTACAGAACGGTCACGGCGGAGTGACAGACCCCTATCGGCGCAGACTCGCCGTGACCACCTGCACAGACGGTAAGCGGAACCCCTTGCGCCGGTTACTGGCCCGGACAGACACGACGGTTACCAAATGGTGATTTTTCGCGGGGACCGCCGTATGGTCATTTTTCAGCCGGGTCAGCCCGGCGCCACCGGCCCGCCGCACCGAACCTCACCCCGCGGGTACGGACCCCAACTGGAACCCAGGGGTGAGGACGAGGAACAGCGCGCACCAGCGCGCCGGAGCGGACGACCTCTCAGTTCGCCCCCGGTAGTCAACCCTCGAGGCGCGTACGAGAGGAAAACCCGAAAATGAGTGGACGCCATCGCAAGCCGAGTAACACCGGTCGCACGGTCGCCAAGGTAGCCCTGACGGGCATCGCCCTCGGTGGAGCCGGAGTGGCCCTGGCCGGTAACGCCAGCGCGGCACCCGACTCCGACTGGGATCGCCTCGCGCAGTGCGAGGCCGGAGGCAACTGGGGCATCAACACCGGCAACGGTTTCCAGGGTGGGCTGCAGTTCTCGCCCAGCACCTGGACCGCCCACGGCGGCGGCGAATACGCCCCCACCGCCAACCAGGCCAGCCGCGAACAGCAGATCACGGTCGCCGAGAAGGTGCTCGCCTCGCAGGGCTGGGGTGCCTGGCCCTCCTGCTCCTCGAGCCTCGGCCTGCACAGCGCACCGTCGCAGCGCACCGCTCCGCAGACGGAAGCGCCCACCAAGTGGAATCCGCCGAGCCCGGGCAATGTCCAGGCCGCCGACGGCAGCCAGCAGGTCTTCCAGGCCGTCGACAAGGCCATGGAGATCGCGCAGTCGCAGGGCATCAACATCCCGCAGCCGGTGCTGGACTTCCTGAATGTCAGCAAGGCCAACAACACTCAGCTCGATCCCACGATCGTCAACTTCTTCCAGGCGAACAAGGGTCTGCTCCCCCACTGAGACACCTCGTTCGCGTATACAGACGCCCCGCATCAATGACGATGCGGGGCGTTTGTGTTTTCCGGGGACCGGTGTTGCTGCCGGAACGCCGTGCGCCGGGCAAACATCCGGGTGCCGGAGGGGGCGCGTCGGTAACGCTCATGTCAGAATGAGCGCGTGGTGAACAAATCGAAGAAACCCTACGTCGACAATGGCTGGCCGGAGACGGCCAATGGCGATCACGCCGTCACCGAGCTCTCGTCGACCCGCTCGGGCGGCCTCTCCCCGTACGGTGAGGACACCGAGTTCCCGCTTCCCGTGGATCAGCTGCCCTACGTGCACCCGCACACGATCATCAACCGCTGATCAGCCGCTACACCGATAACCATGCGGTTAACGGCACGGCTCGCATTCGCGCGGCCGCCGCACCCGCGGCGGCCGCGCAGCCGTGCGTCACACCGCGTCTGTGCCGTGCTCCCGGCCGGATCACCTCCGGCCCCTGCGCACGGCCCCCATTCCACCTGTCTCGCCGTGCTTTCGAGGCAACCGCATTCGTCCGCCTGGATCGGGTGAAGTGACCGATACCGTTCCCCCCGCCGACGCTGACGGCGCATCCTCCGCCGCGCCCGATGCCGCGTCGGATAAGCCCGCCAAGGCGGTCAAGACCGCCAAACCTCGCAAGTCGGCGAAAGCCGCCGAGGCGGCGACGCTGACCGAATGGCTGGCGGCGCTCGGGGATGACGCGCTCGTGCAGCTTTTGCAGGTGCGGCCGGATCTGGCGGTGCCGCTGCCCGCGTCCATGGCGGTGCTGGCGGCTCGGACCGAACAGCGCGCTTCGGTACTGCGGGCCACCGATGAATTGGACACGCTCGACTTCGCGGTCATCGAAACCCTTGTGGTGCAACGGGCGGGAGATCTGCGCGATCCGCAGCCCGCGCCGCGCACCGTGCTGACCAAGATCCTCGGGGATCGGGTCGGTAAGGCCGCCATCGACGCGTCGGTGGCGAAGCTGCGGGCGCGGGCGCTGGTGTGGGGATCGGACAAGGCACTGCATCTGACCCCCTCCGCACAGGAGGCGCTGCCGTGGCCGCTGGGCAGCACCACCGAACTGCCGGATTCGCTCACCGAGCCCGAGATCAATGCCGCACTGGCGGAACTGCTTCCGCCCGAACGCGGCCTGCTGGACAAGCTGGCGACCACCGGGCCGCGCGGGCGCACCCGCGATGCCGCACCGGGTACGCCGGAGGATCGGCCGGTGCAACGGCTGCTGGCGCGCCGACTACTGCGCTGGATCGATGACGAGACGGTGGAACTGCCGATCTCGGTCGGTCAGGTGCTGCGCGATGAACCGGTCACCGATCCGCACGCGCTCACCCCGCCGCAGCCCGAATTGCGCAAGCAGGGCAGCGCGGATGTGAACGCGGCGGCCGCCGGTGAGGTCGGAGAACTGTTGCGGCACAGCGCCGCCATCCTGGATGTGCTCGCCCAGGCCCCCGCGCCCGCACTGCGCTCGGGCGGACTGGGTGTGCGGGAGATCCGGCGGGTGGTGAAGCAGACCGGGGTCGATGAGACCCGGATCGGCCTGATCGCCGAGGTGCTGGCCGCGGCCCGGCTGCTGGACAAGGGCTCGCCCGAACCGCTGCCCGATGACGGCACCGAGGACTTCTGGGCCCCGACCACCACCTCCGACGCCTGGCTGGCCGTGGTCCCCGCCCGCCGCTGGGTGGTGCTCGCGCAAGCCTGGCTGGAGCTGGATCGCTTCCCGTGGATGATCGGCGCGCGGGACGCCAATGACAAACCCCTCGCCGCGCTCTCGGCCGAACTGCGCAATGTGCACGCGGTGCGTGATCGCCGCGCGATCCTGCGCCTGCTGGCCGAATACCCTTCCGGCAACGCGGTTTCCGCCGCCGATCTGGGCCGGGCGCTGGCCTGGCGGCAACCGCGCTGGCGACGGCACTACCGGCTGGACGCGGTGGAGCGCACGCTCGCCGAGGCCGAGACGCTGGGCCTGGTGGCGCGCGGCGCGGTCACCTCGGCGGGCCGGGCACTGCTGCACGGCAGCGCGGAGGACGCGGAATCGGAGATGGCGGCCGCCCTGCCCGAACCCGTGGATCACGTTCTCGTACAGGCGGATTTGACGGTGATCGCGCCCGGGCCGCTGGTGCCCGAGCTGCTGGATCGAATCTCCCTGGTCGCCGATGTCGAATCGGCCGGTGCGGCAACGGTTTACCGGCTGAGTGAGAATTCGGTGCGGCGCGCGCTGGACGCGGGTGCGACAGCGGCGGAACTGCATAACCTGTTCACCGCGCATTCGCGCACCCCGGTACCGCAGGCGCTCACCTATCTCATCGACGATGTGGCGCGGCGGCACGGGCGACTACGCGCGGGGATGGCCCAATCCTTCGTCCGCAGTGAGGATCCCGCGCTGCTGGCGGAAGTGCTGGCCGCCCCCGTGGCGAGTCAGCTGGCCCTGCGCGCGGTGGCTCCGACGGTCGCCATTTCGCAGGCCGCCCTGGGCGAGGTGCTCGAACATCTGCGCGCCGCGGGCTTCAGCCCGGCGGGTGAGGACTCCTCCGGCGCGATCGTGGATCTGCGCCCGCGCGGTGCCCGCATACCGGCCCGCTCCGGGCAGAAACCGAATTGGCGGCCGAATCCGCCCAGCACCGAACAACTTCAGGCGCTGGTGGCGGAATTGCGCGCGGGTGAGCGGGCGGCGCAATCGCGGGCGGGTCAGACCGTCCGCTCGGACGGCACCCGCACCACCACCGCCGCCACCCTCAACCTGCTCCAATTGGCTTCCCGCACCAGGCGTCCGGTGCACATCGGCTATGTGGACGCCTCCGGCGTCGCCACCCAGCGCGTGGTCGAACCGCTGAAAGTCGGTGGCGGCCAACTGGATGCGCTGGACCCGGTGACCGGCGCGATCCGGCACTTCACCCTGCACCGCATCGCGTCGGTAGCGCTGATCGAATAGGTCCTACTTCGGATTCCCGAGGCAGAACGTGGTTTTCGGGTCCGAGACCGTCCGGAAGCCGATCGCGGTGTTGGCATCGCACAGGAATTCGTCGGCCTGGCCGTCGATGCGCTTGGTCACCTTGAACGACGCCTCGGGCGCGGTGCACTCGACGTTCTTGTAGCCGGTGGTCTGGCTCTCGTTGTAGCAGGCGCCCTCTTTGAAGTTGGGCGTCAGGCACAGGAACGCGGTGGTCCCGCCATTGAGCGTTTCCTCGTAGGAGGTCTGCTCTTCCTTGCAGTCGGTCTTCTTGTCGAAGATCTGCGCGACCTTGTAGACCGCCTTCTCCGACGAGCAGTCGACCGGCTCGGTCTTGGAGTCGACCATCGACCCCTCGATCACGTTGATGCAGTCGCCGACCTTCGCCTTGGCGGTATCGGACTTGCTGGCGTCCTTGATCATCGAACAACCGGTCACTGCCAGCGCGGCCACCGCCACGGCCACCAGGGCCAGCACGAGACGCAGTAGCGGCCTCGTTCCTGTGAACTTCACCTGCGAAAACCTTTCTCACCGTACGATTCACGGCTGCCGTGAACGCGGTGAGGATACCTTTGCGCTATCGCCGACCGCATCACCGAAATTGGGGATTTACGAACCCGAGGCGGAACCGGACGACGAACCCGCCGAACCCGACGAGCCGGCCGATCCGGTCCCGATCGGACCTGTCGGCACAGTAGCCCCCTTGGAGCCCGGGCGGTTGATGTAGACGGTGACCGATGACCCGGAGGCCGGTTGCACGGTCACCACGCGGGCTCCCGCGGGCGAGGTGACGGTCCCGCCGTCCACCCGGACCTCGTAGCCGTTCGGATAGTGCAGATCGGAAACGTAGATCTCGGTCGGCCGCGGCCCGGCGTGCGGGGTGTAGCGGTAGGCGAAGTCGCCGGTGTCCGCGTCGAAGATCATTCGACCCGGCGTGCCCGCGGTGGCCTGCGGATAGGTCCGCACCAGTTGCCTGCCGATATCGCCGAGGAAGGGATCGGGTCGCGGTTCGGGCGCTCCGAACCGCGAGGCGTAATGCCAGTACTGCCAGCTGATGAACCGCTCGTCGGCGCGAATCACGGTGTTGCGCAGCACGGTCGGATCACCGTCGCCGAATTCGGTGACCAGGGTGGGCAGATGCGTGCGATTGGTGAAGGAGTCGATATTGCCCCAGGTCTTGTCCTGCTGCATCGGGCACAGTCCGCGCAGGAAGGCGGGCAGGCCCAGGTAGATGGCGAGCTGGCTGGGAATGCAGTAGTCGTGCGGGGCGAACGCGATATCGGGCGCGGTGATGGGCGGATTCCTGCCGAGGTTCGACGGCATGGTCTCGTTCCAGGTGACATTGGGCTCCCAGAACACCATGGTGTTCGCATTGCGCGCCCGCACCGCATCGGTCAGCTTCTGCATGGCCGCTTGGTATTTCACGTCGAAGCCGGGGCAGCCGTTGGGGTAGCAGGACAGGAACGCGCTGCCCGGCCACGGCTCGTTCATGAGCTCGAAGCCGAGCACCCCGGCATGCCCGTCGAGCCGCCCGGCGAGCGCGCCGAGCGCCTGGCCGAGATAGTCGAGGACCCCATTGCTGTTGCTCCACACCTCATCCCAGCCCTGATTCATGCTGGGCATGAGGTAGTAGAGCGGGAAGCCGAGGTTCGGTTCCAGTGCTCCCGGACGGGATTTCAGCGACCATTCCGGAAAGCCGTTGCCGCCCCACACTTTCGAGAGTCCGTCCTGATGATTGTCCAGGAGGGTGTGAATCCCGCTCTGCGCCAGCGTATCCACCACGGTGGCGACGTGATCCAGGTACGCGGTGTCGACCACCCCCTTGGTCGGCATCAAACCGTCGAAGGACACCCCGAGTCGCACGGTGTTGAAGCCGTGCCCGGCCAGTAGCGCCGCGTCCTCGGCGGTGAGGGTGAATCCGTCCCCCGGTTCGATGTACGGCGCGTCCTTGTCGACGTTGTTGACCCCGTGCAGCAGCACGACCCGCCCGAACTCGTCGACGAAGCTGTTCCCGTCCGCGTGAACGGCCGCGGTGCCGGTCGGCGCGGCCTGCGCGGTAGGTGGTGTGACCAGCACCGCTCCCCCGAGTGCCGCGACGACCAGGCCCACCTGCCACCGTCTGCCCCGTAATACCCTGCGCATCGGCACCTCTATTCAGCTTTCGACATAACTTCGACACAACACGGACTATCTGGACAACCGCCCAAGTTGGAAGGGATCGTAGCCACCGAAACTCGGGGCTTGACCGTTTTCGCCGAATTACCCCCCGCCGCGCTGTCGGTGCCATCAGGAACAATGGACAACGGCCCTGTTCGGGGCCGACAAGCCAGGAGGTGCCGTGACCGACGGACCGCTCATCGTCCAAAGCGATAAGACACTGCTGCTCGAGGTGGATCACGAGGCCGCTAACGCCGCCCGGCAGTCCATCGCGCCGTTCGCGGAACTGGAGCGGGCGCCCGAGCACGTGCACACCTACCGCATCACCCCGCTGGCGCTGTGGAATGCCCGCGCCGCCGGTCACGATGCCGAGCAGGTGGTCGACGCGCTGGTGAAGTTCTCCCGGTACGCCGTCCCGCAGCCGCTGCTGGTGGACATCGTCGACACCATGGCCCGGTACGGCCGGCTACAGCTGGTGAAGAATCCGGCGCACGGGCTGACCCTGGTCAGCCTGGATCGCGCGGTGCTGGAGGAGGTGCTCCGGCATAAGAAGATCGCCCCCATGCTCGGCGCGCGCGTGGACGACGACACCGTGGTGGTGCATCCGTCCGAGCGCGGGCGCATCAAACAGATGCTGTTGAAGATCGGCTGGCCCGCCGAGGACCTCGCGGGTTACGTGGACGGCGAGGCGCACGCCATCGACCTCGATTACGAGGGCGGGCACTGGGAGCTGCGCGACTATCAGCAGATGGCGGCCGACTCGTTCTGGGCGGGCGGCTCCGGCGTGGTCGTATTGCCCTGTGGCGCGGGCAAGACCATGGTGGGCGCGGCGGCCATGGCCAAGGCCAAGGCGACCACGCTGATCCTGGTCACCAATACCGTGGCCGGGCGGCAGTGGCGGCGCGAGTTGCTGGCCCGCACCTCGCTCACCGAGGAGGAGATCGGCGAATACTCCGGTGAGCGCAAGGAGATTCGCCCGGTCACCATCGCCACCTATCAGGTGATCACGCGCAAGACCAAGGGCGAGTACCGGCATCTGGAGCTGTTCGACAGCCGCGACTGGGGTCTGGTCATCTACGACGAGGTGCATCTGCTGCCCGCGCCGGTCTTCCGCATGACCGCGGATCTGCAGTCCCGCCGCCGGCTCGGCCTGACCGCGACCCTGGTGCGCGAGGACGGCCGCGAGGGCGATGTCTTCTCGCTCATCGGGCCCAAGCGCTATGACGCGCCCTGGAAGGATATCGAGGCGCAGGGCTGGATCGCCCCGGCCGATTGCGTCGAGGTGCGGGTGACGCTCACCGATGCCGAACGTATGGCATACGCCACAGCCGAACCCGAGGAGCGCTACAAGCTGTGCTCCACCGCGCGCACCAAACTGCCGGTGGTGGAATCGATTCTGGCCCAGCACAAGGGCTCGCCGAGCCTGGTCATCGGCGCGTACCTGGATCAGCTGGATGAGCTGGGCGAACACCTGAATGCGCCGGTCATCCAGGGTTCCACCAGCACCAAGGAGCGCGAGAAGCTGTTCGAATCCTTCCGGCTCGGGGAGATTCCGGTGCTGGTGGTCAGCAAGGTCGCGAATTTCTCCATCGATCTGCCGGAAGCCTCTGTGGCGGTGCAGGTTTCGGGCACTTTCGGGTCTCGGCAGGAGGAGGCGCAGCGGTTGGGGCGGCTGCTGCGGCCGAAACAGGATGGCGGCCAGGCTCACTTCTATTCCGTTGTCGCACGTGACACGCTGGACGCCGAATACGCCGCGCACCGGCAGCGTTTCCTTGCCGAGCAGGGGTATGCCTATCGCATCACCGATGCGGACGACCTGCTGGGGCCGACGTTAGGATAACTGGAGGACTAGCCTCCGGAAGGCGGGAGGGAAGGCACGTGCGACGCTTCGAATTCGCGGTCGACCGTGAGCATGCCCGGGCGGTCAACGAAGTCGTCGCCGATCTGCGGCGGTTGCGGGTGCTCGGGGTGGGCGCGGCAGTAGTGCTGGGGCTGGGCACCGCTTTCCTGGTGTGGGTGAATCACCCGTGGTCGTGGCTGCTGGCGGTGGCCTTCCTGCTGGGGGCCATCACCTCGCTGTTCATCGGCCTGTGGACACCGCATCGGGGCCGGGTCGACAAGCTCTATGCCGCAGGCGAACTGGTGCCCGCGGTGGTGTCGGAGACCAGCGGTTCGGGGGCGACGCTGCTGGCGCTGGTGGATCTGGCCAAGCCGAATACCGACGGCCCGCGGTACGCCCTGGTGACCCGCACGGTGCGCGCCCTGCCCGGGCATCGGACGCGGGTCGGCGAACAGGTGCCGTCGGTGACGGTGCGGATCGATCGCGCGCCCGGTTCGGTCGGCGAGCTGTGGCAGTCGGTGAGCGCCATGCCGATCGCCTGGGGCACCCGGGATCTCAATGTCATCGAACGGGCTCGCACCACGATCCGCGATGTCGAATGGCAGCTGCTCACCGACAATCTGGATCTGGCGGACAAGGTGCGGCACGTGGATGCCAAACGGCTGCTGCTGGATCCGCAACAGCTCCCCGAGGAGCTCCGCCGGGTAACCGGGTAGGCGCCGGGGTAAGCGACCCGAAATCCCTTGCCCCGGAACGTAGAATGATCCGATGATCCCCGGCGCGAATCTTGCCGCCTTCTTCGTCGCGGCCACCGTCCTCATCGTCATTCCCGGACCGGGAGTGCTCTTCGTCATCGGCCGCGCGCTCACCTCCGGGCGCAAGGCCGCCCTGCTATCGGTACTCGGTCACGCCGTGGGCGTGCTCCTGGTGCTCACCCTGGTCGCGATCGGGCTCGGCGCGATCGTGGCGGCTTCGGCCATCGCGCTCAACACCGTGAAGCTGGCCGGCGCCGCGTACCTGATCTACCTGGGCGTACAGGCCATTCGCGAACGCAAATCACTGCGCGAGGCGTGGGAATCGCGGCGCGAGGTCGCCGAGGGCGGCAAGCTGTTGCGGCAGGCGTTCCTGGTGGGGATCAGCAATCCCAAGGCCATTATCTTCTTCTCCGCGGTGCTGCCGCAGTTCGTCGATCCGGACAGTGGTCCGGTCCCCGTGCAGATGCTCATCCTCGGCCTCATCTTCCTGGCCATCGCGGTGGTCTCGGACAGCGCCTGGGCGCTGGTGGCGGGATTGGCGCGGGATTGGTTCGCGCGCTCGCCCAAGCGGCTGGAGACGGTCGGCGGCGCGGGCGGGGTGATGATCATCGGACTCGGCGCCAGCGTGGCCGTGTCGGGCACCAGTCATTGAGTGCGGCGGCGACTAGCATCGCCCGGGGGGTTCTTTCATTTCGCGCCGGAAAGGGGCGGTTCGACGTATGAGGCACAGCTGGTGGCGGTACACGGTGGTCGGCGCGATACTGCTGGCGGGCGCGAACGCCGTTCCCGCACAGGGTGATCCGGGCGATCCGTTCGCCGGTGCGCCGGGACTCGGCGATCCGTACTACCCGCTGGACGGCAATGGCGGGTACGACGCCAAGAACTACGACATCACCCTCGGCTACGATCCGGCCTCGCACGCCATGACCGGTTCAACCCGGGTGGACGCGGTCGCCACCCAGGCGCTGCGCACGTTCAACCTGGACTACAGCGGCCCGGCGATCTCCAAGGTGACGGTCAACAATCTGCCCGCCTGGTTCGATCGCACCCAGGAGCACGAGCTGGTGATCACACCGATGCTGCCGCTGCTGCCCGGCCTGCCGTTCACGGTGCAGGTGGAGTACGGCGGCGATATCACCGGCACCGACGGCGAGGGCTGGGTGCTCTCGCCCAGCGGCGGGGCTTTCGTTGCGGGCGAACCGCATTCGGCCTCGGCCTGGTATCCGCTCAACGACACCCCTTTGGACAAGGCCACTTTCGCGCTGCACGCCACCGTGCCCGCCGAATGGGAGGTCATGTCCAACGGTCTGAAGATCCGCGATGAGGTGCACGGGGCCAATCGCACGGTGGATTGGGAGATGCGCCAGCCCGTGGTCGGCTATCTGACCACCATCGCCATCGACAAATTCGACTTCCTGGCGCAGCAGCGCGCCAATGGCACACCGCTTTTGAGCGCATTCGCCCCGGACGTCAAACAGTCCACCCGCGATACCGAGGCGCGGCTGCCGGAGTTCCTGGACTTCCTGGAGCAGCTGTACGGCCCGTACCCGTTCGACACCGCGGGCGGCATCTACGTCGACACCGACCTCCAGTTCTCACTCGAGACGCAGTCCCGGCCCATCTACGCGCCCTGGACCGATCTGGACACGGTGGTGCACGAGCTGACCCACCAGTGGTGGGGCGATTCCATGTCGGTCGAGCATTGGTCCGATATCTGCCTGAACGAATGCTTCGCCAGCTACACCGCCGACTACCTGTGGCCCGAACGCATGGAGGGCAAGGACGTCGACGCAATGTATCGCGAGACCGTCGCCAAATACCGTGGCGAGGACAAGTTCTGGCGCATCATGCTGCAAAACCCCGGTGTCGGAAACGAATTCACCGCGGTCTACTACCGCGGCCCGCTCTTCCTGCACGCCCTGCGCCGCACCATGGGCGATGCCGCGTTCTTCGGCGCGGTCCACGATTTCGTCGACGGTCACCGCTACGGCAACGCCTCCATGCCGGAGTTCCGCCGTTTCATGCAGTCCCGCACCCCGGTGGACCTCACCGGCTTCCTGGCGGCTTGGCTGGACCGCTCCGAACCCCCGGCCGACGAATACCTCTACCCGGGCTCGCTGCGCTCCTGAGCGGCGGAACTACAAGCCGCGCTTCTTGTTCCAATCCATGACGTACCAGGCGTAGACGACATTGCCGATGCCGGCGGTGAACAGGAACAGCACTAGATGCACCCCTAGCGACTGCCGCTTGGGGGCAATCCGGAAGGTCACCCCGCCGCCGCGCGACGACGACGCCGATGCTGCGGCGACATTGTTGATGATGATCTGCGGCTGCTGGGGCGGGTAGCTGTAGCCCGGCTGGGGTTGATAACCCGGCTGAGTTTGGTACCCGGGCTGGGTCTGATATCCGGGCTGCGGCGCGTACCCCTGGGGCGCGTACCCGGGCTGCGGGGGATATCCCTGCGGCTGGTAGCCGGGCGCGGGCTGAAGCTGCTGGCCCGGCTGCTGATATTGATTGGGCATCGGCTGGCCGCCGAACTGGCCGGGCGCTTGGGGTTCGTAGCCCCCATACGGATCGGGCGCGGACATGCGGAGAAATCCCCCTCCAGAGAATCAAACATGCGGAACGAGCAATACAGTAATCGAAAGCTGTGCCGCTGCATGATCATTCGCTCCGGGCATGATCCGGTCGGGTGGTCAGGCGGGTAGCGGGCGGGCGCGGTCGGTGGCGACCAGGGCGGCCATCACGCCCAGGACCGAGCCGGTGACCAGGCGCTGGGCGCGCAGCCAGAGCGGGCGGGCGGCGAGGAAGGTCGCGAGAGCGCCCGCGCTGAGCACGATCAGGCCGTTGACCGTGATGGCGATGGCGATCTGCACCGCGCCCAGGCTCAGGCTCTGCAACCAGACCGAACCGCGGGCGGGGACCACGAATTGCGGGATGAGCGCCATGTACATGATGGCGATCTTGGGGTTCAGCAGGTTGGTGAGGAAACCCATGGCGAACAGGCGGCGGGTGGGGTCGGCGGGCATGGCTTCGGGGGCGAAGGCCGAAAGGCCGCCGGGGCGCAGGGTTTTCCAGGCCAGGTAGAGCAGGTAGGCGGCACCGGCCAGTTTCAGGGCCAGATACAGCGCGGGCACCATGGCGAACACCGCGGTGATACCGGCGGTGGCGGCGGCCAGGTAGACCGCGAATCCGGCCGCCACACCCGTCAGGGAGATGAATCCGGCGCGGCGGCCCTGCGACACGGTCCGTGAGACCAGGTACATCATGTTCGGGCCGGGCGTGAGCACCATGCCCAGCGCTATCGACGCGACACCGAGAACCGCGGCCATCTGGATCATGACCTAGATCCTGCGCGAACTGGCCCGCCCTGTCGCGGGCCAGTCGCAACCGAGTGGACTCCCCCTTGTCTCCCGGGCGGTCAGCGAGCGGAGGCGGTGCGGCCCGCGCGGAGGCGGCGGACGCCCTCGGCGATGGTCTCCTCTTTCTTGCAGAAGGTGAAGCGGACCAGGTGGTTCCAGGAGGCTTTGTCATCGGCGAAGACGCTGACCGGGACCGCGGCCACGCCGAGGCGTTCGGGGAGTTCGCGGCAGAAGTCGTAGGCGTCGGTCGCGCCGAGCGGGGTGATGTCGGCGCAGACGAAATAGGTGCCGTCGCTGCGCTTTACACCGAAGCCCGCCTCCGACAGGGCCGCGGAAAGGCGAAGGCGCTTCTCCGAGAGCGTATCCCGCAGTGCGGCCACCCAGCCCTGTGAATGTTCCAGGGCGTGCGCCACAGCGGGCTGGAAGGGGCCGCCGCCGACGAAGGTGAGGAACTGTTTGGCGGCCAGCACGGCGTCGATGAGCGGAGCGGGGGCGCAGGCCCAGCCGATCTTCCAGCCGGTGACGCTGAAAGTCTTGGCGGCGCTGGAGATCACGACGGTGCGCTCGAACATGCCGGGCAGGGTGGCGATGCTGATGTGCTGATGCCCGTCGAAGGTCAGATGCTCGTACGCCTCGTCCGACATGACGTAGAGGTCGTGTTCTATGGCGAGCTGCGCGATCGCGGTCAGATCCGCGCGGGAGAGCACCGCGCCGGTCGGATTGTGCGGTGAATTCACCAGCAGCATGCGGGTTCTGGGCGTGATGGCGGCGCGCAGGCTGTCCAGGTCCAGGGCGAAGCCGTCACCGTCCGGGACCAGGCGCGCGGTGCGGCGCTGCGCCCCGGCCAGTGCGATGGCGGCGGCGTAGGAGTCGTAGTAGGGCTCGATGAGCACCACTTCGTCACCGGGTTCGACCAGTCCGAGGATGGTGGCGGCGATGGCCTCGGTGGCGCCGACGGTCACCAGCACCTGACTGTCCGGGTCGTAGTGGGTGCCGTAGCGGCGGGCGCGATCGGTCGCAATCGCTTGGCGCAGTACGGGTACGCCGCGACCGGGCGGGTACTGGTTGAAACCGTCGGCGATGGCCTGCCGGGCCACATCGAGCATGCCGACGGGGCCGTCGGAGTCCGGAAAACCCTGCCCCAGATTGACGGCACCGTGCCGGACGGCGAGTTCGGTCATCTCAGCAAAGATCGTCGAGGCGTACGGGCGCAGCCGGGCGACGGTCGGAATCGGGCGCATGTCCGGAGGATAGTCCACCCGCCGCAATGGTTGCGAAACGATAGCGAAAGGCTATGTTTCACTTTTGGATCGAACTCCCTACCTGGCTCGTTGTGCAATGCCCTAAAGGCGGCTAGCCTGCCCGTGTTTTATCTCACAACCGCCTATCAGCGGTTTCTCGAAAGGGGCGAAATATGCCCTCGTACTTAGAACTTCTCTTGCACCCGGCGGCGGCGGTCGATTTCGTACATCAGATTGCGCATCAGCTTATTGCGGGCAACTGGTCGACCGGGGACTTCAACCTCGGCTCCAGCTTCCCGCCCTCCGGCTCGGGCGGGTCCGGCTCCGGTACCGGTTCGGGTATCGGAAACTGCATGCCCACCGGTTCGGTCAGCCTGTCCGGCGGTATGGATTGCAGCTCCGGCTCCGGGTTCACCTACCCCCCGAAGTAATGAGCGCCGATGTGCGGCATGTCGGTCGGGGGTGTGCCGCCCATCGGGTCTCGGGACCGTACGTCAGTGCGGTAGCCGCAGGCCCTCGAGCTTGGCCGGATTGACGAGATCGTAGACGCCCCAGACCTTTCCGTCCCGCACGGTGAACCCGTAGACGCGCGGAGGGGTCCCGGGACGCCCCTGTTCCGAGGCACGCTCGTGCACCAGAATCCCCAATTGGCCGTTGACGAGCACGAATTCGAACGCGCCCGATTCGTAGACCGCCGGATCGTCGAAACCGTGCCGGGTACGCAGCCCGAGCCAGAGCCGGGCGTTCTTGTCCACGCCCGCAACCACATTGATCGCCGTCGCGGTGGTGCCGCCCGCATCGCCGATGGTGCGCACATCCGGATGCAGCGCCGCCACAACGGCATTCACATCACCCCGGTACAGCGCCTCCAGCAGTTGCTGCACAGCGGCATTGTGCTCGGCATCGGTGACCGGTTCCGGGCTGTGCGCCAAGGCTTTTCGCGCCCGCGAGGCCAGCGCCCGCGCCGCCTCGACGGAAACGCCCAGGATGTCCGCGATCTCGTCGAACGGCACCGCGAAGCCGTCGTGCAGTACGAAAGCCACCCGCTGCGGCGGGGTGAGGGTGTCCATGACCACCAGGGCGGCGAACCGCGCATCCTGTTTGCGCACCACCGCGGCCAGCGGATCGGGTGCGCTGGAGGGTTGCGCGCTGGTCACAATGGGTTCGGGCAACCACTGACCCACGTACTGCTCGCGTCGCGCGGCGGCACTGCGCAACCGGTCCAGGCAGATTCGCGAGACGACGGTGGTGAGCCAGGCGCGCAGATCCTCGATCTCGTGCTGCCGGGCCACCGCGAGCCGCAACCAGCTCTCCTGCACCGCGTCCTCGGCATCGACGACGCTGCCCGTCAACCGATAGGCCACCGAGAGCAGGTGTGGCCGATGGGTTTCGAACAAATCGGTGAGCAGAGCGGCGACCATCGACCCGATCCTACGGTCGCGGTCGGACCAATCGGGCACCGCCCCGGACGGCGTCCGCACCACCGCGGCCGACCACCGCAAACCCGATGCGCCCGTGCGAGGTTCCGTGACAGCATGGCGGAATGGACGCGCGGACGCTCACTAACGGCACGGTGTGGCTGTCCCCGCCGACCGCCCTGGATATCGACGACATCACCGCGTGCTGCCAACAACCCTCGGTCGGCCGCTGGACCACCATGCCGGTCCCCTACATCCGCGCCGACGCCGAGAAGTTCATCTACGACATGGTCACCCCCGGCTGGGCCGACCGCAGCCCCACCTGGGCACTGCGCCTGGGCGAACACGCTCCGGTCGTCGGCATGATCGGCCTGGGCCCGATTGATTCACGCCGCGACCACAATTCGGCCGAAATAGGTTTCTGGCTCTCCGCCGAAGTCCGCGGCCGCGGCCTCATGACCCAGGCCGTGCACCTCGCCTGCGAGGCCGCCTTCGCCCCCGGCTGGCTCACCCTGGACCGCATCGAATGGCGCGCCATAGTCGGCAACCACGCCTCCGCCGCCGTAGCCCGCCGCGCCGGCTTCCACTACGAGGGCCTACTCCGCAGCGGCTGCGTCCAACGCGGCACCCGCCTCGACAGCTGGATAGCCGCCCGCCTCCGCACCGATCCCCCCGCCCCCGCCCCCACCTGGCCCGACGGAATCTGACCCCCATCCCAAGCAACACCACCCCACCCCAAACAGCACCACCCCCGTCATCCCAAGCAGCACTACTTCCGTCATCCCAAGCAGCACTACTTCCGTCATCCCGGCATGCTTTTGGCCGGGATCCACACCTGCTGCCGGACAACAGGTTTCAGTGGATCCCGGCCAAAAACGCGCCGGGAAGACAGGGGGTCACATTCGGGTTCGGGACGTGCCCGAGCGGTTCGATCCGGTCGC
The DNA here is from genome assembly GCF_042269265.1 of Nocardia sp. NPDC056000. Lineage (NCBI taxonomy): Bacteria > Bacillati > Actinomycetota > Actinomycetes > Mycobacteriales > Nocardiaceae > Nocardia > Nocardia sp. NPDC056000. The sequence continues at coordinate 290,030 of NZ_JBHJXS010000002.1, read as the reverse complement.
GCGTCCGCGCGGGAAGGGTCGATCCGGGCAGGCGGCCGCACCGGGAGGGTTCCGGCCCGACACCGGAACCCGCTCTCCCGCAGCCTATTTCAGCCGCGTGCCGCGCGACGGGCCGCTACCGCATCGGCCAGCACATCGAGCTGGGTGGCGGTGACATCCCAGTCCAGGCAGGCGTCGGTGATGGACTGGCCGTAGGTGAGGGTTTCCGGGTGGCCGAGGGTGAGGTCCTGGCGGCCCGCGACCAGGAAGCTCTCCATCATCAGGCCGACGACGGTGTCCTCACCGGCGGCGATGCGGCCCGCGATATCGGTGACCACGTCGACCTGCTTGTTGTGGTCCTTATTGCTGTTGCCGTGCGAGGCGTCGACCACCAGGCGCTGCGCCAGCGACGACTTCTCCAGGCGGATAAGGGCTTCCGCGCAGGAATCGGCGTCGAAGTTGGTGCCGTTGCTGCCGCCGCGCAGGATGACGTGGCAGTCCGGGTTGCCCGCGGTGCGGATGAGCGCGGAACGCCCGTCCAGATCGGTGCCGGGGAAGACATGGCTGGCCGCCGCGGCGCGCACGCCGTCGACCGCGACCTGCACATCGCCGTCGGTGCCGTTCTTGATGCCGACCGGCATGGACAGCGCACTCGACAGCTGCCGGTGCACCTGGCTGGCGGCGGTGCGCGCGCCGATGGCGCCGTAGGACACCAGGTCCGCGATGTACTGCGGGGTAATCGGATCGAGGAATTCGACCGCCACCGGCAGGCCCAGCCCGGTGATGTCGAGCAGCAGTTCGCGGCCGACGTTCAGCCCGGTGTTGATGTCGAAGCTGCCGTCCAGGTGCGGATCGTTGATCAGGCCCTTCCACCCGAGCGTGGTGCGCGGCTTCTCGAAGTAGACGCGCATCACCACGTGCAGCCGGTCGCCGAGCTCGGCGGCCTTGGCGGCGAGCTTGCGGGCGTACTCCATGGCGGCGGCGGTGTCGTGCACCGAACACGGTCCGACGATCACCATCAGGCGGTCGTCCTCGCCGTTGAGCACCTCGACGGTGGCCTTGCGGCCCGCGCGCACGGTATCGGCGAGCGCGTCATCGAGCGGGTAGTCGCCGCGCACCTCGGCCGGCGAGCGCAAGGGGCTCACGCTGAGAGTGCGCTGGTCATCGAGATCGGCATGCCGGGGATCGAGATCGGCAGCGGTAGTCATGTTCGTGGGTTCCTTTTCTCAGGCCGACCCACGGGGATTTCTGACTGTGAACCCCTCGGAGCCGGTCTGTTCATCCGGCTCGGGGTGGAGAAGGTCAGCGCAGGTTCGCGCCGCCGAGCCCACCCGGGGCCGGCTGGCTAAACCAGAAATACACGCGCTGCATGCCCGGCACAGTATCAGAGATGACGGAAATTGCGTGTGGCAGCCGACACACAGTGGGATGCCGTCCCATCGACTGGGACGGCATTCGGGAAAATCGCCCGCTCGGAACCTGATTGCCGAGCCGTAGCTAGCGCGCGATGTAGTGCAGGATCACATCGTGCACATGCCGCGTCTTCTCATCGCCGCGGAACTCGACCTCGTAGTTGTTGTGCCCGGTGCTGATCACGATGTGGCCGGAGGAGAAGAACTGTCCGGCGAACGATTTATTGGTGATCACGCTGACGCTGCTGATCCGCGCGTACGGAATGCTCGTGATGGCGATCTTCTTCCCCACGAACGAGTTGTCCTGAATGATCACGCGCCGATCGGTGAGCCCCAGGAATCCGGTGCCGACCCCGATGGCGTCGTACACCGCCAGGATCGTCTCACCCTGCAACAGCCCCTGCTGAATCTTCTCCAGCTGATCGCGCCGGTCGAAGGGAATGCTCACCGCTACCGCCGCGGGAACGCGTAGCTGACCTTGGTCAGCTGTTCGGACAGTTCCCACAGCCGCCGCGCGGTGACCTCATCGCGGGAAGCTGCGGTGGAGCCGCTGGGCCCGGGATTACCGCGCAGACCGCGCAATCCGGTCGGGCCGTAGAATCCGCCCGGCCGCACCTCGGCGGCGGTGGCGGCGAAAAGGCTTGGCAGCGCGCCCATTTCGGCGCTCTGCGCGAAGAGCCGGTTACCGGCCGCCAGGAAGTAATCCTGGAACGATTCGGTCTTGCCCTGCAATTCGGTCGCGGCGTAGCCCGGATGCGCGGCCAGCGACAGCTTCGATGAGCCCGCCGCGGTCAGCCTGCGCTGTAATTCGTAGGCGAACATGAGATTCGCCAGTTTGGACTGCCCGTACGCGAGCCAGCGCTGATAGCGGCGATGCTCCCAGTTCAGATCCGCGAGATCGATCTTGCCCATGGCGTGCATCCCGCTGGAGAGAGTGACGATGCGATCGCTCACCTTGTCCAGCAGCAGCCCGGTGAGCGCGAAATGGCCGAGATGGTTTGTGCCGATCTGCATTTCGAAGCCGTCGGCGGTGCGCTTGAGCGGTACCGCCATCAGGCCCGCGTTGTTGATGAGCACATCGGCGGTCTCGACGGAATCGGCGAATTCGCGCACCGAGGCCAGATCGGCCAGGTCGAGTCGCCGCACCTGCACGTTCTTACCGATGCTGTCGGCCACCGAGCGCGCCTTGACCTCATTGCGGCAGGCCATGATCACCTGCGCCCCGGCCTCGGCGAGGGCTCGCGCGGTGACCGCGCCCAGCCCGCTGTTGGCGCCGGTCACGATGATCGTGCGGCCGGCCTGATCCGGGATGTCGGCTATGCCCCAACCACTCACGAGGTCGAGTCTAGGGGCGTGCGCGCCCGCCCGCCGGATCTCGCCACCAACCGGCCCGTGCCCGAAATTCGCCGTACGTTCGCGGAGCAATTCGGAACGGCGGCGTGTCCGAGTCCGTTTGATAGGCCCTGACCAGGCAAAGCGGTAGCGTCCGCGGCTATGGACACGCTCATACTCGCGGGTTTGCTATGCGTGCTGTACTTGATTCTCAAACAGAGTTCGCGGCGCGCGATTCTGACCGGCTGGTGGATCGCGGCGATCGCCTGCGGCGTACTGCTGAAGCTGCACATCACCAGCAGCCTCGGATTGGGGCTGACATGGTGACCGATACCGCGCCCGGAACCGTGGAAAGCCGTGGCGGAGTGCTGAATCAGCTGCAATTCTGGCTGGCGCTGATCTTCATGGTCGGTTGGGCGGGAGTGATCTGCGGCGGGCTCGGCTTCCAATTCGTGAACTGGGAGTACCCGTGCCCGCTGTGCATGCTGCAGCGCTACTTCATGATGCTGGCCGCGCTCGGCGGGGCGTACATCGTGCGCAAGGGCATGACCGGCACCATCGCGCCGCGTGATTACGCGGTCGGCTGGGGTATGGCGATCGTGGCCTGTTTCGGCGGCGGTTTCACCGCGTGGCGGCAGACCATGCTGCACATCCTGCCGGGCGATCCCGGATACATGGGCGCGGTGTTCGGCCTGCACCTGTACGTGTGGGCGTGGATTCTGTTCGTCGCCGCCATCACGACAATCGGTGTGGTGCTGACGTTTTCGTACGGGACGTCGACCACGACGATTCCGGCTCGGCCGCATCGGATGGCCGGGCAGCTGGCCTTCGGCTTCCTCGCGCTGGTGATCATCGTGAATCTGGTGGCGACGTTCTTCCTGGAGGGCTTCCACTGGAAGCTGCCCGATGATCCGGCCTGTTATCAGCTGCCGCACGATCTCGGCATCCTCGACGGCGGATGCGAGCTGCCCGCCACTCACTGATTGAGATAGGGTTGCCTAACCTTCATTACGCAACCCTTACTCCCAGAGGCTCAGCATCGTGACATCGCTATCGACCGCACGCGACCACCGCGACGGCTTCGTCCCCTTCCCCGCCGAACTCGCCGAAAGCTACCGGCAGGCCGGATATTGGGCCGGTCGCCCACTCGGCGAACTACTCCGCGACGCGGCGCGGCAGTGGCCCGACCGCATCGCCCTGCTCGGCGATCCGGGCACGCCCGGGGCGGGCGCGACCTACGCCGATCTGGACACCGCCGCCGATCGGATGGCGCACGGACTGCTGAAACTCGGTCTGGCGCCCGGTGATCGGGTCGTGGTGCAGCTGCCCAATGTGCTCGAATTCGTGCCGGTGCTGTTCGGTCTGCTGCGCGCGGGCATCATCCCGGTGCTCACCCTGCCCGCGCATCGGCGCGCCGAGATAGAGCATCTCACCCGGCTCTCGGGTGCGGTCGCGTACGTGATCGCCGACAGGGCAGGCGATTTCGACTATCGCGCGCTCGCCCATCAGGTGTGCGCCGCCGTGCCCACGCTGCGGCATGTGCTGGTGCTGGGCGATCCCGGCGCGTTCACCGATCTGCATTCGGTGCCCACCCCGGGCGGTGCGCTGCCCGAGGTCGATGCCACCGATATCGCACTGATGCTGGTCTCGGGCGGCACCACCGGCCTGCCCAAGCTGATCGCGCGCACCCACGACGACTACTACTACAACGCCACCGCCAGCGCCGCGGTGTGCGAACTGCGCCCCGAGGACGTCTACCTCGCGACATTGCCCGTGGCGCACAACTTTCCGCTGAGCTGCCCCGGCATTCTGGGCACCATCGCCACCGGCGGCGGCATGGTGTTCGTCACCGATCCGAGCCCGGAGCACGCCTTCGCCGCCATCGAACGGCACGGCGTGACGGTCACCGCCGTGGTGCCGCCGCTGGCCCAATTGTGGACCGCGGCAGTGGAATGGGAGGAGGCCGATCTCGCCAGCCTGCGCCTGCTCCAGGTCGGCGGCGCGCGCCTGGCGGAGGTCAACGCGCGAGAAGTGCGGCCCGCCTTGAATGTTCGGCTCCAGCAGGTGTTCGGCATGGCGGAGGGGCTGCTCAACTACACCCGCTTCGAGGACTCCGACGAGATCGTCTGCACCACCCAGGGCCGACCGCTCTCCCCCGCCGACGAGGTGCGCGTGGTGGATGCCGAGGGCAATGACGTCGCCGACGGCGAGGAGGGTGAGCTGCTCACCCGCGGCCCGTACACGCTGCGCGGCTACTACCGTGCGCCGGAACACAATTCGCGCGCCTTCACCCCCGACGGCTTCTATCGCAGCGGTGATCTGGTGCGGCGTCTGCCCAGCGGGCACCTCATGGTCTCGGGCCGTATCAAGGACGTCATCAACCGCGGCGGCGAGAACATCTCCTGTGATGAGCTCGAAGAGCATCTGCTCGCCTATCCGGGCGTCCGGCACGCGGCCGCCGTCGGGCTGCCCGATGACGTACTCGGCGAAAGAGTCTGCGCCGTACTGGTTGTCGAGGCGGATATGCCGACCCTGGCCGAGATCAAGACCTTCCTGACCGAACGCGGCCTGGCCACCTACAAGCTGCCGGATGTATTGCGGCAGACCGATATCCTGCCCATCACCGCCGTCGGCAAGATCGACAAGAAGGCGCTGCGTGCCGCCCACTGAGGCGCGCGGGAGCACGGATTCGCGGTGGCCGCACCCGGGGTACCGGAGATCGGGCGCATTGGGCATGTGCACTTCGTCACCGCGTTTCCGCAGGACACGCGGACGCGGGCATCATAGGGTTCATCTATGGGTGGGTGGAATACGTCGAATATCCCGGACCTGACCGGTAAGACCTACATCGTGACCGGTGCGACCAGCGGGCTGGGCGCGTCCACCGCACGCGGTCTCGCCGAGGCGGGCGCGATGGTGATCATGGCCTGCCGCAATGAGATCAAGGCGCACGAGGTCGCCAAGACCATCCGGGGCAAAACGCAGATCCGGGTGCTGGACCTCGCCGATCTGGCCTCGGTGCGCGCCTTCGCCGACACCGTCGACCACGCGCACGGACTGATCAACAACGCGGGTGTGATGGCCGTGCCGTACGGCCACACCGCCGACGGCTTCGAAACGCAGATCGGCACAAACTTTCTCGGCCACTTCGCGCTCACCGGCCTACTGCTGGACCGCATTTCCGAACGCGTGGTGAACGTCTCCAGCATCACGCACTACATCGGCCGCATCGATCTGGAAGACCTGAACTGGGAGCGCCGCGCGTACTCCCGCTTCGGGGCCTACGCGCAAACCAAGCTCGCGGTGCTGATGTTCACCTATGAACTCCAGCGGCGACTGCTGGCGGCCGGATCGGCCAAACTCGCGCTGGCGGCGCATCCCGGCTACGCCGCTACCGAGATCAACTCGAAAACCCAGAACCTGCTGGAGCAGATCATCGATCTGGGCAATCGGCTGATCGCGCAGAACGCCGATATGGGCGCGCTGCCAACGCTTTTCGCCGCCACCGCGCCCGAGGCGGAGCCCGCTGGCTACTACGGGCCGGCTCACTTCAATTGGAGCGGTCATCCGGTCCGGGTCAGTTCCAATGCCGCCTCGCACGATGAGAAGGTCGCCGCCCAGCTCTGGGAGCTCGCGGAACGATTCACCGGCGTCGACTTCACGGTGCACCCGGACTGAACCCAAAAGCGGCACCCGGACTGAACACACTTCGAGCGGGAACCCACGGCACCGTCACTTGCCGTGAGCTCCCGCTCGATGAGTGGTGTGCGCAGCGACCCCGCCGCGCCTCGGATGAGCCACGCGCACACCACGTTCCACGATGTCGCGCATCACCTGATGAGCATGCACGCCACCGCGTTACGCGGAGTACGCGTGCGTCATGTCATCCCAGGCTTTCGCACACACCACGTTTCGGAAGGCCGGCGATGCGGCCCCGGGTCCGTCCGGTCAGGCGCGCACCACGTAGGGCGCGACACTGCCGAGCTTTTCGCAGGTCTCCTCGAATTCGCGTTCGGGCCGCGACTGGCCGACCACGCCCGCGCCCGCGCGCAGCCACGCACCGGAGCCGGTCTGGTAGACCGCGCGCAGCACCAGGGTGGCCTCCAGCGCGCCATCGGGGGAAATCGTCACCACGGCACCGGAATACAGGCCGCGGGCGTCATGGTCGAGGCGGAAGACCGCGTCGACTCCGGCCGCCTTCGGAATGCCCGACGCGGTCACCGAGGGGAACAGGGTTTCCAGCGCGTCCCACGGACTGCGGTCCGCGGCGAGGCGGCCCTTGACCGTGGAGGCCAGGTGCTGCACGCTGCCGCGTTCGCGCACGGCCATGAAATCCGAGACCGCGGTGGTGTCGGGTTCGGCGACCGCGGCGATCTCGGCGAACGAGGTCTGCACCGAGATCGCGTGCTCGACAATCTCTTTCGGATCGCTGATCAGGTCGGCGCGCGCCGCGGAATCCACCGCGTCACCGCGGCCGAAGGCGCGGGTGCCCGCCAGCGGCTCGGTGGTGACAATGCGTTCACCGTCGACAGAGGCCACCAGTTCCGGGCTGAAGCCCGCCGCTTCCAGACCGCCCAGGCGCAGCAGGAACGAGCGCGCGGGCGTGTTGTTCATGCGGCCCAGCCGGTAGGAGTCCGGAATGTTCACCGCGAAGGGCAGATCCACCTTCCGCGACAGGATCACCTTCTGATACTTGCCGTCGTGGATCTCGGCGACACCGGCCGCCACCCGATCGGCGTACCCGGTCGGATCCACGGTCACGTCGACCGGATGCGCGACCGGCAGCGCACTGCCCTGGGCCGCGGCGATGAGTTCGTGGATATCGGCCGTCTCGGCGGGTGTCGCGCCGGCGACCCGCACGCCGGAGGCGTCGATGCGCACCTCGATGCGCGGAATCATCAGGTGCGCCAGCGTGGCCCGCGGATGCACATGCGCGGTCGCGCCGAGCGACCAGGCGCAGAATTCGAATCCGATCCAGCCGTACGCGTTTCGCCGTCCCAGCGGAATTCCGGCCAGGGCGCGATCGACGGCCTGGGCCGGACTGCCTTCCCACGCACCGGAAGTCGTCTGTCCGTCCCAGCTCACCCGCAGCTCGTCCGCGTCGAGTTCGACGCCACCGATCGGGTCGGCCGCGAACACCCATACACCGGGGCGCTCGTACACCACGTATTCGCCGAAGCGATCCGCCGCGGCCAGTGCGGCGACCGCTGCCACCGGATCGGTGACGTGCTCGCCCCATCGCTGCTCTTCGTCGAGCCGTACCCGTTCGTCCGTGGCCGCCACCAGTCCTCCAAGGTTATGCTTACCTAACTTATTGAGGGAGGTTAGCATTACCTTCCTTCAAATGGTCAACCCCGGCGGACGACCTCCGTCACACTCACCGAAACCCGCAGCACGATCGGGGAATTGGTCGGTCCGCAACCCCGCGGCCCCGCTTTCGGCTTCAATGGATTGCGGCGGCACACGTGCGGAGGTAACTACAGATGCTCGATCACGACAGTCGGCTCCCGGAGGCCGCCATCACCCCCGGGTCGGTGGTGGCGCTCGTCGACGCCGCCGGCCGGGTCGAACGCGAACTCATCGGCAATTGGCTCGCCGAGGGCGGTATCGCCCAGGAATACGGGACCGCCGCCCCCGTCACGCAATTGGATCTGGACGCCGACGCCGTCACCACCCGGCTGGTCGGGCGGCATGACGATCCCTTGGTGGTGCCGGTGCGCGTGCTGTGGCTGCCACCCGAACGAGATGGTGTGCGGCGCACCAGCTTCGGCGATCTCATCACCCTCACCAATCCGCGCAAACCCAACCGCTTCATGCAGCGGCGACTGGTCACCAAGGCCCCCGACCGGCATCTGGTACTCACCGGCGCGCCCGCCCGGCTCAGTGAGCTGCGCGCCAACAATCCCGGCTCGATCGGCGCACCGGAATCCTTCGCGCGCGCCATCGTGCGCGCGGGCACCGTCGCCCTCGAACGCGCCGAGCGCGCCGTCATCGGCGACCGGTACAAGGTGCCGCGCCTGGTGGTCGAGGAGATCCTGGACTCCCCCGAATTCCTGCGCCGCCTCGACGTCATCGCCGAACAGGCGGGCACCGCGCCGCGCGAGGTCTACCGGCGCGCGGAGAAGGGTCTGCGCGAACTCGTCGCCGCGCAGAGCCGTCTGGTCTCCGATCTCTTCACCCAGGCCATGCGGCCGGTGCACGCCTCCACCTGGAAGGTCGACGACGATCCGATCGGATTGGACCGGCTGCGCGCACTCAATCGCCGGTATCCGCTGGTATTCCTGCCCTCGCACCGCTCCTATGTGGACGCCTTCGTGCTCGGGGATATTCTGGCGCGCAATGACTTTCCGCCCAATCATGTGGTCGGCGGGGCAAACCTGAAATTCTGGCCGATCGGGCCCATCGCCCGGCGCACCGGAACCGTATTCATTCGGCGCAGTTTCGGCGATGACGAGGTATACAAAGCGGTCGTCGAGGAATACTTCGCGTATCTGCTCGCCAAACGATTCAATCTCGAATGGTATTTCGAAGGCGGGCGCACCCGCACCGGCAAACTCCGGCCGCCCCGCTACGGATTGCTGAATTACCTTGCGTCGGCATTGCGTTCCGCGCGCATCGACGATGTGATGCTCATTCCGGTATCGATCACCTATGAGCGGCTCAATGAAATCGGGGCCATCGCCGATGAACAAACCGGCGGTATAAAACAGGCCGAAGGGCTCGCCTGGCTGGCCCGCTATGTTCGCAATCAACAGCATTCCGCCGGACACGTCTACATTCGCTTCGGCAGTCCGCTGTCCGCCCGCGATCGACTGGCGGCGCACGGCGATCCGCTGAAAATCCATGCGGCGCAGTCCGAGCCGGAACTCGAGGACCTGGAACACAAGGCGGTGCAGCGGCTTGCCTTCGAGGTCGCCGTCGGCATCAACGAGGTCACCCCGATCACCGTCAACGCCCTCACCACACTGGTGCTGCTCGGCGTGCACGAGCGCGCGCTCACCCGCGATGAACTGGGCAAAGCCATCTCGCCGGTGCTGACCTACATCGAGAACCGGGCACTGCCGCGCGGTGAACTGGAAACCCTGCGCGATGATCACGGCCTGGCCGTGGTGCTGGAACAGCTCGCCGTCGCCAAGGTCGTCACCGTGTATCGCGGTGGCCTGGAACCGGTGTACTCGATCGGCGCGGGCGCGCATCTGGAAGCCGCCTTCTACCGCAACAGCGCCGTGCACTGGTTCGCCAACCGCGCCATCCTGGAACTGGCCATTCTCACCGCCGTCGAAGCACCCGAGGGCGATCAGTTGCGGGTCGGCTGGGAAGCCGCATACCGGCTGCGGGACCTGCTCAAATTCGAATTCTTCTTCCCCGAACGCGCCGAGTTCACCAGTCAGCTCACCGCAGAAATGCTGCGAGTGGATCCGGAGTGGCATCGCCGCACCGCCGCGGGCACGGTGGGCTCGGAAATCCTTGCGCACCTGGCAGAATCGGGTTTCATGATGGCCCACCGGGTACTGCGATCCTTCTTCGACGCACAACTCGTGGTCGCCGAACGACTGGCCGCGCGCGATCCCGCCGTCACCATCGACAAGAAGACGTTCACCGACGAATGTTTGCAGGTGGGCAAACAGATGCTGCTGCAACAGCGATTGCACAGCCCCGAATCGGTGTCCTCCGAATTATTCGGCAGCGCACTCAAACTCGCCGACAATCACGGCCTGCTCGAAGGTGACGATCCCGCCGAACTCGTCGACCGGCGCACCCGATTCGCCGCCGAACTGCGCGATATCAGCGCCCGCATCTCCCGCGCCGCCACCCTCGACCCGTCCAACCGGCTGGACGCGCTATGACACACCGGGCCTCCGGCGGCGAACTGCTGGCCCCGGGCGTCGGCATCATCGAACAACCCATCGGCGCAATGGATCTCGACGAGGCGGTGGCCGCCATCCGCTCCGGGCCGCAGGGGCCGGGCGTGGCCGCGATCTTCGACTTCGGCGGGACCGTGATCAGCGGATTCAATCCGCCCGCCATCGTGAAACGCCTCATCCGCCGCGGCGGCGACAATGCCGTCAGCGCCGTCCTGCTCGGCAGCATCCGCGGTGCGCGCAGCGAAGGCGAATACGAACGCTTCCTGCAACAGGCCATGCACACCTGGGCGGGCGTGCCCGAAACCGAACTCGAGGAACTCGGTGCGCGACTGTTCCACAAGACCGTGCACGGACACCTCTACCCCGAAGCCTGGCGACTGGTGCGCGAGCACGAAACCGCCGGGCACACACTGCTGCTCGTCAGCTCGCTGACCAGGTATCAGGTGCAACCGGTCGCCGAGGAACTCGGCATACCCAACGTGCTGTGCACCACCATGGCGGTACAGGACGGCGTGCTCACCGGACACGTCGACGGAAAACCACTGTGGCGCAATGGCAAAGCCGACGCTGTGCGCAGGTTCGCCGCGACCCGCTTCATCGACCTCGCACAGAGCCGGGTGTACGCCGACAGCGCCGCCGACCTGCCACTACTCCAGCTGGCCGGACATCCGGTCGCGGTCAACCCGGACCCGCGAGTGGTGCTGGAGGCCGCCGAGAAGAGTTGGCCGGTACTGCATTTCCGGCCCCGGCAGGCACCGACACCCACCGACTACGCGCGCACCCTCTCCGGATTCGGGGCACTGGTCGGCGGCGCGCTGTTCGGCATCGCCGCCAAGGCGCACACCAAACAGCGCAGGCAGATGGCCGATTCCATGCTGACCGTCGCCGCCGACTCCACACTGCGCGGCACCGGCGTGCGGGTGCGCGTGGCCGGGGCCGAAAACGCCCGTGCGCCACGGCCCGCCGTGTTCATCTTCAATCATCAGAGCCAATTCGACATCGTGGTGATCGCCGAGGTGCTCGGCGACGGTTTCACCGGTATCGCGAAGAAGGAAGTCGCCAACAATCCGCTGTTCGGGCCCCTCATGCGGTTCGTGGAAGTCACCTTCATCAACCGCGGCGACAGCGCCGCCGCCAGAGCCGCCCTGGAACCCGTCGTCGAAACCCTCAGGGGCGGACTGTCGGTCGTCATCGCCCCGGAGGGCACGCGCTCGCTCACGCCGCGCGTAGGGGCCTTCAAGAAGGGCGCGTTCCACATCGCCATCCAGGCCGGGGTGCCGATCATCCCCGTGGTGATCCGCAATGCGGGCGAAATCGCCTGGCGCAATTCGGCCGTCGTGCGCAAGGGCGTGGTGGATGTGGCCGTACTGCCGCCCATCGACGTCAGCGGCTGGGATCCCGCGCAGATGGACGACGAGGTGGCGGCGGTCCGTCAGCAGTTCGTGGACACCCTGCTGCACTGGCCCGAAAACGAGTGATCCCGCACCACCTCGTGGTGCGGGATCGAAGTCACGGCGTGCGATCGCGCGTCAGACGGCCTTGCCGAACAGCAGCTTCCACGGCATCAACGCCGATTCCAGCTGCACCTTCAACGTCATCTTGGACGCGCCCTTGGTGCGCTCCTCGAAGCGGATCGGCACCTCGGCGATGGTGATGCCCTTCTTGACCGTCCGATAGTTCATCTCGACCTGGAACGAGTAACCGTTGCTCTTGATCGAGGACACATCGATGGCGCGCAGCGTATCGGCCTTCCACGCCTTGAAACCGGCGGTCGCGTCCTTGACGCCCAGGCGCAGAATCAGATTCACGTAGAAGTTGGCCCAGGCGGACAACGCCTTGCGATGCCACTTCCACTCCTCGGCGGTGGAACCGCCGGGCACATAGCGGGATCCGAGCACCACGCCCGCGTCCGTGGTCTCCAACTTCTCCAGCATGGCCGGAATCACCTCGGCGGGATGCGAGAGATCGGCGTCCATCTGGATCACCACGTCCGCACCCTCGTCCAGGGCGCGGGTGATGCCCGCGATGTAGGCGCGGCCCAGACCGTCCTTCTCGGTGCGGTGCAGCACGCTCACCACATTGGGCAGGTCCACCGCCAGCTTGTCGGCCACCTCACCGGTGCCATCGGGTGAATTGTCATCCACCACCAGCACGTGCAGGTCGGCCACCGGTAGTGCGGTGAGTCGCTCCACCGCCACCGGAAGATTCTCCCGCTCGTTGTAGGTCGGCACCACAACGGTAACCTTCAAGACTCGCCCTCCCGCTCGATTCTCGCCCGTACGCGCCCCCGGCACGGGTGGGCACAACGTCGATTCTGCTCACGGAACTTTAGTTGATGTACCTGAGGTACACGTGAGCGCATAGGCCCGAGCGGCCAGTCCAGCGAGCCGTCCTCAGTCGTCGTCGGCGTCCGCGGCCTTGTTCCGCGCCTTCGCGATCTCCAAAGCCCTTTCGGCAGTTGCCTTATCAGGATACGGCCCCATCCGCCCGCCCACCCAGCACTGCTTACCCTGCTCAGCCCGGTGATGATCGATGCAGTAGTACCACTGGTTGTCTTCATCAGCCATGCCTCCAGCATGGCACCAAGATCAGGACGGTCGGCCGGGAACACGCGAAAATCAGGGCTAGCAGGGCTTCACCTGGTAGGTCGGGCAGAAGTCCCCATACTGTGCGTCCCAGGCCCGGAACGGTTGCGACCGCGGTGTGAAGCCCCTGGGCCAGGTCGTCGCCGGGTCGAATCGCACGAACATGACACTCGCCCCGTTCACCTGTTCCTCGTCGGTGGTCATCAGATCCGGTAGCGGGCCGGACGAGAAGGCCATCGAGAAACCGTCGGCCAAGCTCGCACCACGGAGATCCGTGTGGGCGAACTGCGCGCCCCGCACATCGGCACTGCCCAGTGCGGCCATACGCATATCGACCGAGGCGAACCCGGCTCTGTGCAGCTTCGCGTCACCGAATATCACAGCCTGCATCGAACCGCCTTGAAACCCGGCGTCGCGCAGGTCAGCGCCATCCAGCACCGCACTGTCGAGGACGGAGTCCACGAATACCGATTCCCGTAGGTCGGCCTGGAGCAACAACGCGTGCGTCAGGTTGGACTGTGTCAGAAGCACCTTCCGAAAGTTGGCATTCCTCAGGTTGGCCCACACCAGGCAGGTATTCGACAGGTCGATGATCTCGACATGAGCGTCATCTCGGCCGCCGATCACGGTCAGCGCGGTCTGCACGTCGAGATCGGGTTCTTTCTTGACCACACCGCATTCGGGCCCATTCGGCGCGTGGGTGCGCACGAAGGCTCCGAGCATCTGCATGATCGGCTTGCGATCGGGCTCGGAATCCTCGGAGAGCTTGCGTAGCAGGTTGATTCCGCCCAGCCGGATGTCGAGGCTGCTGTTGCCCAGCTGCTCGACGGCTTTGGCGAAACGGTCGGTGACGGCGGTCTGACGTGCCAGACCGGACTGTTCGCTTGTCGCCCTGAGTGATTGGTTGGTGAACCACAGCGTGGCCAGTGCGGCGATGGTGGTGACCATGGCCGCCAGCTTCGGCCAACCGCCCCAGCCGAACAGCGCTCGGCTCGCGCGGCGGACGCGGAAGCGGCGCGTATCGGGTTGGCGCAGAGAGTGAATGCGATTCGGACGGCGTCGCGCGCCGGTTCCCCCCGTTGCTGATCTCACCCCTTGATTTTCCCTCGGGGGTACGACAAAAAAGGTCGCACCCGCGGGTGCGACCTTTGTCGTTGTGGCCAGAGCCGGGATCGAACCGGCGACCTTCCGCTTTTCAGGCGGACGCTCGTACCAACTGAGCTACCTGGCCGAAGCACCCGGTATCGAATGCCAAGATAAGTCTTGCGACCCTGACGGGACTCGAACCCGCGACCTCCGCCGTGACAGGGCGGCGCGCTAACCAACTGCGCCACAGGGCCTTGCTTGCTCCACTACAACAGTGTTGCCACTGTTGTACCCCCTACGGGATTCGAACCCGCGCTACCGCCTTGAAAGGGCGGCGTCCTAGGCCGCTAGACGAAGGGGGCCCGCCGGATCACTCCGGACCGTTACACTCAACGGCTTCCGTTGGGAGCGGAGATAGCTTATGACAGCATCCGCTCTATTCCCAAATCTGCTGGTCAAACCGTCAAATTGAGATCTTCCAGCCGGGCGGACACCCGCCAGCCCACGCGCCGGAACTCCTCGGTCCACTCGGGAGTCGCGGTGGCTTCCACGATCATCTCGAGCGCCTCGGTGAACCGGGAGCGCAGATCGACCGGACCGCCCAGCACATCGGCGATATAGCGCTGACCCGCCAGGGCCGCCGCCAGTGTGCGGGTGAAGCGGTCCGGATCGGCGTCACCGCGCAATTGCTTGTGCTCGGTGGCGCGCACCGCGAGCAGCCGGATGGACCGCCCGAGAATGCGACCGCCGCCGGCCTGGATATCGCGATAGAACTCCGGTTCGATGATGAGCCGGAACTCGGCCTGGATGATG
Source organism: Nocardia sp. NPDC056000 (assembly GCF_042269265.1). Classification (NCBI taxonomy): domain Bacteria; kingdom Bacillati; phylum Actinomycetota; class Actinomycetes; order Mycobacteriales; family Nocardiaceae; genus Nocardia; species Nocardia sp. NPDC056000. Next base: position 274,958 of record NZ_JBHJXS010000002.1, on the reverse strand, counting down.
ATGTCGTTCTCCAGCCGCAGCGCGATCTCGTCGATCATGCCGTGCAGGACATCCAGGGGTCCGAGATCCCCTCTGCCGAGCCATCTTTCGGTGGACACGCGGTAGCGGTCGACTGCCGCTTCCAAGACCGCGCGAGCCAGGTCCTCCTTGGAGTCGAAGTGAAAGTACATGGCGCCCTTGGTCGCGCGTGAACCTTCCAATATGCGGTTGAGCGATGCAGCGGCATAGCCGCTCTTCCCGAACTCAACGGCGGCGGACCTTATGATCGCCGCGCGTGTCCGGCGGGCCCGCTCTTGCTGCCGTGCCATGCTCGAAACGCCTCCGAAGCTAGCTACCGCCGCTGGCTACCCCGTGGTGTTCCACAAAGCGCCCTCGACGCAAAGTTACGTGTCTTTCAAATACTTCAAAACGGGCTTCGCCCGAATTACCAAACTTTTGGTACGAAAAAGCGCGAAAAACTTGAAACACACCAACTGGTATAGTTTTTCCCGCCCGGGTGCGCCGCAGGGGGTGCGCACCCGGGCGTTCTAGTCGTCTGGAACCGCCTCCCGCAGCCTGATCTGTTGGAGCCGCGATCGATCGGAACCGTTCGCAACCCATTCGGGCATATCAACGATAAGCCGAATCCCGTGCTACCGGGGCAATCCCGGTTCTTCAGGAATTCACCAGTCGGTCACCGTACCCGGAATGCGCACCCTGCGTGAGGTGTACCGGAGAGTCAGTTAGCCAGCATGCCCCCTATCGAAAACCGCAATTCCCCAGCTAACAGCTGGGTGAATGGTCCGGAAAGCTGAATTCGCCCATATCCCTTGAACGTTCGGTATTCGGCCACAGCGGCACACCCCGCCGCCACACGCCCGGCAGCACCCGCGGTACCGAGCGCCGCCGGCCGCGCCGAATCCGGCCGGTTCCCGGCCTGCGCTCCAAAATGCTTGCCACACATCACCATTGGATGATATTCACAATCAGGCGCATCGAAACAATCTGCGTGTCAACGCGATTGCCGAACGGCAGTACAGCGCCGGTTCCGGCGTGCGCGCGCACGACCGGGACGCAACCGGGCCGCACCCCTCGCGCCGCCCGCGCGCCCCTCCCCGGCGCGCGGTCCGCCCCCGCCCGCGCCGCCATCAATCCCCACCGACCGGTCCGCACCCTCACAGCCCCTCATCGTGCTCCGCGCACCCCACCCCGGTGCCCCCGAAACTGGGGGATCGGCACATTCAGTCACCCCTTTGGCGCACCCGGTCACCCGACCACGAGACTCACGCGAACCCGGCAACGACACGACACTCCGGCGAACCGGCCACGCGCGCACCGCGCTCCGGACACCCGCCCGAGCGGACCACCCCCGCCGCAGCGCCCGGCGACACCACCGACACACGCGGGGCCAACTGCCGTGACCAGCGCAAATGCCGTCCGGCAGCACACAATTGGATACTCATTTAACACTTGCGGGGTCAACCTACTAAAGTGATCGACCGCGCCCCTATAGCTCAGTTGGTAGAGCTACGGACTTTTAATCCGCAGGTCGCAGGTTCGAGCCCTGCTGGGGGCACAGTTTGTCCCATATGGGACACAGTTGCCGAGGGGTCCGGGATACTACTTTCGGGCCCCTCGCCACTCGGCGAATCCGTGGCAATCTGTCCGGATTTCGCCTACCGTGACCCCCGTAGGGCTTTTCCGGGATGCCAACACCACAGGCGGAGTTCATGACTTCCTTCGATGACCTGCTCTCCAACGTGCCCGTCGCACAGATCGCCGACAAGCTCGGAGTCGACGAGGCGACCGCCACCACAGCGATCAACGCGGCCATTCCGGTCCTCCTCGGCGGATTCCAGGCACAGGCCGGCAACCCCGACGAGGGCCTCAATCTGGAAGGCGAAGTCGCCAACCAGCCGCACGGACTACTCGACGGCGGCGTCGATATCGACAAGGTCGACGTCGACAACGGCAGCCAGATCGTCGACCAGACCTTCGGCGCCGAGAAGAACACCGTCATCAGCGCCCTCGGAAACGTGGGCGGCGGCAACGCCCAGGACCTGATGGCCAAACTCCTCCCCCTGCTCGCCCCCATCGTCTTGGCCTACCTTGGTAAGAAGGCAATGGGCGGTGGCGGCGCGGCCACCGGTGGCGGCGAGACCGCTGCCGCAGGTAGCGGCGGTATCGGCGACATCCTCGGCAGCCTGCTCGGCGGCGCCACCGGCGGTAAGGGCGGTGGCGGACTCGGGGACATCCTCGGCAAGGCCGTCGGCCAGAACGCCGGCAATGTGCTCGGCAATGTGCTGGGCGGACTGCTCGGCAAGAAGTGAGTTCGCACCGAGACACGATGTGCGGCTAACGAACTGCGGCTCACGGCGATAGACAGGGCGCCGTGGGCCGTTGTCATATGACATCTCTCACTGACCCCGCAATGGCACTCGCATGAGTTTCACATCACCATACGGTGCCGTAAGGTATGGGCCGCGGCGGCAGGCCGGCGAGGGTAGACAGCTTGATCGCGATACGAAGGGCATATACATGGCAAAGGATCTGACTCAACTCGAGCTACTGACGGAGTTGGAGCCGGTTGCCGCGGAGAACGTAGATCGGCACCTCTCCCTGGCCAAGGAATGGCATCCGCACGACTACGTGCCGTGGGACGAGGGCCGCAACTTCGCCGCCATGGGCGGCCAGGACTGGGATCCGTCGCAGTCCAGGCTGAGCGAGCTCGCCAGGGCGTCCATGATCACCAACCTGCTCACCGAGGACAACCTCCCGTCCTACCACCGGGAAATCGCAGAGAACTTCTCCCAGGACGGTGCCTGGGGCACCTGGGTCGGCCGCTGGACCGCCGAGGAGAACCGGCACGGCATCGTCATGCGCGACTACCTCGTCACCACGCGCGCCGTCGACCCGGTCGCCCTCGAAGAAGCCCGCATGATCCACATGACCAACGGCTTCGCCTCCCCCGCGCAGGTCAACCAGGACGACGCCGGATTCCTGTACTCGGTCGCGTACGTGACCTTCCAGGAACTCGCCACCCGCGTCTCGCACCGCAACACCGGGCGCGTCTGCGACGACCCGATCGCCGACCGCATGCTGCAGCGCATCGCGGCCGACGAGAACCTGCACATGATCTTCTACCGCAACATGTGCGGTGCGGCGCTTGACCTTTCGCCGGACCAGACCCTCGAGGCCATCACCCTCATCCTGGAGAACTTCCAGATGCCGGGCGCGGGCATGCCCAACTTCCGCCGCAACGGCGTGCTGATGGCCAAGCACGGCATCTACGACCTGCGCCAGCACCTCGAAGAGGTCGTGAACCCGGTCCTGAAGAAGTGGCGCATCTTCGAGCGCGACGACTTCACCACCCGCGGCGAGGAGACCCGCGAACGTCTCGGCCTCTTCCTGGAGAAGCTCGGCAAGGACGTCCTCAAGTTCGAGGAACAGCGCGACCGCATGCTCGCCCGCGAAGCCGCCAAGGCCGAAAAGGCAATGGCAAGCCTGTGAGGCGCAGTGGGGGCTCCGCCCCCACACCCCCGACCGAAGGGGAACGCTGACGCGAGGTCTTGGGGGCTGCGCCCCCAAACCCCCGCAGCGGCGCAAAGCGATTGGCCCACTTTTCTTCACGCCCGGCCTCTCGCGACGTCCAGTCGCGAGGGGCCGTTTGCCTGTCAGAGCCCGCTTGCGGGGGATGTGATCCGGGGCACGCGGGGGTGGGTGAGACACTGGTGGGCGTGACGACCTCGATCGAAGCCTCCAAGTCCACGCTGCGGATCGGACCGTATCCGGTCGATCCGGCGGTCGTGCTGGCGCCGATGGCGGGGATCACCAATGTCGCCTTCCGGACGCTGTGCCGGGAATTCGGCAGTGCCACTTCCATTTACGTGTGCGAGATGATCACCGCCCGCGCGGTGGTGGAGCGTAATGAGAAGACGCTGCACATGATGTCGTTCGGGGCGGACGAGAGCCCGCGGTCGATGCAGCTGTACGCCGTCGATCCCAAGACCGTCGGCGAGGCCGTGAAGGTCATCGTCGGCGAGGGGTGGGCGGACCACATCGATCTGAACCTCGGCTGCCCGGTGCCCAAGGTGACCCGGCTCGGGGGTGGGGCGGCGCTGCCGTACAAGCGGCGACTGTTCCAGGACATCGTCAAGGCGATGGTGTCGGCGGCCGAACCGGCCGGGGTGCCGATCACGGTGAAATTCCGGATCGGGATCGACGATGAGCACCACACCTTCCTCGATACCGGGCGGATCGCCGAGGCCGAAGGCGCGGCCGCCGTCGCGCTACACGCGCGCACCGCCGCGCAGCGCTACTCCGGTGAGGCCGACTGGACCGCGATCGCACGGCTCAAGGAAGCCGTCACCACCATCCCGGTGCTCGGCAACGGGGATATCTTCAGCGCCGACGACGCCCTGCGCATGATGGCCGAAACCGGCTGCGACGGCGTCGTCGTCGGACGCGGATGCCTCGGCCGCCCTTGGCTTTTCGCGGAACTGCAGGCCGCGCTGCGCGGTGAGCCGCTGCCCGCGCCGCCGAATCTGGGCCGGGTCGGGGAAATCCTGCGCAGGCATACCGAACTGCTCGTCGCACACGACGGCGAGGACAAGGCCATGCGCGATATCCGCAAGCATATGGCCTGGTACCTGATGGGCTTCCCGATCGGCGGGGATCTGCGCCGCGGCTTCGCCACGGTCGGCAGCATGAATCAGCTGAACGACCTGATCGGGCAGCTCGACGTGAATGCGCCATTCCCCAAGGACGCCGAAGGCCCGCGCGGCCGCCAGGGTTCGCCCGGCAAGGTGGCGCTGCCCGACGGCTGGCTCGATGATCCAGAGGATCCGACCGTCCCCTGCGCCGCGGACGTCATGCACAGCGGCGGCTGACCCGCCCGAGCGGCCGGAATGCCCGCCGACGGCCATCGAGAACGGCCTCGGCGCGCACGGCACGCGGCGGCACCTCCCGGCGCGAGCAGCGCTCGCCCCGGACTGCGATGTCGTAACGCCCGCCGAGTCGGACGCCGCGTTTCGGAATGAATCGCCCGGTCCCTGGCAGAATTCCGCGAATGCTCGCAGCACCGCCGCTGCGGTCGACTCGCCGAACTCCGCGCCGCGGAAACCGGGCGCGGCGGATTTATGGCGGAATGCGGTACACACGGTCGATCGGCGTTCGAGTGGTCGACCGTGGCGGAATCGTTATCATGGCGGTCGGCATCGAAAAGCAAAGTGAGGTTCGTTGGTGGGTGACGATCGGTACGGGCGTACGCCACGGCCCGGAGGTCGCGCCCCGTGGGAGCGCTATCCCGCGGACGACGACGCCCAACCACGCGCCTCCCGGCGGTCCAGGCATAACGACAATCCGGACCCCGGCTCCGCGCCCATCTCGGTGCAGGACCTCGTCGAACGCGTCGACAGCGAACGCAAATCCCGCCGTCGCCGCCGCAAGGACGATGACGACGCACAGCATCCCGCTGATCCGGCCACTCGCCGCCCGCCCGCCGACAGCACCGGAGCCCGCCGCGCGGTAGCACCCGACAGCGCCGCCACCCGGCGGGAACCCCCCGCCCCCAACGGTTCTCAGCGCGGCGCCAACGGCGATACCGGCGCCCGCTATCCCGTCACCCCGGATCCGGCCGCCCCCAACGGTTCCCGGCACGGCACCGAGGCCACCGGCTCCGGGCGCACCGTACGGCCGAATCCGCCGGGCGGCGCGCACACCGCACCCGGCGGCACCGGCGCACAGCGCGCCGTACCCTCGAACACACCGGGCGGCACCGGATCTCAGCGCGCGGTAGCGCCGAACGCCAATGCCGCCGACGGACTGCGTCGCGTCGCCACCCCCGCCGATAACGCGCGCCGGGGCGCGAACGGCCGCATCGACCCGACCGCGGATCCCGTCACCGAAGAACTACCCGCACTCACCGAACCGCCCCGGGCCGAACGCAAGAGCAAGAAACTGCGCGCCCCCGCCCCGGTCGAATCGCCCGCCGACTATCCGACCACCGCGCTGCCCACCGCGGTCGGGCCGAAACCGCTCTCCCCCGGACGCCGTCGCCGCAATCGGCGACTGCACCTGGCCGGGCGCAGCGCGCTCGCCCTGTTCGCCGTCATCGCCATGCTCATTACCGGCGGCGGCTGGAGCTACCTCAAAGCCAAGGACAGCAACTTCACCCAGGTCTCCGCGCTCGACAACGACTCCCCCGACGTCGTCGACGCCGATGCGCAATACGGTGACGAGAACTTCCTCATCGTCGGCACCGACACCCGCGCGGGCGCGAATTCCCAACTGGGCGCGGGCAATACCGAGGACGCCGAAGGCGCGCGCTCGGACACCGTCATGCTGGTGAACATTCCCGCCAACCGGCAGCGCGTGGTCGCGGTCTCCTTCCCGCGCGACCTGGACGTCACCCGACCGGTCTGCGAAGGCTGGAACAACGACAAGGGCGCCTACACCGGCGAGAGCTTCCCGTCCGCCATCGGCGACAAGCTCAATGCCGTGTACGCGCTCGGCGGGCCGAAATGCCTGACCAAGGTCATCCAGAAAATGTCCGGCCTGAAGATCAACCACTTCGTCGGCATCGACTTCGCGGGCTTCGAAACCATGGTGGACACCATCGGCGGCGTCGAGGTCTGCAGCACCAAACCACTGGTCGACGAAATCCTCGGCACCGTACTCACCACCCCCGGTAAGCAGGTCGTGAACGGTTCCACCGCACTCGATTACGTGCGCGCCCGGCACGTGGTCGGCGAGGAACGCAGCGACTACGACCGCATCAACCGGCAGCAGCGCTTCCTGTCCTCACTGCTGCGCGGGGCGCTGTCCAGCAAGGTGCTTTTCGATCCGGGCAAGCTGAACGGCTTCATCAACGCGTTCGCCCAGCACTCGTTCATGGACAACGTCACAACCAAGGATCTGCTCATGCTCGGGCGGTCCATGCAGAAGATGCAGGCCGGTGCGATCACCTTCCTGACCGCGCCGACGGCGGGAACCACGTCCTACGGCAATGAGATTCCGCGCGAATCCGATATCAAGGCCATCTTCCGCGCGGTCATCGACGATCAGCCGCTGCCCGGTGAGAAGAAGACCGATCCGGCCACCACCACCAGCGAGGCCCCGGCCGCCAAGCCGAAACTGACCGCGGTCGATCCGTCCACGGTCTCGCTGCAGGTGTCCAACGGTTCCGGCGTCTCGGGCGTGGCCTCCACGGCCGCGACCAAACTCGCGAACCAGGGCTTCCAGATCTACAGCACCGGCAATTACGCCGACGGCACCGCGGCCAAGACCATCGTGCGCTACTCCAGCGGACACGAGGCGGCCGCCGCCACCGTCGCCAGCTCGTTGCCGGGCGCGAGTCTCGAGCCCGCGACCGGACTCGGCAGCATCGTCGAAGTCGTGCTCGGATCGGACTACGCGGGTAGCGTGAAAGCGCCCACCGCGTTCGGCCAGCCGCTGGCCGACACACCCACCGACTCCGGCGGGGCGAGTGCGGCTCCGGTCACACTGCCGTCCGACCTGGAACACGTCAACGCCGCCGACGACACCTGCAAGTAGCGTCGCCGGCACGGCTCGGACGTGCGGCGACCGCGCCGGAACGGACCGGCACCGATGATTCACCCACCGTTGGTGACTTGGTCAGCGGGTACCACTAGTGTCTTGACTCATGCGTGTCATCTACAACGAACAAATGGCCGAGCTCGCCGATCTACTCGGCGGCATGGCGGGGCTTGCCGGATCGGCGATGGAGCGGGCCACCAACTCGCTGCTGAACGCCGACCTCGAGCTCGCGGAGCAGGTGATCACCGAATACGACCGCATCGCCGAGATGATCCAGCTGGCCGAGGAGAAGGCGTTCGCGCTGCTCGCCCTGCAGGCCCCCGTTGCGGGTGATTTGCGGCAGGTCGTCAGCGCCATCCAGATCGTCGCCGACGTGAACCGGATGGGCGCGCTCGCCCTGCACGTCGCCAAGATGACCCGCCGGCGCTTCCCCAATCACGCCGTGCCCGAGGCCGTCAACAGCTACTTCGCCGAAATGGGGCGAATCGCCGTCAAGATGGGCGCCACCGCCAAGGAGGTGCTGGAGACCCGCGATCCCGAGCGGGCCGCCAAGCTCACCGACGACGATGAGGCGATGGATGATCTGCGCAAGCACATCTTCACGCTGATCATGGACCGCGACTGGCAGTTCGGCGTGGCTGCTGCGGTCGATGTCGCGCTGCTGGGCCGCTACTACGAGCGCTTCGCCGACCACGCCGTCGAGATCGGGCGTCGCGTGGTGTTCCTGGTGACCGGCGTACTGCCGCCGGACCCGGACTCGGAAAAAGAAAGCATCTGAACAACTCTCGTAGGCGCTCGGGGATAAACCCCTGAACCCCTACGGCGCCCGCACACGACACGGTGCGGGCGCTGAGTTGTATCAGGACCGCTGATCCACGGATTCCTCTGCGGGGGTATCGGTTTCGCGCCAGCCGAGCAGGACCGAGGGGCCGCGTTCCGGCTTCCAGGGCAGCGCTACGGCCACGATGAGGGCCGCTACCACCAAGGTGCCCACGGCGACATAGGACGCGGCTGTCGCGCCGTCCAGGGCCGCCACCTTCATGGCGTGCACCAGATCCATCTTCGCCTGTGCCAGTAGCGGATTCACGGGGGCCTTGACGATCTCCAGGACGCTGATGGGCGTATTGCTGGCCAGTTCCTTCTGCTGCGGAGTCATGATCTGGCCGGGAATCGCGGCGATCTTGCCGCCGACATTGTGCGTGTACACCGAGGTCATGATCGAACCGAGCAGGGCCACGCCCAGTGCGCCGCCCACCTCACGCGTGGTGTCGTTGACCGCCGAGCCCGCGCCCGCCTCCTCCAAAGGCACCGAGCCCATGATGGATTCGGTCGCCGGACCCTGAACCACCGCGAACCCCAAGCCCATCAGGATCATGGACACCACAACCGGTCCCACATAGGCGGTGTCGACGGTGGTGCGGCCCGCCAGGTACATGGCCGCGGCGAGAATCAGCAGGCCGCCCACCACCATGGCGGTGGTGCCGAAACGCTGCGCCAGCATGGTCGCGATCGGCGCGCCGAAACCGACGGCGATCGCGAAAGGCAGTGAGTGGATGCCGAATTCGAGCGGCGTCAGCTCCTTCACACCCTGGAAGTACTGGGTGATCAGGAACAGGAAGCCGAACGCGGCGAAATAGGAAACCGTGATCGCCAGCGACGGCAGCGCGAAACGGCGATTGCGGAACAGCCGCATATTCAGCACCGGCGTCGCCACCCGCAGCTCCCAGCCCACGAACACCGCCAGCGCGATAATCGAAAGCAGGTATCCCGCAAGGCTTTGCGCGGACAGCCAGCCGTGCTTGGGCGCCTCGATGATCGACCACACCAGCGCCGTTACACCCGCGAGGGACAGCACGATGCCGATGCGATCGAGCTTATCCACATGCGCCGCACGCGATTCCGGCACCGTGATCAACACCGCCGCGATGGCGACCAGCGCCACCGGCACATTGATCCAGAACACCGAATGCCAGGAGAAGTACTGCAGCAGCCAGCCGCCGACGGTCGGGCCGATGGCGACGGCGATACCGGCCATGGCGGTCCAGGCCGCGATGGCCGCGGCGCGCTCGCGCGGATTGGTGAAGATATTGATCAGCAGGGCCAGCGTCGCCGGGAAGACCACGGCCGCGAATACGCCCATCCCCGCGCGGGCGGCGATGACCTGCCCCAGCCCCGAGGACAGGGCGCCCGCCGCCGACATGGCCGCCACACCGGTCAGGCCGATGATCATGAACTTGCGCCGCCCGTACCGATCGCCGAGATGACCCATGGCGAGCAGCAGTCCCGAGAACGCCAGCGTGAACGCGTCCACAATCCACTGCAGACCGCTCATATCGGCCTGCAGCTGCACCGCCATCGACGGCAGCGCCACATTCACCAGCGTGTTGTCCAGCACCACAAGCAGTTCCGCCAGGCAGATGGCAACGAGCGCCGCTATGCGCGCCCGTCTGCTCAACTCCCCGGCCGCGGTTCCCCGGCTCGCCATTGAAACAGTCACCCCACACCTCCAACTAGACCGATCGGTTTACCACCTCAGACTAGATGTAACTCACAGTTGCACACAATCCTCCACGCCCCATATGACGCAGCCCACAAGCGCGCTACCGCGCGCACAAACAAAAGCCGCCCCCGTTCCTTGCGGAACGGGGGCGGCAACACATCCGATCGGAGCGGGGGCTTCCCACCCCATTCATGCCTGTGGCCCCGTTCCGACAGGAACGGGCCACGAGACCTACAGAGAGGGGTTTAGCCGAAGCGGCCCGAGATGTAGTCCTCGGTGGACTTCTGGGACGGGTTGGAGAAGATCTTCTCCGTCTCGTCGATCTCGATGAGCTTGCCGGGCTTGCCCTGGGCTTCGAGGTTGAAGAAGGCGGTCTGGTCGCTCACGCGGGCGGCCTGCTGCATGTTGTGTGTGACGATGACGATCGTGAACTCCTTCTTCAGCTCGGAGATCAGATCCTCGATCGCGAGCGTGGAGATGGGGTCCAGGGCCGAGCAGGGCTCGTCCATGAGCAGCACATCGGGCGAGATGGCGATCGCGCGGGCAATGCACAGACGCTGCTGCTGACCACCGGAGAGGCCGCCGCCGGGCTTGTCGAGCCGGTCCTTGACCTCGTTCCAGAGGTTGGCGCCGCGCAGCGAGCGCTCGGCCACCTCTTCGAGCTCCTTCTTGCCGCGCACGCCCTGCAGCTTGAGCCCGGCCACCACATTGTCGCGAATGGACATGGTGGGGAACGGGTTCGGCCGCTGGAACACCATGCCGATGGTGCGCCGCACGCCCACCGGATCGATGGTGGCGCCGTAGATGTCCTCACCGTCGAGCAGCACCGCGCCTTCGACGCGGGCGCTCGGGGTCACCTCGTGCATGCGGTTCAGCGCACGCAGCACGGTGGACTTACCGCAGCCGGACGGGCCGATGAAGGCGGTCACGCTGCGCGGCAGCACGGTCAGCGAAACATCGGAGACCGCATGGAATTTGCCATAGTAGATATTGAGATCTTTGACGTCGATCCGCTTGGCCATCAGTCTTTTCCGTTCCTCTATCGGTTCCGCGTCAGCAGCTTGTTGACCGCCGCAGCGGCGAGGTACAGCAGCGCGATGATCAGGATCAGGGTCAGGGCGGCGCCCCACACCCGTGCGCGTCCGGCGGGTTCCGGGTTGGCCAGCTCCTGGTAGATCATCAGCGGCAGCGAGGCCATATTGCCGTCGAACAGGTTCTGGTTGATCGACTTCGAGTAGCCGACCAGCACCAGCACCGGCGCGGTCTCACCCATGACGCGGGCGATCGAGAGCAGGATGCCGGAGATCATGCCGGGCGCCGCGGTCGGAACCACAATGCGCAGAATGGTTTTCCACTTCGGAATGCCGAGAGCGTATGAGGCTTCCCGCAATTCGTCGGGAACCAGCTTGAGCATCTCCTCGGTACTGCGCACCACCACCGGCAGCATGAGCAGCACCAGGGCCAGCGCCACCGCGAAAGCACTCTGCGGCGCACCGAAAGTGGCGATCCACAGCGCGAAGATGAACAGCGCGGCCACGATCGAGGGCACACCCGCGAGGATGTCGACCATGAAGGTGGTGGTCTTGGCCAGCCAGCCGCGACCGTATTCCACCAGGTAGATGGCGGCCATGATGCCCAGCGGCACAGCGATTATCGCCGCCATGGCCGACTGCACGATGGTGCCGTAGATGGCGTGGTAGACACCGCCCGCGTACTGCTCGGGCAGCACGCCCTTCTGGGACTTGGTCCACCAGTCGATGGAAGCGACCGCGTCCCAGCCTCTTTCGATGACGGTGTACAGCACCCACAGCAGCGGCACCAGCGCGATGGCGAAGCAACCCCAGACGATGCCGGTGGCCAGCCCGTTCTTGATGCGGCGGCCGGTGCTGACATGCCGGAAGGTCGGGGCCTTGATCGGCTTGTCGAGTGTGGTGGTCATCCGTTCACCTTCCCGCCTGCGACGAGCCGAGCGAGCGCGTTGACCACGAAGGTCAGTGCGAACAACACGAAACCGGCGGCGATATAGGCGCCGGTCGGCAGCTTGGAGCTGAATTCCGAAGCGGCGGAAGCGATCTTGGAGGCGAAGGTGTAGCCGCCGTCGAACAGCGACCAGCCGCCCGCCTTGGCCGAGGTGCGCAGCACCACGAGCACGGCGATGGTCTCACCGAGCGCACGGCCCAGGCCGAGCATGGAGCCCGCGATCACACCGGAGCGGCCGTACGGCAGCACCGTCATGCGCACGACCTCCCACTTGGTGGCCCCGAGCGCCTGCGCCGCCTCGATGTGCGAGAGCGGCGTCAGGCCGAACACCTCACGACTCACCGAGGTGATGATCGGCAGGATCATCACCGCCAGCACCACGCCGGCGGTGAAGATGGTGCCGGCGTACGTGCTGAGATTCCCGTCCGAGAACAGGAAGAACCAGCCGAGATGTTCGTTCAGGAAGCGCTGGAGCGGCTCGATTTTCGGAGCCAGCACCAGCACGCCCCAGAGACCGAAGACGATCGAAGGCACCGCGGCGAGCAGGTCGACGACCGTGGAGAACGGCCGGGCCAGCGCCTTGGGCGCGTACTGCGTCAGGAACAACGCGATACCGACGCCGATCGGCACGGCGATCACCAGCGCCATCACCGCGCTCAGCACCGTGACCATGAACAGGTCCTTGATGCCGAAGCGCAGATTGTCCGCGTTCGAGGTGTTGAACTCGGAGCTGGTGAAGAAGTTCGCCTTGTTCGCCAGCACCGAGGGCACCGCGCGAATCAGCAGGAACAGCGCGATCAACGCGATGGCCGCGACGATCACCCCGCCGGCGGTGGTGGCCGCCGAACGGAAAATGAACTCCGCCCCGTACTTACTGGGCGCTTTACGCCCCGCGGCCGGCTTGGTGCTGGGTTCGGTCGGCATGAGCGCAGTATCCCCCGGCAGCTGGGCACGGTCCTCGCGCGGGTCGGTCGTCACCGACAGGCCCGCCGAGGCTGTTTCGTCGTGCACGGTCATGGTGCTTCTTCGATCAGTCGGTGGCGATCAGTCGATCAGGAAATGGCGGCGATCGCGGTGGTCAGCTTGGTCTTGAACGCATCCGGGATCGGCACGTAGCCGGCATCCGCGAGGCCGTTCTGACCGTTGCCGACGGCCGAGGTCAGGAACGCCTTGACAGCCTTGGCGGTGTCGGCGTCGCTGTACTTCGAGCAGACGATCTCGTAGGTGGCCAGCATGATCGGGTAGGCGCCACCGGTGGTGGGCTTGTAGATCGAGCTGTTGTCCAGCACCAGGTCGTTGCCCTGGCCGGAGATCTTGACGCTGTCGATCGCCTTACCGGCGGTCGCGGAGGTCAGCTCGACCGGCTTCGGGTCGTTCGAGGTGGCGGTGGTCAGGATGCGCGCCACCGACAGGCTCTGCGACTTCGCGAACGCCCACTCGTTGTAGGTGATCGAGAACGGGGTGGACTTGATGGCTGCCGAGGTGCCCTCGTTGCCCTTCGCACCCTCGCCGACGCCGCCGGCGAACGCCTTGCCCGCACCCTTGCCCCAGGCGCCGTCCGACGCGGAGTCCAGGTACTTCTGGAAGTTGTCGGTGGTGCCGGACTCGTCCGAACGGAACAGGACCGCGATCTTGTCCGAGGTCAGCTTGTCGGCCTTACCGGTGTTGAGCGCCTTGATGTGGGCGTCATCCCAGGTGGTGATCTGGCCGTTGAAGATCTTGGCCAGGGTCGGGGCGTCCAGCACCAGGTCGGTCACGCCGGGCACGTTGTAGGTGACGGCGATGGGACCGAAGACGGTCGGCAGGTTCCAGGCCGGGCTGCCACAGCGGGCGGCGGCCTTGTCGGTCTCACCCTTCTTGGCGTCCAGCGGCGAGTCGGAGCCCGCGAAATCGGTCTGGCCGCCGATGAATTCGTTCACACCCGCGCCGGAGCCCGACGAGGTGTAGTCCAGCTTGGCGCCGGAGCAGTTGCCCTCGTAGGCGGCGACGAAGCGGTCCATCGCGTTCTTCTGAGCGGACGAGCCGCTGGCCTTGAGAGCGGTCTTGCCGCCGCAGGCGACGTCGATCTTGGCGACGTTGCCCGTCTGGGCGGAGTTGTCGTCGCTGCCACAGGCGGTCAGCGTCATGGCGCCGGCCGCTGCCAGCACACCGATCAAGGCGCTGCTGCGCTTGAGATTCACTTGGTTCCTCCGCGAATCACGGTTTGCACGCCCAACCCCTCAACGGTCGGACGGGCACATGTGGCGGCTGTTCGCTGCGAACTAGCGCACCGGGCAGCTGAGTGCTGCCCACAAGCAACGTAAGTGCCATCGGTGGCCAGTTGGACCTGGGTAGGTGAACGCCAGATGAACAACCCGGCGCGATTCCGCTGCACGATATGTGACATTTGCCGCATCGTTGCCCAAGGCCCCGCTCAGCGGGACGAAGTGCGGTCAGGACGCCGTGGTGTAAGCCACATCGATATGCGCGGGCGTGAAACCGAGCTTCGTATAGGTATTGACCGCGGCGGTGTTGTCGGCCTCGGTGTAGAGCAGCACCGCGCCGAGACCGCGCTCGCGCAGATGACGCAGCCCGGCCAGGGTGAGCAGGCGGCCGAGACCGCGACCCTGCGCTTTCGGATCGACGCCGACGACGTAGACCTCACCGATCGCGGGTGTCTCGTCGAAATGCACCTTGGTCCAATGAAAACCGAGGATGCGATCCGGTTCGGCCGGATCGAAGGCCAGGAACAGTCCCGCGGGATCGAACCAGGACTCGGCGCGGCGAGCGGCGATATCGCGCTCGGTCCAGCCGCCCTGTTCCGGATGCCAGCTGAAGGCGGCATTGTTGACGCGCAGGATCTCCGCATCATCGGAAGGCCCCGCGTAGGTCCGCAATTCCAGGCCCTCGGGCACCGTCAGTTCCGGTAGCTCGGAGTTAGCCAGATCACGGCGCATCTGCCAGAGTTCCCGCGCCACAACCAATCCGAGACGCTGTGCGACGGCCTGTGCGGCGGGCAGATTCCCATGCGCCCAGACCCGCGCTCCGGGCCCGCCGGACTCCAGCGCACCGGCCACCAGACTCGCGCCCAGCCCCTGCCGCCGGAACCGCGGATCGACCGCGACCTCGGCCATGGCGGGGTGTTCACCGTGGGCCGGAACCACATTGGCGTATCCGCCGACCGCGTCGTCCCACTGCTCGACCAGATGCCGCGCCGGGCCATCGGTGCCCAGCGAGAGCACCGCCTGCTCGGACACCGGGGCCACCCCGTCCGCGGCGGTGGCCCGTTCCAGCACTCCTCGCACCTGCTCGGCGGTCTCGAGGGGCAGCCGATCGGTGAAGGAGATCATCAGAAAGTGCCGTTCGCCGAGGTCAATTCGGAATCGTCGGTCCCGTCGGATTCGGGGAAGTTGACCGGGGTCTCTCCCTTGCCGCCGGAGGAACGCGCCGGGCGCACCGCCTTGTAACCGACATTGCGGACCGTGCCGATCAGCGATTCGTATTCGCTGCCCAGCTTGGCGCGCAGGCGTCGCACATGCACGTCCACGGTGCGGGTGCCGCCGAAGAAGTCGTAGCCCCACACCTCCTGCAGCAGCTGCGCGCGGGTGAAGACCCGACCGGCATGCTGCGCAAGGTATTTCAGCAGCTCGAATTCCTTGTAGGTGAGATCGAGCGGGCGACCGCGCAGCCGCGCGGTGTAGGTGCCCTCGTCGATCACCAGCTCGCCCAGGGTGATCTTGCCCGTGTTCTCCGGGCTCGCCACCCCGCCGTTGCGGGCGACCAGCAGTCGAAGCCGGGCATCCAGTTCGGCCGGACCGGTGCCGGGCAGCAGGATGTCGTCCAGCCCCCAGTCCGCGTTCACGGCGACCAGCCCACCCTCGGTGAGTACGGCCACCACCGGCACCGACGAACCGGTGCTGCCCAGCAAACGACACAGGCCGCGTGCGGCGGCCAGATCGGTGCGGGCATCGACCAGCGCCACATCGGCGGAACCGGCCTCGAGCAGGGACGCCACCTCGGTCGGCGCGGGCCGCACGTGATGCGGCAGCAGCGCCAAGGACGGCAGTACCGCCTCGGGGTTGGGGTCGGAGGTCAGCAGGAGCAGCTCCATGGGGGCCCTCCATCCCATCTGGCATGTGCGTGGCAACCGCTCTGTACGCCACGACCTCATGCTGGTTATCACAGGTAAGTCGGTTGCTACATTAGCGTGTCCGAACCGATAGCCACGCAATCCGGGCAGCGTATCCCGCCTCGGCTATCTCAATCTCACACCCGATCACCTCACAATGTGGGATAAAACGCAGCACTTCGGGGGCACGGGATAGACCGCGCTGGCGCGATCCCGTTCGCCGGACCCTATTAAGGTGCAGCTATGGCTTTTCGTCGGGTGATCATCGGGCTGCTCTGTCTGGCAGGGCTGGCCGTCGTACTCGACTTCGGGGTGGCCGCGTATTCGGAGTACCAGGTGTCGCGCATGCTGCGGGACGGATCGAATCTCGGCGCCGACCCGGAGGTCACCTTCCACGGATTCCCGTTCGTGGCACAGGCATTGAACGACGACTTCAAGAATGTCGACATTCGCGCCCGTGCCATGCGGCCCGATATTCCGGGCGAGATCATGGTCGAGGCCAATCTGCGCGATGTGCACATGTCGCTGCGCGATCTGATCAACGGCAAGGTGCGCTCGGTACCGGTGGATCAGGCCGAGGCGCGCATGCGCATCGAACCGGTCGAGCTGGGCCGCCTGTTCAAGATTCCGGATCTGCAGGTGTTCGGCCCGCCCGCCGATAAATCCGATGGCACCGGCGGTTCTGGTGGTTCGGGTATGACCACCGCCGGGGCGATCATCCTGACCGGCACGATTCCGCTGCCCGATGCCGACGCTCCGGTCGTCCCGGGCACCCGCACCAGCGGTGAGACGGTGAGCGTGCTCGCGGATCTGCGCCTGGTCGGCGATCAGGTGCGCATCACCGCCACCGATATCTATCGCGGGGTGGGCGCGGCGAATCAGGGCGATGTCGCCTCGTCGCCCGCGCCGGTGACGCCCGAGAGCGATAAGCCGCGGGTGCTGGCCCTGTTCACGCGCACCATCGATACCCGGGATCTGCCGTTCGGCATTCGCCCGACCAAGGTGGAGGCGAGCGGCGGGCAGATCGTGGTCGAGGGTCGCGGCAGGAATATCACCGTCGATCTGGATCGTTTACAACAGCCATGATCGCGCTGGGCGTCTTGGCAGTCGCGTTGGTCGCCGCCGCGGGCATCGGAATCCTGGTGCGCCGCAATGAGGGCCGGGTGCGGGAGATCGCGCCCGCGCCGAAGTCAGCGCGCGCCGAACTGCTGACGGCGGCGGGCGTGCTCGACGGCCGTCCCACGGTGTTGCATTTCTCCGCCGATTGGTGCGGGCCGTGCGCGGCGGTGCGCCGGGTGGTGGCGAGTGTGGTCGCGGAGCTGGCTGACACTCCCGCGCCGCCGGTGGATCTGGAGCTCGATATCGACGCGAATCCTGATCTTGCCCGCGAGCTGAACGTGCTCTCGCTCCCGACGACTTTCATCTTGGACGCCACCGGACAGGAAAAATTCCGGATCGCCGGTGTTCCTAAATCTGCGGATTTGCGCAGCTCACTGGGGTCTTTGTCGGTTTCCGGAACATCCGAGTGACCAGCATTACGGACCCGGGGTCCAATTTCCCCCGAAAATTGGGTAAACTCCCTCTCGTGCAATCCAACCGCGAGCTGATGCTCACCCGACGCCGCACGGTAGACCTGTGCCGGCTCGGTGGTTGTTGCTGCCTGTGCCGCTAGCCGGTCGGCCTTTCGTTTCCTATCCTCGCGCCGACCGGGTGTGTCCCGCCGTATGAGTGATCTCCGATCCTCCGGCGAAATGACCAATAGACCTCATCGCGCAGGAGTACGCACATGTCGAACCCCAATCCCAGCAGCCCGCCCGCCGGGCAGGTAGATGTTCGCGGCCCGCGTTTCGCCGCCTGGATCACCACCGCCGTACTGGCACTCGTGCTGATCGTCTCGGCGTTCTCGGTGCCCGCCGCCGCGGTACTGCTGGCGGTGCAGGCCGTGGTCTTCGCGCTCGGCGCGGCCAACGGCCCGCGGCGCAGCCCGTACGGTCTGATCTACGGCAAGGTCGTCGCACCCCGCGTCGGCCCGCCCGCCGAGCTGGAACCCGTTGCGCCGCTTCGGTTCGCACAACTCGTCGGCCTGATCTTCGCGGTGCTCGGCGTACTCGGTTTCGTGCTCGGCTCCACCGTGGCTGGCACCATCTTCACCGGTTTCGCGCTGTTCGCGGCCTTCCTGAACGCGGCCTTCGGAATCTGCCTGGGCTGCAAGATCTATCCCCTCGTCTCGCGGTTCAAGACCGCGCCGACCACCCCTACTCCCACCGCCTGACCCGGCACCACCCCCGAAAGGAACAACATGGCTCGCTCCGATGTCCTGGTCTCCGCAGACTGGGTCGAAGAGAACCTGAACACCCCCGGAGTCGTCCTCGTAGAGGTCGACGAGGACACCTCGGCGTACGACCTGGGGCATATCGAGGGCGCTGTCCGTCTCGACTGGAAGAAGGACCTGCAGGATCAGGTCCGTCGCGATTTCGTGAACCGCGAGCAGTTCTCGGATCTGCTCTCGGCGCGCGGCATCGGCAACGATGACACGGTGGTGCTGTACGGCGGCAACAACAACTGGTTCGCGGCGTACGCGTACTGGTACTTCAAGCTCTACGGCCACCAGGACGTGAAGCTGCTCGACGGTGGCCGCAAGAAGTGGGAGCTCGACGGCCGCCCGCTGGTCAAGGATGTCAAGGTGCGCCCGGCGACCGCCTACAAGGCGTCCGAGCAGGATCTGACCATCCGCGCCTTCCGTGACGAGGCCATCCAGGCCATCGGCACCAAGAACCTGGTCGACGTGCGCTCGCCCGACGAGTTCTCCGGCAAGATCCTGGCCCCGGCCCACCTGCCGCAGGAGCAGTCGCAGCGTCCCGGCCACATCCCCGGCGCCATCAACGTGCCGTGGTCCAAGGCCGCGAACGAGGACGGCACCTTCAAGTCCGATGACGAGCTCGCCTCCATCTACAAGGAGGCCGGTCTGGACGGCGAGAAGGAGACCATCGCCTACTGCCGCATCGGCGAGCGTTCCTCGCACACCTGGTTCGTGCTGCAGGAGCTGCTGGGCCACAAGAACGTCAAGAACTACGACGGGAGCTGGACCGAGTACGGCTCCCTCGTCGGTGCACCGATCGAGTTGGGAGCGTAAAGAAATATGTGTGCAGCACCTACCCAGGGACAGGCCATTCCGGCCGGCGTCGACGTCGAGAAGGAGACGGTCATCACCGGCCGCGTCCTGACCGCTGACGGCCAGACCGTCGGTGGCGCGTTCGTGCGCCTGCTGGACGGCAACGGCGATTTCACCGCCGAGGTCGTGGCGTCGGGCACCGGCGATTTCCGCTTCTTCGCCGCGCCGGGCTCGTGGACCATCCGCGCGCTGTCGGCGTCCGGCAACGGCACCACCGAGATCGCGCCCGAGGGCAACGGCATCCACAATGTGGACGTGACCGTCGCCAAGTAAGGCGCCTCGAAAAACCTGAAACGGCCCCGGGATTCGGTTCCCGGGGCCGTTTTTCGTCCGCGCGTCCGCGTTTCGGCAAGGGCCGTTTTCGCGTCGCCGATCCGGTGCTATTAGACTCCGGAGCGTGGTGCTTACCTTCGAGATTCTGCTGGTTCTCGTCTCCGTGCTGATCGCCTGGTTCGGTCTGTACGTCCTCTACCGGCTGTTCACCGAGTCGTGACCGATTCGGCGAGCGAGAACGTCGAAAACGGAACAGCCGAAACACCCTCCGATGCGGTACGCCGCAGCGGCGATCAGGCTGTGGCCGAGGCCGCCGAGCGCGCCAAGGTGACCGGTGTGACGAACATCCCGTCGCTGGATGGCCTGCCGCTCCCGATCGACACCGCCAATCTGCGCCTGGGTCCCGATCTGAGCTCCTCCATGCTCGCGCTGCTGCCCCTGGTGGGCGTGTGGCGCGGTGAGGGCGAGGGCAATGATCCCGAGACCGGCGATTACCGCTTCGGTCAGCAGATCATCGTCTCGCATGACGGCGGCGACTACCTCACCTGGGAAGCGCGTTCCTGGGTCATCAACACCGAGGGCGAATACGCCGGGCCGGATCTGCGCGAGAGCGGTTTCTGGCGCGTCGGCATCGACGGTGACGACGAGGTGCTGGAACTGCTGCTGACGCATTCCACCGGCATCGTCGAACTGTTCTACGGCCAGGCGCTGACCCAATCGTCCTGGGAACTCGCCACCGATGTGGTGATCCGCAGCCAGTCCGGTGTCGTGGTGGGCGGGGCCAAGCGGCTCTACGGCATTGTCGAGGGCGGCGATCTCGGCTACGTCGAGGAGCGCATCGCTCCGGACGGGGCGCTGGAGCCGCGGCTGTCCGCGCGTTTACAGCGCTACGTGGGCTGATTCCCAACCCTTTTCGATTGTCTTCCCTGGAAACAGGAACGACCCCTGAGTCTTATCGCGGATGCAACTCACGCGATCCAGATCGGACAAGATCTGGGACTCAGGGGCCGGGTGACTGCCTGGGATTCGCTCAGCGCTCGCGCTACGAGAATCCGTTGCAGCGGAGGCGCCTAGCTGGCAGCCACCTCACGCGTCCTCGAATTACTCATTATTCGAACCACCTCCTTCCTGTGTACAGACGAAAGTAGTCGGCTGAGCGGGAAGCGGCAACGTATTTTCTCGGACTGCGAAATCGCAGGTCAGTGCTGGTTTGCCGGAATAGAACGATGGATCGATACGGTTGCATTCGCACCGACTTCCACGATCGTGTCGGCGCGCTGGTCCGCCGGAAGCTGATGTGTGACAACCACTACCGTGCGATCCGGGTCCACCAGGCCGCTGTCCCGGTCGAGCAGGCGGCGCAGCAGCTCCGCGCCCGGCTCGGCCTCGAGATGTTCGGTCGGCTCATCGAGCAGCAGTACCTCGGCCGGGGAGAGCAGTGCGCGAGCCAGCAGGATGCGGCGGCGCTGACCACCCGATACGGCGGCCGCACCGCCGACGAGATCGGTGTCCACACCGTCCGGCAGCGAGTCCAGCCACTCCCCCGCGCCGACCGCCCGCAGGGCCTGCTCGGCTTCGGCGGCGGTGATATCGCCGCGCGCGACCCGCAGGTTCTCCAGCACCGTCGTCCCGAAGATGTGCGCGTCCTCGGCGAAGAACGTCACCCCGGCGCGCGGGGTGTCGAACAGTCCGGCCCACGACATGAGCAGCGTGGTCTTACCCGCCCCGCTCGGCCCGACGACGGCGACCCTGCGCCCCTCCGGCAGCGGCGGCAAATCCATTGCCACGGGCCTGGATTCGGCCCGCTCCAGGCGAGCCAGCCGATGCAGCGCGGCCCTGCCGTTGGTCAGCGCCTGCGCCGCCGCGGGCAGTACCGCGACCGCCTCGAACGCCGACAGCGGCACCAGCACCAGCACCGCGAACGCCATGGGCGTGATCCCGCCCCCGGGAATGGCTTGAAAACCCTTGGTGGCCACCACCGGTCCGGTCCCGTACAGCGCGATCCCGATCAGCAGCGCGCCGAGCACGCTGGCCCCGATCGACAGCGGCAGCACCGCCGCCGACCAGGCACTGCGCGCCGCGGCCCGATCCTCGGCGGCTACGGCCCGCTGCCCGGCCCGTGCGGCACTCTCGACGGCCCCGGAAAGCCGTCCCGCGACCCGCAATTCGGGTGCGTGATCCAGCACCGTGAGCGCCTCGGCCGTGAACTCGGTCCGATCCGCCCGCACCGCCACCTCGGCCTCCCGAGCGGCCCGCGCCGACATCCACGGCGCGACAACCCCGGAAATCCCCAGCGCCACAGCCAGAATCACCGCCGCCGGAACCGAAACGAACCCGATCAGCAGCACCGCGAGCGCGGACAGAATCACCGCGACCGCGATCGGCACGAACGCCCGCACCACCACCGCCCCCAGATCATCGATATCGCTCCCGACCCGCCCCAGCAGCTCCCCCCGCCGCAATTGAGTCGGATCCCCATCGCGCCCTTGCGTTTCGGTGGTCCCCGTCCGGCGTGGTCGCCAGATATCGGCGGCCGCGAGCGTGCGATACGTGGTCGTGCGAGCCAGACTCATGGACCGCAGCGCCACATCGTGCGTGGCCAGCCGCTCCAGGTATCGCGCGACCCCCCGCGAAATCCCCAGCGCCCGAACCGTCACCACCGCGATGCTCAAATCCAGCACCGGCGGCATCTGCCAAGCACGGGCAATCAACCACGCGGCCAGCGCGGCCAGCCCGAGCCCACTCCCCAGCGCGGCCACGCCCCAGACGATGGACAGCGCCAGTCGCCCCTTGGACAACTCCAGCAATCCCCGTATCCGCCGAAAGTCGGCCAACGCTGCCCTCATCGCACACCCACTTCCGAATCGGCGAGATCCGCGTCCACGATCAACGCCGCCTCCGACGCGAACTCGAAGCTCGGAGCTCTATCTGCCGAATCAACCACGGATGCTTCAGAACCCGCCGGAACAGTGGCGTGGACGGGGACCACATGGTCGGCGAGGGCGACGATGGCCGGGCGGTGGCCGACGATCACGACGGTGGCTCCGGCCTCGGCGCGGGCCGTCAGCGCGGCGAGTACGCGCTCTTCGGCTTCCGGGTCGAGGTGGGCGGTGGGTTCGTCGAGGAGGAGGATCTGGCGGTCGGCGGCGAGGGTGCGGGTCAGGGCGAGGCGTTGGCGCTGGCCGAGGGACAGGCCGGTGCCGCCGGTGCCGACCAGGGTGTTCCAGCCGTCGGGGAGGTCGGCGAGGACCGTATCGAATCCGGTTGCCCGGCAGACGGCTTCGAGGCGAGCCGGGTCGGCGGGCGGGCCGAGGAGTTCGAGGTTGGCGCGCAGGGTGCCGGGGACCAGGACGGGGCGCTGGGGCAGCCAGGCCAGGTGGGACCACCAGTGGTCGAGGTCCAGGGCGGCGATCGGGGTGCCGTCGATGAGGACGTCACCGGTGTCGGGGGCGATGAGGCCCAGAATCGCTTGCAGGGCTGTCGATTTGCCGCTGCCGTTCGGCCCGGTGAGTACCGTCACCTCGCCGGGAAGCAGGATCGCGGACAGCGCGTCCGGGGCCGAGCCCTGCCGGGCGGCAATGGAAACCTCTCGAATCTCGATGCGGCCGTGCAGCTCTCGCGGAGTCACGGTTCCGGCGGCCGGGCTCGCGTCCCCGCTTCCGGACGAGGGGGCGGGGCTGGCCTCGCGGTCATCGGGTTCGAGGATGGCGAAAGCCTTTTCGGCGGCCGCCATTCCGTCCTGTGCGGCGTGGAAGCGTTCGCCGACCGCGCGGATGGGGAGGTAGACCTCGGGGGCCAGGATCAGGGCGAGGAGTCCGGCGTAGAGGCCCATATCGCCGAAGACCAGGCGCAGGCCGATGGAGACGGCCACCAGCGCCACGCAGAGGGTGGCGAGGGATTCCAGCACCATGGACGACAGGAAGGCCATGCGCAGGGCGGACATGGTGCGCTTGTGCAGGGCGTCTCCGAGTTCGCGAACCCGGTGCTGCATGGTGGCGCGATCAGGTTGCGCGGCGATGGCGTCCGGCGATGCCGTGGCCGCTTCGGAAGTGGCTGCGGTACGGCCGGTTTCGCGGCCCAGGGCGCGCAGGGTGGGCATGCCGGCGAAGAGGTCGAGGAGTTGATCCGACAGGCGGGTGGTGGCGACCAGGGTGTCCCGGGCGCGGCCCTGGGTGAGCAGGCCGATCAGGATCATGAAGATCGGGATCAGCGGCAGGGTGACCAGGATGATCGCGCCGGAGATCCAGTCGTGCAGGACGATGACGGTCAGCACGATCGGCGGGACGAGCAGTGAAAGCAGCAGTGCGGGCAGGTATCCCGCGAGGTAGGCGCGCAGGCCGCTCAGCCCGTTGCCGATCACGACCGCCAATTCGGTTCGGCGGCGCTCCAATTCGCGGGGCGGCAGGTGCGCCCCGGCGGTGAGCACGGCGGTCTCGAGTTCTGCGACCACCTGCGCCCCGGCGCGGTGTGCGAGCCGGGACTGCCACCAGGTGGCGATGACCCGGCACAGCACGGCGGCGGCGAAGATCACCAGTTCCGCTGTCCAGGAACCGATATCGCGCCGTCCCGGTTCGGTGATGACTCCGGCGAGGACCCGCGCCAGGGCGAGTGCCGCGATCACGATGCAGATCGTGGTCGTCAGCGAGAGCCCGACGCTCAGCGCGAGATATGTGCGTGCCGAGCGGGCGTATCGCCACAGGCGCGGGTCTACCGGTCGTGCCATCGGTTCATTCCGTCTTTCGAGAGCGGTTCGGCTAGACCTTGGGCGCGGATTCCAGGGGCAGGCCGATGGGGGCCGGAATCTGTTCCACGGTGAGCCGCTGGCGGAACACCCAGTAGGTCCAGCCCTGGTAGATCAGCACCACCGGCACCATGGCGACCGCGACCCAGCTCATCACCACGAGCGTGTAGTGCGTGGAGGAGGCCGAGACGGTCCCGTCGCGTCCGTCCACGGTGAGGCTGAACGCGGCATCGATGGTGGAGGGCAGCACATTCGGGAACAGCGATCCGAACAGCAGTGCGGTGGCTCCCACGATGGTCAGGGCGGTGCCGGTGAAGGCCCATCCGTCCCGGCCCTGGGTGGCGGCGAAGCCCGCGATCAGCAGTCCGATCACGGCCAGTACCAAGGGAATCCAGGTCCAGCCCTTGCCGTAGGCGAGCTGGGTCCAGATGCCGAAGGCGGCGACCACGACGGCGGTGGGCACGAACAGCTTCCGGATCAGCGCCTGGGCGTCGTCCCGCACCTCGTTGCCGGTCTTGAGCGCGATGAACAGCGCACCGTGCAGCATGAACAGCAGCAGCGTGGTGAGCCCGCCGAGCAGTGCGTACGGGTTCAGCAGGTCGAGCAGGTTGCCGCCGATCTGCCTGTGCTCGTTGAGTTTCACGCCGCGCACGATATTGGCGAACGCCAATCCCCATGCGAGAGCGGGAATCCAGGAGCCCAGTCCGATGCCGATATCGCACCAGACCCGCCATTTGTCGTCGTTGATCTTGCTGCGCCATTCGATGGCGCAGGCCCGCGCGATCAGTCCGACGAGAATGAGCAGCAGCGCCAGGTAGAACCCGGAGAACAGGCTGGCGTACCACTCCGGGAAGGCCGCGAACATCGCACCGCCGGCGGTGAGCAGCCACACCTCGTTGCCGTCCCATACGGGTCCGATGGTGTTGAGCACCACGCGCTTTCGCACTTCGGAGCCCTTACCGAGGATCGGCATGAGCATGCCGACCCCGTAGTCGAAGCCCTCCAGCACGAAGTAGCCGGTGAAGAGCACCGCGATCAGTAGAAACCAGAATTCAGGGAGACTCATCCTCGGCTCCTAGTAGGCGAAGGAAAGCTTGTCGACGGTGTCCCCGGTCATGCGCGGCCCGGTGTCCGTGGGGGCCGGTTCCTCCGGTCCCGCGACCACGTAGCGGCGCATGAGGTAGAACCAGGCGACCGCGAGCAGACCGTAGAGCAGGGTGAAGACGACGAGCGAGGTGACGATGGTGCCCGCGGTGACGCCGGAGACGCCCTGCTGCACCGTCATTCGAATGTGTTGATCCCCGGTCGGATTGGGTGCGACGACCCAGGGCTGGCGGCCCATCTCGGTGAAGATCCAGCCGGAGATATTGCCGAGGAACGGGGTGGTGATGGCGATCAGCGACAGCCAGGAGAACCACTTCTGGTCCGGCACCCGGCCGCGCCTGGTGACCCAGAATCCGGCCAGCGCCAACAGCAGTGAGCCTGCCAGGAAGCCGATCATGGCGCGGAAGGTCCAGTAGGTGACGAACAGGTTGGGCCGGTAGTCGCCGATCCCGTACTTCTCGTTGTACGAGATCTGGAGGTCCTTGACGCCTTCGAGGGTGACGCCGCTGAACTTGCCCTCGGCCAGGTACGGCAGCACGCCGGGCACCTCGATGAGGTGGTCCACGCTGTCGCAGTTGTTGTGCGTGCCGACGGTCAGGACGGAGAAGTCCGGATCGGTCTCGGTGTGGCACAACGATTCCGCGGAGGCCATCTTCATGGGCTGCTGTTTGAACATGAGCTTGCCCTGGATGTCACCGGTGAACACGAGCGCGACCGCGGCGACCAGCACCACGTACAGCCCCATGCGCGCGGCGGGCCGCCACATGGTGCGGGCCTCCTCGACAGGTGTTGTGTCGCTGGCGATCTGGCCCTGCCGAACCCGCTTCACCATCCACCAGCCCGCGATTCCGGCGACGAAGGTGCCGGAGGTGAGGAACGCGCCCGCGACCACGTGCGGGAAGGCGGCCAGGGTGGTGTTGTTGGTGATGAGCGCCCAAATGCTGGTCAGCTCAGCGCGTTTGGTCTCCGGGTTGTATTCCGCGCCGACCGGGTGCTGCATGAACGAGTTGGCGGCGACGATGAAGTACGCCGAGGCGTTCACGCCGATGGCGACCAGCCAGATGGTGGCCAGGTGCACCTTTTTCGGCAGCCGGGTCCAGCCGAAGATCCACAGTCCGAGGAAGGTGGATTCCAGGAAGAAGGCGACCAGCGCCTCCATGGCCAGGGGTGCGCCGAAGACGTCGCCGACGAAGCGGGAGTATTCGCTCCAGGCCATGCCGAATTGGAATTCCTGCACGATGCCGGTGGCGACGCCGAGGGCGAAGTTGATCAGGAAGAGCTTCCCGAAGAATTTGGTGAGGCGGTACCAGTGCTCTTTGCCCGTAATCACCCATGCGGTCTGCATGCCCGCCACCAGCGGCGCGAGTCCGATGGTCAGGGGCACGAAGATGAAGTGATAGACGGTGGTGATTCCGAACTGCCAGCGCGCTAAATCAACGACGCTCATCCGACCTCCAGCCGATCTACGACATGACGTAGTACCGAAGGTTACGCGCTACAGCGTTCGAATCAACATGCGCCGCGCCACAGTCGCCAGGAATTTGCTGGAACGTGATACGCAGGCCGACCGGAGCCCTGATCAGCGCCACCCAAACGTGGCACCGATCATGCAAACGGGGTCGCCTACCGGACTACCAGTCCGAGACGCTGCCCGGCAGCGCCACACCCCGATCCACCAGCGCCGCGATCTCCGGGGCATTGTCCGGGGCCGACATGCGCAGCCCGTCCAGGGATTTCACCCGCGCGGCCAGGGTCACGCTGGACAGCATCCACACGCTGTCCGCGGTGATCAGATCCGCGGTGAACAGCGGTTCGTAGCGGCAGTCCCACCCGGCCTTCTCGGCCTGGGTGAACAGCGCCCGCTGCGTGGTGCCGGGCAGTACGCCATTACGCGCGGGCGGCGTGATCAGCTGATTCTCGCGCGCCACAACCACTGTCGAGCGCGGACCCTCCAGCACGCGATGCTCGGTACTGGTGAAGATCACGTCGTCGGCCTCCATCCGCCGGGCGAAGCGCAGCGCGGCCATATTCGTTGCGTACGACAGGGTTTTGGCCCCGAGCAGCTGCCAGGGCGCGGCCTGGGCGAGATCGATGGAGATGCCCCGGGACAGGGTGATGACCGAAACACCCTCGGCGCGCGCGGTTTTCACGCGTTCCTGGACGGGGACGACCAAAACGTAACCGGTGGTGGCGGGTTCGGATCCGGCAAGCACCCCGGTTGCGGTAGCCGTCTGTTTGCCAGCCGCACTTCCGTGATCGCTGTCACGCCCGCGGGTGAGAACCATGCGCAGCATGCCCTCCTCCGCGCTCCCCCACTCCTCGGCCGCCAGCTCCACCGCGAAGCGCCACGCGTCCAGATCCGGGACGGGCAATTCGAGGGCCTCGGCCGAACGCCGCAGTCGCGCCAGATGCAGTTCCAGGGCACAGGCGACACCACCCCGCACCAGCACCGTCTCGAATATCCCGTCACCGCGCAGTGCGCCGATATCGTCCGCATACAGAAGCGGCGCGTCCGGATCCCGGATCGCGCCGTCAAGAGTCACCAGAACCCGTTCCACCATGCGCCCGAGCCTAGGGCAGCGGCCCCCGTCACGGAGTGATAACGACGCCGCAGAACTCGCCAACCCGGCAATACAGATCACAGTCCCGTAAGCGCGGGCGACGCCGAAAATTCGACACCGCTAGTGTGGGGGTGTGTCCTTCGAGGTAGCACCCAGTCCGATTCTTCAGGTTCCAGGGGCTGTCGCGGGGCCGCCCGAATCACCGGATGCGGCGGTCGCGTGGCATTACGGGGATCCGCTGGGCGAGCAACGCGCCGCCGTGCAGCGCGCCGCGATAGTGGATAGATCGCATCGATTCGTGCTGAGCATCACCGGTAAAGAGCGGTTGAGCTGGCTGAACACCATCTCCAGCCAGGCAGTGGCGGATCTGCGCGACGGCCAGTCCGCCGAGGATCTGGATCTGGATCTGAACGGTCGCGTCCTGCACCACTTCGTGCTCACCGAGCTCGACGGCACGGTGTGGATCGACACCGAAGCCGCGCGCGGCCCCGACCTGCTCGCGTTCCTGCAGAAGATGGTCTTCTGGGCGGACGCCAAGCCCGAGGCCGCCCCCGAGCACGCGGTGCTGAGCCTGCTCGGCCCGCGCGTGGCCGACCTCACCGAAACCCTGGGCATCGCAAGCCTTCCCGAGATCTACCAGGCCGTGGCCCTGCCCGGCGGCGGTTTCCTGCGCCGGATGCCCTGGCCCACCGATGACTCGTTCGACCTGATCGTCCCCCGCGCCGACCTCGCCTCCTGGTGGACGCGGCTGCGCGAGGCGGGCGCGGAAGCCGCCGGTTCCTGGACCTTCGAGGCCCTGCGCGTCGCGGCCCTGCGCCCGCGCATCGGCATCGACACCGATGACCGCACCATCCCGCACGAGGCGAACTGGGTCGGCGGTATCGCCGAGCACGGCGCGGTGCACCTGAACAAGGGCTGCTATCGCGGTCAGGAGACCGTGGCCCGGGTGCACAACCTCGGCAAGCCGCCGCGCAATCTGCTGCTGCTGCACCTGGACGGCTCCGCCGACGACCGCCCCGTCCCCGGTGACGCGGTGACCGCCGCCGGTCGCGCGGTGGGCGTGCTGGGCACCGTGGTCGACCACTACGAACTCGGCCCGATCGCGCTGGCGCTGGTGAAACGCAATGTCCCCGCGGACACCCCGCTCGCGGCGGGCCCGACCGCGGCCGCCATCGACCCGGATTCGGTTCCGGCCCATGATGAACCGCAGGCCGGCCGCCTCGCCGTCGAAAAGCTCCGCGGGCGATGAGCGTCGATTCGCACGCCGTGGTGGACGCCGCCGCGGCCGGGCGTGTGCTCGCGGTCTGCGTGCTGCACGAGGAGCACGAGGTGCCGGGCCGGGTCGGGCGCACGGCGATCGACAAACGTCCGGTGCCGCACCGGGTTCCGGTGCGCGCCCTGGGCCTGGACGGCGATCACGTCTGCGATGTCGATCACCACGGCGGCGTGCATCAGGCCGTGTACGCCTATGCCGAGGAGGACGCGCGGGGCTGGTCCACCGAATTGGAACGCGATCTCGCGGCGGGCTGGTTCGGCGAAAATCTGCGCATTTCCGGTCTGCCGGTGAGCGATGCGGTGATCGGCGCGCGCTGGGCGATCGGCGACACCGTGCTGGAGGTGTCCGCGCCGCGCGTTCCGTGCGCGACCTTCCAGCACTGGTCCGGTGAGCAGCAGTGGGTGAAAAGGTTCACCGCGCAATCGAATACGGGCGCGTACTTCCGCGTCCTGACCGAGGGCGCGATCGGTGCGGGCGATGAGGTGCGGGTGCTGCACACCCCCGCGCACGGCGTCACCGTCCGCGATCTGTTCACCGGCGCGGATATGACCCGCCTGGAGTCGCTGCTGGAATCCGAGCCGACCATCTCCGACGATGTGCGCATGCAGATCGAACGGCATCGCCGCCGCCACGAGAACGCCGAGCGCGCCGCACAATTGCGCGCGGAGCGGGAGAGCGGCTCGGCCGAATCGGCGCAGCGGGAATCGGCTTTCGCGGAGAAGGGGTCTCGGGAATGAGCGCACCAGGGGTGCCGGGCGTGAACGCGGATCTGGTCGAGGTGGTGCGCTCCGGATTCCGCGAGTGCGTGCATCGCGGTTCCGCCGTGGTGCTGCGCCCCGATGGTGAGCCGCTGGTGCAGGTGGGCGCGGTGCACGGCCCGATCTTCCCGCGGTCGACCAATAAGCCGATGCAGGCACTCACCTTGCTGCGCAATGGTTTCGAACCGGCCGACACCGCCGAGCTGGCCATTTCGACGGCCTCGCATTTCGGTGAGCCCGATCATGTGGAGCTGGTGCAGCGGCTGCTGGATCGTTTCGGTTTCACCGAGGACGATCTGGAGTGCCCACCCGATCTGCCCTTCGAGGAGCAGGCTCGCGCACAGGTGCTGGCCGGGAGCGAGCGCGGTAAAGCGGCCCGCCGAATCTTCATGAACTGTTCCGGCAAGCATGCCGCCATGCTCGCGACCTGCCGCATCAATGATTGGCCGACCACCGGTTATCTCGATATCGCGCATCCGCTGCAGCAGGCGGTGCTGGCCACGATCATCGATGTCACCGGTGAGCCGGAGACGGATCTGGGCATCGACGGTTGCGGCCTGCCGATCGTGCCGGTGTCGCTGGTGAATCTGGCCCGCGCCTACGCGAAGCTGGCGACCGCGCCGGAAGATAGCCCGGAGCGCCGGGTGGCGGATGCGATCCGTTCGCATCCGCGAGTGATTTCCGGCACGGACGGACCAGATTTTCGCGTCATGACCGCGACCCCGGGACTGGTCTGCAAGATCGGCGCGGACGGTGTGCACGCGGGCGCGCTGCCGGACGGTTCGGCCTTCGCGTACAAGATCGATGACGGCGCGGATCGCGCCAGATTGCCGCTCACGCTCGCGCTGTTGCAGCGTATGGGTATCGAATGGACCGACGAGCATTCGGAATTGGCGGCCCCGGCGGTGTTCGGCGGCGGCGCCCGGGTGGGTGTCATCCGAGCTGTTCCGGGGGTGCTCTAACCCCCGCGGCCGCTCGCGCGCGCTCGATTCCGACGGTCCCGGACGACCTGCCGCGGTGGTCTCCGGGGGCACTTCGACGGTTTCTCACCCACTCCTGGAAGCGAGACCGCCGGACACACGCTAAAGTGTCTGTCAGGAAGATTATTAATTCGAACGGGGCCGCCAAACCACCCCAGGCCGCCCCGCAGTGACGCGAGGGGGTCAGCCATGGGCCGTGGCCGGGCTAAGGCAAAGCAGACCAAGGTGGCGCGCGAGCTCAAGTACAGCTCGACGCCGACCGACTTCCAGAGCCTGCAAAGGGAGCTGGGAGGGAGTCCCTCCGACTTGCCGCGGAGTGGTGTGCTTTCCGACGAGCACGACGCGAAGGATTCGCAGTCGAGCTGGGACGAAGACGACTACGACGACTGGCGCCGCTGACTCGGATTGTCGACGCAGCCAAGGGGAGTCCGTGAGGGCTCCCCATTGACTCGTTGATATGCACCGAGGCACCGACGACATTGAATATGTGATGACACGGCAGCGTCCCGTCCGTTCGGGCGGGACGCCGATGTGTGTTCTGTACCAGCACACCGGATTTCGAGTGTGCGGTATTCCGGGCTACTCGGTGCTCCGAAGGTGGCGGGCCGCAACGATATCCGGCTTCTCAGACATACTGCACGACATTCCAGACATACAGCACGGCCCCGGTTACTCCTGCGAGTAACCGGGGCCGTGTGTCGTTGGCGGCTAGAAGCGCGGGTGGTCGCCCAGCAGCACCGCGCGCGGGGCGTCGGCGTCCTTGGCCTTCTTGACCGTGCCGAGGGTCCAGCAGTCGATGTGGCGGGCGGTGAGCACCGCGAGGGCGCGGTCGGCGTCCTCGGGGGCCACGACGGCGACCATGCCGACGCCCATATTGAAGGTCTTCTCCATCTCGGCGCGCTCGACGCGGCCCCGCTGCGCGATCAGCTTGAAGACCGGCGCCGGGCTCCAGGTGCCGCGGTCCAGTTCGGCGACCAGACCGGCCGGGAGCACGCGGGCCAGGTTGTTGGCCAGGCCGCCGCCGGTGACGTGCGAGAAGGTGCGCACATCGGTTTCGGCGATCAGGGCCAGGCAGTCCTTGGCGTAGATGCGGGTGGGCTCGAGCAGTTCCTCGCCGAGGGTGCGGCCGAATTCCTCGACGTGCCCGGACAGCTGCATGCGGTCGATGTCCAGCAGCACCTTGCGGGCCAGCGAGTAACCGTTGGAGTGCAGGCCGGAAGCGCCCATGCCGATGATGACGTCGCCGGGGCGGACGCGGTCGGGGCCGAGCACGGCGTCGGCCTCGACGACACCGACACCGGTGCCGGAGATGTCGTAATCGTCCGCGCCCATCAGGCCCGGGTGTTCGGCGGTCTCGCCACCGAGCAGGGCGCAGCCCGCCAGGATGCAGCCCTCGGCGATACCGCCGACGATCTGGGCGACGCGCTCGGGCACCACCTTGCCGACGGCGATGTAGTCCTGCAGGAACAGCGGTTCGGCACCGCAGACGACCAGATCGTCGACGACCATGGCGACCAGGTCGAGGCCGACGGTGTCGTGCTTGTCCATGGCCTGCGCGATGGCGATCTTGGTGCCGACGCCGTCGGTGGAGGAAGCCAGCAGCGGCTCCTTGTACCCGGACTTGAGTGCGAACAGACCAGCGAATCCGCCGATTCCACCCTGTACCTCGGGCCGGGAAGCCTTCTTGGCCAGCGGAGCGAAGAGTTCTACCGCGCGGTCGCCGGCTTCGATATCCACTCCGGCTGCCGCGTAGGAAGCACCGGCGCCACTGGGTGTCTGTTCAGTCATTGTCGGGGAAAGCTCCAAGCCGAATCGGACGGATAGATGCCTGCTCACGGTACCGGAGTCGATCGCAGGACGTCCGACCTCCCCTCATAGCAGACAATCCGCCGAGCTTCCAGACTTAACCGCACCTCACGAAATCAGTCGCTGTCTTTCGGCTCTGCGACGGCGCTGCTCTTCGGGATCGGGGACGGGCACCGCCGCTACCAGGCGGCGGGTGTAGTCCTGAGCCGGATTGCGCAGGATGTCGTCGCGCGGACCCTGTTCGACCACTTCGCCGTTGCAGAGCACCGCGACATTGTCGGCGAGCTGGTCGACCACGGCGAGGTCGTGGCTGATGAACAGGCAGGCCCAGCCGCATTCGCGTTGCAGGTCGGCGAAGAGTTCGAGGACCTTGGCTTGGACGGAAACGTCCAGGGCACTTGTCGGTTCGTCCGCTATGAGGAGATCCGGATTGAGGACGAGGGCGCGGGCCAGGCTCACGCGCTGGCGCTGACCACCGGAAAGTTCGTGCGGATAGCGCTTTTCGGTGCCCTCGGGGAGTTGGACGTCATCGAGCAGTTGGCGAACCCGGTCGCGCATGGCCGCGCCCTTGGCGGTGCGGTGCACGACCAATGGTTCGGCCACGCAGTCGCCGACGGTCAGCCGCGGATTGAGCGAGGTGGCCGGGTCCTGGAAGACGAAGCCGAGGCGGCGGCGCATGGGTCGCAGCCGCCGTTCGGAGAGTCCGGTCAGTTCGGAGCCGAGCACGCGCACGGATCCGGCTGTGGCGCGCTGCAATCCGGCGGCGCAGCGGCCGATGGTCGATTTGCCGGACCCGGATTCGCCCACCAGGCCGAGGGTTTCGCCGCGCGAGATGCTGAAGCTCACGCCCTGTACGGCTTTGAAGGTGGCCCGGCGCAGACCGCTGGAGAACTCGACGGTCAGGTCGGCGACCTCCAGCACCGGCACGGTGGCCGCCGGGGTCGCCGACGTGCCGCCCGTGGACGCCCCGGTGTCCGAATCGTTTTCGTTCACCTCCGTCACGACCGGAGCCGTGCGCGTGGACGCCCCCAGGTGTGGCACCGCCGCCAGCAGCGCGCGCGTGTACTCCTGGGTGGGGTTGGCGAAAAGGTCGTCGACGGAAGCCTGTTCGACGACTCGCCCGGCGCGCATGACGACTACGCGGTCCGCCATATCGGCGACGACGCCCATATTGTGCGTGATCAATACGATGGCGCTGCCGATGCGATCGCGGAGATCGCGCAGCAGTTCCAGGATTTCGGCCTGCACCGTCACGTCGAGGGCGGTGGTGGGTTCGTCCGCGATGATCACCTTGGGTTCGCAGGCGATGGCGATGGCGATCATGACGCGTTGTTTCTGCCCGCCGGAGAGCTGGTGCGGGTAGTAGTTGACGCGGCGTTCCGGTTCCGGCAGTCCGACCAGTCGCAGTAGATCGACGGCCCGGGTGCGCGCGGCCACGCGGCTCATATCGCTGTGTGCGCGCAGCGCTTCCATGATCTGGTACCCGGCGGTGAACAGCGGATCCAGTGCGGAGCCGGGTTCCTGGAACACCATGGCGATATCGCCGCCGCGCACAGCGGTGAGCTGTCGTTCGCTCATCTTGGTGATCTCGGCGGTGCCGAGGGTGACGGTGCCGCTCACCCGTGCGGTGGACGGCAGCAGCCCGATGGCGGTGCGCGAGCTGACCGATTTCCCGGAGCCGGATTCGCCGACGACGGCCAGGACTTCGCCGGGGTACACCCGGTAGGACACATTGGAGACCGCGTGCACGGCCCCGGCATCGGTGGCGAAGGTGACCGACAGTCCGTCGACGGACAGTGCGGGACTGCGCTTTTCGGGTTCCGCGGCTGCGCCGAGGTCAGGTTGATCGGGCATCGTCGACCTCCGGTTCCGGTGCGGCGGCGTCCACGCCGCGGCGGGTGCGCAGCAGTGGGTTCAGGACTTCATTGAGGCTCTCGCCGACCAGTGTCATGCCCAGCACCACGAGAACGATTGCGGCGCCGGGGAATACGCCGGTCCACCAGATGCCGTTGGGCACGTCCTGCAGTGCCTTGTTGAGGTCGAAACCCCATTCGGCGGCCTGGGTGGGTTCGATGCCGAAGCCGAGGAAGCCGAGTCCGGCGAGGGCGAGAATGGCTTCCGCGCCGTTGAGCGTGATGATCACCGGCAGCGACTGGGTGACATTGGCGAAGATGTGCCGGTAGAGAATGCGCCCGGTGGAGGCCCCGCTCACCCGCGCGGCGTCCACATACGGTTCGGTCTTCACCGCGACGGTGGCATTGCGCACCACTCGAAAGTATTGCGGCACAAAGATAACGGTGATGGCGATGGCGGCGGACAGGACGCCGCCGAGCTTGCTGGAGTTGCCGCCCGCCACCATGATCGAGACCACGATGGCGAGCAGCAGGGTGGGGAACGCGTACATGGCGTCCATGAACAGCACCAGCACGCGGTCCACCCAGCGGCCGATATAGCCGGAGATCAAACCCAGTGGGACGCCGACGAACAGCGACAGCACCAGCGATACGCCGATGACGTACAGCGCGGTGCGCGCCCCGTAGAGCACCCGGGAGAACACGTCCTCACCGCGTATCGAGGTGCCGAGCCAATGGTCGGCGGACGGCGCCTGCTGGCGTACGAAATCGACGCCGTCCGAGGCGTTCTGGGCCAATCCGTAGGGTGCGATGAGCGGTGCGAACACCGCCGCGAACAGGAATACCGCGATCAGCGCGATACCCAATATCAGTGTGGCGCGCTGGAATCCGTGCGTCAGGCTGAACAGGCGCAGTCCCGGCAGACCGCGCCTGCTCCCCCTCACAGTGAGCGGGGCGACGGCCGGGTCGGTCACCACTTCCGGAGCGGTCATCAGAACCTCACTCTCGGGTCGATCAGCGCGACGATCACATCGACCAGAAAGCTCATGATCGCCACCACCAGTGCCAGGAATGTCACGATCCCCTGCACCGCGACGAAATCGCGCTGGGTCAGGTACTCGGTGAGTTGATAGCCGAGCCCCTTCCAGTCGAAGGTGCGTTCGGTGAGCACCGCGCCGCCGAGCATGGACGCGATGTACATGCCCATCACCGTCACGACGGGGATGAGCGCATTGCGGAAGGCGTGCCGTCGCGTGACCACCCGCGACGAAAGTCCGCGTGCCCGAGCGGCATCCACGTAATCGCTGCGCAGGGTCTGGATCAGGTTGATCCGCACCAGGCGCAGGAATACGCCCGCGGTGAGCAGGCCGAGCGCGATCGCGGGCAGCACGGTGTGTTTGAGCACATCGAGCAGATACCCGGTGTCGCCGTACAGGATCGCGTCGATGAACAGGATGTTCGTCTTCGGCGACACATGCTGCAGTGCCAGTTCCACATTGGTGCTGGCGCGCCCGGAGGCGGGCAGCCAGCCCAGTTTCACCGAGAAGATCAGTTTCAGCAGCAGGCCGACGAAGAACACCGGGGCCGCGTAGGCCAGGATCGCGAACAGTCGCAATCCGGCGTCGGCGGCCGTGTCACGGCGGGTGGCGGCGAAGCGGCCCAGGGGGACGCCGACCGCGAATGCCACCAGCAGTGACCAGAAGACGAGTTCGAGGGTGGCCGCACCGTAGTGGGTGACGATCTCGGTGATGGCCCGATTGTCCTGGGAGCGGCCGAAATCCCCGTGCAGGAGTCTGCTGATGTACTCCCAGTACTGGGTGAGGATGGGCCGGTCCAGCCCGGCGGCGTGTTTGCGCGCCGCCAGTTGATCGGCGGGCAGGCGCCCGCCGAGCGCCGCCGTGATCGGATCGCCCACCACCCGCATCAGGAAGAATACGACTGTCACCAGGATCCAGGTGGTGGGGATGATCAGCAGCAGCCGTACCCCGAGGTACCGCAGCAGTTGACCGGAGATCACTTGCTGAGCACTCCGAACCGGAACTTGAACGACGGGTCGAGGGTGTTCTCCACGCCCGAGACGTTCTTGCCCGAGACGGCGATCTGCTTACCGGACAGCAGCGGCAGGATCGGAATGAAATCCGCTGCGAGCGAACGCTGTACGGTGGCCAGCGCCGCCATGCGCTTGGCATTGTCGGGTTCGGTCACCTCGGCCAGCAGTTCGGCGTTGATGCGCGGATCCTCGAAATGCGATTGCAGGAAGTTATTGGTGCCGAAGAACGGGGTCAGGTAGTCGTCGGCGTCCGGGTAGTCCGGGAACCAGCCGAACTGGAAGATCGCGTAGGTGTCCTTGACGCGTTCCTTCTGATACGAAACCCATTCGGTGGATTGCAGATTCACCTTGAACAGCCCGGTGGCCTCGAGTTGGCTCTTGAGCGCGGCGTACTCCTCGGAGGAGGTGCTGCCGTAGTGGTCGGTGTTGTACTGGATGTTCAGGTCGACCGGGGTCGGCAGGCCCGCGTCGGCGAGGAATTTGGCCGCGGCGGTCTTGTTCGGCTTCTCGCCGTAGATTTCCTTGAACGGTTCGGTCGCGCCCGGAACACCCTGCGGCACAGAGGAATACGCCGGAGCGTAGGTGCCCTTGTAGACGCCGGTGGAGAGCGCCTCACGGTCGATGGAGGAGGCGAGTGCCTTGCGCACCGCGAGTTTCGCCGCGGGGGTCGCGCCCGGCATGGTGTTCATATTGAAGATGATGTAGCGCAGTTCGCCGCCGGGACCCTCCTTCACGGTCACCTTGTCGTTCTTGCGCAGTGATTCGATATCGGTGGGCGCGAGCGAGCGCCAGGCCACGTCGATATCACCGTTCTGCACGTCCAGGCGCATGTTCTCCGAACCGGCGAAGTACTTGGTGGAGACGCGGTCGGTCTTCGGCTTGCCCAGTACGCCGTTGTAGTCCGAATTCGCCTGGTAGGAAACGAGTTTGTTCTTGTCGTAGCTGGTGATGGTGTACGGGCCGGAGAACGGCTTGGCCTTCCACACCGCGTCGTCGTCGAGGAGTTTGTCCGCGGGGAACACCTTCTCGTCGACGATGGGTCCGGCCTGGGTCGGCAGGATGGCGGCGAAGGTCTGATCGTTGGCGACCTTGAGGGTGAAGTTCACCGTGGTCGCGTCGACGACATCGGTGTGGTCCAGATTGCCGAGCAATGAGGCCGGGCCGTTGGGGTCGTTGATCTTGAGCATGCGGTCGAAGGAGAACTTCACGCTGTTCGCCGTGAGCGGGTTGCCGTTGGCGAACTTCAGATCCTTCTTCAGCGTGCAGGTGAACACCGTGGGCGTGCTGAATCCGCACTTCTCCGCGGCGTCCGGTTTCGGAACCGCCTCGCCCGGTGGGGTATTCAGCAGGAACTGGTAGACCTGGGTCTCCACCAGCAGTGATCCGTTGTCGTAGGCCGCGGCCGGGTCGAGCGAGAAGATCTTGTCGGTGGTGCCCACCACCAGTCCCGCATCCCCGCTGTCCCCTCCGGTTCGCCCGGATCCGCATCCCGCTGCCGCAAGCATGGTGAGGCCCGCCAGCCCCACCGCCGCAATATTTTTCGCGCGCATACCGCCCTGCTTTCTCACGCGGCGCGTGGGCCGGGTCGCGACCCCGCCGCGCCGCGGTGGACTTCGTTTGGCTGCGGACAGTATCGACCGGTTATAACCGGAATGTTGCGAATACGAACAAATTAATCACTTTTGCCTCATATGCCCGACCAGGCCGATGTCTCAACTGGGACAGAGCAATTCGCGAGCAATGTCGCGCAGGGGCGCGGGGCGGCCGGGGAGCCGGGTGCGTCATCGCCGTGCTCCGGGCGCGAAAAACACTCGTGCCCGCCCGCGAATATCGCGGACGGGCACGGGGTTTCCGATGTACCGACTACGGGCGGCTGAGCGCGCTCGCATTCGCGTTGTCGGCCAGCAACTCCGCCTCGGAGGCACCGGTGAGCACACTCTCCAACAGGTTCTTGCCGATGGCCGCCTCGGTGGGCAGTGCGATCGGGTAGTCGCCGTCGAAGCAGGCGCAACACAGGCGCGAACGCGGCTGTTCGGTGGCGGCGACCATGGCGTCGAGCGAGATGTACCCGAGGCTGTCCGCGCCGATGGAGCGGCGCACGCCCTCCACCATGTCATCCATGCTGGTGCCCTCGATACCGTCGGGCCCGGCTCCATTGGCGATCAGCTCCGCGCGCGAGGCGAAGTCGATGCCGTAGAAGCACGGCCACTTGACCGGCGGCGAGGCGATCCGCACGTGGATCTCCAAAGCGCCTGCCTCGCGCAGCATTCGAATCAGGGCGCGCTGAGTGTTGCCGCGCACGATGGAGTCGTCCACGACGATTAGTCGCTTACCGCGAATGACCTCGCGCAGCGGATTCAGCTTGAGCCGGATGCCGAGCTGGCGGATGGTCTGGCTGGGCTGGATGAAGGTGCGGCCCACATAGGCGTTCTTCATCAGGCCCTGCCCGTACGGCACGCCCGAACCCTGCGCGTAGCCGACGGCGGCCGGGGTGCCGGACTCCGGCACCGGGATCACCAGATCGGCTTCAACGGGATGTTCCAGTGCCAGGCGGCGGCCGATCTCCACGCGGGTGGCGTGCACCGAACGACCGGAGATGGTGCTGTCCGGGCGGGCCAGGTACACCATTTCGAAGACGCAACCCTTGGGGGTCGGGTTGGCGAAACGGAGTGAGCGGACACCGTCGGCGTCGATCGCCAGCAGTTCGCCCGGCTCGATCTCGCGCACGAAGGACGCGCCGACGATATCGAGGGCGGCGGTCTCGCTGGCGACCACCCAGCCACGATCGAGACGACCCAGGCAGAGCGGGCGCACCCCGTGCGGATCGCGTGCGGCGTACAGCGTGTGCTCATCCATGAAGGTGAGGCAGAAGGCCCCGCGCAGGGTGGGCAGCAGCTCCAGCGCGGCCTGCTCGATGCTCTTGTCGGCGGCGGCGTGCGCGAGCAGCGCGGTCATCACATCCGAATCGGAGGTGGCGGCCATATTGCCCGCGACCCGGCCATTGATCAGGCCGAGTTCCCGTGCGCGAGAGCTCAATTCGGCGGTATTGACCAGATTTCCATTGTGGCCCAGCGCGATTCCGGAACCCACCGCGGTGGTGCGGAAGATCGGCTGTGCGTTCTCCCAGGTCGTGGACCCGGTGGTGGAGTAGCGGCAGTGGCCGACGGCGACGTGGCCGGGCATGGCGGCGAGCGTCTGCTCATCGAAAACCTGGCTCACCAAGCCCAGATCCTTGAAGACCAGCACCTGCGAACCGTCGGAGACGGCGATGCCGGCTGCCTCCTGCCCGCGATGTTGCAGCGCGTAAAGTCCGTAGTACGTGAGCTTGGCCACATCCTCGCCAGGGGCCCAGACACCGAACACACCGCACTCTTCGCGGGGTTCGTTTTCGGGCTCATCGAGGGTGGTGTCGGCGGGGGGCAGGGTCACCGTGTTTGCTCCCTGTTCGGCGGGCGGGGGGCAGGACCCATAGTACTGGTAACCACCGCGCAACCCACCGCTGGGATAACCCGCATCGCGGCGGCTTTGCTGTTAGCGTTCGGGCGTGGCGAGCACCGAGGTTTCGGAGTCGAGTCCTACCCGTCGTTTGAGCCCTTTCAGGTGGGCGTTTCCGATCGTGGTGGTCACGCTGCTGGCCTCGCTGCTCGGTGTGATGTACCTGGATTACATCGTCGATCCCGAGAAGAATCTGCACGATTTCCCGATCGCACTGGTGAATCAGGATGTCGGCGATGATCTGAACACCGGCGGTGCGACCAAACACGTGAACTTCGGTGATCAGGTCGCGGCAGGACTGCAGCAGGCGGTGCCCGGGGACAAGATCGATCTGCGCGTGCTCGGCATCAACGAGGCACAGCTGCAGATGCAGTCGGCGAAGGTATACGGCACCATCATCATTCCGAGCGACTTCTCCAAGCGGCTCGGCATTCTCGGCGTCGGCAGCGTGGTGCCCGGGGAGATCACCCGGCCGACGATCACGCTGCAAACCAATCCGCGCACCGGCGCGTTCACCACGGCCATCGTGCAGAAGTTCGGCGCGGAGGCACTCACCCAGGTGAACGCGCAGGTCGGCAAGCAGTTGACCGAGCAGGTCAAAACGACTTTGGCACCCGCGCCCGGTGGTCCGCCCGCACCGGAATTGTCGGCGGCCACCCTGGTCGCGCTGACCACTCCGCTGGATATCGTGGTGCAGCAATTCCATCCGCTGCCCGGCGGCTCGGGTGAGGGGTTGACCGCGTTCTTCTACAGCCTGCTGCTCCTGCTGGTCGGCATGGTCGGGGCGATGATCATCCACCAGCTGCTGGACTCGGCACTCGGATTCCTGCCCACCGAATGGGGTCCGTGGTACGTGCACTATCCGCGCACACCGATCTCCCGGGTGCGCACGCTGCTGTTGAAATGGTCTGCGGTGGTGGTCATGTCGGTGACGGTCTCGGCCGCGCTGCTCGGTATCGGCGAGGCGCTGGGCATGCCGATCGACCGCCCGTTCCTGCTGTTCCTCTACGGCGCGTTCGTCATCACCGCGGTCGGGGTCACCTGCACCTCGGTGCTCGCGGCGGTTGGCACCGCGGGCCTGATCGTCAACCTGATCGTCTTCATCATCCTGGGCCTGCCCTCTTCCGGCGGCACGGTGCCGATCGAGGCGACGCCCAAATACTTCGGCTGGCTGTCGAGTTTCGAGCCCATGCACCAGGTCTTCCTGGGCACCCGCTCCATCCTCTACTTCGACGGCAGCGCGGAAGCGGGCCTGTCCCGAGGCTGCTGGATGGCCGCCCTGGGCCTGCTCATCGGCCTGGTCTTCGGCCTCGTCATCACCCGCTTCTACGACCGCAAGGGCCTGGAACGCAAACCCGCCGTCGCGGCCGCCGCGTAATCCGCGGCGGCACAGCGCATCCGGTCAGCGGCACGCGGCGACTGGACTCAGAGCGGTACGACGGGTAGCCAGCGCGCCACTTCGGCGGCGCGCGATCCGGACGCCGTGAGCACTCCCGACTCCACCGCCTCCTCGAACCCCAACAGTCCGGTAGCCAGCAATAGCCAAGTGCGCGCATCGGTTTCGACCACATTCGGCGGCGTCCCCCGGGTATGTCGCAACCCCTCGATGCACTGCACCGCCACGAACGGCGGCACCCGCACCTCCACCGCGCCACCCGGAGCGTCCGCCGCCAGCGACCGCGCCGTCCCCCGGACGGCGGCCGCCAGCTCGGTCCGCGACGGAGCCGCGACCGATTCATCGCGCAACCACTCCCCCACGGCGGTCACCGCCGCCCTGACCTCCCCCGGATTCACCGCTCCACGTCCAGCCACGCGAAAAAGGCTACCGCCGACCGCCGACACGAATCGCCTCCGTCATCCGGGCGGAGTGGTTGCCGCTCCGGAATCCAGTGCCGCGATGACTCGGCGGGCCGCGAACGGTGCGAGCGCACCGCCGCCGTTGATAGCCAGGTGCAACAGCGCCGGGGCCGTGGCGCTACCGGTGCGACGGTAGAGGAGATCGAACAGCGCACCGGCCAGTCCGGTGGCGGCCACCGTGCCGAGGATCGGATCGGCGGCGGAGCGTGCCGCGCGAATGTGCGACAGCCCGAAAGTCAGTGCGCCCAGCCATGTTCCGCCCGCACCGAAACTCCGCTCCAGTAGCGGGGTCAGGGTGGCGCGATACACCAGCTCCTCGGCGAACACCGTGCCACCGGGGATGTGCAGCCCCGCCCATTCGGCGGTGGAGACGGCGGGCCCGCGATGGGCGGCTCCGGCCAGCTCCCGCCGAATGCGCGGAATCGCCAGTCCCACACCGTAACCGGCGAGCACCACCCCGCCCGCTGCCGCACCGGCGCGTAATCCGCTCGCCGATATCCAACCCGGCCTGCCCCGGAACGCGAACGCATAGGCCAGCGCGAAGCCGGTATTGGCGGCGGTACGGCCGCGCACATCCAGCTCCAGCGCGGGCAGCACCCGATTACTCCACAGCACCGGAAGAGCGACTGCCGCAGCGGCTTTCGCTGCGACGCGCACTCGCGAGCGGACCTCCGCCGCGGGAGCCGCCAGGTGGTTCGGGGTCGCCGAGGGTGCGGTCACTTCACCGCTCGCTCGTAATCCTCGGCGAGTTCTATTTGGGTGCGGATCTTTTCGGAGAGTTCGGGGGTCCAGCCGGGTGGGGCGGCGATGGCGGCCCAGCCGTCCAGGACGAGGGAGCCGTAGCGGTGCCCGTGGCCGTCGCTGACGCCCTGGGCGTTGGTGAGGTCGGCCGCCACCTGCCAGAAGGTGACGAAGGGCCACCAGCGCATTTGGGAGGAGACGTCCGCGCCTCGGGGTTCGGAGAGCCAATCCGGTTGGGAGAAGATGAGATCCGAGGACCACCAGACGATGGGGTCCGACGGGTGCATGAGGTAGGCGATACGGGGGTGCCGCCAGTCCGGCGAGGGCTTCTCCAGATCGGCCGCGGTGGCGGCGAATCGGACGGTGAGGCCGTCGGCGTAGATGGGGTCGACTTCCCGCGTGCCCGGATCGCGGCGCGAATTGAACTGCTCCCACAGCCGATTCGAATTGGGCGGCCCGACCCAGAGCGCACCGTCGACTTTGGAGCGCAGATCGGCCAAGCCGTCGAAGGCCGATTCGGAGCCCTGCGACCCGAGGCTCTCGCCATAGACGAGGAGTTTGGGTCGCGCTTCC
The DNA here is from genome assembly GCF_042269265.1 of Nocardia sp. NPDC056000. NCBI lineage: Bacteria > Bacillati > Actinomycetota > Actinomycetes > Mycobacteriales > Nocardiaceae > Nocardia > Nocardia sp. NPDC056000. The sequence goes on along the minus strand of NZ_JBHJXS010000002.1, from coordinate 231,594 downwards.
GGCGGCCGCGCGGACCACGCCGCGTACACGGCGTCGAACATCTTGCGCCCCGCCACCGCCACCTTCTCGCGGTCCGCCAGGAACGACAGCACGCTGGGCAGATACGAGTACTGCGACGCCAGAATCGCGGTGTCCCCGCCGTACATGTATTCGATCGCGGCCGCGCTCATCGAGTTCACCCACCCGGTGCCGGTGGTGGTGACGATGACCAGCACCTTGCGGTCGAAGGCCCCGGTGCGCTGCAATTCCGCGACCGCGAGGTCCTCCTCGGTGGTGTCCGAACTCGCGGACTGCAATCCCACGTACGCCCGAATCGGCTGGCGCGCGGGCTTTCCGGTGACGGCGCTGATCAGCATGGGATCGGGTCCGTGCGAGACGAACCACCGCCCCTCCGAACCGAGCGTCTCCCATTTCGCCAATGACTGTGGGCTGCCGGATCGTTCGGGCCGGGTCGGCTGCAGGGCATACGGCGTCATCTTGTCATTGCGCACGCTGAACGCCGAGTTGGCGACTGCGAAGAACGCCCGCGTGGCGACACCGTTGAACAGCGTGATGATCAGTACGAACAGCAGCAGCGCCCCGGTGGCGGGCGCGAGCCTGGGCGGGATCCGCACCCACCGGCTCAATTGCCGCCCGATGAAACGCACGGCTTCCCGCAGCGTCCGGAACACCGCGACCACCAGTGCGCCGACCGCGACGCTCAAGCCGCCGGTGCGCAGATAGGCGGCACGCGTGGTGCCCTCCATATTCATCAGCCCGGTGATCTCCCGCTGCCAGTCCGCGGACATGACCAGCATGTACGCGGCGACAAGCACGCAGGTGAGCACCACGGCCACCTTCACCACGTACCGCACCCACTCGGGTGGCGTCTCGACCTTGATTCGCGGCCGAATCCACTTGCGGAACAACCACTGCAGCACACATCCGAGCCCGTACCCGGCGGCCGCGTTGAGCCCGGAGATCAACCCCTGGAACAGCCAATCGCGCGGTACCAGCGACGGCGTCAGCGACCACGCGAAGAACAGCGTCGCCACCACCAGCCCGGTGTGATTCAGATCGACGACATCCTCGGCCCGCTTGGCAACCCGCGCGATCCGCCGCCCCCAGCCACGCCGAGTCAGCACGGCGGCGCGCAGGCGCAGCCGCCTCAGCGTCTCGGCGGGGTCGAACACCCGTCAATTATGGACGGCGCGGTACGGAATCCGTGGATTCACGGCTGTGAGAGCCACCATTCCGGCGGCGTGTTGCTACTACGCACGCCACTCGAGTAGTTGTACGCGTGGCGCGGCGGCGCCGTCTCGACAGACTCGACGACTATGAGCAACCCCAGCGCACAGACCAAGAGCACCATGGCTTTTCTGGCTCAGGCCGTCATCGCCTTCGGAATCAGCTTCACCGCAATGGGTATCGGCATCGCCAATCTTCCCCTGGACTTCTGGCAGCGCGGTTTTCTGCTGATGTCCATGCTGTTCCTGGTGAGCAGCAGTTTCACGCTCGCGAAAGTGGTTCGCGATCAGCATGAGTCGTCGAAGGTGCATCAGCGCATCGATGAGGCTCGGATGGAAAAGCTGATGGCCGAACATGATCCGTTCAAGGTCGTGTCGTGAGTCGCGACCCGGGCGAATACGAAAGCACCCCGCCCGACCCGGTTGTTCGAGGGGTCCGGGTCCGGCGGGGTGCTTCGGTGTTCGCGTTACGCGCGCTGGGTCAGTGTTCGAAGTGGCCGAACAGTGCGGGCAGCGTGCCCTCGAAGGCGGTGCGCAGTTCGGCCAGGGTGATGGTGAACTGGCCCTGCACCTCGACCGCGTCCGAACCCTGATCGACGACGCCGATGCGGGTCCACGGCAGTTCGCGCGCGGTGCACATCTTGGTGAAGCGGGTTTCCTCCGAGCGCGGGACGGCGACCAGCACGCGCCCGGCGGATTCGGAGAACAGCTGCACGAACGGGTCGGTGCCCTCGGGAAGCAGGATGCGGCAACCGGTTTCACCGGCCAGCGCGGCCTCGATGACGGTCTGCGCCAGGCCGCCCTCGGACAGGTCGTGCGCGGCGCTGATCATGCCGTCGCGCGAACCGGCGGTGAGGATTTCGGCGAGCAGCTGCTCACGGGCGAAATCGACCTTGGGCGGCACGCCGCCGAGGTGATCGTGCTCGACCTGCGACCAGATGGAACCGTCCAGCTCGTCACGGGTTTCGCCGAGCAGGATGAGCGTCTCGCCGGGCTCCAGGCCCAGGCCGGTCGGGATGCGGCGGTGCACATCGTCGATGACGCCGAGCACGCCGACCACGGGGGTGGGCAGGATGGCGGTCTGGCCGGTCTGGTTGTAGAACGAGACGTTACCGCCGGTGACCGGAATGCCAAGGGCCACACAGCCGTCCGCGAGACCGCGCACGGCCTGCTGGAACTGCCACATGACGCCCGGATCCTCGGGGGAACCGAAGTTCAGGCAGTTGGTGACGGCCTTGGGGGTCGCGCCGGTGGTCGCCACATTGCGGAACGCCTCGGCGAGCGCGAGCTGAGCGCCGGTGTACGGGTCCAGCTTGGTGTAGCGGCCCGAGGCGTCGGTGGCCAGCGCGATACCGCGGCCGGACTCCTCGTCGATGCGAATGACACCGGCGTCGGCGTGCTCGGCGAGCACGGTATTGCCGCGCACATAGCGGTCGTACTGTTCGGTGATCCACTTGCGCGAGCACAGCTGCGGGCTGGCGATCATCTTCAGCAGGGTGGCGCGCAGTTCGTCACCGGTCTGCGGGCGGTTCAGCGCCTTGGTGGAATCGGCGATGAGCGCGTCCTGATCGGCCGGGCGCTGCACGGGGCGCTCGTACACCGGGCCGTGGTGGGCGACGGTGCGCGGCGGCACGTCCACGACAACCTCGCCGTGCCAGGTGATTTCGAGGCGCTCACCAGCGGTGACCTCACCGATGACGGTGGCGGTGGTGTCCCACTTCTTGCAGATCTCCATGAAGCGATCCACATTCTCGGGCGCGACCACGGCGCACATGCGCTCCTGCGATTCGCTCGAAAGGATCTCGGCGGGAGACATATTCGCCGCGCGCAGCGGGACCTGATCGAGTTCGATGTGCATACCGCCGGAACCGGCCGCGGCCAGTTCGGAGGTGGCGCAGGACAGGCCCGCGCCGCCCAGGTCCTGAATGCCGACGACGACACCGGAGTGGTACAGCTCGAGACAGCACTCGATGAGCACCTTCTCGGTGAACGGGTCGCCGACCTGCACGCTCGGGAGTTTCTTACGGCCGGAACCGGATTCGTCCCCGGAGAAGGTGTCCGAGGCCAGCACGGACACACCGCCGATGCCGTCGAGGCCGGTGCGCGCACCGAACAGAATGATCTTGTTGCCCTCACCGGAGGCGAAGGCCAGCTTCAGGTCCTCGACCCGCATGACGCCCGCGCACAGCGCGTTGACGAGCGGATTGCCCTGGTAGGAGGCATCGAATACGGTCTCGCCGCCGACATTCGGCAGGCCGAGCGAATTGCCGTAACCGCCGACGCCGCGCACCACACCGTCGACCACGCGCCGGGTGTCCGGGTGGTCGGCCGCACCGAAGCGCAGCTGATCCATCACCGCGATCGGGCGCGCGCCCATGGCCATGATGTCGCGGACGATGCCGCCGACGCCGGTGGCCGCACCCTGATAGGGCTCCACATACGAGGGGTGGTTATGCGATTCCACCTTGAAGGTGACCGCCCAGCCGTCACCGATATCCACCACACCGGCGTTCTCGCCGATGCCCGCGAGCATGCTGGAACGCATCTCCTCGGTGGTGGTCTCGCCGAAGTAGCGCAGGTGCACCTTGGAGGACTTGTACGAGCAGTGCTCGGACCACATCACCGAGTACATGGCGAGCTCGGCATCCGTCGGCCGCCGGCCGAGAATCTCCTTGATACGCGCGTACTCGTCATCCTTGAGGCCGAGTTCCTTATAGGGCTGCGCAGTATCCGGGCTGGCCGCGGCGGCGCTGACGGTATCGACGTGGCTGGTCACGGGGAAACCAGAGTCCTTTCGGCCGGGCATGTCAGAACTGAGAACCGGCATGGCTGGATTTCGGCGAGATACTGGTCAGAGTCTAGTTGCCCGGTTATCAGCCCCTTCGACCACCTGGAGTTGTGCTCGGCAGCACATTTTCCACAGGGCTCGCGCCTTCGGGTGGCGAGGCGGTCGAAGCGAACCTCCCAGCTACTCTGTCCCGGTGAACGAACGATCCGGGCTTGCGGATCCCGCGGAGACGCCTGTGCCTGCACCGAAGAATTCGGCATTGACGCAGCAGCAGGTTCGCCTGCTGGCCATCGCGGTTTTGTTGTTCGCGGTGTCCGCGGTGGTGAGCCTGCTGGCGCACTTCTGGCACGGGTACATCGATTTGCAGGTGTATCGGAACGGTGCGCGGGCGTGGTTGGACGACAAGGATCTGTACGGACCCATGCCCCCTGTCTATGGGCTCGGGCTGCCGTTCACCTATCCGCCGCTGGCCGCTTTGTTCTTCGCGCCGCTGGCGTTGATGCCGCTGCTGCTGTCCGAGTGGGCGGTGCTGATCGTTTCGATTCTCTCGCTCGGCATCACGCTCTGGGTGGTGCTGGATCGGTTGCGGCCCAACCTGGCGTGGGTTACGCGGCTGACCATCGTGATCGGCGCGGTGTCGATCCTGCAGCTGTCCGAGCCGATTCGGCAGACCTACGGGTTCGGGCAGATCAACCTGGTGCTGATGGCCGCGATCACGCTGGATTGCCTGGCGCGCAAACCGTTCTGGCCGCGCGGCATGCTGATCGGCATCGCGGTCTCGGTGAAGCTGACGCCCGGCGGATATCTGCTGTACTTCCTGCTGCGCAAGGATTGGAAGGGCGCGGCCACGCTGGTGCTGTCCACCATCGGCGCGGTGGCGGTGGGTTTCGCGCTGTTCCCGAGCGATTCGGTGGAGTACTGGTTCCATACGCTCGCCGATACCGGGCGGATCGGACCGCCCTGGTACGCGGGCAATCAGTCGTTGAAGGGCTTCGCCTACCGGTTGGGCGTATCGAGTTCGGCGGCAACGCTGATCTGGATTGTGCTCTCGGTGCTGGCCATCGCGCTGGCGGCGATCTGGATGAAGCGGCTCATCTCGGTGGGCGCGAACGCCGCCGCGCTGATGGTGAACGCCGGTGCGGTACTGCTGGTTTCGCCGGTGTCCTGGTCGCATCACTGGGTGTGGATCGCACCGGTGCTGCTGGTGGTGGCCGATGCGATCGCGAGTGGTCAGCGCAATAAATGGTTCCTGGGCGCGACCGGATTCGCCGTGATCCTGTTCGCGATCGGCCCGCAGTGGCTGCTGCCGCACGATCATGACCGCGAACTCACCTGGGCGTGGTGGCAGCAGATCATCGGCAGCAGCTACGTGCTGTTCACCCTGGCGCTGTTCATCATCGCCGCGCTGATGTACCACCCGCAGCCGAGCACCCGGAAGGTCGACGCCGCATAGGCCCCCGCGCCTAGGGAGTGAGGAACGCCGCCAGCGCCGACGCGTAGGCGGGAACGTCTGCCGCGCCCATCATTTCGCGCGCCGAATGCATGGCGAGCTGGGGTGCGCCGACGTCGACGGTGGGCATACCGGTGCGGGCCGCGGTCATCGGGCCGATGGTGGAACCGCAGGGCAGATCGGCGCGGTGGACATAGCGTTGCAGCGGCACCTCGGCCTCCGCGCAGGCCAGCGCGAACGCGCCCGCGCCCGCCGCGTCGGTGGCGTAGCGCAGGTTCTGGTTGACCTTGAGCACCGGTCCGCCGTTCACCTCGATGCGGTGCATGGGTTCGTGCCGGTCCGGATAGTTCGGATGCGTGGCATGCGCCATATCGCCACTGGCGCAGACGGATCCGGCGATGGCGGCCAGATATTCGGCGCGCCCGCCGCCGCGGGTGAGCACGATGCGCTCCAAAACCGTGGGCAGCAGCCCGGATTGGGCGCCGCGATCGGATTGGCTGCCGACCTCTTCGTGATCGAACATGGCAAGCACCGGCACCGCCGCACCGGGTTCGGCGACGGCGGCCAGGAAGGCCCGCAGCCCGGAATAGCAGGTGCCCTGATTATCCAGTCGCGGCGCGCTGACCAGATCCAGATCCCGTCCGATGAGCTTGGACGGCACCAGATCATGGGTCATGAGCTCCCAGCCGAGCACCGCGCCGGGTTCGATGCCGGAGCGTTCGGCGATGAACGCCATGAATGAGCGCGGTTCCCCGCCGATCCCCCACACCGCGTTCACATGCCGCTGCGGATCCAGCGTCACCCCGCGCCGGTCCTCGGACAGGTGGATGGCCAGCTGCGGCACCCGCAGGATCGGTTCGTCGATGCGAATCAGCCGCTCCCGCACCACATTTCCGTCGCGCACCGAGAGCCGCCCGGAGATGCCGAGGTCGCGGTCCAGCCAGGAGTTGAGCAGCGCCCCGCCGTACGGTTCCAGTCCGACCATCTGCCAGCCCGCGACCGCGGTGTCGGGATGCTGTTTCACCCGCAGGTTCGGGCTGTCGGTATGCGCGCCGACGACCCGGAACGGGGTGGCCTGTCCGGTGCGGAAGCCGCTGGGCGCGCCCGGTCCGCCGTCGGACCAGGCGACCAGTGAGCCGCCGCGCACCACGTAGTAGCGGCCCGCGCTACTGGAGGGCCAGGGCGCGGATTCCGATAACCGGGTGAAGCCGTGATCGTCGAGTTCGGCGGCGACGGTGCGGCAGACATGGAACGGCGACGGGGAGGCATCGATGAATTCGCACAGTCCGGCGGCGGTCGCGGTGGTCTCGGCAACGGGCATGCCTGCGATCCTAAGCATTGATTATTCAGTTTCCGCCGACGGCCGCCCTATCCGCACGCCCACTCGGTGTGGCGGGCGCGCCGGTGCCACCCGGTCTCCGGATTGGGCTGGGAAATAGCGGATTTCGAGGATGGGCGCTACTGCGGGAACGGCACGTCCGAGACGCGTTCCAGCAGGCGCAGCAGTTCGAGGTAGTCGCCGCCGCCGAGGCGGTTGCGTAGCTCGGATTCGGCGCGCATCTCCTCGGCGCGCACCTCGTCGACCAGTTCCGCGCCGCGGCGGCTGAGTCCGATGAGGATGCGGCGGCGGTCATCGGCGGCGGCGACGCGGAAGATGAGTCCGCGTTCGGCCAGATGGTCGGCGTGCCGGGTGGCGGAGGAGGGCGGGAGTTGCGCGCGGGTGGCCAGTTCGCTCATGGTGATGCCCGTGTCGGACGAGAGATTGGTCAGCATGCACCATTGGTCGGCGGTCAGCCGTCTGGCGCACAGTGCGGCGTCGAGGTGACGAAGCCAACTGCGTTCCGCGGCCCGCAGTGCCCCATGCAGTGTGGAAATTCCACCTAGAATTGTCGCCATATTCCCGCCCGTCAAATTCACTTGAACGAGGAGAGGGTATCCGATGACCTCGTTCCGCGGGAGTCCCGAGAACACTATCGAGATCCTGAACATAGTGCCGCAGCAGGGTCCGGCCGGTATCTTCGCGCCCTCCTGCGAGGCGGCCATTTCATTGGCCGTGGAAGAAATCAACAGCGGGACAGGAATTCTCGGGCGGGAATTGCGGGCGACGCACATTGACGGCGGGCGCGAACCGGGGGATGTGGCGCGTGAGGTTTCCGCGCTGCTGGCGACCGGGATGGTGCACGCCATCACCGGCTGGCACACCTCGGCGGTGCGCGGGGCGGTGGCGCGGGTGAGCGCGGGGCGGGTGCCGTATCTGTTCGCCACCGATCACGAGGGCGTGGCGGAGTCCCCGGAGGGATTGTTCCTGGTGGGGTCGGATCCGGGCCGGCAGTTGCTGCCCGCGCTGCGCTGGTTGCGGCGTGAGTTCGGGGCGCGGCGCTGGGCGATCATCGGCAATGACTACGTGTGGCCGCGGCGTACGGCCGAGCGGGTGCGGACGGAGTTGGCCGAGCGCGGGACGCTCTCGCTCGAGGAGTTCGTGCCGTTGGAGAAATTCGTCCCCTTCGGCGCGGATTTCGGGGAGTTTCTGACCGATCCGCGACTGGATCGGGCGGACGGGGTGATCGTCCTACTGGTGGGCGCGGATGTGGCGCGCTTTAACCGACAATTCGCCCGAATCGGGCGTGATGAACGGCAATTACGGGTCAGTCCCGCGGTCGATGACAATGTGCTGCTCGCGGGCGGCACGAGCGCCAACCGGAATCTGTATGTGCCGTCGAGCTTCTTCGTGAACGGTCCCGCGAACCGTGAACGCGCCGAACGCTATCGGCGGTTGCACGGTGAGTTCGCGCCGGAGCTCACCAATTTCAGCAATACCGAGTACGAGGCGATTCGCACGCTCTACGCCATGGTCAAGGCCGCCGGATCATTGGATGTGCGACGGCTGCACGAAACGGTGGCGGCGCTTGGAGTACTCGAAACACCCACCGGGACAATCGGTTTCGATGGGAATCAAGTGCTGTTCCCGAGCTATATCGCCCGCGCCGAGGGTGTGCGCTTCGAAGTGCTCGACCGCATCTGCGCCTGACCTCCCCGCAAGCGGTCCCGCCCGGCTCCCGAAACGTCAACGCCCGCACCGTCATCGACGGTGCGGGCGTTGTACGGCTTAACGGCCTAGGCCGAGACCAGCGCGTCCAGCACGGACAGGAACATGCCCAGCCCGTCATCGCTGGGACCGGTCAGCGCCTCGGTGGCATGCTCGGGATGCGGCATCAGGCCGACCACGCGGCCGTTGGCGGAGCTGATGCCCGCGATACCGCGCTGCGAACCGTTCGGATTGTCGCCGGAGTAGCGGAAGACCACGCGGCCCTCACCCTCCAACTCGTCCAGCACCTGCGCGGAGGCCTGGTAGCGGCCCTCACCGGACTTGAGCGGCACCAGGATCTGCGCGCCGGGCTCGTACCGGGAGGTCCACGCGGTATTCGCGGCCTCGACGGTCAACCACTGATCGCGGCAGATGAAGTGCAGGCCCTCATTGCGGGTGAGCACACCCGGCAGCAGTCCGGCCTCGCACAGGATCTGGAAGCCATTGCAGATGCCGAGCGTGGGCAGGCCCTGCCCGGCGGCCTCGATGACCTTCTCCATGACCGGCGCGAACCGGGCGATGGCGCCGGTGCGCAGGTAGTCGCCGTAGGAGAAGCCGCCGGGCACGATGACCGCGTCGACGCCCTTCAGGTCGGCGTCGCCGTGCCACAGGCTCACGGCCTCGGCGCCGGCGAGCTTCACCGCGCGCGCGGCGTCGACATCGTCGAGGGTGCCCGGGAAGGTGATGACACCGATGCGCGCGGTCACAGCCGCACGACCTTCCAGTCCTCGATGACCGTGTTGGCCAGCAGCGATTCGGCGATCTGCTCGAGCTCGGCCTCGCTCACGTCATCGGCGACCTCGAGCTCGAATCGCTTGCCCTGCCGCACCTCCGAGATGCCCGGGTGGCCCAGGCGGCCCAGCGCCCCGACAATGGCCTGACCCTGCGGATCCAGGATTTCGGCCTTCGGCATCACCTCGACCACGACACGTGCCACGCGTTGCTCCTCAGCTGGTGGGGCGGGCCCGGACGACCGTGTTCCACACAGTGCGGCCGAGCGGGGGTTTCGCTGATCAGACTAGTTGGCGCGCCCATGACGCCCGCCGCCGGGTGGAGGGTGCGTGGCCCACGCCACACGCCCCGTCATCCCCGCACGGGTGCGCGAGCCGTGGTGCGCGCACCCGTGCGGGACTACCGTGGGCCTCATGCGCATTGCCCATTTCGGTCATTCCTGCATCCTGGTCGAGCTGAACGGCGCGAAGATCCTGTTCGATCCCGGCACCTTCTCGCACGGGTTCGAGGGGATCACCGGGCTGGACGCCATCGCCGTCACGCATCAGCATCCCGATCACATCTGCCCGAATCGCATCGAGGCGCTCATCGACGCCAATCCGCAGGCGCGATTGCTGAGCGATCCGCAGACCGCACAGCAGCGCGGTGAGCCGTGGGAAGCGGTGTACGCCGGAAATGTGCTGAAGGTCAAGGACGTCCAGGTCACCGGTGGCGGCGGCAGGCATGCGGTGATCCACCCGGAGATCCCGGTCATCGACAACACCGTCTTCCAACTGGGCACCCCGGACGACCCCGCCCAGCTGGTGCATCCGGGTGATTCGCTGTGGGTGCCACCGACCCCGGTCGGCGTGCTCGCGCTTCCCGCGGTGGCCCCGTGGATGCGGATCAGCGAGGCGGTGGATTACCTGCGCGCGGTAAATCCCGTGACCGCCTTCCCCATTCACTTCGGCATCATCGAACCCGCCGCCCAGGGCATCTATTTCGGCCGCCTCGCCGAAATGGGCCCCGCCAATACCGAATTCAAGGTAATTCAGGCCGAGGACCACGCCGAGTTCTAGTACGGCCGCCCCGATTTTCCGGGGCTTGCGGTTCGATGATCCCGTATTCGGACTACTTCGCGTAAGACGCCAGGAACAGCGCCTCGGCCAGTGCCATATGTTCGATTTCGGTGGGATCCACGCTTTCATTGGGGGCGTGGATCAGGCATTTGGGTTCTTCCACGCCCATGAGCATGATTTCCGCGTCCGGGTAGGTGTCGGCGAAGACATTGCAGAGCGGGATGGAGCCGCCCTGACCGGACGTGGTGGCGGGGCGGCCGTAGGAGGCGGTGAAGGCGGCTTCCATGGCGGTGCGGGCCGGGCCGTGGGTGCTGCCGACGAACGGGGAACCGATGGCCTCGGTCTCGACGGTGACCTTCGCATGCCAGGGAGTATTCGATTCCAGGTGCGCGGTAAGGGCTTTGAGCGCCTGCTGGGGATCGGTGCCGGGCGGGATGCGCAGGTTCAGGCGGGCGCGGACCTTGGCCTGAATGGCCGCCGCGGAACCGACCACGGGCGGGACGTCCATGCCCAGCACGGTGAGAGCCGGTCGGGCCCAGAGCATATCGGAGACGGTGCCGTCGCCGAGCAGGTCGACGCCGTCCAGCACGCCCGCGTCGGCGCGGAACGCCTCGTCCGAATAGGTTGCGCCATCCCACTTCTGGTCATTGGTGAGCCCGGCGACCGTGGTGTTGCCCTTCGCATCGCGCAGCGTGGACAGCAGGTGGATGAGCGCGCCGAGCGCATCGGGCGCGGCCCCGCCGAACATGCCCGAATGCATTGAGCTGGCGAGCGTTTCGACGGTGACGACCACATTCACATTGCCGCGCAGGGTCTGGGTGAAGGTGGGCACCCCGACCGCGAAATTGCCGCAGTCGCAGATGAGCAGGGTCTCGGCGCGCAGCAGGTCGGCGTTCTGCGGCACGAAGGCTTCCAGCCCGCCGGTGCCCTGCTCCTCCGAACCCTCGGCGATCAGGGTCAGGCCGACGGGGAACTCGTCCCCCACCACTTTGCGCAGTGCGCGCAGCGCGGTGAGGTGCATGACGATATTGCCCTTGCAATCGGCGCTACCGCGCCCGTACCAGCGGCCGTTCTTCTCGGTGAGTTCCCAGACCGGGGTCTCCCAGGCATCATCGCCGAGCGGCGGCTGCACGTCGTAGTGGCAGTACAGCAGGATGGTCGGCGCACCGGCCGGGGCCGGATAGCGCGCGATGACCGCCCTACTGCCGTCGGGCGTCTCGTGCAGGCCGACGTCGGTGAGCCCCTCGGCGGCGAAAGCCTCCGCCACCCACTGCGCCGCTTTATGGCATTCCTCGATCGGGAACTGCCGCTCGTCGTACACGGACCTGTACGAAACGAGTTCGGTGAGATCGGTTTTGGCGCGCGGCATCAAATCCTTGACGGCGGCCCGCAGGGCGTCTTCGGTCATGGCCTCTCCTGTCATCAGTTCCCGGGATCCGGATGTACCGTGTCACCCTTGCGCAGCGTGCCGGTCTCCTCCAGGTATTTCGAAAGCTGGTCCGGACAATACGTTTCGATGGCGAGCGCCGTCGCGGTGTACACATCGCGATCACCGATCACCGGACGACTCCCGGGTCCGGCGGCCCCATTGGTGACGGCCGCCTGATAACGCGCCTTGATCAGCGGCGACCCGGGATCCTGGCAGACCAGTCCGCCGTCCTCCCCCAGCGAATCGGCGATCACCCGCGGATCCGGTGCGGCCAATCCCGCCGAGAGAAGCCGTGATTGCAGCACCTGGGCGCGTCGCAGCGCAATATCGGAATCCCGGTCCTCCCGGAAGATGATCACTCCTGCGACGGCGATGGCCACCAGCACCAGCGCCACCGACCAGTAGACGATGCGCCGCGCGCCATCGGACGCACCGTGGTCGAAGCTCATGCCAGCGCCTCCTCTGGTGTGGCGAGTTTCCAGCCGGGTTTGCGCAGCCGCAGGAACAGGTACGGAATCAGCAGTCCGACAATGCCCATGCCGAGTCCGACGATCAGGAAGTAGCCGAACGCGTTACCGCTGCCGTACTGCGAGGGCGGGACGAATCCGATCAGGAACGCCGCCACCGAGGACGCGGTGCCCAGCCCGCACAGCGCGACGAGCGCGGGCGCGCGATACCCGCGCGGATGATCGGCCCTGTTGCGGCGCAACCGAATAGCCGCGACGAACATGAGCACGTACATGATCAGATACACCTGCGTGGTGATCACCGACAGCATCCAGTAGGCGCTGGAGACATCGGGGATGAACGCGTACAGCAGCGCCAGCAGCGTGGTCACGATGCCCTGCGCCACCAGCATGTTCTGTTGCACCCCATGCTTGTTCAGCCGGGTCAGGATCGGCGGTAGATAGCCCTCCTGACGGCCGATGAGCAGCAGCCCCTTGGAGGGCCCGGCCAGCCAGGTGAGCATGCCGCCGAGCGCGGCCGCCACCAGCATGACGCCGAGCACCGGGGTCAGCCAGCCGATGTGGAAGTGGTGGAAGAAGCCGTCGAACGCCTGCATGACACCGGCGGTCAGGCTCAGATTCTCGGCCGGGACCACCCAGCTGATCACCAGCGCGGGCACGATGAAGATCAGCAGCACCAGCCCCACCGCCAGCGCCATGGCCCTCGGATACTCCCGGCCCGGATCCTTCAGCGCGGATACGTGCACGGCGTTCATCTCCATGCCCGCGTAGGACAGGAAATTGTTGACGATGAGCACCAGACTGGCCAGCCCGGTCCAGGCCGGGAAGAGGTGTTCGAAATCCATCGGCGCGGCCGAGGGATTGCCCTGTCCGAGGAAGACGAACCCCAGCGCCACCAGCAGCACGCCGGGAATCAGCGTCCCGATGATCAGTCCCATACTCGACAGTCCCGCAACGGTTTTGGTGCCCTGCGAGGAGACGTACACCGCCACCCAGTAGATGGTGATGATGACGATCGCCACGTAGGTGCCGTTCGCCGCCAGCGACGGATCGATGATGTACGCGAAAGTGCTTGCCACATAGGCGAGCAGGCTCGGGTAGTAGAAGATCGTCATGGCGAACTGGCACCACACCGCGAGGAATCCCGCGGGCTGCGAAATGCCCTCACCCACCCATTTGTAGACCCCGCCCGCCCAGCCCGAGGCCAGCTCGGCCGCCACGAACGCGGTCGGCAGCAGGAACAGCAGGGCCGGAATGAGATACAGGAAGACGCAGGCCAGCCCGTAGACCGCCATGGTCGGCGAGGCGCGCAGGCTCGCCACCGAACTGGTCGTCATGAGGCCCAGGGTTATCCACGACATGTATTTGGCGACAGCGGGTTTCGGCTGTGTCATCAGAACACCGAGAATCCGGTGGCCTGCGCGAACGCGTTCAACGCGATGCGCCCGGTGACCGAGTTGCCTTTGGAGTCCAGGCCCGGCCCCCAGGCCGCGACCGCGCAGGTGCCCGGCACCACCGCGAGCAGTCCGCCGCCGACGCCGCTCTTGACCGGCAACCCCACCTCGTAGGCGAATTCGCCTGCGGCGTCATAGGTTCCGCAGGTGGTCATGAGTGCGGTGATATGCCGGGCGTCCTCGCGGGCGAGCAGCCGGGTGCCGTCGGCGCGCAATCCGTGCCGGGCGATGAGCAGTCCGGCCTTGGCAAGTTCGGCGCAGGTGATGCTGAACGAGCACTGCCGGAAATAGTGATCGAGCGCGAGTTCGACCGGATTGCGCATATTGCCGAAACTCGCCATCAGATAGGCCATGGCCCGATTGCGATCCCCACTGCGCAATTCGGATTCGGCGATGACGCTGTCCACCGACAGCACCGGATTCCCGGTTTCGGCGCGCAGCAGGCTGCGCATGGCCTCCACGGCATCGCCGGTATCTTGCAGCAACTGATCAGCTACCACAATTGCGCCGGGGTTGATATAGGGATTGCGCGGAATCCCCATCTCCACCTCGAGTTCGATGAGGTCATTGAACGGGGTGCCGGACGGTTCCCGCCGCACCCGCCGCCACAGCGCGGTGTCCTTGCGCGCCAGCACCAGCGCGAGCGCGAAAACCTTCGAAATACTCTCGATGGCAAAGGGAACATCGACGTCACCGGCGGTGAACACCTCACCGTGCGTGGTGGCGATGGCAAAGCCGAACTGTTTGGGATCGACATTCGCAAGACCCGGAATGTAGTCGGCGACCGCGCCTTCTCCCACGTGTGGCGCTGTGGTGGACATCACCTGCTCTATGACATTCTGATAGTCCATGCTGCCGAATAGTAACCGCTCAGCTATCTCTCATTGATTACGAAACGGCACCTACCGTGGAGGCGAAATGACCGGAGATCCGGCGTCCGAGGACCTGTTCGCCATGCCAGGCCTGCATCGCGGCGCACCCAAGGCCGGATTCCCGGCCCGCGGGATGTTCCCCCAGGTGGCCTACGAACTCGTCCACGACGAACTCATGCTCGATGGCGTTTCCCGCATGAACCTGGCCACCTTCTGCACCACCTGGGTCGATGACCAGGCGCGACGACTCATGAACGAATCCCTCGACAAGAACATCGTCGACAAGGACGAATACCCGCAGACCGCCGAACTCGAACAGCGCTGCGTGCGCATGGTCGCCGACCTCTGGCACTCCCCCGAGGCCATGACCACGCTCGGCACCTCCACCACCGGTTCCAGCGAGGCCGCCATGCTCGGCGGGCTGGCCGCGAAATTCCGCTGGCGCAAACGCGGCGGCACCGGCATCCCCAATTTCGTCTGCGGTCCGGTGCAGGTGTGCTGGGAGAAATTCGCCCGCTACTTCGATGTGGAGATCCGGCAGATTCCGCTGCGCGGCGACCGGCTCACCATGCATCCGGACGATATCGCCGCCTACTGCGATGCGAACACCATCATGGTGGTGCCCACCTTCGGGCAGACCTTCACCGGCCTGTTCGAGGATGTCGCCGGAATCAGCAGAGCGCTCGACGAGCTGGAGGAGAAGACCGGGCTCGATATCCCGATTCACGTCGACGCCGCCAGCGGTGGTTTCCTGGCCCCGTTCTGCGCACCGGAAGTGGTGTGGGACTTCCGGTTACCGCGCGTGAAGTCCATCAACGCCTCCGGCCACAAGACCGGGCTGGCCCCGCTGGGCGCGGGCTGGGCCATCTGGCGCACGCCGTCGGATCTGCCCAAGGAACTCATCTTCAATGTCGACTACCTCGGCGGCAGCATGGCCACCTTCAATCTCAACTTCTCCCGGCCGGGCGGCCAGATCATCACCCAGTACTACGAGTTCATTCGCCTGGGGCACACCGGATATGCCAAGGTGCAGAACGAGATCTACCGCGCCGCACAGCATCTCGCG
Organism: Nocardia sp. NPDC056000; assembly: GCF_042269265.1. Classification (NCBI taxonomy): domain Bacteria; kingdom Bacillati; phylum Actinomycetota; class Actinomycetes; order Mycobacteriales; family Nocardiaceae; genus Nocardia; species Nocardia sp. NPDC056000. Next base: position 215,967 of record NZ_JBHJXS010000002.1, on the reverse strand, counting down.
GCCGGACTGGTCGACACCGGGCTGTTCGAGATGATCCACGACGGCGATCCGCAACGCGGAATCACCGCCGTGTCATGGAAATTGACGGGCGAACGCAATTTCAACCTCTACGACCTGTCCGACCGGCTGCGCAGCCGCGGCTGGCTGATCGCCGCCTATCCGCTGCCCGCCAATCGCGATGACGAGACCATCATGCGCGCGGTACTGCGGCACGGCTTCACCCTCGACATGGGTGATCTGCTCATCGCCGATCTGAAGCGCTGCCTCAAGCAGCTGAACGCGCACCCGCTGACCACCTCGCTGACCCGCGAGGAAGCGGGCGGATTCACCCATAACGCCACCGCCGCCGTGTCCTCCAAGGATGCCGCGACGCATCCCACCGAGTCCACATCCACCGAGGCCAAGTCCACCGGTAAGGGCAAGGGCAAGAAGTGAGCGGCGGTGCGCATCGGGCGACCCCGGTCAAATACCTGACCGTCTCCGCACTCGGATTCACCACCGCCGCATCGATTGTCACCAGTCTGCGCGGGCTGCCCATGATGGCCAAGGAAGAGATGACGATGTTCTTCTACATCGGCTTCTCCACCATACTGTTCCTGATTCCGGCCGGACTCGTCGCCGCCGAACTCGGCAGCATGTACGCCGATAAGGCGGGCGGCCTCTACGCCTGGATCAGCGGGGCATTCGGCAAGAAGGTCGGCTTCTGGATCATCTTCCTGTCCTGGATTCAGGTGATCGTGTTCTATCCGACCGGTATGAGCTTCGCCGCCGCCGGTGTCGCGTTCGCCTTCGATCGGCCGGATATCGCCCAAAACCATATCTACGTGGGCATTTTCGCGATCTGCGCGTTCTGGCTGTGCACCGCGGTCGCATTCGTGAGTAATCAGTTCGCGCTCAAGGTGACCCGCGCCGGATTCCTGGCGGGCACCGCGCTGCCCGGCATCATCCTGGTCGCGATATTCATCTGGTGGATCGCCACCGGGCACGATATCGGCTGGCAGCACACCACCAATGACGCGGTGACCGTCGCGCACGACGGGCACGACTCGCCCCGGTTCTTCCCGTATATCGCAGGGCTGTCCGGCCTTTCGTTCCTGGCGGGCATTCTGCTGAACTTCGCCGGGGTGGAATCGCAGGGCGTGCACTCCACCGAATTGAAGAATCCGTCCAAGGGGTATCCGGCGGCCATCATGATCGCGGCGGCCGTCGCCTTCGGCATCTTCACCCTGGGCGCGCTCGCGGTGGCGGGCATCGTGGCCTACGACAAGATCGACCTGAATACCGGTGTGTTCGACGCGTTCTCGATCGCGTTCGCCGAGATGATCCATTCCACCTGGCCGGTGCGCATTCTGGCCGCGCTCATCGCCTACGGCGCGCTCGCGGGTGTGCTCGCCTGGATCATGGGACCGAGTCGCGGTGTACTCGCCACCGCGCACGACGGCATGCTGCCGCCGGTGCTGCAGAAGGTGAACAACCGTGGCGTACAGGTCAATATCCTGATCATCCAGGGCGTCATCGTGACCGCGCTGTCCTCGATCTACCTGTTCATGGACGATGTCAGCTCGGCGTTCTTCCTCATCTCGGCCATGGCCGTGAGCCTGTACCTGATCATCTACATGGTCATGTACGCCGCCGCCATCCGGCTGCGCTACACCCAGCCGGATCTTCCGCGCGCCTTCAAGATTCCCGGCGGCACCCTCGGCATGTGGATCTTCGCCGGAATCGGTTTCCTGGCGGTGGCTTTCGCATTCGTGCTGGCGTTCGTACCGCCGTCACAGCTGCCCATCGGCAACAAGGCCAGCTACATCGGATTGGTCGCGGCGGGCGCGGTCGTCTTCAGCGCCATCCCGCTCATTATCGAACGCATGAAGAAACCCTCCTGGGTGCCTTCGGACGAGGTGAAAGCGAAGGCGCTGGGTCCCAGCGCCGATCGCTCCCACCTCACCAACGTTTAAGCGTCCGCGAGCCCGACGGTGTCCAGCAGCCAGGCGTATTCGAAGGCGACTTCCTTCCACTTCTCATAGCGCCCGCTGACACCGCCGTGGCCCGAGGTCATATCGGTCTTGAGCAACAGCTGGGAATGCCCGGTCTTGATCGCACGCAATTTCGCGACCCACTTGGCCGGTTCGACGTAGAACACCCGGGTGTCATTGAGACCCGTGGTGGCCAGAATGGCCGGGTAATCCTTGGCTTCGACGTTCTCGTACGGCGCGTAGGTCTTCATGTAGTCGTAGACCTGCTTGTCCGCCAAGGGATTACCCCACTCGTCCCATTCGGTGACGGTCAGCGGCAGCGACGGATCCAGCACCGTGGTGAGCGGATCCACGAACGGCACATTGGTCAGGATGCCGGTGAACAGCTCCGGCGCCATATTCGCCACCGCGCCCATGAGCAGGCCGCCCGCACTGCCGCCGTCGGCCGCCAGCCGATCCGGTGCGGTCACCCCGGTATCCACCAAATGCTGTGCGACGGAGATGAAATCGGTGAAGGTGTTCTTCTTGGTGAGCGTCTTGCCCTCTTCGTACCAGAGCCTGCCCAGCTCACCGCCGCCGCGCACATGCGCCACCGCGAACACCATGCCGCGATCGAGCAGCGACAGCCGCGCCACCGAGAAACCCGGATCGATAGCGGCCTCGTAGGAGCCATATCCGTAGAGCAGCAACGACTTCGGGCCCGCGGGCGCGTCCTTGCGCTGCACCAGTGAGATCGGCACCCGGGTGCCGTCCGCGGCGATCGCCCAATCCCGCTGCTGCACATAGTCATCGGCGGTGTAGTCGCCGAGCACCACCTGCTCCTTGCGCAGGATCATCTCGCCGGTCTCATGCGTGTAGTCGAACACCTGCACCGGGGTGATGAAGGAGCTGACCCCGATGCGCAGCATGGGCTGCTCCCATTCGGGATTGCCGCCCAGTCCGGCGGAGAACAGCGCCAGATCGAAATCGATATCCTTCAGCTCGCCGAATCCGTCGGAAGTCAACGGCCACACCGCGATTCGCGGCAGCGCCTCGCGCCGGTAACTCAGCACCAGCTTATCGGAGAAGGCGTCGATGCCCTCCAGCCGCACATCATCGCGATGCGGGATGAGCAGCGTCATATCGGCGGGATCGTCCAGCGGGGCGACCGCGAGCACGAAGTTCACCGCCTTCACCCCGTCCACCACATCGTTGTGCAGGATGAGCAGCTTGTCCTGCCCGCCGATGACGGCGTGCTCGGTGCCGTATTCGATGCCCTCGCGGCGCGGCAGCACCACCCGGAATTCGCCTTCCGGATTGTCCGACTCCAGGATCCACTCCTCGCTGGTGATCTTGGAGCCGGAACCGATGACCAGATACCGCTTGGAATGACTCGCGCCGACGCCGACCGAGAACGCCTCATCGGGCTCGTGGAACACCCGCACATCGGCCTCGCGGTCGGTACCGAGCCGATGCCGCCACACGCTGTCGGCGCGCCAGGCGTCATCGACGGTCTGATAGAAGATGTGGGTGCCGTCCAGCGACCAGGTCGCCCCGGCCGCGATGCCCTCGATCCGCTCGGGCAGCAGCTCCCCGGTGCGCAGATTCTTGATGCGCAGCTCATAGCGCTCATCACCCTCGGTATCGACCGAATAGGCGAGCAGATCACCGGCATCGCTCAGCGAGGACGCCCCGAGCGAGAAGAATTCATGCCCCTGCGCCAGCTCATTGACATCGAGCAGCACCTCCTCGCCCGGAATCTCGACCCCGGCCGCGAGCTTGGGCGGATTCCAGTCGTCCTTGTCCAGGATCGGGCAGCGGCAGGACACCCCGTACTGCTTGCCCTCGAAGGTGCGCGAGTAATACCAGTACCCGCCCATGCGGGTGGGCAGCGACAGATCCGTCTCCTGCGTGCGCGCCTTGATCTCGTCGAAGAGCTTCTCGCGCAGCGGCCGCAACTTCTCGGTCTGCGCGTCGGTGTAGGCGTTCTCCGCCTCCAGGTACGCGATGACCTCGGGATCCTTCTTGTCCCGCAGCCACTCGTACTCGTCGACGAAGACATCGCCGTGATGCACGCGCTCGCTCGGCACCCGCTTGGCGATCGGCGCCGTCACCGGGCCGGAATTCGTAATCGCGCTACCACTGCTGTCCAGAGCCATGGGGACAACGTTAGTGGTGCGAACCCGGACCCGGCCGCCGACCGGTAGCTAATCGTGCTCGCGCCGCGCCGACGAGCACGCGCGCCGCGATCGGCGAGGCGAAAAGTCCGAGGCGGGAACGGTCGCGCGTGCGTACGCTGCCCCCATGCTGTTGCGTTATGCGGCGCGCCTGCTCGCGGTGGTCGCCACCGTGGCGGGAGCGGGGGGAATGGGTTTGGCCGCACCGGCTTCCGCCTGTGCGTGCGGCGGCATCGCGACACCGGACGGTGTCACCGCCCGGGTGAACGGGGAGACCGCGCTGCTCGGCTGGGACGGGCAGCGCGAGACGATCGTCATGCGGCTCGGTCTGCAGAGTGGCGGGGACAAGGCCGCACTCATCGTCCCCACACCCGCACCGGCGACCGTGACCGCGGGCGATGCCGGAACCTTCACCGAACTCTCCCGGCTGACCGCACCCGAGTACGTCACCGACCGGGACTGGTTCAAGGCCGACAGCGGCCGGGACGGCGCGGCCATGGCCTCCGCGCCCACCGGCGGCGCACCCACGGTGCTGGATCGGGTGCAGCTCGGCCCGATCGAGGCGACCACGCTCACCGGCGGCGATATCGCCGGTATCCAACAGTGGCTGGGCGACAACGGGTATGAGATGAAACCCGAGGTGATCGCCACCATGCGACCGTATCTGGACGAGCACTGGTCATTCGTGGCCATGCGGCTCACCGGTTCGGTGACGCTCGCGGGCAATCTCGATCCGGTGCGATTGACCTTCGCGGCCGCGCATCCGGTGTATCCGATGCGGATGTCCAGCGCGGCCACCGCGCATCAACGAGTGCACCTGTACGTGCTCGGACCGCATCGGGTGCGGCGCGATGATCCGGATGCCGACGCGCAGGCGGTCGCCGTGGACTTCGCGGGCCGAATCCGCGATACCCAGGACGCGGACCTGCGGCAATTGAGCGCGAACGGACACGACTATCTGACCGAACTGTCCGTCGATATCACCGATCCCGCCCGGATCGCCCACGATTTCCGCTTCGCGGACGCCGCCGAGGACAAGGATTACCGGCAGGTCATCCACCGCTCCGAAGCGGTCGAATTCCTCGGCGTACCTGCCGGTTTCGCCCTTGTCGCGGCCGCCGCGACCGCGTTCGTACTGTTCGCTCTCCTGCTCCGGCGCGTACTGCGCCGCTGAGCTACCGCCGGCGCGTGCGCGCCGAGACCACATGGCGGGTGTGGTCATACAGATAGAAGACCGCCGCCTTGCGCCTGGCGCACTGATCGGTGGGGCAGCTTCTATGCACACTCAGGATGCTCTGGGCCAGTTCGGTATTGAATCTCTCCGGCACCACATCACAGCTGTCGGAGAGAGGAGCTGCTCGCTGTTGTGACCATGGCGTGCGCACCACATACCTCCTTCTGCAGACACAGAATGGAATATCCGATCCGACCGCTCCGCAAACACTGGCATTATGAGTGCGATCTACATCACCGACCAGTACTCGCAACGTCACCGCATCCGGGAGTCCGAAGTGGAAGCCGAGTCCATCTCATCGCCCGACACGTCCAAGAACCGTGAGATCGAGCCCGACGCCGTGTGGCGGCGCGGCGACGACAGCACCGACGGCGTCGAAATAGCGTTCCTGGCCAGCGGAAACATCGGCCTGCGGGATTCCCGCAATCCGGACGGACCGGTGCTGATCTTCACCCCCGGCGAATGGCGCGCCTTCGTCGCCGGGGCCAAGGACGGCGAATTCAACCGTCCCGGAAAGTAACTCAGGCGCCGATCGCCGGGCCGATGGTGGGCCAGGACTCGTGCAGGGTGTCCTGCCAATACGACCACGAGTGCGTGCCCACCGGGCTGTAATCCACCCGCGCCGGGATATTCATATCCTTCAGATGCGCCGCGAACGAGTTCACGCAGGCATTGACCCCGAGTTCGATCGGACCGCCGAAGAAGATGTTCTCCGGCAGCTGCGGTTTGATCTCCAGCTCATGCGGGCCGGGCAGCCCGGTGCCGGTGGACAGGTAGATGGTCTTACCGCGCAACCGCTCGGTCAGTAGCGCCGGATTGTGTGCCGCCCACGCGCCGTCGCCCGGACCGCCCCACATATTGAACGGATTGCCGCCGCGATTGGCGATGGAGAACAGGATCGCGCCCTGCGCGATGGTCAGATCCGGACAGGCGCTGTACCCGGCCACCGCGCGATACAGCTCCGGATGCCGCACGGCGAGAACAAAAGCCGCGACGCCGCCCATCGAGAGACCGCCGATGGCGTTCACCCCGTTACCGGCGAAATAGTCGTCGATGATCGGCGGAAGTTCTTGTGTCAGAAAGGTTTCCCAGCGATACCGGCCGAAACGCGGATCGTCGGCGGCCCAATCGGTGTAGTAGCTGGCCTGACCGCCCATGGGCAGCACCACATTGACGTTCTTATCGTGGAAGAAGGGTTCGGCGTCGGTGGCATTGGTCCAGGTGCTCTGGGTCGCGCCGGGATCCAGACCGTCCAGCAGGTAATAGCTGGAACGTGCGCCGCCACCGGCCGGATGCAGAACCTGCACCTGAATCGTGCGGCCCATGGCGGGCGAATCGATGAATAACGCGGAGCGGGTGGCGTTGAGATCGTCGACGCGGATCACCTGCGCCGCCCGGGCGGTTGCCGGTGGTGCGAGCACCGGACTGAGCAAACTCGCGGCAAATGCGAAAACCGCTGCGGCAATGACACTTCTACGCATGGCCCCACCTCCATCAGCCCACCACAATCGCGTTCCAACGTAACTCGAGTGCCGGTGGGCGCGAGGAATATTCGACCCATGGCGTGTCCTTGGCAAACCATTCGGTTCGCATATGGTAATGCGCTCAGGCTATGAAACACCAGGGTTTCGCTGCAATGCGCCCCGAATCGATCCCGCCAGGTAATCCAGGTCCGCACGCTGCGGAGAAGTCGCTCGCGCGCGCAGGCCGAAACCATCGCCCGGTGTCCGCGGAATCACATGCAGGTGCACGTGGAAAACCTCCTGCCCCGCCGTCACCCCGTCCGCGAGGAAGAAGTTCACGCCGTCGCAGTTCACCTCGGACTCGCGCAGCGCGGCCGCCAGCCGCTGCCCGACCTGAAAGAGCTTGCCGCCCAGCTCCGGATCCAACTCCGCCAGACTGCGCGCCGGAACCCGCGGAATCACCAGCAGATGACCGGGCGTCACGGGCCGAATATCCATGAAGGCAACAACATCCGCGTCCTCGTACACCATGCTCGAAGGCGCGGTGCCGGCGATGATTTCGGAGAAGATCGTGTACGGATTCATGCCCGGCAGCCTGCCACGCGACTACCTGACGCAGGAGGGCCCGCCCGCGAAAACACTTCGGCCCCGGTGCGCGGTGCACACCGGGGCCGAAAAACCCGCGCTGCTACAGAATCGGGGCCGGGGTGTAGCGCGCCGCCTCCGGATTGGCCGACACCAGCTTCTGCACCTGCGCGATGACCTCCGCGGTCTGCGCCTCGGCCGCGCCGATGAAGGCCGAACGATCCGCCAGCGCGGCATCCAGGGCCGCGCGATCCAGCGGCATCCGGTCATCGGCGGCCAGACGGTCCAGCAGATCGGGCTCCTGGCCCTTTTCCCGCATCGCCAGGGCCACGGCCACCGCGTGCTCCTTGATGACCTCGTGCGCGGTCTCCCGGCCCACACCGGCCCGCACGGCGGCGATCAGCAGGCGGGTGGTGGCCAGGAACGGCAGATAGCGGTTCAGCTCGCGATCGATGACCGCCGGGTACGCGCCGAATTCGGCCAGGATGGTCAGGAAGGTCTCCATCATGCCGTCGACGGCGAAGAACGCGTCCGGCAGCGCGACGCGGCGCACCACCGAGCAGAACACATCGCCCTCGTTCCACTGCGCGCCCGCCAGCTCGGCGGCCATGGAACCGTAACCGCGCAGGATCACCTGCAGGCCGTTCACGCGCTCCGCCGAGCGGGTGTTCATCTTGTGCGGCATGGCCGACGAGCCGACCTGGCCCTTCTGGAAGCCCTCGGTCACCAGTTCGTGCCCGGCCATCAGGCGGATGGTGTGCGCGAAAGACGAAGGGCCCGCACCGATCTGGACCAGCGTGGAGAGCACATCGTGATCCAGCGAGCGCGGGTACACCTGGCCGACGCTGGTGAAGACGTTCTTGAAACCGAGGTGATGCGCCACCTTCTGCTCCAGCTGCGCGAGCTTGCCCGCATCGCCGTCGAGCAGATCCAGCATGTCCTGGGCGGTGCCCATCGGGCCCTTGATACCGCGCAGCGGGTAGCGGTCGATCAGCTCACGCAGGCGGGTCAGCGCGATCAGCAGCTCATCGGCCGCAGAGGCGAACCGCTTGCCGAGGGTGGTGGCCTGCGCGGCGACATTGTGCGAACGACCGGCCATGACCAGCGACTGATATTCGGCGGCCCGCTCGGCCAGCCGGGCGGCGATGGCGACACCGTGCGCGTACACGTGCTCGAGCGAGAGCCGGATCTGCAACTGCTCGACATTCTCGGTGAGATCGCGCGAGGTCATGCCCTTGTGCACGTGCTCATGCCCGGCGAGCGCGTTGAACTCCTCGATGCGGGCCTTCACATCGTGCCGAGTGACCCGCTCGCGCTCGGCGATCGAGGCCAGATCGACCTGATCGACCACGCGCTCGTAATCCTCGACCACCCCGGCGGGCACATCGATGCCCAGCTCGGTCTGCGCCCGCAGCACCTCCAGCCACAGCCGCCGCTCCAGCACGATCTTGTTCTCCGGCGACCACAGCCGCACGAGATCAGGACTGGCATAGCGGGTGGCGAGGACGTTCGGCACAAGAGTCACGTGAACAAATTTTACGGGCTGGCTGCGGAGACATTCGCCGCAGCATGGCCCAGGGCCGGATTACGTAGGCGGAGCGACGATATCGATCACTTCGAGCAGTGCGGCGCGGGCCATGCGGCGGGGTTGCGGGTCGGCTTCGCCGAGGGCGGTCACCACCGCGCCGTCGACTACCGCGACGAGTCGACGGGCCTGCTCGGGCCGGACTATGCGGTCGGAGCGGCGTAGGACGTCGGCGAGCAGATCATCGAGCTGGGCGCGTAGTCGGAGTTGGACCTCGCGTAGCTCAGGATGGCGGGCCGAGGCCACCGAACGCTCGTAGCGGGCGATGAGCTGGCCGCGGGCATCGGCATCGGCGTGCTCGGAGCCGATGAGCAGATCCAGCACCAGATCCACGGTCGCGTCCGCGCCGCGGCGGCGGTGGGTCACCTCGCCGACCCGGCGGCGCATGGCATCCAATTCGGCATTGCCGGAGAACTCGACCGCGCGCGCGATCAGATCCTCCAGGGATTCGAAGTAGTACGTGGTGGACGCGAGCGGCAGTTCCGCGCGCGTGGCCACCGAGCGATGCCGAACCGCCTCGAAGCCGCCTTCGAGCAGTAGCTCGGCGGCGGCGCAAACCAGCGCTTGGCGACGCCTTTCGCCTTTCGGAGTCGTCGCAGTGGTCACGGATGCAATCGTGCCAGTCCTCATAGGTTCATCTGTGCCGAATCTGTGCGATCTGTGGTGATTCCCTAGGAACGGCGCTCCCGGAGGTCCGTTCAGGCCAGATAGCGTCCCAACCGGTCGAGTGCTTCTTCGATATCGGCGCCCGCGCCCGCGAATGAGAACCGCACGGTATGAACACCGTTCACGGTGTCGAAGTCGATGCCGGGGGCCAGCGCGACACCCGTCCGGTCGAGCACCTCCGAACACCAGCGCATCGAATCATCGGTCAGATGCGCGATATTCGCGTACGCGTAGAACGCGCCGTCCGCTGGAGCCAGTTCGGTGATGCCCAGCTTCGGCAGACCCGACAGCAGCAGTTGGCGATTCGCGGCATAGCGGGCGACATGACCGTCGAGTTCGGCCTTGGCCTCCGCGCCGAACGCGTGCACGGCCGCGTACTGGGAGATAGCGGGCGGGCAGACGGTCATATTCGAGGCGAGGCGTTGCAGCGCCGGGCGCATACCCTCGGGGACCAGCATCCAGCCGAGCCGCCAGCCGGTCATGGAGAAGTATTTGGAGACCGAGCCGATGACGATGGACTCGCGCGAGGTCTCCCAGGCCGAGGAGGTCGGCTCGGTGCTGGTGGACAACTCCGTGTCGTAGACGATGCCGTGATAGATCTCGTCCGAGATGAGCAGCGTGCCGTGGTCATCGCACCAGCGTGCGAGCGCGGCCAATTCGGCGGGCGCGATCATGGTTCCGGTCGGATTGGCCGGGCTCGCCACGATCAACCCCGCGGGCGGTTCGGGCAGCGCCTCCAGCATGGCGACGGTCGGCTGGAATCGGGTCTCGGGACCGCAATCCAGTTCGATCACATCGCAACCCAAGGCGGTGAGGGTGTTCCGGTACGCCGGATAGCCCGGGCGGGCCACCACGACCGTGTCCCCCGCATCGAAGGCCGCGAGGAAAATCAGCGTGAAAGCACCGGACGACCCGGTCGTCACCACCACGTCATCGGCGCTCACGGCGACCCCGTAGGTGTCCCGGTGATGCGCCGCGATGGCCTCGCGCAACGGCAGAATCCCGAATGTCTCGGTATAACCCAGCAATTCGGAATTCAGGGCCTGTTCGGTCGCCCGCAAAACCGCGCGCGGAGCGGGGGTTGACGGCTGTCCGGCCGCCAGCACCAGCACATCCCCGTGAGTTCTGGCTCGTTCAGCTGCTGCCTTCCAGACATCCATCACGTAGAAAGGTGGAATGGTCGACCGGCGAGATTCGATACGCACTCGACAGACGGTAGAGCACCCGCTCCCCCGCCTGTCCCGCAATGGCCGCCGGAATGCCTGAGGAGGAGCGTATGCAGGGGGGACCGACCACCACCGAGGAGGACTCGGCGGCACACCACCCCGCCGGTTCACCCCCGGCAACCGACAAAACAGACATCACCGAGGCGAGCCCCCAGGCACCCGAGGCGGCGAGCCCAGTCGAGCGAAACGGCCAATCCGAGGCAGGTGCCGAGGAATCCGACGCCGAACCAGACCTGGCGGAGCACGCCGAGGGCGCGGGTGAGCGCGAATTCCGGGCCGGGGTGGACAGTTTCATGCCGGGGGTGCGGATGCGGCTCGATACCCCCGGGCGCGGTACGGCGTTCGTACGCGCGGGCGTGGCTCGCGGGGTGCGGGCCGGAGCGCAGGGGGCGGCCCGGGTTCGCGAGCAGGTGCCGGTGGTTCGTGAGCAGGCGGCCGAAGTCTGGGGGCGGCGGCCGCGATCGCGGGCCGAGTTCGATGAGCTGGTGGAGCGGGGTAGAGGCGAGGTCCGGCGGCAGGCGCCGGTGGCTCGGGCCTGGGCGATCAAGCATCGGGTGCTGATCGGCGGGGTGGTCGCGGTGCTGGTGTTCGCGGCGGCGGACAGCGGGATCGGGTTGGTCTCGTATGACACGGCGGTGGAACCCGGTGTGGCGCTGCGGGTTCCGGTGGCGAACCCGCTACAGGTGCATACCGCGGCGGAATCGGCCAAGCGATATCTCGATGCCATCAACAGCGGCGAACGGCTGCGTGAGTCGGCGGTGGTGGCCGCCGCCGCACGAGCGACCCTGGACCGCGCCAAGGCCGAGGCCGCCGCGGCGGTCGCCGGGGAACAGCAGCCGTGGATCACCGGGCCCGCACCGCAGGGCACACTGCCGCCCGGATTCGTGATGCCGAGCATCGGCGGATTCGTCCTGCCCGCCGTGGGCGCGTTCACCTCCGGCTTCGGGGCGCGCTGGGGCACCTTCCACGCGGGCATCGATATCGCCGCACCGCTGGGCTCACCGATCTACGCGGTGGCGGCGGGCACAGTCATCGACGCCGGTCCCGCACAGGGCTTCGGCCTCTGGGTGCGCATCCGGCACGACGACGGCAGCATCTCGGTGTACGGCCACATGTACGACTTCTTCGTCTCGGTCGGCGAACGCGTCCCGGCGGGCATGCAGATCGCCCGCATCGGCAACCGCGGCGACTCCACCGGCCCACACCTGCACTTCGAGATCACCATCAACGGCCAGCACGTCGACCCCCAAACCTGGCTCGCCCAACGCGGCATCTCCCTGAACTGACCCGGGCCCGAAACGAAACTCGCTCCCTTGCGAAACCGCAAGGGAGCGAGGAGATGTCGTGTGCTCAGTCGGTTACTCAGACCGCCGGTTCGGGAACCGTGATCCGGCCTTCGACCGCGGCGAGGGCGATATCGGTGCGGAAGTGGCCGCCGGGGAGCTTGATTCCGGCGAGGCGGTCGTAGGCGTTCTTGCGGGCCTCGGACAGGTCCGCGCCCTGGCCGACAATGGAGAGCACGCGGCCGCCGGCGGAGACGATCGAACCGTCTTCGCGCAGTGCGGTTCCCGCGTGCAGGACCTCGGAAGTGGTTCCGGTGCCGGAGGATTCGGCGCCGGTGATGACATCGCCGGAGCGCGGGCGGCCCGGGTAGTTCTCGGCGGCGAGCACGACGGTGACGGCCGCGCCGTCCTTCCAGCGCGGCGCGGCGACCTCGCCGAGGGTGCCGGTGGCCGTGGCGAACAGCAGTTCGCCGAGCGGGCTGTCCAGCATGGTCAGCACGGCCTGGGTCTCGGGATCGCCGAAGCGGCAATTGAATTCGATGACGGCGGGTCCGGCCGAACCGACGGCGAGTCCGGCGTACAGCAGGCCACTGAACGGCACCCCGCGCCGAACCATTTCGGCCGCAACGGGTTTCACCACGTCATCGACGATGGCCTGCAACGTCTCATCGCTCAGCCACGGCAGCGGCGTGTACGCGCCCATACCGCCGGTGTTCGGCCCGGTGTCCCCGTCGCCGACCCGCTTGTGATCCTGCGCGGGCAGCAGCGGCACCACGTTCTCGCCGTCGACCAGGCAGAACAGCGATACCTCGGGCCCGTCCAGGAAGGACTCCAGCAGTACCGGATGCCCGTTCTCCAGCAGTTCGGCCCCGTGCTCGCGGGCGACGGACCGATCGGCGGTCACCACCACGCCCTTGCCCGCGGCCAGCCCGTCATCCTTGACGACCCAGGTCGGCCCGAATCGATCCAGCGCGGCGTCCAGCTCACCCGGATGATCGACGATCTCGCTGTGCGCGGTGCGCACACCGGCCGCGTTCATCACATCCTTGGCGAACGCCTTGGACCCTTCGATCCGCGCGGCGGCCGCGGACGGCCCGAAGGCCGGAATCCCGGCGGCCCGCACCGCGTCGGCGACGCCGAGCACCAGCGGCACCTCGGGCCCGATCACCACCAGATCCGCGTTCAGCTCCCGCGCGAGCGCGGCCACCTCTTCCCCCGAACTGGGGTCGACGGACCGCACATCCACATGCTGGGCGATGCCCGCGTTCCCGGGCGCGACCGCCACCGCGGTCACCGCCGGGTCCCGGCGCAGGGCCAGGGCGAGGGCATGTTCACGGGCTCCGGAACCGATGACGAGTACGCGCACGGCAGACAGCTTAAAGCGTCCCCGCCGACCACCACCGCCCGGTTCACGCACGATGCGCCCGACGTTCGCCCGCAGTACGCAATAGCGTCCCCGGCGACCATGAGCTAACACCGGCGGGGTGCACCGCGACGTCAGCCCGCACCCCGCGCGGCCGCAGCAGTCGAGTCATTCGCAGATCAGGCTCGCGGGAGATCATTCGTGCGCCACAGCGGCATCGGAAGCCGGTCCATTCGCATTGCCGCGCCCGGCCCCATTCGCACGTCAACCAGCGAACTCAGGTGCGGGCCCGACGCCAAGCCTCCGAAGTCGCGCGGCGGTCGGGGTGCACGCGGGCCGGAGTGCGGCCGGGCGGCCGGAGCGCGCGGGCGCCGGTCACCGGGCGCGCGTAATCTGCCGGGCATGGCTTCTGTTTTCTCATTGATCATCGAAGGTCAGCTGCCGGGCCGATTCGTCTGGGAGGACGATGAATTCGTCGCCTTCCTCACCATCGCGCCGGTGACGCAGGGGCACACGCTGGTGGTGCCGCGCAAGGAGATCGACCAGTGGCAGGACCTGGATCCGGAGACCATGTCGCGGATGACGGGCGTCGCGCAGAAGATCGGCCGGGCGGTGCGGGCGGCGTGGGACGCCCCGCGCGCGGGTCTGCTGATCGCCGGGCTGGAGGTGCCGCATCTGCACCTGCACGTGTTCCCGGCGTTCGAACTGGGCGATTTCGATATCACCGCCGCCGATCCGGAGCCGAGCAAGGAATCCCTGGACGAGGCGCAGGCCAAGATCAAGCAGGCGCTGCGCGATCTGGGCTACAGCGCCAATGTCCCGGACTGACCGGTTCGCGGCAGTCGCACGCTGAAGGTCGTCCCTGCACCCTGCGCACTGGTCACCGACACCTCGCCACCGTGCGCGGTGACCAGTGCCTGCACGATCGAGAGCCCCAATCCGGTGCCGCCGCTGACCCGGCTGCGTGAGCTGTCGGTGCGATAGAAGCGTTCGAACACCCGCTCGGCCTGTTCCGGCGCGAGCCCCGGCCCGGTATCGGCCACCTCCAGCAGCACATCGTCCTCGCCGGGCGTGAGCCGTACGGTCACCGCGGCCTCGGGCGGAGTGTGCACGAGCGCGTTGTTGAGCAGGTTGCCCAGGATCTGACGCAACCGGGTCTCATCCCCCTCGATCTCCAATGTGCCCGAGCCGGAACGAATTTCCAGATCGATGGACCGCACCGGCCCGTCTCCCTGCTGCACTGCGGCCAGCGCGCGGGCATTGTGCACCGCATCGCTGGCCAGCGTCAGCAGATCCACCGGCCGCCGTTCCACCGGCCGCTGCGCGTCCAGCCGGGCCAGCATGAGCAGATCCTCGACCAGCAACCCCATCCGCTTGGACTCGCGTTCGATGCGATCCATCAGCATTTCGGGTTCGGTGATCGCGCCCTGCCGATACAGCTCGGAGAAGCCCTTGATGGTGGTCAGCGGTGTGCGCAGTTCATGGCTGGCGTCGGCGACGAACTGCCGCATCTTGGCCTCGGAGCGCAGCGCGGCCTCCTCCGACGCCTCGGTGGCGGCGAACGCCTGCTGAATCTGGGTGAGCATGGTGTTCAGCGACCGCGACAGCCGATCCACCTCGGTATCGTTGCCGCGCACCGGAACTCGCTGATGCAGATCACCGCCCGCGATGGCGGCGGCGGTCTGTTCGACCTGTTCGAGCGGTCGCAGACTGCGCCGCACCACCACTCGCGCGACGAACGCGAGCGCGGCCAGGACGAGCGCGCCGATCACGGCCTGCAACAGGATCAGCCGGTCCAGAATGGTGCGGGTCTGATCCATCCGCAGTCCGACCGTGCTGGTGCCGTTCTGGTTGACGATGCGCAGCACCCGCCACTTCTCCGACGAGTCGCCGACCGAGCCGACGGTGACCGCATGCCTGCCCAGACCGTCCGGTATCGCGGGCTGTCCGGTGCCGACATCCAGGTGCAGGGTGAGCTTCCCGGTCGAATCCTGTACGCGCACATAGAGCAGATCGGCCGGGCGCTCCCGGCCCGCGGGCGGCGCGGGCAGCGTTTCGGGCCGATTCGCACCGGGCGAGGCCCAGCTGTGCGCGGCCTCGCTCAATTGCCGGTCGATGCGGTCGATGAGCACATTGCGCATGAGCGTGGTCACCGCGATTCCGGAGACCAGCAGGCCGATTCCGGCGAGCGACACCAGCGCCAGGGCGAGGGTGGTCCGCAGCGGTATCGCGGCGAGCCGATCCGACAACCGGGCGCGTGGGCTCACTTCGCGGCCGACCGGCGATGCGGCTCCCGCATGACGTAGCCGACCCCGCGCAGGGTGTGGATGAGCCGATCCGGTCCGGTGTCGACCTTCTTGCGCAGGTACGACACGTAGGTCTCCACCACGCCCACCTCACCGCCGAAGTCGTAGCGCCACACGTGATCCAGGATCCGCGGCTTGCTCAGCACGGTTCCGGCATTGACCATGAAATACCGCAGCAGCGTGAATTCGGTGGGCGACAACGGCACCGGATCCCCCGCCTTCCACACCTCGTGCGTGTCATCGTCGAGTTCGATATCGGCGAACCGCAACCGAGAGGATTTGGTCTCCGGCGCGGCTCGCCCGGCCCGCCGCAGGATGACCCGCAGCCGCGCTACCACTTCCTCGAGGCTGAACGGCTTGGTCACGTAATCGTCTGCGCCCAAGGTCAATCCGGTGATCTTGTCCTCGACCTCGTCCCGCGCGGTCAGGAACAGCACGGGTGCGTCGATCCCGTCCGCCCGCAGCCGCCGCAGCAGTCCGAAGCCATCCATACCGGGCATCATCACATCGACGATGAGCGCGTCCGGCCGGAACACCCGGGCCCGATCCAGCCCCTCGGTGCCGCTCCCGGCGCTCGCCACCTCGAACCCCTGATACCGCAGACTCACCGACAGCAGCTCGACGATCATCGGCTCATCATCGACGACCAGCACTCTGGCTTCGGCTTCGCGGTTCCCGGGCACACCTGTCATGACCTCATACTGCTGCCCGGGCCCGCGAGTTCGCTGTACCAACCCTGGGAGTTTCCTGGGAGCGATTCGCGAGCCGAAAAAAGCCGCCTCCCCGGGACCGAAGTCGCGGAGAGGCGGCAATCGAGCCCCCTGTCAGGATTGAACTGACGACCTTTCGCTTACAAGGCGAGTGCTCTACCACTGAGCTAAGGAGGCGGAAGGCGGTGCCCATCATAACCAGGTGGGCCGGCTGCGCGGAAAAAGCCGGTCACCCGGTTGAGCGATACCTCATGGAGCTGCACCGAATACGACCGTGGCGCTTGTGGCGCCACAGGCCGCATTCAGGACGTTCCTGTGCAGTACCGGGTCAACCGCTCGATGTCAGGACTGCGCCGCCTGACGTGCCGCATCATCGGCGGCCATGGCATCGCGCAGGCTCTTGGGACGCATATCCGTCCAGTTCTTCTCGACGTATTCGACGCACGCGGCGCGCGAATCCTCACCGAACACGACCCGCCACCCCGCCGGAACCTCGGCGAAGGCCGGCCACAGGGAGTGCTGTTCCTCATCGTTGACCAGGACGAAGAACCGGCCGTCTTCGTCGTCGAAAGGATTGGTGCTCATTTCACCTCACTGGATACTGGCGCTTGTACAGGAACGCTGACGGATCATCTTGGCACTGGGTTGGCACCACAGCGCAAGGACGAGCCCCCGACGTTGATTCGACCCTAGCAAGGGTCGCGTTACGGCTGGGCGGTTACCTTCAGCCCGCGAAGAATTCCAGCAGGATCTTGTTCACGGCCTCGGGTCGTTCCAGGTAGCCGAAGTGCCCGGCGTCCGGGATCTCCTGATAGCGGGCGCCCGGAATGGCCTCCGCGACCTCGCGGGACAGGTACGGCGGGATCATCCGATCGTCCGCGAAGCCGACCGACAGGCAGGGCACGGTGATACCCCGATAGGCGGCGGTGCGGTCGAAATCATGGTCCATGCGGCGCTGGGCGCGCACACCGGGGGTGGCCGGGCCGCCGGTGAATTCGAACAGGTCGAGCCAGTCCCGGGCGGCGTGGGTGTCGGCGAGGGTGGCCGGGGACAGGTTCATCAGGGCGGTGATGGCGGCCTCGTATTTGGCGGGCAGCCGCACCCCGGAGGCGTCGAGCTCGTGTTCGCCCAGCGAGAGGGTCTTCTGCAGCTGGTCCAGGCGGGCGTGCCCGGCCATGAAAACGGCCTTGCGCACCAGGTCGGGGCGGGCGAGGGCGAGTTCCTGGGCGACGCGCGCGCCCATGGAGGTGCCGACCACCAATGCCGGTCCCTCACCGAGGAATTCGATGAGCCCGGCGGTATCGCGCACCAGTTCGTCGATGGTCATGCCCTGGGCGGCCTCGTAGGACGGCGCGATGCCGCGATTGTCGAAGGTGCACACCCGGTAACCGGCCGCGACCAGCGCGGGCACCTGGTGCAGTTCCCACACGCGACCGCCGCTGCCCGTACCCATGATCATGACGACCAGCGGTCCGGACCCCTTGACCTGGTAGTTCAGCGAGATTCCGTGCACCGTGGCCAACGGCATTACTACGACCCCTTCATCAAAATTGCGCAACAGTTCCTGTCACCACCGTAAGGCAGGGCGATCTGCCCGGACGGTCCGCAGGTGAATCGTCCGTAATGCGTATTGCGTTTCGGGCTCGCTGTACACGCAGGACAGGGATCGTCCCAGCGCTCCGGATAGGATGGGGTCCTCGCAAGCTGAGCAGACTCCCCGAGAGGACATGATTATGGCCGCGAAGAGCAGCGCAAACGACATCGCGGACGACGATCTGGAACCACTCGCCGACGAAACAGCCCGTCAGGCACAGCGTGTCGTTGCCGCGTACGCCACCGACGCCGATGAATGCCGCATGTTGCTGTCGATGCTGGGCATCGGTCCCCTTACGCGGAGCGAATGAGAAGTGAACCCGGATAGCGCCGGTTCAGGTTTCGTCGTCGTCGCCAATCGGCTCCCGGTCGACCTCGAGAAACTGCCGGACGGCACCACCCGCTGGAAGCGCAGCCCCGGCGGTCTGGTGACCGCTCTGGAGCCGGTGCTGCGAAACAACAAGGGCGCCTGGGTCGGCTGGGCCGGCGTACCCGATGTGGAACTCGATCCGATCGTCGAAGACGGTCTGGAACTGCATCCGGTACCGCTGTCCTCCGATGAGGTCGCCGACTACTACGAGGGTTTCTCCAACGCCACGCTGTGGCCGCTGTACCACGATGTGATCGTGCGCCCGGTCTACGACCGGAATTGGTGGCAGGCGTATGTGCAGGTGAATCGGCGTTTCGCCGAGTACACCGCGAAGGTGGCCGCCGAGGGCGCGACGGTGTGGGTGCAGGACTACCAGTTGCAGCTGGTGCCCAAGATGCTGCGCATGCTGCGCCCGGACCTGACCATCGGCTTCTTCCTGCACATTCCGTTCCCGCCGGTCGAGCTGTTCATGCAGATGCCTTGGCGCACAGAGATTGTCGAGGGTCTGCTGGGCGCGGACCTGATCGGCTTCCATCTGCCGGGCGGAGCGCAGAACTTCCTGTACCTGGCCAGAAGGCTTGCCGGACAGCCGACTTCACGCGGTAACGTGGGTGTGCGCTCGAAACTCGGTGTGGTGCAGGTGGGTTTCCGCACCGTGCGCGTCGGCGCGTTCCCGATCTCCATCACCTCCACGGAATTGGACGAGTATTCGCGCCGCCGCAATGTGCGCGAACGAGCGTCGAAAATCCGTGCGGAGCTCGGTAATCCGAAAACCATCCTGCTGGGCGTCGACCGCCTGGACTACACCAAGGGCATCGATATCCGGCTCGCGGCGCTCGAGGAGCTGCTGCACGAGGGCCGCATCGATCCCGCCGATACGGTGATGGTGCAGCTGGCCACACCGAGCCGCGAACGGGTGGATTCCTATATCCAGATGCGCGGCGATATCGAACGCCAGGTGGGCCGGATCAACGGCGAATACGCCCGGGTGGGCTACCCGGTGGTGCACTACCTGCACCGCCCCATCCCACGCGAGGAACTCGTCTCCTTCTTCGTGGCCGCCGACGTCATGGTGGTCACCCCGCTGCGCGACGGCATGAACCTGGTCGCCAAGGAGTACGTGGCCTGCCAGGGCGGCCTCAACGGCGCCCTGGTGCTGAGCGAATTCACCGGTGCAGCAGCCGAATTGCGCCAGTCCTACCTGTGCAACCCGCACGACCTGGAAAGCGTCAAGGAAGCCCTGCTCGCGGCCATCGAGGACGACCGCGACACCCGCCGCCGCCGCATGCGCTCACTGCGCCGCCAGGTCCTCACCCACGACGTGGACCGCTGGGCCCGCGCCTTCCTGGACGCCCTGGCCCAGGATCGGGTAGCGGGCAGCGCCCTGCTCACCGATGACGACGTGGACCCGGGCGTGAGCCGGGGTTGATCCCCGGAATGCCCTGTGGCCCGGTCCTTCTCGCGAAGGACCGGGCCACAGTCGTCTCTGCCGGATGACGGCTGAATTATGTACCGCTCAGCTGAAACACGCTGTGCGGCAGCGTCAGACGGGTGTAACGGCTGTCGCCAGCCAGTGGCCGTCGTGCTTGACGAGTTCGACGCGCACGCGTGAGCTGGTGAGTGTGCCCTTGGGCAGATCCGCGCTGGTGGTCAACTGGTTCGCGTAGACCAGCACGGTGGCGTGGTCACGGGACGCGTCGATCACACCGGCCGCCTGCGAGGTGGCCTGTACGGTGATCCGCTTCTCCTTGGCGGCCGGGATCACCGATTTCGAGATCAGCGCCAGGTAGGTGTTCCGGAAATCACCGCTCAGATTGTCCGCGGCCTTGGGCAGTTCCTTGTCGACGGTGTTGTAGTCGTACGAGAACAACGACTCGACGGTGTGCTGCGCCGCGGCCACCGACTGGGCGCGCGCCTGCTCGCCCTGCCGGTCGGACCAGAACCGGTATCCGGTCAACGAGGTCACGACGACCGCCGCGACGAAAAGCACGCCCGCCGCGGCGAACAGGATGGAACGCTTGTCGATCTTCATGCCACGAACTCCAGTCCCGACGCGGTCACGGTGTTGCCGTCCCGCTTGAGGGTGACCCGGAAGCGGTAATCCTTCTGCTGCGGCTGATCGGTGCCCGCGTTGGACACCGTCTGCTGTGCCAGCACCAGGACGGTCGCCGAGTCGGCGTTATCGCTCTCGATCGCCGTCGCGAGCACCGTTCCGGTGGACTGCACCTTGATCTGCTCGAAGACCTTCTTGTACAGGTCCTTGTTCTGGGCGTATTCGGCCTTCAGCTCACCGGAGGCCACCGAGAGGATGCGATCGATATCGGCGTCGACCGAACCGTCCTTCATCGTGGACAGATTGATGACGGCCTGCTTGGCGACCTGAACGTATTCCGCCCGCCGCTCCTGCAGCGCGTCGGCGCGATGCTGGTGATAGAAGAACACACCGCCCGAGCCGATCAGCGCCAGGGTGGACACCAGCGCGACCACCGCGGCGGCCCAGCCCAGCCGGTCCAGCGATCCGAATCGCTTGCGGGACTTGGGTGCGGACTCGTCCTCGGCCTCCGATTCCGAGGCCGCCGATTCCGATGCCGTGGCGGCTGCGGGCCCCACGGTCTCGGTCTCGGTGGTCGAATCATCCGCTGCCGCGGTCGCGCCGGACTTGGTCAGCGCGACGACGGCGGCGTTCTCGACCGGCGGCACCTCGACCGGCGCCGGCGCGGGTTCTGCGGCGGCGGCCGGTTCATCGGCTTCGATCGGAGTGGATACCACGCTCGCGGCAGCCGCCGGTGCGGACGTGCGCACCTCGATGCCCGAGTGCTCGTCCTCGACGGGCGGGCCCGCCTGTCGCAGAGCCCGCCGCCTGGGGCGGCCGCCGTTTGCTGTGGTATCGCTCATCGTTGTTGCTCCTCGAGCATTTCCTGCCAGGTTGACGGCACTGTACTGGACCCGTTGGCGTCGATATCCCCTCGCCGATAGGTGCGACCGTCAGGTCCGAGGAACGTGCCACTGCTCGGATCGTAATGACCTATGACGGCCGCCGGTTGGTTGCCCATCAGATTGCTGGTGGGCTTGCCGGTGTTGTCGATGGCGTTCGGCGCACCGAACGGCGGGTTGTCACCCAGCGGGTAGTACCCGTTCGGATCGCGGCACAACTCCGGGCTGGGAGCCCGCTTGCCCGACACTTCCGCGCAGGGGGTGTTGCGGATGCCGCGCACGGCTTCCTTGGCGTTCTGCGCCACCTTGCAGTACATATCGTCCGGGGTGTCGATCTGCGAGAGATCGGCCGGCGAGCGGCGCTGGTCCGCGGGCAGGAAGCCGGTGGTGCAGCCGGGCGGGTCATTGAGCCCGAGCATGAAGTCCACCATGGCGCCGTAGTCGGACGGCCCGCGAATGGCGGTGAGCAGCGCCGAGAGCAGCGGCGGGTACACGACCAGAATCTGTTCCAGCCCTGCGTGATACGTGACGCCGACCTGTCCCACACTGACCATGTTGGCGAGCAGGATCGGCAGCGTCGGCTTCAGGTCCTGGAAGGTCTGATTCACCTTCTGCACGGCGGAAGGCGTGTGCTGCAACAGATTCCGCAGCGCCGGATCATGTTGGCGCAGTTGATCGGTCAGCGTGGCCAGATCCTGCGTCCAGCTGCGGATGGAGTCCGCGGACTGATTCTGGGTGTCCAGCAGCGGGCCGATCTTGTCCAGCAGGTCCTTGGTCTGATCGGTATTGGCCTTGGCCTCCTGCACCAGCAGCGACGCCGAGTCGATGAACCGCTGCAGGTCCGGGCCCGCGCCGTTGAAGGCGAGGAAGGCAGCGTTGATGACCTCGGCCAGTTTGGTGTCGGCGACGCTGGAGAGCAGCCGATCGGCCTGGTTGAGCATATCGCCGACGTCCTGCGGCAGCTTGGTGTGCTCGACCGGGATCACCGAACCCGCGTGCAGATTCCCGCCTTTGGGCGATTCGGCCGGGACCAGATCGACGTACTGCTCACCGATGGCCGAGACGCTCTTGACGTACGCCTCGATATCGGCGGGGATCTTGTAATCGCTGTCGATCGACAGCTTCGCGTCGACCCCGTCCGGGGTCAGCTTGACCTCCTGGACCTTGCCGACATTGGTGCCGCGATAGGCGACGTTGGCGGTTTCGTAGAGACCGCCGGTGGACGCCAATTTGACTGTGACGTCGTATCTTCCGATGCCGAACATGGCCGGGATCTGCACGTAGCTGCCGCCCATGACCGTCAGGCCGATCACGGTCAGCACCGAGAAGATGGCCAGCTGCACCTTGACGAACTTGCTGAGTTTCACTTGTCCGCACCCCCCTGCTGCGTATTGGGCACGGTGAGTCCCGGGATGGCGGGCAGGCCCGGAATCGGTGGCAGCCCTGCGATACTCGGCACCGGCGGGGCCGGCGGATTGATCGGATCCATCATCGGATCGCCCTTGCCGACCGCGGTCGGCGGCACCCCGGTGCCCAGGGTGGCCTGGGTGCCGCCGAGACTGCCGCCCAGCGGTGTTCCGGTGAGGAAGTTCGAATCCAGCCGGGCCCCGGTGATATCCACCGTCATCAGCAGATTCATGTAGTCGCCCTTGATGACCCGGTCGATGTTCTTGATCGGGAAGGGGAAGGTCAGCAGCCACTGCAGCGAATCGGCGAGCTTGCCGCCGGTATCGGCCAGTGTCTTGAGCACCGGCTGCAGATTGGCCAGATCGGCCTTCAGGTTATCGCCGCCCTGGTCGATGATGCGCTGCACGATATCGCTCAAACCACCGAGGGAGGTAATGGCTTTGGTGATGTTCTCGCGCCGATCGGCCAGCACCGTCAACGCGGGATGGATATTGGTGATGGCGTTGGTGACATCGTCCTTCTGGCGGGACAGTGTTCCGGCCATCCGGTCCAGACCGCTGATGGCGGCGATGATGTCGCCGGTCTGCTGATCCAGCGTGGTGGTCAGGGTGTTCAGCTGCGGCAGCAGGTCGCGGATGGCGTCGGTGCGGCCGTTGAAGGTCGCGTCGAGTTCGCGGGTGATGGTCTCCACCTGGGACATACCGCCGCCGTTGAGCACCACCGAGAGCGAGGACAGCGTCTGTTCGGTGGTCGGGTACGCACCCGCCCGCTCCAGCGGGATCAGGTCCCCGGCCTTCAACTGTCCTTGCGCCGGTTGGTCTTTCGGCGCCGCGAGCTCGAGATGATTACTGCCGAGCAAACTCGTCTGCCCGATCCGCGCGGTCGCGTTGGCGGGCAGCTCGAGGCCCTTCTCCAGGCTGACGGTGACCAGCGCGTGCCAGCCCTCGACCTGAATGTTCGTCACCGTGCCGACGGACACGTCGTTCACCTTGACCGGCGAATTACGGGTCAGCATGGTCACATTCGGCATCTGGATGCGGACCTGCCAGGAGCCCTCGCCGGTGCCGACCGCACCGGGCATGGACACCGAGTTCAGTCCGTCCCACTGGCAACCGCTCGTACCGAGCACCGCGGCCAGGCCGACCGCGATACCGGCAATGCGAATCCGTCGGCGGCTCATCATCGTCCACCTCCGGGGATGGCCAGCTCGGTCAGGGACTTGGGCGCCGCGACCTGCTCGGGACCGCCGGGCACCTGGTTGGCCAGATCCGGTGTGCTGTAGGTCAACTGGTTGGGGAAGGCGTTCTGCTGGGTCGCCGGATTCACCATGAGCGGCGGGTAGTTCATCATCAGCGACTGGATGACCGGAGCCAGGTACTGCTTGCACAGGTCGGCGCTGTGATCGGACTGATTGTCGCCCTCGGCCTCGACCGCACCGCACAGGAAGGCGAACGGGTTGGCGAAGTTCGGTGCGACGACCGCGCCGGTGAGCGTGCCCTGCGCGGGCTTGTAGAGCTGGTAGAAGTTCACCAGCGCGGTCGGACCGGAATGCATGATCTTCTCCAATTCGGGCCGCTTATCGGCCAGAACCTGGGTGGCATCGGCCAGCCGCTGCACGCTCTCGGTGAGTGCGCCGCCGCGGGAGTCCAGGAAACGCTTCACATCGACGACCGCGCTGTCGAGGTTGTCCAGTCCGGTCCCGAGATCGTTGGACACATTCGCGAGCACCGAGGCCACCGAGGCCAACCGGCCGCCGAACTGCACGATCTGATCATTGGATTTGGACAGCACGTCGACGAACTGCTGCAGGTTGCGGATGGTGCCGAACAGGTCGGTGCGACCGTCGGACAGGGTGCTGATCGTGCTGGACAGTTCCTTGAGCGTGTCCCGGAATGCCTGCGCGTTGCCGTTGCCGAGGTTCGCGTCCGCGGTGTCGATCACACGGCCGAACGAACCCTGCTTGTCCTCACCGACCGGACCGAGCGCCTTGGAGAGCTTGGTCAGTTCGGCCTTGATGTCATCCCATTCCACCGGAATCGCGGTGCGCTCCACCGGAATCGACGCGCCGTCACCCATCTTGGGCCCGCCGGTGTAGGCGGGCGCGAGCTGAATGAATCGCGCCGAGACCAGCGAAGGCGAGATGATCACGGCCTTGGCGTCGGACGGGAGATCGATGCCCCGGTCCACGGTCAGTTTCACGGTGGCCCGGTCCTTGCCCGGTTCGATCGAATCGATCCGGCCGACCTTCACCCCGAGCACCCGCACATCGTCACCCGCGTACAGGCCCGAGGTCGACGGGAAGTAGGCGGTGATGTGCTTCTTCCCGATATCGGCGACCAGTCCGTAGACCAGCCAACCGGCCAGGGCCACGACCACCGCCGCGGCGATGATCCGTGCCAGCCGGGGCACTCTGCGAATCGCGTTCATCGCGGCGGCTCCTGGATAGCGGGTCCGATCGACGGGGGCGCCGGATTGAGGAACATGTTCTGCAACGAGTCCGGCAGGTGGTTCGGCCACACCATCGCGTCGACCAGGAGCTGCAGCCCCTTACTCGTCGCGTTGGAGACGTACGCCTGGAAGTACGGGCCGCTGCCGACCTGCTCACCGAGCGCGGCCTCGAACGGTCCGAGCTCATCGAGCGCCTTGCCGATGTTGTCCTTGTTGTTCTGCAGCAGCTGGAGCACCGAATTCAGCTTGTCCAGCGTCGGTTTCAGCTGCGCCTCGTTATCGTTGACGAAGCCGGAGAGCTGCTTGGCCAGGCCGTTGACGTACACGATCAGCTGGCTCAGCGCGGCGCGCCGGGCATCGAGCTCGCCGAGCAGGCTGTTGCCGTCCAGCAGCAGCGAATTGATCTGTCCCGCACGATCACCGAGCACCTTGGTGACGGTCTGCGCGTGCGAGAGCAGATCGGTGAGCGCCTTGTCGCGGCTGTTGAGGCTGCGCGAGAGGCCGGTGAGCCCGTCGAGCGCCGACCGCAGCGGAGCCGGGGTGTCGGTGAAGGCTTCGGACAGGGTGTCCAGCGTCTTGTTGAGCTGGTCGGTGTCCAGGCCCTGCACGGTGCTGGCCAGATCGCCGAGGGCGTCGTTGAGCGAGTACGGGGAGGTGGTGCGCTCCAGCGGAATCGAACCGTTCGTGGCCAGCGCGCCGTCACCGGTCGGGGTCACCTCGAGCGACTTGCGGCCGAGCAGCGTGTTGGTCTTGATCGCGGCGGTGGTCTTACCGCCCAGCACGATCGACTCGTCCAGGGTGAAGTGCACCTTCACCTTGGCGCCGTCCAGCTGGACGCGTTCGACCCGGCCCGACCGCACACCGGCCACCTGCACCGGATCACCGGGCAGCAGGCCACCGGCGTCGGCGAAGAAGGCGTTGAATTCGACGCCCGACCGGACGAACGGCAGCCGGTCGAATTGCAGTGCGGTCAAACAGATCGTCACCACCAGCACGATGCCGACGATGCCGGCATTGATCAGAGGGGAGCGTTGTTCGTTCATGAGTTGGAGCACCTTCCCGCGGTTTGCAGGCCGGGCAGTTTGACGAGCTGCTGCTTGCCGTCGGGTCCGTCGACGAGGAAGTTCGTCCCACAGATGTACATATTGAGGAACGAGCCGTACGAGCCGATGCGGATCAGCTTCTTGTAGGTCTCGGGCAGCAGGTTCATCACGTACTGCAGATCGTCCTGGCGCTCGTCCAGATTCTGGGAGAGGCGGCCCAGATGTTCGATATCGCCCTTGAGGTCCGGACGGGCCTCCTGCAGCAGCGAGGTGAGATCGCCTGTCACCCCGGCCAATCGGGGCAGTGCGTCACCGAGCGGATCCTTGTCCGCGGCGAGTCCGCTGACCAGGCGCTGCAATTCGTTCAGCGTGGTCGCGAAGTCCGCGTCCTTCTGATCGATGGTGCCCAGCACGGTCTTGAGATTCTCGATCACACTGCCGATCAGCGCGTCCCGGTCGGCGAGGGTCTTGGTGAACGAGCCGCCGCTGTTCAGCAGCGAGACGAGCGTGCCGCCCTGGCCCTGGAACACCTGGAGCAGCGCGCCGGTCAGATCGTTGACCTGCTCCGGGTTCAGACCGCGCAGCAGCGGTTTGAACCCGCCGAGCAGCATGTCCAGATCCAGCGCGGGCTTGGTCTTGTCGACCCCGATGGTGGCGTTCTTGTTCAGCGGTTGCGCCGTGCCCGGGCCCTCCAGCAGCTCCAGATACCGGTCACCGACGAGGTTTTCGTAGCGGATGGCGGCGTGGGTGCTGGCGTAGACGCGGTACTGGCGGTCGATGTCGAAGTCCACGTGGGCCAGGCGATCCTTGCCGACGGTCACCCGGCTCACCGAGCCGACCGGCACCCCGGCGATGCGAACCTTCGCCCCGGGCAGCATGCCGGACGAGCTGGTGAAGACGGCGTGGTAGCCGGTGGAGCGGGAGAAGCGCATCTGACTGAAGATCACTCCCAGCCCCGCCAGGACCAGCACCATGACGAGCGCGAAGATCGACAGCTTGACGGTGCTCGCGTGCAGTTTCATCTTCATGGGTTGGGCACCCCCGGCAGTCCGGCGAACAGCAGTTGGAACACCTTGGGCCCGTTGAGATGTGTGTTCAGCGGCGGCGTCCACACCTCGCCCTCGGAGGTGTCGGTGACGAGATAGTTGGAGTGGCTGTTCGGCACCCGGTCGAGAATGTTCTCGCAGTGCGGGCCACCGGTAGCGTTCACCTTCGGCAGATCCTTCGGGTACTCGTACGGGGTGCCGCCGGGCATGAAGCTGGCGTTCAGCGTCACGTACGGTCCGTCGCCACCGAAGATGCGGTTGCCCAGGGGCAGTGCGTCGGCGGCGCCGACGACCAGGCAGTACAGGCCCGAGCTGTATTCGTTGAGCAGCCCGGTGGTGGGGCGCAGCAGATCCAGCGCGGTCACCAGCTGCTGCGAGTTGTCGCCCAGCACGCCGCCGGTGGTGTCGGCCAGTCCGATGAGGTTGAGCAGCACCTGATCCAGGGCGTTCTTCTCATCGACGAGCGTGCTCCCGGTAACGGTGATGTTGTTGGTGGTGCGCAGCAGATCCGGCACGGCATCGGCGTACAGATTCGTGACGCCGACCGAGGTCTGCAGATCCCGGCGCAGATCGGGCAGGCTCGGATTGATGTCCTTCAGATACTGATCGCTCTCGGACAGCAGTTGCCCGAGCTTCTCGCCGCGCCCGTCCAGCGCGGTACCCAGCGCGGTCAGCGTGGCATTGAGCTTCTCCGGCTCGATCTTGTCGAGCACCTGATTGAGATGCTGGAACAGCGTATTGAATTCCACGGTGACGGCATCGGCCTGGACGGTGGCGCCCGGCTTCAACGCCTGTGCCGAGGGCTGCTGCGGCGGAACGAAATTGATGTATTTCGCGCCGAAGACAGTTGTGGAACGAATATCCACGACGGAATTCGCGGGGACCAGTTTCAGCTTGTCCGGATCGATCGCCAGTTCGATATTCGCACCGTCGGCGGTATTCGTAATGCCCTTGACGGTACCGATTTCCACACCGTGGATCTTCACCTTGGCGTCCGGGTCGAGCACCAGGCCGCTGCGCGGCGCGGCGACGGTCACCTTGACGGTGTCCTGGAAGCCGCCCGCGAAGCTGACCAGGCAGACCACCACGACGGCCACGATGGTCAGCACCATTCCGGCGCCGCACAGGCGAATGAACCAGCCCTGCTCGGAATACCGCGTGGATGTTGGTTTTTGGACGAACGGCGAGCCGATCGGGCTCGCTACCGGGTCCAGTGTTTGCGCCATGTCCGCCCTACCCGGAGAGATGGAAGTTGCCGGTGGTGCCGTAAATGGCAAGGGAGATCAGCAGTGTCACCATAACCACCGCGATCAGCGAGGCCCGTACCGCGTTACCCACCGCGACACCGACGCCGACCGGACCACCCGCGGCGTGATAGCCGTAGTAGGTGTGGATCAGCATGACCGCCATGGCCATGAAGATCGCCTGGGCGAACGACCAGAGGATGTCGCTCGGAATCAGGAAGGTCGAGAAGTAGTGGTCGTACACACCGGCCGACTGACCGTAGATCACCACGGTCGCAAAGCGACTCGCGATGAACGAGGCGATGACCGCCAAGGAGTACAGCGGGATGATCGCGATGATGCCCGCCAGAATCCGAGTGCCCACCAGGAAGGGCACCGGCCGGATGGCCATCACCTCCAGGGCGTCGATCTCCTCCGAGACCCGCATGGCTCCCAATTGTGCCGTGGTTCCGGCCCCGAGCGTCGCAGCCAGGCCGATACCCGAAATAACCGGCGCCGCAATGCGAACGTTGATGAAGGCGGAGAAGAAGCCGGTCAGCGCCTCGACGCCGATATTGCCGAGTGAGCTGTAGCCCTGCACCGCGATGGTGCCACCGGCGGCCAGGGTCAAGAAGCCGACGATTACGACGGTACCGCCGATAACCGCCAAAGCGCCTGTGCCCATGGAGATCTCGGCGATGAGCCGGATGGTCTCGACACGGTAGTGAATCAGCGCCTTGGGAACCGAGGCAATCGATTGCGCGTAGAACACCGCGTGCTTACCGACGGAATCGAGCCCGGCGGTGAAACGCCGAAAGCGATTGACCACCTTCGGAAAACGAGATTGGATCACGAACGCCATCTGATCACCGCGCCGTGAACTTGATGCCAACGGCGGTTACGACCACGTTGATAACGAACAGCGCCATGAAGGCGAAAACGACGGTCTGGTTCACGGCGTCGCCGACGGACTTGGGGCCGCCCTTGACGTTCAGACCCAGGTAGCAGGCGACCAGTCCGGCGACGAGACCGAACAGGGTGGCCTTGACCTCGGAGATGACGAGTTCGGGCAGATGCGTCAGCAGCGTCAGGCCGTTGACGAACGCGCCGGGGTTGACGCCCTGCAGGAAGACCGAGAAGAGGAAACCGCCCAGGATGCCGATGGTGGACACCAGGCCGTTGAGCAGGAACGCCACGAACATCGAGGCCAGCACGCGCGGGACGACCAGGCGCTGGATCGGGTCGATGCCGAGCACCTTCATCGCGTCGATCTCTTCGCGAATGGTGCGGGCCCCCAGATCCGCGCAGATGGCGGTCGCACCCGCACCGGCCACGATGAGCACGGTGACCATGGGGCCGACCTGGGTGATGGTGCCGAATGCCGCGCCCGCGCCGGAAAGGTCGGCCGCGCCGATCTCGCGGAGCAGAATGTTCAGCGTGAAGCTCACCAGCACGGTGAACGGAATTGCGACCAATAGAGTCGGGACGATGGAAACCCTGGCGACGAACCAGGACTGGTCGATGAATTCCCGTCGCTGAAACGGTGGCCGCACCACAGCGCGGGCGACAGCGCCGGCGAGTTCGAAGAACCCTCCGACCGCCCGTAACGGTACGGCGAGGACATCATTCATTCCCGCGATTCCTCCTGCCCCTGCCTAGCTATAGCTTCCGAGATCTGAATGTGATCTCGGTCCCGTCCGAAGATTAGAACACGTTCCAGTACGGCTTCGGAAGGTTTCGACGGTTTTGAACTGGGAGTCTTTCTGAACTGATGTCCAGTTCCAAGAACATGTTCACCCCAGGTCTACCATCATGAACGTGGAACCTTTGTGAGGCGCCACACATAGTTGATTCCCATTCCTACCAACGATTGATCGCGTGATCAACCTGGAAACGGGGGGAGAAACCCCCCGCTACCGGTACAAAGGGTGGACTAACCGAGATCCATCAGCGCCGACGCGGAAAACGTGGCGCCCGAGGGGCGTTCGGCGAAATAGCCGCCGAGCGTGGCCGCCAGACCCTCGCGGGTCCACTCGCCTTCGGCATCGAAACGCTGCTCGACGATGGGGGCCGCCATCAGGGCCACCATCGGACCGTAGACGACGAACAGCTGACCGCTGATCGCGGCGGCCGCGGGCGAGGCCAGGTAGGCCACCAGGCGGGCCACATGATCGGGCGAGAGCGGATCCGGACCCTCTTCGGGCGCGGCCGAGAAGACGTTCTCGGTCATGGAGGTACGCGCGCGGGGGGCGATGGCGTTGGCACGGACGCCGAAATTGGCGAGCGCGCGCGAGGCCGACAGGGTCAGCGCGGTGATACCCGCTTTGGCCGCACCGTAATTGGCCTGTCCGGCCGGGCCGAGCAGACCCGCCTCGGACGAGGTGTTGATGATGCTGCCGTAGACCGGCGCACCGGCTTCCTTGGACTTGGCCCGCCAGTACGCGCCCGCATTGCGGGTCAAAAGGAAATGCCCGCGCAGATGAACCGCGACGACCGCGTCGAAATCCGCGTCGGACATGTTGAAAAGCATCTTGTCCCGGGTGATCCCGGCATTGTTCACCACGATGTCCAGGCCACCGAAGGTCTCCTCGGCGGTGCTGATCAGGGCATCGGCGGTGGCCGATTCGGCGATGCTGCCGGCCACGAATTCGGCCTTGGCGCCGAGCGCGCGAATGTCCGCGAGGGTTGCGCTGACCGCGTCGTTTTCGGCAAGGTCGTTCACTATGACCGACGCGCCGGCCCGGGCCAGCTCCAAGGCTTCGGCCCGGCCCAGCCCGGCGCCCGCGCCGGTGACGATGGCCACTAGGCCGGCAAGACTCACATCAGTTTCGCTCACCGGGCCGACTCTAGAACGTGTTACACCCGGCGAGCAAGGCTGGGTTCAGAGCAGCTTCAGCGCGGCCTTGGGGCACTGCGCGACCGCGGTGCGCACATCTTCCTCATCACCGGCCGGAACCTCCGCGCCGACGATGTGCAGAACGTCGTCATCATCGAGTTCAAAGACGTCGGGGGCGATTCCGACACAGATACCGTTCGCCTCGCACTGGTCGAGATCAACAGTGACCTTCATAGCCAACTCCTTTGCCAAAACAGTGCGCCGAGCCTAACAACCCGCACCCCGGCCGGGGTAGGAAGTGCGTCCTTACACGACCTAATACTGGAACATGTTTCACCTGCTGTGCAATGATCGGCTCAACCCGGAAACGAAGCTAGAGGTATCGCTATGCGGATCGCATACACGCCGCAACAGGAACAGCTGCGCGCTGAACTGCGTGAGTATTTCGCCCGTCTGATCACTCCCGAACGCCGGGAGGCGCTCTCGGCCACGACCGGCGAGTACGGCGAAGGCAATGTCTACCGCGAGGTCGTCGAGGAGATGGGCCGCGACGGCTGGCTCGCCCTGGGCTGGCCCAAGCAGTACGGCGGCCAGGACCGCTCCACCATGGATCAGCTGATCTTCACCGATGAGGCCGCCATCGCGGGCGCCCCGGTGCCGTTCCTGACCATCAACTCCGTCGCGCCGACCATCATGCATTACGGCACCGAGGAGCAGAAGAAGTTCTTCCTGCCCAAGATCGCCGCCGGACAGCTGCACTTCGCCATCGGCTACTCCGAGCCGGGCGCGGGCACCGACCTGGCCTCGCTGCGCACCTCCGCCGTGCGCGACGGCGACGAGTGGATCGTCAACGGGCAGAAGATGTGGACCTCGCTCATCGCGTACGCCGACTACGTCTGGCTCGCGGCGCGCACCGATCCGAATGCCAAGAAGCACAAGGGCATTTCGATGTTCATCATGCCGACCACGGCCGAGGGCTTCTCCTGGACGCCGGTGCACACCATGGCCGGACCGGATACCTCCGCCACCTACTACCAGGATGTGCGGATCAAGCACTCCGATATGGTCGGCCCGGAGAACGGCGGCTGGTCGCTGGTCACCAATCAGCTCAATCACGAGCGCGTCGCGCTGACCTCCGCCGCGCCGCTCGCGCTCGCGGTCGCGCAGACCCTGGAATGGGCTCGGAACACCAAGACCGCCAACGGTTCCCGCGTCATCGACCAGGAATGGGTGCAGATCGCGCTCGCGCGCATCCACTCCAAGGTGGAATACCTCAAGCTCACCAACTGGGAGATCGCCTCGCGCGCCGATCAGGGCGGCGATGCCGCGCCGCGGCCGTGGGACGCCTCCGCGACCAAGGTGTACGGCACCGAACTGGCCACCGAGGCCTACCGCGCGCTGATGGAGATCCTCGGCCCGCAGGCCTACCTGCGCCAGGACTCCGCCGGTTCGCAGCTGCGCGGACGCCTGGAGCGCATGCACCGCGCCTGCCTGATCCTGACCTTCGGCGGCGGCACCAACGAGGTGCAGCGTGACATCATCGCCATGACCGCCCTCAAGCAGCCCGCCGCCGCGCGCTAATCGAAACCTAGGTAACCATCATGGATTTCACCCTTACCGAGGCGCAGCAGGATCTGGCCCGCCTCACCGCCGAGGTCACCGGCAAGCTCGTCACCGCCGACCGGCTGCGCGAGCTCGACAAGAACACCGACGCCGCCGGAAATCCGGTGGTGCGCTTCGACGACACGCTGTGGAGCTCACTCGCCGAGACCGGCGTGCTGGCCGCGGCGCTCCCGGAAACGGTGGGCGGCAGCGATTTCGGCGTACTGGAGCAGACCGCCATCCTGCGCGAGATCGGCAAATCCGTCGCGCCGGTGCCGTACCTGTGGTCGATCGTGCTGGGCGCGGGCGCGCTCGCGCAGTTCGGCTCCGATGAGCAGCGCGCGCTGGCCGCGCAGGCCGCGAGCGGCGAGGTCATCCTCACCGCCGCGCTGAGCGAAGAGCGCAACTGGGAACTCGCCAAGCCCGTCACCACCGCCGCCGACAATGACGGCTGGCAGCTCACCGGCTTCAAGACCACGGTGCCGTTCGCCCGCCAGGCGGCGCGAATCCTGGTGTCCGCCAGCGTCGACGGCTCCCCCGCCGTATTCCTGGTCGATCCCTCGCACGCCTCGGTGCGCATCGAGGATCAGATCGTCACGGACCGCTCCCCCGAGGCCGAAGTCGAATTCACCGCCACCCCTGCGGAATTGGTCGGCACCCTGGAGCAGGGCGCGGACATTCTGAACTGGCTGCTCGAGCGCGCCTGGCTCGGCCTGGCCGCCACCCAGCTCGGCGTCGTCGAGAAGGGCCTCGAGCTGGTCGCCGACTACGCCCGTGAGCGGGAGCAGTTCAACCGCAAGATCGGCAGCTTCCAGGCTGTGGCGCAACGGCTTTCCGATGCCTACATCGACATCCAGGGCGTACGCCTCGCGGTGCAGCAGGCCGCCTGGCTGCTCGCCGAGGGCCTGCCGGCCACCGCCGAGATCCACACCGCCAAGTTCTGGGCCGCCGATGCGGGCCACCGCGTCGCCCACACCGTGGTGCACGTACACGGCGGCGTCGGCATCGACCGCGACCACATCGTGAACCAGTACTTCACCGCCGCCAAGCACAATGAATTCGCCCTCGGCGGCGCCACCGATCACCTGCGCGCCCTCGGCGGCATCCTCGCCACACCGGCCAGCTGATCAACCTGCGGGCACCTACCCGCACCGAAAGATCAAGGGCGGCGGCACCTTCCGGTGCCGCCGCCCTTTTCCGTAAGCACCCCCGCAACACGGGTCAGGGCACGAGCGGTCCCGCGAGCACACGCTCACCCGCAGCGCGGTCGCCGCCCCAGGTCAGGGCCGGATCGGACGCGGGCAGGCGCTGCCACAGGGCGAGCAGCAGATCCGAAGCGGGAGCGGCGATTTCGGCGACCGGTTCGCCCGGGCCGTAGATCCAGCTCTCGGCGATATCCGTCGCGCGCAGGCGCAGCGCCACTTCGGGTTCGGTGGCCAGGCCGCGCTGGATCATGCGCGGGGCGAAGAGTTCGAAGACCTCGTTGATGCCGTCCACGGCCAGATCGGTGTCGAAGGGAACCGCCTTACCGAAGGCGTTCTGGCCGTCCCACAGGTGCACGAGGGTTTCCAGGGCGCGGCGGCGACGCCAGAAGCCGACGGTGCGGGGCATGGAGCGGGTGAAGGTCCAGGCTTCGTTCGCCGGATCGGCCGCGAGCGAGGCGGCGATGGCGTCGGCGGTCTCGTCATACCATTCGCGCAGCGCGACAGCGTCTTTCGGAGCCGGATCACCCTGGTGGTCACCGCGCAGTTCGGTCACGGCGGTCACCACCCAGAGATTGCCCTGGCCCAGGTGATCGGCGAGGTCGTAGAACGTCCAGTCACCGCAGGTCGGCACCGGGGTGGCGAGGTCGGTGTCCGGCGTGATGAGATCGCCGAATTCGGTGAGCTTCGCGCAGAGCAGGGCCAGGTAATCCATGCCGATCACCGTAAACCGGATCAACCGCACATACCCGCCGGAAAACGCTCAGGATTCGAGTTCGTGGTTGGAGTCGGGATGCCAGTGACCCGCCCGGGTGGACGCGCTCGCTGCGAAGATCGGGTCGGGGTGATCGGCCGCGGGTTCGAGCTCGTTCATCAGCAGATCGCTCATGGCATCGCGGCGCAGCACCCGGCCGAGTTCGGCGGCGGCCCGATAGTGCGCCGGCGTGCGCAGCGCCTTGCGGACGGCGGTGCCGATCTGCTGTGCGGTCGCGGTGCGCGGCAACGTGATTCCGGCGTGATGCGAGCGCACCCGGGCGGCATTGTCGGCGTGATCGCGGCCGTGCGGGAGCAGCACCACGGGTAGGTCGGCGGCGAACGATTTGAGCAGGGTGCCGTGCCCGCCGTGCGTGATCACCAGGCTCGCGTGCCGCATGAGCTCGTGATGCGGTGCGCAGGACAGCACGGTCACATTCGGCGGCGGGCAGATCGCGGTGACGGGGACGGCCGGACCGGTGGTCATGACACCGCGCACCGGCAGCTTCCCGAGCGCGTCCGCAATCCGCTGCAGGCATTCGGCCTGACCCTGATCGGTACTGGAGAGCGAGACGAGCACCAGCGGCTCATTGCCTTCGGGCACCGTCCATTCGGCGTCCCGGGCCCAAGTCGGATCATCCAGAATGGCGCCGACATAGCGCACCGTATCCGGCCGCTGTGCCGCGAAATCGAATACCTCACTGGACAATACGAGCTGCCGATGCGCCAGCTGCACCTGATCCTGATAGTGCGCGAGCCGCTCCAGCCCGAAATCCGCGCGCAGCGCGTTCAATTGCGGCAGCAGTTCCTGATCCCAGCGCCGCTGCACCATGGATCCGACCAGTCGATCGCGCCAGCGCCCCACCGGTCCCCCGGCGCGGCCGAATCCGGTGCCGGGCGGCGGTCCGCCCTCCACGGGCAGCGGATAGATGCCCGGTATGAGTGCCATGAACGGTAATTCCCGCGCCTGCGCGGCCACCATGGCCCCGAACGCGAAGTAGGAGGCGAGTACCAGATCCGGTCGCTCGGAATCGATTTCGGCGGCGGTATCGCGGGCGAATCCGCTCCCCGCGCGCGATCGCAGCCGCGCACCGGTGGCCGTCACCTCCGCGGCCAGCGATTCCTCGGCGAGCACGGTGACCCGATGCCCGCGCTCGACCAGCCTGCGCACCACACCGAGCTCCGGCGGTACGGTTCCGCCGCTGCCGGTGAGGGCAACCAGGTAGCTGTGCTTCATCAGGCACCTCCTGCCCGCCACTCTGTCACGCTGGGCGGGTCGCCGACTTCCCGATCGACAAATGATGTGTCACAGACCACAGTGCCACCGC
Organism: Nocardia sp. NPDC056000; assembly: GCF_042269265.1. Taxonomy (NCBI): domain Bacteria; kingdom Bacillati; phylum Actinomycetota; class Actinomycetes; order Mycobacteriales; family Nocardiaceae; genus Nocardia; species Nocardia sp. NPDC056000. The sequence continues at coordinate 179,632 of NZ_JBHJXS010000002.1, read as the reverse complement.
ACCGATGAGTTTTCCACCCGCGTCTCGTCCTCACCAATGACCCCATTGGACCCGCAAGGCGTTTGCGGATGAGAGGACGAATCACCATGGCCAGCAAGATGATCTTCATCAATCTCCCCGTAGCCGACCTGGAGCGATCCAAGAACTTCTACGAGGCGCTGGGCTGGAAGGTCAATCAGGACTTCACCGACGAGAACGCCGCCTGCATCGTCATCGACGACAATATCTGCGCCATGCTGCTGACCCGGGACTTCTTCACCACCTTCAGCACCCGGCCCGTCGGCGATCCCGGCGCCACCGTGAATGCCCTCTACGCCATCTCCCTCAACAGTCCGGAGGAAGTCGACACCCTGGTGGAGGCCGCCCTCGCCTCCGGCGGCACCGAGGAGGTCAATGCGGATAAGCGCGCCCAGGAGGCCCAGGTCGGCATGCACGGCCGCACCTTCCTCGATCCGGACGGCCACCAGTGGGAGCCCTTCCACATGGCCTACCCTGGCGCGCACTGACCCTGCTCCTTCGAAATGCGAACGGCCCGCCGGGATTTCTCCCAGCGGGCCGTTCACGCATGTCGTCGCGTTCACGCCGGACCACCCCGGCGCATCCACCTACGCGGCGACGGAGAACAGTTCTACCGCAGTTCCGGCGCAAGTCCGAAAAGCGGGAACAGGCGGTCGGTATCCAAGAAGAAGTTGAGCCCCGCAATGCGATCGCCGTCCAGTTCCAGCACAGTGATGGACCAGGGCACCCAGACGCCCGGTTCGTCGGCACTGGGCTTGTAGTGACCGAAGGCGGGCATGCCGTTGGCCCCGAGCGGGATCATGCGGGAATCGCGGCACGCGGAACCGGTGGTGAGCATGAACTGCGCGACATTCTCGGGACCGGAGATCCACAGCGAGAACGGCGGCATCGACAGTGCCACATCGGCTTTCAGCAATTCGGTGAGCGCGGCCATGTCATAGGACTCGAACGCGGCCACGAAATCGTCGACGAGTTTGCGCTGCCGTTCATCGGATTCGTCGAAGACGTCCGAGACGGTGGACACCTCCTGCGCCTTGGTCATGGTGGCGCGGGCGCGCTGTAGTGCGCTGTTCACCGAGGCCGGGGAGACATTGAGCATGTCCGCGGTCTCATTGGCGGAGAAGCGCAGCACCTCGCGCATGATCAGGATGGCGCGCTGGGTGGCGGGCAGATGCTGCACCGCGGCCACGAACGCCAGGCGCAGCGTGTCCTTGGCGCTGGCGGCCTCGGCCGGATCCGCGCCGAAGGCGAGACCGTTCGGAATCGGTTCCACCCATACGTAATCCGGCTCCGGCGGGGGCAGCGGGGTGTCCGGTGTGCTCGCTCCGGTGAGGTCCATCGGCCGGGCGCGGCGCTGCGGACCGTCGAGCATGTCCAGACAGACATTGGTGGTGATCTTGTAGAGCCAGGAGCGGACGCTCGAACGACCCTCGAACGAGTCGTACGACTTCCACGCCCTGGTGAAGGTTTCCTGTACCGCGTCCTCGGCCTCGAACGACGACCCGAGCATTCGATAGGCGTAGGCGCACAACTCACGCCGATGACCTTCGAAGGACCGCAGTACATCGTCGGTGATCGTGGTGGATCCGCCGCCTGTCTCGCTCATGACCATCACTCTGGCACAGGGCACCGACAAGAAGAACACCCCGAAATTGCCTGCGCCCGCCTGTTTCGCAACAGGCGGGCGCAGGAGCCTCAGCAGTAACTCGCGGCTACCGCGGCGGCGCGATTACTTGGTGCTCGGAGCGTGCGCGTGATTGTCCGCCTCGCGGGCCTCGGTCTGCGCCTGCGCCCACTTGTAATCGGGCTTGCCCGCCGGCGAGCGCTTGATCTCGTCCACGTACCACAGGCTGCGCGGCATCTTGTAGGAGGAGATCTCCTGCGTCAGCACCGGGCGCAGATCCTCCAGGGTGGGCCGATTCTCGCTGCGGCACTGCACGACCGCGACGACGCGCTGTCCCCAGCGCTCATCCGGCACGCCGACCACGAGCGCGTCGAAGATCTCCGGATGCGCCTTGAGCGCGCCCTCGACCTCTTCGGGGTAGATCTTCTCGCCGCCGGAGTTGATGGACACCGAACCACGCCCGAGCATGGTGACGCTGCCGTCCTCCTCCACGCGGGCGAAGTCGCCCGGGATGGAGTAGCGAATCCCGTTGTACTCCTTGAACGTAGCCGCGGTCTTGACCGGGTCGTTGTAGTAGCCCAGCGGGATATGCCCGGTGCGCGCGATCAGGCCGGTCTTGCCCGAGCCCGCCTCGATCTCATTGCCCTCGTCATCGATGACCTTGGTGGAGGCGTCGATCTTCACGCGCGGGCCACCGGTGTGGGTGGCGCCCTTGCTGGCCACCGACAGGCCGCCGAAACCGGTCTCCGAGGAGCCGATGGAGTCGGTGATCATGGTGGTGGTGAGCAGTTCGAGGTACTCGTCCTTGAGCGCGGGCGAGAACAGCGCGGCGCTCGAGGCCAGCGCCCACAGCTGCGAATGCTGGTACGGCTCACCGGTTTCCGGATTACCCGCCTTCAGCGCGTCCAGCATCGGGCGCGCCATTGCGTCACCGGTGATGAAGATCAGGTTGATGTTGTGCTTGTCGATGGCCTGCCAGACGCCGTGCCCGCTGAACTCGGGCAGCATGACGGCCTTGCCGCCGTCGAAGAGGCTGTGGAACACCGCGGTCTGCGAACCACCGTGGATCAGCGGCGGAATGGGGAAGCGGTTCAGCTGCCCGTTGCCCGCGCCGACCTTGGCCTGCTGCCATTCGTCCTCGATGGCGACGCCGGTGACGAAGTTGATGCCGCCGCCGAGCACGCGCCACCAGTCCTCGTGCCGCCACATGACGCCCTTGGGCAGGCCGGTGGTGCCGCCGGTGTAGAGCATGAAGATGTCATCGGCCGAACGATCGCCGAAGTCGCGCACATCCGAGCTGCCCGCCAGGGCCGTCTCGTATTCGACCGCACCCGCGGGGGCGGGCAGATCGGTGCCGTCCTCGATGGTCAGCACGGTCTTGATGGCCGGGACCTTGGGCAGCACATTGCCGATGCGCTCGCTGTAGCGACGTTCGGCGATGAGCGCGACCATGTCCGAGTTCTCGAAGATGTACTGCAACTCGTTCTCGACGTACCGGTAGTTCACGTTGATGACCACCGCGCGGATCTTGAAGATCGCCACCATGGCCTCGACGGCCTCAATGGTGTTACGCGCGTAGATGCCTACCTTGTCACCGGGCTCGACGCCCTGTTCCTGCAGGTAATGGCCCAGCTGGTTGCAACGCTTCTCGAACTCGGCGTAGGTGAATTCCCTATCGTTGTCGACCAGAGCTACTCGCTCCGGCATCAGATCGATGGCGTGCTCGACAAGGTCCGCTATGTTGTAGCTCACAGGATGAAAATAGAACGTGTTCTCGTGAGTTGCAAGGTGCGATTTCCCGCTCACCGGACAAATGCGGTGTGGCCCCCGCCACAGCCTACCGGCCCGGGATGCCTAAAAGGAATAGGACAAATGGGAAACCGCCCGGCCGCAGCCCCGAGGGGGACGCGGCGGGCGGTTCGCCAATCTAGAACTGGTTCTACGACTCGATGAACGGCTTCAGGCGCTCGAACTGCTCCACGCTGTGCACGCCGACGAGCAGCATGGTGACACCCGCCTTCTCCCACACCTTGAGCTGTTCGCGCACATGCGCCTCATCGCCGATGATCGTGGTGTCCAGGATCAGCTCGTCCGGAACCGCCGCCGCCGCTTCGTCTTTGCGGCCGGTGCGGAACAGCCGGGTGATCTCCTCGACCTGTTCGCCGTAGCCCATGCGGCGGTACACCTCGGCGTGGAAGTTCATGTCCTCCGCGCCCATACCGCCGATGTACAGCGCCAGGAACGGCCGCAGCCGATCCAGTTCCGCCTTGGTGTCATCGGTCAGGATGACCTGCGCGGTCGCGGCGATCTCGAAGTCCTCCCGCGAACGCCGGGCACCCGCGCGCGCGAAACCCTCGTCCAGCCACTCGTTGTACATATCCGCCAGCCGCGGGGTGTAGTAGATGGCCAGCCAGCCGTCCGCGATCTCGGCGGTCAGCGCGACGTTCTTCGGACCTTCCGCACCCAGCCAGATGGGCAGATCCTTGCGCAGCGGATGCGTGATCGACTTGAGCGGTTTGCCGAAGCCGGTGGCGTTCGCGCCGTTGTACGGCAGCGGGTAGCTGGGCCCGTCGTTGGTCACCTTGCCCTCGCGCTCGAGCACCTGGCGGATCACCGAGACGTATTCGCGGGTGCGCTGCAACGGCTTGGCAAACGACTGCCCGTACCAGCCCTCGACGACCTGCGGACCGGAGACGCCGAGCCCGAGGATGTGCCGTCCGCCGCTGAGGTGGTCCAGGGTCAGCGCGGCCATGGCGGTCGCGGTCGGGGTGCGCGCGGACATCTGCACGACCGAGGTGCCCAGGCGGACGCGGCTGGTGCTCGGGCCGAGCCAGGCGAGTGGGGTGTAGGCGTCCGACCCCCAGGATTCGGCGGTGAAGACGGCGTCGAATCCGGTCTCCTCGGCGGCCGCCACCAACTCCGCGGTATTGGCGGGCGGCTGCGCGCCCCAGTATCCGAGTTGCAACCCAAAGCGCATGTCCCGTTCCCTTCCCATGTGGGCTCTTGCCACCATCATTAGAACCTGTTCTACTCGATCGCGTGACTCTGGGGAACACCGAAGTACTCGCAGCACCGCTGGTGATGAAGTTCGACTACACCCGCTCCACCGGACCGACCATCGGACGCTTCCTCACCGGATTGCGTGCCGGACGGGTCGTCGGGGTGCGCGGTTCCGATGGGCGCGTACTCGTGCCGCCCGCGGAATTCGATCCGATCACCGCGGATGCCCTGACCGAATTCGTCGACGTGGCCGATGTGGGCACCGTGCAGTCGTGGAGCTGGGTGGCCGAACCGGTCTCCGGTCAGCCCTTCGACCGCCCGTTCGCCTACGCGCTCATCAAGCTGGACGGTGCCGATACCGCCCTGCTGCACGCCGTGGATGTGGCCGCCGCGGCCGATATCTCCACCGGCATGCGGGTGCGGGCGCGCTGGGCCGCCGAGCGGACCGGCGACATCCACGACATCGTGGCGTTCGAACCGGGTGAGACCTCCACCGCGCCGGCCGATTCCAGCGCTGACGCCGAGCCGGTGACGGGCATCATCACCCCGATCGACCTGTCGTTCAAGCACACCGCCGCACCGCAGGAAGCGGTCTTCCTGAAGGGACTGACCGAGGGCAAGCTGCTCGGTGCGCGCGCCCAGCTCGACGGCAAGGTGTACTTCCCGCCGCGTGGCGCGGACCCGCGCACCGGCGAGCCGACCGACGATTTCGTCGAGGTGTCCGATAAGGGCATCGTCACCACGTTCTGCATCGTGAACGTGCCGTTCATGGGTCAGCGCCTCAAGCCCCCGTATGTGGCCGCGTACGTGCTGCTCGACGGCACCGACATCCCGTTCCTGCACCTGGTGCTCGGCGTGGAGGCGAGCGATGTGCGGATGGGCATGCGGGTCGAGGCCGTGTGGAAGCCGCGCGAGGAGTGGGGCCTGTCGATGGCCAATATCGATCACTTCCGGCCCACCGGCGAACCCGACGCCGAATACGACTCGTTCGCGCACCACCTGTAGAGAGGCGCTGAATTACTTTGAGCGGCAACGTTACTGACATCGCGGTGGTGGGGTTCGCCCACGCGCCGCACGTGCCGGAGACCTTCGGCACCACCAATGGCGTGGAAATGCTCGCGCCGTGCTTCACCGAGCTGTACGCCCAGCTCGGCATCACCAAGTCCGATATCGATTTCTGGTGCTCGGGCTCCTCGGATTACCTTGCGGGACGCGCCTTCTCGTTCATCTCCGCGATCGACTCCATCGGCGCGGTGCCGCCGATCAACGAATCGCACGTCGAGATGGACGCGGCCTGGGCGCTGTACGAGGCGTGGGTGAAACTGCGCACCGGACAGGCCGAGACCGCGCTGGTGTACGGCTTCGGCAAGGCGTCGGCGGGCACGCTGCGCCAGGTGCTGACCCTGCAGACCGATCCGTACCTGGTGGCCCCGCTGGGCCCGGACGCGGTATCGATGGCCGGTCTGCAGGCCCGCGCCGGTATCGACGCCGGTCGCTGGACCGAGCGCGATATGGCCGAGGTGGCCGCGCGCAATGCCGTACATGCCGCGGCCAAGGGCGGCAGCGCCACCGCGCGCACCGAATCCGATGTCGAAAAGCTTTTGGCCGCCGAGTATGTGGCGAATCCGTTCCGCGCCCACGACATCGCGCCCATCACCGATGGCGCGGCCGCGGTGGTGCTGGCCGTCGGCGACAAGGCACGGGAACTGCGGGAGCGTCCGGCCTGGCTCACCGGTATCGCGCATTACATCGACACCCCCATCCTGGGTGCGCGCGATCTTACTGTCTCGCAATCGACTTCGCGTGCAGCCAAGGCCGCGATCGGCAGCGGCTCCGCCGAATTCGATATCGCTGAACTGCACGCGCAGTTCAGCCATGAGGAGCTCATCCTCGCGCAGGCGCTGGGCCTGAACGGCAATACCCGGATCAATCCGTCCGGCGGCCCGCTGTCCGGCAATCCGATGTTCGCGGCCGGGCTGGAGCGCATCGGTTTCGCCGCCACCGAAATCTTCAACGGCAACGCGAATCGCGCACTGGCGCATGCCAGTAGCGGTCCCGCGCTGCAGCAGAACCTCGTCGCCACCCTGGAGGCACGCTCATGACGAACCCCGCTGCCGTACTCGGCACCGGCCAGACGCATCACGTGACCAAGCGTTCGGATGTGTCCATGGCGGGCATGCTGCGCGAGGCCATCGACCGCGCGCTGATCGACTCCGATCTGACCATGGCCGATATCGACGCCGTCGTCATCGGTAAGGCCCCCGACTTCTTCGAGGGCTCCATGATGCCGGAGCTGTTCCTGTCGGATGCCCTGGGCGCCACCGGAAAACCGCTGCTGCGCGTGCACACCGCCGGTTCGGTCGGCGGCTCCACCGGCGTCGTGGCGGCCAGCCACGTGCAGGCGGGCGTGCACGGCAAGGTGCTCGCGCTGTCCTGGGAGAAGCAGTCCGAATCCAATGCCATGTGGGCGCTGTCGAATCCGGTTCCGTTCACCATGCCGGTCGGCGCGGGCGCGGGCGGTTACTTCGCCCCGCACGTGCGCGCCTACATCCGCCGCGCCAACGCGCCGCTGCACATCGGCGCCATGGTCGCGGTGAAGGATCGCCGCAATGGCGCGAAGAATCCGTTCGCGCATCTCAAGCAGGCCGATATCACCATGGAATCGGTGATGGCGTCCCAAATGCTCTGGGACCCCATCCGTTTCGACGAGACCTGCCCGTCCTCGGACGGCGCGTGCGCCATCGTCATCGGTGACGAAGCCTCGGCCAAGGCCGTCGAAGCCCGCGGCAAGAAGGTCGCCTGGATTCACGGCACCGCCATGCGCACCGAACCGCTCGCCTACGCCGGGCGCGATCAGGTGAATCCGAAGGCCGGTCAGGCCGCGGCCGCCGCACTGTGGAAGCAGGCCGGAATCACCAACCCGCTCGAGGAGATCGACGCGGCCGAAATCTACGTCCCCTTCTCATGGTTCGAGCCCATGTGGCTGGAGAACCTGGGCTTCATGCCCGAGGGCGAGGGCTGGAAGCTCACCGATGCGGGCGAAACCGCCATCGGCGGAAAGCTTCCGGTGAATCCGTCCGGCGGCGTGCTGTCCTCCAACCCGATCGGCGCGTCCGGCATGATCCGCTTCGCCGAGGCCGCCAAGCAGGTCATGGGCCGGGCCGGGGACTACCAGGTGGAGAATGCCCGCAAGGCGTTCGGGCACGCGTACGGCGGTGGCTCGCAGTACTTCTCGATGTGGGTGGTCGGAAGTGAGCAGCCGTGACCGATGAGGACCATCCCGCCCGGGTAGCCGGTCGGGCATCGCAGGCCGCGGTGCGCGCCAAGGACAAGGACGCCTGGGTCGCGCTGTTCGCGCCGGACGGCATCGTGGAGGATCCGGTCGGACCGTCCTTCTTCGATCCCGAGGGCAAGGGCCATCGCGGACCGGAAGCCATCGCGGCGTTCTGGGACAAGGCGATAGCGCAGACCGACTCCATCGAATTCCTCTTCGATGATTCGTTCGCCTGCGGCAGCGAGGTGGTCTACACCGGCCGCATCCGCACCACGCTGGGCGGCCAGACCATCGATGCCGAAGGCGTTTTCACCTATCGGGTGGAGCCGGACGGCAAGATCGCCGCGCTGCGCGCGTTCTGGGAGACCGAGCGCGCCATGCAGACCATGAAACCCGTTTAGGGACAACAGGCCCCGTCAGGGAATCACAAAGGAGCGGGAGACTGGATGCCAGTCTCCCGCTCCTTTCCTTACTACCCTGAGTTGTGAGAGGCAGGGCAGGTCAGCGTTTTTCGCGCTAGTGCGCTACCGGGCAACCGCCGCCGGGCTTGGTGCCGTAGTCGACCTGGAATTCCTTCACACCGTTCAGCCAGCCCGAGCGCAGGCGCTGCGGATCGCCGAGTCCGGAGATGTCCGGCATGTAGTCCGCGATGGCGTTGAAGATGATCTCGATCTCCAGCCGCGCCAGGTTCGCGCCGACGCAGTAGTGCGCGCCGGTGCCGCCGAAGGACAGGTGCGGGTTCGGATCACGCAGGATGTTGAAGGTGTTCGGATCGTCGAACACCTCCTCGTCGAAGTTGGCCGAACGGTAGGACAGCACCACGCGCTGCCCCTTCTTGATCTCCACGCCACCGACTTCCACATCCTCGAGCGCGGTGCGCTGGAAGCTGCTGACCGGGGTGGCCCAGCGGATGATCTCGTCGACGGCGGTGCGCGGGCGCTCCTTCTTGAAGAGCTCCCACTGCTCCGGGTTCTCCAGGAACGCGACCATCCCGTGCGTGGTGGCATTGCGGGTGGTCTCGTTGCCGGCCACGGCCAGCACCATGACGAAGAAGCCGAATTCCTCGGGCAGCAGCGCGTCACCGTCGACATCGGCGTTGATGAGTTCGGTGACGATATCGTCGGCCGGGCAGGCCCGGCGGGCTTCGGCCATTTGGTACGAGTAGCCCAGGATCTCGGTGGAGGCGACCACCGGATCGGCATCGCTGTCCGGATCGTCGTAGCTGGTCATATCGTTGGACCACTTGAAGAGCTTCATGCGGTCTTCCTGTGGCACGCCGATCAATTCGGCGATGGCCTGCAGCGGCAGTTCGGCCGCCACCTGCTCCACGAAGTCACCGGCGCCGGTCGCCACCGCGGCCTGCACGATGGATTCGGCGCGCGCGGTCAGCTCGGCGCGCAGGCCGTTGATCACGCGCGGGGTGAAGCCCTTCGAGATGATCTTGCGGAGCTTGGTGTGCTCCGGGGCGTCCTTGTTCAGCAGGACGAAGCGCTGCAGTTCGATCTGCTCGCGGGTGATGCTGTCCTGGAAGCGCGGGATGGCGGTGTTCTCGAAGGTGGAGAACACGTCATCACGCCGCGAGACGGTTTTCACGTCGGCATGCTTGCTGATCACCCAGAAGCCGTCGTCCTGGAAGCCGCCGGTCTCGGGAGACTTGGGATTCCACCAGATCGGCGCGGCCTCGCGGAGTTCGGCGAGTTCCTCCGCCGGGACTCGCTGCTGCCACATCTCCGGGTCGGTGATGTCGAACCCGTCCGGCACGTTGGGCCGGGCTTGGGCGTCTGCGGTATTGGCTGCCACCACCAGCTGTCTCCTTTGACTAACTGAAACACGTTCTACCGATATTCAAGCACAGGCGGTAAGACTAGGGAAGGAACCGAAACTGACTTACATTACTTGTAGAGAACTTGTTCCAGTTCTGATCCGGAAGGAAGACCATCGTGGGTACACCCGTCATCGTCGAAGCCGCGCGCACACCCATCGGCAAGCGCAACGGCTGGCTGGCCGGACTGCATGCCGCCGAACTCCTGGGAGCGGCGCAGAAGGGCCTGCTGGAGCGGGCCGAGCTGGATCCGGCTCTGGTGGAGCAGGTCATCGGCGGCTGCGTGATGCAGGTGGGCGAACAGTCCAACAATGTCACCAGAACCGCTTGGCTGCACGCCGGATTGCCCTGGCAGTCCGGTGCGGTCACCATCGACAATCAGTGCGGCTCCGCGCAGCAGGCCACCGGCCTGGTCGCGGGCCTGATCGCCACCGGCGCGATCGATGTCGGCATGGCCTGCGGCCTGGAGTCCATGAGCCATGTTCCGTTGGGCGCCAACGTCGGAACGCACGCGGGCCCGCGCCGTCCGGCGTCGTGGGATATCGATATGCCGGACCAGTTCACCGCCGCCGAGCGAATTGCCAAGCGGCGCGGCATCACTCGCGACGACACCGACGAATGGGGCGAGCGCTCACAGCGTCTGGCCGCGCAGGCGTGGGAGCAGGGCCGGTTCGACCGCGAGGTGCTCACCATTGTCGGTGCGCCGCAGGTCGATAAGGAAGGCAACCTCACCGGCGAGACCGCCGATATCAGCCGAGATCAGGGCCTGCGCGCCACCACCCGCGAGGGCCTGGCGAAGCTGAAGCCGGTGCTGGAGGGCGGAATTCACACCGCGGGCTCCTCCTCGCAGATCTCCGACGGCGCCTCTGCGGTGCTGCTGATGGACGAAAAGGCCGCTGAGCGAGCGGGTTTGCGCCCCCGCGCGCGGATCATCTCGCAGTGCCTGGTGGGCGGCGAGCCCGAATTCCACCTGGACGGACCGGTTCAGGCGTGCGAGCGCCTGCTGGAGCGCAGCGGGATGAGCATCGGCGATATCGATCTGTTCGAAATCAACGAGGCGTTCGCGTCCGTGGTGCTGTCGTGGGCCTCGGTGCACAAGCCGGATCTGGATCGGGTGAACGTCAACGGCGGCGCGATCGCCATCGGACATCCGGTCGGCAGCACCGGAACCCGGCTCATCACAACGGCTTTGCACGAGTTGGAACGGTCCGACAAGCAGACCGCGATGATCCTCATGTGCTGCGGTGGCGCGCTCGCGACGGGCACGATCATCGAGCGGATCTAGTCACTTAGTCGTCACTTCAATCATTTTCGGGCGAGGTTGAACGTTCATCCCACTTGTCGTGAAACGTGGCGTACGCCACACAAACTCGGGTACAGACAAGAAGATGAGATGTCAGCTATCTTAGGGTTACCGACGGCCCGTCGTGGAAGACCTTCGCGACGGGCCAGAACCGGGACTCTTAAGCCCTCCGCAAGAACGGTGGCGCTGGCCCGCAAACACCCAAGCCACAGCCGGTTCACCGGATCACCGCCTAGAAGCTTCAAGGAAATCGCGGATCAGGCGTAGGTTTTCAGTTACTGAGCCGCTAATATCAATGATACGTATCCGAGATAACGACTGTTAGTACAGCGAAGGGAATTGGGCGGCTCACAATGGCTGATTTCGCGGCGCGGCTGAACAAGCTGTTCGAAACCGTGCATCCCCCGGGGCGTAAGCCGCACACCAATGCAGAGGTGGCGGCGGCGCTCACGGCCTCCGGCCATCCGATCTCGAAACCGTATCTCTCGCAGTTGCGGTCGGGACAGCGGACCAACCCCTCAGATGAGACGGTGGCCGCGCTGGCGAAGTTCTTCAAGGTGAAACCGGACTACTTCTTCAACGACATCTACGCGGCCAAGATCGATCACGATCTCGAACTGCTGTCCCAGCTGCAGGGCTATGGACTTCGTCGTTTGTCGAGTAGGGCGTTCGACCTCTCCGAAGAATCTCAGAACCTCCTCACCTCCATGGCGGAGAAGTTGCGGGCCAGCGAAGGGCTGCCCGAAATTCCTCCGGACGGTACGGAATAGGTTCTCTACCGGGGCAACTCGGCGCGGCCGTCTCGGAGGTCGCACCGGGGTGGCCCGGTAGGGAACTGCTCCGCGCCCGATCAGGTACTGCAGGGTGCCTGAACACGGTGTGATGACGGCGCTGCTTGCAGGGCAGCGCCGTTCATCGTGGAGCCATTCGGCCGGCTGAAGAGTGTTGCACCGGTCCCATTGCGCTTGGGGCCAAGTGGCGTAGGTCTCTGCGCTGGTGCGTTATGCACAATCCTGGCATTTCCCTGCCCACATCACGGGGGCCGAGATAGAGCCGGGCGACTTGTGCAGTATGTCGTTTTGTGTGATGTGAGCGTTTCGCCCCCAATGCACCATCTACGACAAGCGCCCTATTGTGCTGTGTGCATAAATTCTTATGTGCTGATGCACAAACTCTTTGTGCTCTGTGCACAGAAAAGCGACAATTCGGTCGCGCCCAACCCCGCCCCGCAGCAATTCCATGACGCCGATATGACATTGGCGCAACTAAGACAACAGACAACACAGAACGGCCTCCCGCGCATGGCACGGGGGGCCGTTTCTATTCGGAAGGATTGCGGAAGTCCGGCGGTCCGGAAGAGCGGTCGATCGAACTCAGCGCTTGGCGGCGGCCCGGCTCACCGTCGACGTGGTGGCGCCCGCCTCATAGGCGCGAGCAATCGCCTGCACCCAGCCGCGCGGGCCGACGCCCTCCGGCGGTGCGATCCAGCGACCGTCGATCAGTACGTCGCCGAAGGGGTTTCGGGCCCACTCCGCCACCCGGGCCGCGCGTTCGGTGACCGCTTCGGGCGGAATGCCCGCCGCGGGCAGCTCCATACCGCCGCCGGATTGCAGGTACAGCGCGTCCATCACCTGCGCGACCTGGTCCGATGCCTTCAACTGGGTGGCCGAACCGGTCTGATCCTTGGCGACCACCTCGGGGAAGCGCGCGATCAGCACCCGATGCAGGGTGCGAATCTGCTTCAGCAGCAGGCGCGCTCGCGCCCACAGCTCGATCACGATCCAGACCGCGCCGACCGCGATGAGCAGGCTCGCCAACTGCCACACCGGCCAGAACCAGTCGCCCGCCGCCGGTTTGGCCATCGGCTGATGCATGAGTTCGCGCCGCACCGCCAGTGCGGCCAGCACGCCGACCACCAGGGTGCCCACGCAGTAGAGCGCGATACCGCGGCCGAGCGCGGTCCAATCCAGGTTGCGCACACCGGTGATCACGATGAACAGGCATTCCAGCGCCACGATCACCCAGCCGAAGGTGATCGACCACAGCAGCGTGAGCGTCATGGCCAGCACGCCGCCCGCGTAGATGATCCAGGCGATCTGCCGCAGATTCACCCGCGACACCACCGGCCACGCGGCGGCCGCCACCACCGAGGTAGCGGTGCCGAACAGAATCCAGGCCGCGGTGGTGAGCCGATCGGAGAACCAGCTGCCGTGCACGCCATTGGGCAGCAGATGATCAACTGCCACACCGATTTCCGGGACGGAGACGGTCGCGGCCAGCGCCACCGAGGCCACCGCGATGATGATCGCCACCCGCGCCGTGGTGGCGGGTTTGACGAGCACCCGGCCGACTCTCGCACCGGCCGCCATCCAAATGAGAAGCGCTGTCAACCAGAAGGTCATCCGAGTGCCTCATCGAATCGAAGGACCGAGACGCCTGCGCCTCGGCTGTTGAACACGCGCAGGCGGGTCATGAGCATGGAGGCGAAGGTCTCCGCCTCCCATTCGCACTGCTCGTCCTCGCCGAGTTCCACGATCTTCTGATGTGCGCGCTGGCTGAGCATGTACGCGATGAGATCGTCGCTCGCCTCCAGCACCACCTCGGTGGCCGCCTCGCCGGGATGGTCGAAGACGATATGCCCCAGCTCGTGCGCGAGGGTGTGCTCGCGGCTGGGCAGCGCCTCGGCCAGCACGATCACATCCTTGTCCGGATAACTGCGGCGCTGACCGCAGACGCCCGGACCCAGTTGGGCACTGGCGATTTCGATCATGCGGCGGCGTTCGGCGGAGATGGCCAGCACCACCTCGTCCAGATTGGTGGCGTCGAAATCGGCGGCCACCGCGCACACCGCGTCCACCGCCGCCGCCACCCGGCGGTAGGACCCGATGCTATGCGCCCGGCTCTCGGTCATGCCCTCACACCCTCGGTCCGAAGAACGCGGCCCGCGCGGCATCGACCCGCGCCTGTGCCGCCGAAGCGCTCTGGAAACTCACCGCACCGGAACCCGCGCCCGCCAAACCGAGCGCGATCAGGCCGCCGATCACCGACAGCAGTTTCACCGGCGGCAGCGGCGCGTTCGCCGACGTCGGCTTCACGTCCGGATTCGGTTGCGCCAGCACGGGAGCCGGGGCCGGAGCCGGTGGGGGCGGTGGTGGTGCCGGTGCGGGCGCGGCCTCCGGTGCGGGGAGGGCGGGCGCGAGCACCGGTGCGGCGAGCTGCGGTGCGGGCACGCTCGGCGCGGACGGAATCTCCAGTGGCACAGCCGGAGCCGCCGGAGCCGGTGGCGGCGGGAGCAGCAGCAACAACAGCGGCGAGGCGCACACGGCCGCCGAGCCGACGCCCGCCGAACCCACCGCGGCGGAACCCAATGCGGCAGAACCGGCACCGGCCGAACCCGCACCGACGGCGGCCGAACCGACACCCGAACCCGCAGCGGCGGAACCGACACCCGCCGAACCGACACCCGAACCACCACCGGCCGCCGAACCCACTGCGGCGGAACCGATTCCGGCCGAACCCACCGCCGCCGAACCGGTGCAGAGCGCACCGATACCGGCGGAGCCGACGGCCGCGGAGCCCACCGCAGCCGAGCCGACCGCGGCGGAACCGGTGCCGAGCAGAGTCGCGAGCAGGCCCGCGCCAGCGGAGCCCACCGCGGCGGAACCGAGTCCGAGTGCGGAACCGGTGCCGACACCGGCGGAACCCACTGCGGCAGAACCTGTTCCAGCGGCGGCGGAACCCGAGGCGCCGAGGCCCAGAGCAGCCGACCCGGTACCGGCGGCCGCCGAACCGACCGCCGCCGAACCCGTGGCTCCGAGTCCGAGAGCAGCGGAACCCGTACCCGCACCGGCGGAGCCGACCGCCGCCGAACCGGTGCCGCCCAGCGCCGATCCGGTGCCGCCGAGCAGCACGCCCAATCCGGTGGATCCCGTACCCGCCGAGCCGACTCCGGCCGATCCGGCCCCCGCGGAGCCCACCGCGGCGGAACCGGTTCCGAGGCCGAGTATTACGGCGAGCAAATCCTGCGGTCCGGCAACGGGATTGGCCGGAACCGCGACATTCTGGGGGTCGGAGCCGCCGCCCGCGACCGGGCCATTGCCCGCCCCCGGCGCGGGCTCCAGGTCGATGCCCGGTTGCGCTCCTGCGGGCACCGGCCCGAGCAGCGCGGACCCGGCGACAGCGGCGATCACTGCCACCAAGCGCAATGCACGACCAATGATCATGCGAGAGCCATCCCCTCATCAATACTGCGCAGTCGGCTTGCTCCAGTACTGCGGAGCGGTGCACCTCTGTCCGGCTAACCCCGATTGCCGGACCTTTGCGGAACGCGGCCATCGTACAAGCCGGCACGCATCCCCGCACAACTCCCGAACCCATTAGGGGCCAGTCCAAACCGTACGCCTGCCTTTGCCCCGATGTCCCGAATATCAGCAAGCGCCCCAGCACAATTGGCTGGTAACACGGTCCTCAGGTCTGCTCTCACACCCCACCGGCACCGCCGGAAACGTACTTGTCGATGGCAGACAAGGACATTCCAGACCAACCCGACAGCAACCGTTCCGATACCGCAACCAGCGATAACGGGGCGGATGATGCCTCCCCACCCGATTGAGAGACATGTCACAGTGGCTCATTTCCGAACCCTCTGAAAACGGCCATCGCCGGTACCCCATTCGGGGCACCGGCGATGAAAGCTGGTGGAGCGGTTCGCGACTACGCGCCGTAGACCGGCTCCGGGGTGGTGGCCTTGGAGAGCAGATCGCGCACGGCGGGGCCGAGCTCGGCGGGCTCCCAGCGCGCGCCACGATCGACCGAGACGCCGTGCCGCCAGCCATCGGCGACCGTCACCTTGCCCGCCTCGACCTCGAACATGCGGCCGGTGACACCGGCGGAATCCGCGCTGCCCAGCCAAACCACCAGCGGGGAAACGTTTTCCGGGGCCATGGCGTCGAAACCGCCATCCTCGGGGGCGGCCATGGTCTCGGCGAAGACGGTCTCGGTCATGCGGGTGCGCGCGGCCGGGGCGATCGCGTTCACGGTGATGCCGTAGCGCGCGAATTCGGCGGCGGCGGTGATGGTGAGACCGGCGATGCCCGCCTTGGCAGCCGAATAGTTGCCCTGGCCGACCGAGCCGAGCAGGCCCGCACCGGAACTGGTGTTGATCACGCGGGCCTCGGGCTGACGACCGGCCTTGGACTCATTGCGCCAGTACTCCGCGGCATGCCGCATCGGGGCGAAATGACCCTTGAGGTGCACCTTGATGACGGCGTCCCACTCGTCCTCGCCCAGGTTGACCAGCATGCGGTCGCGCACGATACCGGCATTGTTGACCAGTACGTCCAGACCGCCGAAGGTTTCGATGGCGGTGGCGACCAGGCGGCGCGCGCCCTCCCAATCGGAGACGTCGTCACCGTTCACCACGGCCTCGCCGCCGAGCGCCTTGATCTCCTCGACCACCTTGGCCGCACCGGAATCCGGCTTGGGGGTGCCGTCGAGCTCCGCGCCCAGATCGTTCACCACGACCTTGGCTCCGGCGGCGGCGAACGCCAGCGCGTGCGCCCGGCCGATGCCCTGGCCCGCGCCGGTCACGATGACGACGCGGCCGTCGCAGATTTTCTCGGTCATATCGAAATACCTCGCTGAGAGTGGAAGGGGTCAGTGACCGGAGACGGCAGGGACGTCTGCGGTGGATGCGGTCAGGAAGGCGGGCTTCTCGCCGCCGCCGTGTACGAGCAGGGCGCTGCCGGTGACGTAGCCGGCCAGCGGGGAGGCCAGGAAGGCGGCGGTGCGGCCGATGTCCTCGGGGCTTGCCATGCGCTGCATGGGGACCGTGCCGCTGACCGCGGCGATACCGTCCTCGTCGCCGTAGTGCAGATGTGAGGATTCGGTATTGACCAGGCCGCAGACGACCGAGTTCATTCGCACCTTCGGGGCCCATTCCACCGCGAGTGAGGAAACCAGGCTGTCCACACCGGCTTTGGCGGCGCCGTAGGCGGCGGTGCCGGGCGACGGGCGGTGACCGGAGACGCTGGAGATCATGACGATGGAGCCGCCGGTCTCCTGCCGCTGCATCACATCATTGGCGACCTGCGAGACCAGTAGCGGCGCAAGCAGATTCAGCTGAATGATCTTGGAGTGGAAATTCGGGCTGGCATTGGCGGCCAAGGCGAACGGCGCACCGCCCGCGTTATTGACCACGGTGTCCAGCCGCCCGTATTTCGCCACGATCGCGTCGATGAGTTCGCGCACCGAATCGGGATCGCGCACATCGCAGGGCAGGAAGTCGATGCCCCGCCCATTGCTCTCGACGGGGATGTCGGCGGGCCGCCGCGCACAGGCCACCACGGTCGCGCCGGCGTCCAGGAATACCCGGCTGATGCCGGCCCCGACTCCTCGCACGCCGCCGGTGACCAAGACGACGGAGCCGGAGAGGTTCACTTCGATTGCCACCGTGCTAACCTACCAAGCACTTGCTTGTTTTGCCAACGATGGGACTTGCGATGGGGATCATCCGTCACACCGAAACCGAAGGCGTCGAGGTCGTCACTGTCGACTACGCCCCGGTCAACGCCCTGCCTTCCGACGGCTGGTTCGCACTTGCCGACGCCGTCCGCGAGGCGGGCCGCAACCCGGAAACCCGGGTCGTGGTGCTGCGCGCCGAGGGCCGCGGCTTCAACGCGGGCGTCGATATCAAGGAGATGAACGCGGACACCGGGCATACCGCCCTCATCCGCGCCAACCACGGCTGCTTCGCCGCGTTCGCCGCCATCTACGACTGTGAAGTTCCGGTCGTCACCGCGGTCAACGGCTTCTGCCTCGGCGGCGGCATCGGCCTGGTCGGCAATTCCGATGTCATCATCGCCTCCGACGACGCGACCTTCGGCCTCCCCGAGGTCGACCGCGGCGCGCTCGGTGCGGCCACCCACCTCTCGCGCCTGGTCCCCCAGCACCTGATGCGCACCATGTTCTACACCGCGGGCACGCTCACCGCGCAGCAGCTGCACCACTACGGTTCGGTGTTCAAGGTGGTGCCGCGCGCCGAACTCGACGCCGCCGCAATGGAAGTCGCCAAGAACATCGCCAATAAGGACGGCCGCGTCATTCGCGCCGCCAAGAAGGCGCTGAACGGTATCGACGTACAGGACGTGCACAAGTCCTACCGGTTCGAGCAGGGCTTCACCATGGAGCTCAACCTCGCCGGTGTCGCCGATGAGATTCGTGCCCGGTTCGATGACGACCTGGCCGCGCAGAAGAAGGGGAAGTAAAAGCCATGCGCGACAAGAGGATGAGCCTCGACGAAGTTGTCGGCGAACTCCGCAGCGGTATGACCATCGGCATCGGCGGCTGGGGTTCCCGGCGCAAGCCGCTGGCCTTCGTGCGTGCGATTCTGCGTTCGGACATAACGGATTTGACGGTCGTCACCTACGGCGGACCGGATCTGGGCCTGCTCTGCTCGGCCGGAAAGGTCCGAAAGGCGTACTACGGCTTCGTATCTCTCGACTCCGCGCCGTTCTACGATCCGTGGTTCGCCAAGGCGCGCACCGGTGGCGAGATCACCGTGCGTGAAATGGACGAGGGCATGGTCAAGTGCGGCCTGCAAGCCGCCGCCGCCCGCCTGCCGTTCCTGCCGATTCGCGCCGGACTCGGTTCGGCCGTCGTCGACTTCTGGGAGGGCGAGCTGAAGACCGTGCAGTCCCCCTACGCCGATGCCGACGGCCGCAGCGAAACCCTCATCGCCATGCCCGCTTTGAACCTGGATGCCTCTTTCGTGCACCTGGATCTGGGCGATAAGCACGGCAATGCCGCGTACACCGGCGTCGACCCGTACTTCGACGATCTGTACTCCCTCGCCGCCGAGCGCCGCTACCTGTCGGTGGACCGCCTCGTCGAGACCGATGAACTGGTGAAAGCCGTTCCGCAGCAGTCGATCATCCTCAACCGCATGATGGTCGACGGCGTGGTCGAGGCCCCGGGTGGCGCGCACTTCACCTTCTCCGGCAGCTACGGCCGCGATGAGAAGTTCCAGCGCCACTATGTCGAGGCCGCCAAGACGCCCGAATCGTGGGCGGAGTTCAAGGCGACCTACCTGGATGTGTCCGAGGACGAATACCAGGCCGCCGTCCGTGCTTTCGCCGAGGAGCAGAAGTAATGACCGACACCACCACGATCACTCGCGCGGAGATCTGCGTCGTCGCCTCCGCCGAAATCTTCCGCGGCGCGGGCGAGATCATGGCCAGCCCGATGTCCACCGTCACCACCATCGGCGCGCGGCTGGCGCGGCTCACCTTCGAACCGGATCTGCTGCTGTCCGACGGTGAGGCGCTGTTCTTCGCCGAGGTTCCGGCCATCGGCGGCAAGGCCCCGATCGAGGGCTGGATTCCGTTCTCGAAGGTTTTCGACGTCGTCGCCTCCGGCCGTCGCCACGTGGTGATGGGCGCGAACCAGATCGACCGGCACGGCAATCAGAACCTGTCGGCTTTCGGTCCGCTGCAACAGCCTTCGCGGCAGATGTTCGGTGTGCGCGGCGCGCCGGGCAACACCATCAACCACGCCACCAGCTATTTCGTGCCCAAGCACAATAGGCGGGTGTTCGTGGACGCCGTCGACATCGTCTCCGGAATCGGTTACGACAAGATCGATCCCGAGAATCCGGCCTACCGGTTCCACCACCTGCACCGCGTGGTCTCGAACCTGGGCGTCTTCGATTTCAACGGCCCGGACCACACCCTGCGCGCGCTCTCGCTGCACCCCGGCGTCACCGCCGACGAGGTCGCCGAGAACACCTCGTTCGAGATCGCGGGCCTGGCCGAGGCGGGCGAAACCCGCCTGCCCACCGAGGAAGAGCTGCGGATCATCCGAACCGTGCT
Source organism: Nocardia sp. NPDC056000 (assembly GCF_042269265.1). Classification (NCBI taxonomy): domain Bacteria; kingdom Bacillati; phylum Actinomycetota; class Actinomycetes; order Mycobacteriales; family Nocardiaceae; genus Nocardia; species Nocardia sp. NPDC056000. Next base: position 159,724 of record NZ_JBHJXS010000002.1, on the reverse strand, counting down.
GGACCCCAAGGGCTTCCGTGAGAAGGAAGTGACGGCATGACCGCTCGGTTGAAGACGCCGCTGACCGAATTGGTCGGCATCGAGCATCCGATCGTGCAGACCGGTATGGGCTGGGTCGCCGGACCGAGCCTGGTCTCGGCCACCGCGAACGCGGGCGGCCTCGGCATTCTGGCCTCGGCCACCATGACCTTCGAAGAACTCGAAGTGGCCATCGCCAAGACCAAATCGCAGACCGATAAACCGTTCGGCGTGAACATCCGCGCCGACGGCTTCGATGCCGCCGAGCGCTGCGAGCTGATGATCCGCGAGGGCGTGAAGGTCGCCTCCTTCGCGCTCGCGCCCAAGAAGGAACTCATCGCGCGGCTCAAAGACAATGGCGTGGTGGTGGTTCCGTCCATCGGCGCGGCCAAGCACGCGGTGAAGGTCGCCTCCTGGGGCGCGGACGCGGTGATCGTGCAGGGTGGCGAGGGCGGTGGCCACACCGGCTCCGTCGCGACCACGCTGCTGCTGCCGTCCGTGCTGGACGCGGTGGACATCCCGGTCATCGCCGGTGGCGGTTTCTTCGACGGCCGCGGTCTGGCCGCCGCGCTGTCCTACGGAGCCGCCGGTGTCGCCATGGGCACCCGCTTCCTGCTCACCCAGGAGAGCAGCGTGCCGGAGGCGGTCAAGCGCGAGTACCTGACCCGCGGCCTCCAGGACACCGTCGTCTCCACCAAGGTCGACGGCATGCCGCACCGCGTGCTGAACACCGAACTGGTGCAGAAGCTGGAGCACTCCGGCAAGGCCCGCGGTTTCGCCGCCGCCGCGTCGAACGCGCTCAAGTTCAAGGGCATGACCGGCATGAAGTGGTCGACCATCGTCAAGGACGGTCTGGCCATGCGCAAGCACAAGGACCTCACCTGGTCCCAGGTGATCATGGCCGCCAATACCCCCATGCTGCTCAAAGCCGGTCTGGTGGAAGGCAATACCCAGGCGGGCGTGCTGGCCTCCGGTCAGGTGGCGGGCATCATCGAGGATCTGCCCACGGTCCAGGAGCTGATCGATCGCATCGTCGCCGACGCGATCACCCGCATCGACGCCCTCTCCGCCTACCGCGTCACCGAGGCGGAAACCCCCGCCTGATCCCACTCCCCCGATCAGCGCCGCGGACTCTCACCCGCGGCGCCCCATACTGCGCGGCCCGACACGATCGGCCGCGCATCTCGCGGATCCGATCGACCTCGGATCCGTAGCGCGGTCTTCCCACCGCGCGCACGGGCCGTCCCTGGAACCTCTCGCCCAGGGGCGGCCTCGTTGCGTTCGGGCGGCGCGCGGGGAAATGGGAGTGCCGGAAGCGGGGTGGGCTGGGACCATGGGGCGATGGGGAATGTCCTGATTGTCGGTGATTTACACGGGAACACGGCGCACGCGCTGACGGTGGTGCGGGTCGCGGTGGAGCTCGAGTGCTCGCGGGTGTTCGGGGTCGGGGATTTCGGGGCCTGGGAGCATATGCCGTCGGGGCGGCGGTATTTCGATGTGGTGAACAAGGCCGCCAAGCGGGCGGGGGTGACCGTCTATTTCCTCGACGGGAATCACGACAAGTCGTCGCTGGTGCTGGAGTTGTACGGGGACAAGCGGGATGAGCAGGGGTTCCTGGAGTGCCGCAGACATGTGCGGTTCGCACCCCGGGGGCACCGATGGGTATGGGAGGACACCGTTTTCGCGGCGTTCGGCGGGGCCCGGTCCACCGATAAGGGGTGGCGGCTGGCCCGGGAGGGGCGCAAGGAGGAACAGGCGGCCAAACGACGGGCCTACGGGTCGAGCCGGCGGCCGCTCACGGCCGGATCGCTGTGGTTCCCGGAGGAGGAGATGACCGATGACGAATTGGAAGTGCTTCTCGCCGAACATGATTCACCGGTCGACGTACTGCTGACGCACGATAAGCCGCGAGCGACGCAGCCGAAGTTCAATCGCAAGAACAAGCCGGAGTGCTTTCCCAATCAGGACCGGATTCAGCAGGTGGTGGAGCGGTTGCGGCCCGCCGTGCACTATCACGGGCATCTGCACTACCGGTACACCGAGATCATTCCGGCCGGGTCCGGACAGCTGACCCGGGTCGAGGGGCTGGCCGCCGATCCGGAAGCGTCGCACCATCCCGCCTACACCCCGGACGATTCCTGGAGTGTGCTGCGGCTGCCGCAGGCTGCCGCCGGACTGCTGCCCGAGTCCGCCGCCGGTTGATCCGGTCCCCGAATACACCTGATGACGGCGGGTATCGCCGAAGTTGGAGATCGTTAACCTTGCATACATAGCGATGCGTGCATATGATCGCCTGCGGTCAGGATGAAGGGAGATCGACATGGGTGCAGGGCACGACCACGGGCACGGCCATTCCCATGGCGCCGGGCATACACACGGAGCCACCGCGGACAGTGACAAACGCTGGCTCGCGGGCGCGCTCGCGCTGATCGTCGCCTATATGGCCGGTGAGGTCGTGGTCGGCGTGATCTCCGGATCGCTGGCCCTGCTCTCGGACGCGGCGCATATGCTCACCGATGCCGCGGCGATCGTGCTGGCGCTCTGGGCTATTCAACTCGCCGCCCGGCCCGCCGCCGGGCGCATGACCTTCGGCTGGAAACGGGTCGAGATCCTGTCCGCCATGGCCAATGGCGCGACGCTGCTGGTGCTGGCGGCCTGGCTCACCTTCGAGGCGATCCGGCGACTGCTCGATCCGCCCGAGGTCACCGGCGGGCTGGTGCTGGTCACCGCGCTCATCGGTGTGGTGGTGAATCTGATCGCGACGGTCATGATCAGCCGCGCCAATCGGACCAGCCTCAATGTGGAGGGCGCGTTCCAGCACCTGCTCACCGATCTCTACGGGTTCATCGCCACCGCCATCGCGGGCGCGATCATCATGTTCACCGGCTGGGTGCAGGCCGACGTGATCGCCACCCTGATCGTGGTCGTGCTCATGGTGAAGGCCGGTATCAGCCTGGTCCGCGCCTCCAGCCGCATCTTCCTCGAGGCGGCCCCGGAGAACCTGGACCCCACCGTGATCGGCGCGGCCATGGCCGGCCGCGATCACGTGGTCGAGGTGCACGATCTGCACATCTGGGAGATCACCTCCGGCTCCCCCGCGCTCTCCGCGCACGTCCTGGTCGAACCCGGCTACGACTGCCACTCCGTCCGAGAGGACCTCGCCCACTTCCTCTCCCACGAGCACCACATCGACCACGCCACCCTCCAGGTCGACCACGCCCAATCGGACCTGCTCACCCTGGGCCGCGACACCGAATCCCACTGCGAACAGTCACACGGCGAAACCCACAAGACCCTGCGCTGAGCGATCCCGGGCACCGGGGTGATGTGATTTCCGGGCAAGCGGATACTGGCGGGCGTGCTTGGTATCGATACGCCGCTGACCGTGAGTTCGCTGCTGACGTCGTGGCGGTGGGATACCTCGACCGTGGTCGTTACCGCGGTCATCGGGGCCGGGTATCTGCTGGCCTGGACGGCGGCGCGGCGGAAGGGCGTAGAGCTTCCGGTTCGCGGGCGGGCCATCTGTTTCGGTGTCGTCGGGCTCGCGCTGTGGCTTTATACCGGGGTCGGGGCGCTCGGGGTGTACTCGGACACCCTGTTCTGGGTTCGGGCGTTGCAGACGCTGCTGCTGCTCTATCTGGTGTCGTTCGGGTTGGCGGCGGGGACGCCGTTGACGGTGCTGCGCGGTGCGCTCGGAGATGCCGGGCGGGCGCGGATGGATCGAATCCTGAACAGCCGCTTGGTGACCGGGCTGACGTTCCCACTGGTCCCGTCCGCCGCGATGCTGCTGACGCCGTGGCTGCTGTATTTCTCGCCCTGGTACGAAGCGGTGCTGCGCAATGGCGTGATCGACGCGGTGACGCGAATTGCCCTGGTGGGCATCGGATTCCTGTATTTCTACTCGCGCCTGCAGGCGGATCCGGTGCCGCGCCGGTACTCGCAGGCGGTATCGCTGCTGATCACGGTGGTCGAATCGCTGGCGGACGGCATTCTCGGCATCGTGGTGTGGCTGGGACCGATTCTGGCGGCCGGGTATTACGCGGAGGTCGGCCGCACCTGGGGGCCGAGCCAGCGCATGGATCAGACCGCGGGCGCGGGCATTCTGTGGCTGCTCGGCGATGTGCTCGGAATTCCATTCGCGCTCATGCTCATGCGCGCCTGGTCCGATGACGAGAAGCGCAAGGCCGCGCAGGTCGACGCCGAACTCGATGCGGTCGCCGCACAGGCCGAAGCACCCGCGAACCGCACCGATGCGCCCGCGCACACCGCGGACGCGCCGCCGAGCACCGGCCTGTGGTGGGAGAACGATCCGCAATTGAGTCAGCGGTTCCGCCGACGCTGAACGCGCAACCCCGTTCTGTGCCATCGTTGTTCGGGTGTTCGGCACGCGGGTGACAAGAATTCGATGGCGTCCCGAGGCAGGCCGGTTGGTCACCGTGATGGCCGTCTGCTTCGGCGTGACCGTGGTGATCACGCGCCTGTATCTGATGGCGGCGGGCTATCCGAAGATCGGCGGCAGCACCTATCACATCGCGCACGCGCTGTTCGGCGGGTTGCTGCTGGTGATCGCCTGTCTGATGCTGCTGCTCACCTCCTCGCGATCATCCCTGACCACCGCGGCGGCGCTGGCGGGCGTCGGGCTGGGCCTGTTCATCGACGAGGTCGGCAAGTTCATCACCGCCGATAACAATTACTTCTTCCCACTCGCCGCCCCGATCATCTACCTGGCCTTTCTGCTGATCACCGCGGTCGCCCTGTTTGCTGCACGGCACCGCCATCGCCCGCCGCTGCTGGTGCTCGGTGAGGTGACGGTCGCGATCGGCCAACTGACCGGCGACCGCATGAGCGCCGATGAGCGCACCACCCTGCTCACCGAGCTGAAGTCGGTGGACCGCACCGGTTTCAGTCCCGATCTGTGCAAGCTCACGGACGCGCTGACCAGCTATCTGAACACCGCGCATCCGGACACCCGGCCCGAACCGCAGATTCGCCGGGAGGCCAGGCTGGAATGGCTGGAACGCCATCTGCTTCCGCTGCCGCTGCTCCGCATTGTCTTGATCATCGTGCTGCTGGGCCACGCGGTATGGACGCTGGTGCACCTGGTGCTCGCGGTCATCATCATCTCCGGCCGCCATATGCCGTGGACCGAACTCGATCATCTGCTGGACGTTTCGCAGCATCGCGGCTGGAAGTCGCTGTCCGGCCTGGGTATTGCCGCCGTCGCCGAAATACTGGTCGGTGTCGGCTGCGCGGTGGGCGCGGTGCTGTGGCTGCGCGGACGCGAGGAACTCGGTGTGCGCCTGGGCATCTGGTCCAGTGTCATCTCGCTGACCGTGGTCAATGTGATGGCCAGTTATTTCAGTCAATTCCTGACCGTTTTCACCGCGCTGGCGGAGGCGCTGCTGCTCTGGTTGCTCATCCGCTACCGCACCCGCGCCGGAGTCGGCGCGGTCGCCGACCGGAACGACCTTCTCGCTGCGCGCACCTGACCGACCGCGTTACTGTTGGGCGTGAACAGGTTTCGGCAGAGTTCGCATGCGGCCGGCTCGCCCGGGCGCGCCTTCCGAGGCGCGGAAGCGGCGCTCTGCGCCGGTGCGGTGGCCATTACCGCACTCGCGGCACTGATCCTGTCGGCGTCGGCCGGAAGCGGCGCGACCACCATCAGCACGCTCGGCATATTCGCCGGGCTCACCCTCGCCGCGCATCTGGCGGTGCGCCGGTGGGCGCCCAGCGCGGATCCGGTGCTGCTGCCGTGCGTGGTGCTGCTGAACGGGCTGGGGCTGGTGCTCATCGACCGGCTCGATCATGAGAATCCGCTGGAGAACGGTGCGCAATCCAGCGATGCCGCGCACCAATTGATCTGGACCGGAATCGGAATCGTGCTCTTCGCCGGAGTGCTGCTGGTGGTGCGCGATCACACCCGGCCCGCCGAATACGGTTACACCTGCGGGCTGGCGGGCCTGGGCGCACTGCTCATCCCGGCGCTGCTGCCCGCGCAGTACAGCGAGGTCAACGGCGGTAAGAGCTGGATTCTGCTGCACGGCTTCTCGATTCAGCCCGGCGAGTTCGCGAAGGTACTGCTGCTGATCTTCGTGGCCTCGTTCCTGGTGGCGAATCGGGAGCTGTTCACCACGGCGGGACATCAATTCCTGGGCATGACCTTCCCGCGCCTGCGCGATCTGGGCCCGCTGCTGCTGGTGACGGCCATGTCGCTGCTGGTGCTCATGTACGAGAAGAATCTCGGGTTCTCGCTGCTGGTGTTCGGGACCGTGCTGGCGATGATCTATATCGCCACCGATCGGGTGTCGTGGCTGGTCATCGGGTTCAGCATGTTCGCGGTGGGCGCGACCATCGCGTATATGGCGTTCCCGCACGTGCGGGTGCGCGTGGAGGTGTGGCAGGACCCGTTCGCCACGTATTACACCTCCGGATACCAGATTTCGCAGGCGCTGTTCGGCATGGCGACCGGCGGGCTGCTCGGCACCGGAATCGGCGCGGGGCGGCCGCAGGAGGTGCCGTTCGCCAAGACCGACTTCATCATCTCGACCATCGGCGAGGAACTCGGGCTGATCGGATTGGCCGCGGTGATCTCGGTTTTCGCGATTCTGACCGTGCGCGGTTTCGTAGCCGCGCTGGCCACCCGGGACGCGTTCGGCAAACTGCTCGGCGGCGGACTGGCGTTCTCCATCGGCTGGCAGCTGTTCGTGGTGGTGGGCGGGGTGACCAAGTTGATTCCGCTGACCGGTCTGACCACGCCGTTCATGTCGTACGGCGGTTCGTCGCTGCTGGCGAACTACATCATCGTGGCGCTGCTGATCCGGATCTCGCACGATGCGCGCACGGCTCCCCCGCCGCCCGCGCCCCGGCCGCCGGTGGCGATCGCCGAGGCGCAGACCCAGCACGTCTCGCGGCGGTGGCTGGGTAAGGCGCAGTGAGCTATTTGCCGGAGGGTTCGTCGTAGGACGAGGTGCCCTCGTCGAGTAGCGGCTCCTGTTTGTAATGCGCGGGAGCGAGCAGGCGCAGCACGTGATACCCGGTGATCACCACGAGCGTGCCCAGCGCGATACCGCTGAGCGTGAAGGTGTCGGTGAATTTCATGCTCACATTGCCGATGCCGATGATCAGACCGGCGGCCGCGGGCACCAGATTGAGTGGATTGCGAAGGTCCACACCGGCATTGGTCCAGATCTGCGCGCCCAGCAGGCCGATCATGCCGTACAGGATGACGGTGATACCGCCGAGCACACCGCCCGGAATGGCCGCGACCACCGCACCGAATTTCGGGCACAGTCCGAACAGCAGCGCGAAACCGGCTGCGGCCCAATAGGCCGCGGTCGAATAGACGCGGGTGGCGGCCATGACGCCGATATTCTCCGAATAGGTGGTGTTGGGCGGACCGCCCACCGCGGTGGACAGCATCGAGGCCGCGCCGTCGGCGGCGATGGCGGTGCCCAGCTTGCCGTCCAGATTGTCGCCGGTCATCTCGCCGACGGCCTTCACATGTCCGGCGTTCTCGGCGACCAGCGCGATCACCACGGGTAGCGCGACCAGGACCGCCGACCATTCGAACGAGGGCGCGTGCAACTGCGGCAGGCCGATCCAATCCGCGTGCGCGACACCGGACAGGTCCAGCCGCCAGTGATCGGTGACCGCGCCGGTGCCGTCGGCGGAGTGGATCTTGCCGAATATCCGGTCCAGCAGCCAGGAGAAGACGTATCCGAACACCAGGCCCAGGAAAATCGCGATGCGCGAGAAGAATCCGCGCAGTGCGACGACCGCCAGCCCGGTGAACAGCATGACCAGCAAGGCCGTCCACTGATCCTGCGGCCAATAGGTGGACGCGGTCACCGGTGCGAGATTGAAACCGATGAGCATGACCACGGCTCCGGTCACCACCGGCGGCATGGCCGCGTGAATGATGCGCGCCCCGAACCGCTGCACCGCCAGGCCGATGAGAAACAGCACCGCACCGACCGCGAGGCAGGCTCCGGTAACCGTCGCGCTATCGCCGCCCTGTGCCCGAATGACCGCCGCGACACCCACGAATGACAGCGAGCACCCGAGATAACTCGGCACCCGGCCCTTGGTCGCGAGCAGGAAGATGGCCGTGGCCACCCCGGACATCATGATCGCGAGATTCGGGTCCAGGCCCATCAGGATCGGGGCCACGAAACTGGCCCCGAACATGGCCACCACATGCTGTGCGCCCAGCCCCAATGTCCGAGGCCAGGACAAACGCTCATCGGGCCGGACCACCGCACCCGGCGCGGGCGTGCGCCCATCCCCGTGCACGCGCCAGCGGACACCCAAATCCATGAACAGCCCGCTTTCTACCGAGGCCGGAAACCAATTCGGGCAAATAGTAATCCGAGCAAACCCCCAGCTGACACCACACGCGCCCGCGCGGCCTACCTCAGCCCGTACCGCCGCGCCACCGCCCGAGGCAGGGCATAGGGATTGGCATCCGGCCGCTCATCCACCGGACGACCGCCACCGGCCGCGGTGTCGTCCTGCCTGCGCGCCGAGTCGAGGTCGGAGCCGCCCTTGCGCGCGAGGGTGCCGGCCTCCGCCGCACCCGGATCGGACCACCCCCACGCACTGCCGCGGTTCCCTTGCCCGTCAGCGCCTTTCAGTGCGCCGGGCGGCAGGTACCCGACGGCTCCGGGACTCACTCCCGCCGACTCGGCACAACCGGCAGCGACGGGCGGCTCGGCCTGAAGGATTCGGCGCAGCAGGGCGGCTACGGCCGGATCGTGGATCAGTTCGCCACGCTGTTCGGCCGCCTGCGCCAACGCTTTCCGGTGCGCTAGTTCGTGAGTGGTCGAAATGGCTTGGGCCAGGGCTTGATCGGCTAGGTGCAGGGTGGTGATGCGGCCGTCGGCGGTGACCTCGATGCGCACGTCCGGTGTGGATGCGGTGGCGCGGATTAGTTCGACGGACTGTTGTACGCGCCGGGCCTTGCGCGCTATCTCCTCGAAGCGGCCCTCCCCTGACCTGGACATGATCACCACGGTAGGCCGGGAAAGGGCGGTGCGCATCGGCTCGGCGAGCTTCGCACCCCAACACGCCGTAGGGTTTTTCGGATGCGAATCAGCGTGGCATTGAGTGGGGAGCGGCTGGACTCGCGGCTGGCGGGGAAGTTCGCCGGGGTGGGTTTGGTGCGCGGGGAGTATGTGTTCCGGCGGGCGGGTCGGTATCCGGGGACGGAATCGGTGCGCGAGCTGTTGACGCCGTATCTGCACGAGGTGGTGGATCAGGCTGCGGGGCAACCGGTTTGGTATCGGTTCACCGAGGTCACCACCATCGAGGCGAATGTGCTCGCGGGGGTGGAGGAGGTCGTCGACGATGAGACCTTCCCGCTGCTCGGCATGCGCGGCATCCGGCGGGCGCGGCGGTTTCCGGAGCACTTCCGCGCGGAGATCACCGGGGTGGCCGCGGCGGACGACGGTCTCGGGGTGCTGCTGCCCTTCGTGACCGATCCCGAAGAGGTCGAGTGGGCGGTGGCGGAGATCCGCGAACGCGCGGCCGGATTGCGCATCGGCTCCATGATCGAAACCCCTTCGGCGCTTTTGCAATTGGATCGCCTCATCGACGCGGGCGTACAGCACGCGCTGATCGGGGTGAACGATCTGTCCTCGCTCGTCGACGCCCGGCTGCGCGCCCGGGGTGTGGCACCCACCGGCGGCGTGATGTCCGCGATCACATTGGCACGCAAGGTAACCGAGCGGCGCGGCGTGGAACTGTCGGTCGCCGGATACCTTTCGGCCGAGCTGATCGACGCCTGCCGCACGGCCGGTGTCGACGAATGCGTGGTGCACTATCACGATCTGCCGCGCCTGTTCGGCGCGGAATGGGCCGACCTGCCCGAGCTCGAATTGCTCACGGAGATAAAGGCGAAGACGCAGGGCGATATCGCCGAGCGGCGGCGCACCGTCACGGCATGACGCGAATGCGCTGCATCATGTCGTGATCGGCGTGGTCGAGATTGTGGCAGTGCCAGACGTAGCCGCGAATCTCGCCCGCGCCCGAAACATGGTCCATACCGGCCATTTCCGCGGGCGCGATGGCCTCGGCCCCGGGCGGGACGGTCAGTGCGACGTCCGGGTCGAAGCCCAGCTCATCGACCGCGGGCCAGTGCACCAGCACCCGGGTAATGGTGTCGGTGGGGCATTCGACGGTGTCCTTCCAGCCGAATTCCCAAGGCGGCGGGCCCTGTTGCGGTCCGATGGCGTACTCGTCGGCCGACGGCGCCCATCGGATGCCGAACGCGGGCGGCAGATTGGCGAACCAGTAGGCCGAGGTCAGGATGGGCTGGCGGCCGATCACCCGCATTCGCGCCAGATGCAGGTGAATGGGGTGGTCGAACGGAGTCGTATTGACGATGTCCCACTGCTCGACCGCACCCGCCGCCGCCATATCGACATCGTCGCTCAGGAACGCGAGATTGTTGAGCGACATCAGGGTCGGGAACACCGCCGCCGCCCGCGAATCGTCATTGAGCCCGATGAGCGTCACCGTGCGCACCGATTCCGGCGGCCCGAGCGGCGGCAGCGCGTCGGGCAGTCCGGCGCCACCGCGCAGCCGCGCCGGAATCGCGGCGGCCGGTCCGTCCCCCGCCACCGTGAACCGTATGATCGGCCGCAGCTCCGGCACCATGAAAACGGTGTTGCCCAAATCATTTCGGGCGGTATTGATCAGATCGACGGTCGTCCCGTCACCGAAGGCGCTGAAGTCGACCAGCAGATCCACCCGCTCCCCCGGGCTCACCCGAATGGACGGTGTGGGCACGGGCGCGTCCAGCAGTCCCAGATCGGTCCCGATGGCCCAGCACGGCATGCCGTTGGAGAACTCGAAAATGTATGGGCGCGAATTGGATCCGTTCAACAGCCGGAACCGGTACAGCGTCCGCCGCACCTGGAGCCGGGGCCAGGCCATACCGTTCACGCAGGCCACATCCCCGACCTGCCCGGACTGATTGAACCCCTGCGGAATATAGGTGCCGACCATGGGTTGCAGACTGCCGTCGGCATTGAAGGTCCGGTCCTGCACGATCAGCGGTAGCTCGAACTCGCCGCTGGGCAACCCGAGCGGGTTGTCCGCGCGACCGGTATCGAATTCGTCCCGCAGGTAATACATTCCGGCCAGTCCGGCCTGAATGTTCAACCGCGTGATGCCCATCGCGTGGTCGTGGTACCAGAGTGTCGCGGCCTCTTGCCGATTGGCGTAGCTGAATGTGGGTCCGCCCCCATTGCGCCAGGCGATGAGCGGATGCCCGTCGTCATCTGGCGCGTTCGCCCCGCCGTGCAGGTGCACGGTGAACCGCGGATCGGTGCGATCCAGTTCGGTCACCCCGTGCATGGTCAAATCGACGTGCGGGGCGAGCACATGGGTGCCGAGTTCATTGCGGAACGCGATGCGCGCCACCCGATCCCGTCGCGCCTCCAGATTCGGTCCGAGCACCGGCCGACCGAAACCCCAACTGCGCGTTTCCGGTAGATCCCGGTGATAACGGTGCACACCGGAAACAGCCGCCAATTCCCCTGCGGCCGCGCGCGTCTCGGGTATGGGCAGCTCGTCCACGAACGGCTGCAATGCGGGCGAGTGATAGTTGAGCGGTGTGACGACCGGTGCGGGCAGCGGTGGAATCGGGACGGGCGGCGGTGGCAGCGGCGACGGAGCGGCCGCCGCCTTCGCCATCAGGCCGAAGCCCACCGCACCGAGAGTCCCGAGTAGGAACCCCCGTCTCGGCAGGTTCTCGTTCATATCCTCGTCGATCCGCCCGGCCCGGCGGGTGCGCCGGGCTCGTTTTCGACTATCCCGATTCTTCGGCGTGAATCCTCGAGATTGCCGCGTCCGCGTCGCTTTCGTTACGCAACGGGACTATCGGCCGGATCGGAGCGGGTATTAGCCCAGGCGCTCGATAATGGTGACGTTGGCGGTGCCGCCGCCCTCGCAGATGGTGAGCAGGCCGTAGCGCCCGTTCACCCGCTCCAGCTCATTGAGCAGCGAGGCGAACAGCTTCGCGCCGGTCGCGCCGAGCGGATGGCCCAGCGCGATCGCGCCGCCGTTGACATTGACCTTGTCCGGGTTCGCGCCGGTCTCCTTGATCCAGGCCAGCACCACCGAGGCGAACGCCTCGTTGATCTCGATGACATCCATATCGTCGATGGTCAGGCCGGTCTTCTCCAGCGCCCACTTGGTGGCCGGAATCGGCGCGGTGAGCATGTAGATCGGATCCGCGCCGCGCGCGCTGACATGGTGGATGCGGGCGCGCGGGGTGAGCCCGTACTCCTGCACCGCCCAATCCGAGGCGAGCAGCGTGGCCGCCGCGCCGTCGGAGATCTGGCTGGCGAGCGCGGCGGTGACGCGGCTGCCCTCGGCGAGCGGCTTGAGCCCGGCCATCTTCTCCATGGTGGTCTCGCGCGGGCACTCGTCGATCCAGAAATCGCCGACCGGCACGATCTCGCGGTCGAAGCGGCCGTCGACGATGGCCTTGCGGGCGCGCTCATTGCTGCGCAGCGCCCACTCCTCCATGTCCACCCGGGAGATATCCCACTTCTCGGCGATCATGTGCGCCGAATTGAACTGCGACACTTCACCGGTGCCGTAGCGGTGATCCCAGCCCTGCGCGCCGACGAACGGGGAGTCGAACCCGTACGCCTGGCCCGCGAGCATGGCCGCCGAGATCGGGATGGCGCTCATATTCTGAATGCCGCCCGCCACAATGATTTCCGAGGTGCCGGACATGATGGCCTGCGCGCCGAAGGTGATGGCCTGCTGCGAGGAACCGCACTGCCGGTCCACGGTCACACCGGGCACCGATTCGGGGTAGCCCGCCGCCAACCATGAAGTGCGAGCGATATTTCCGGCCTGCGGGCCGACGGTGTCGCAGCAGCCGAACACCACATCGTCCACTGCCACCGGATCGAGATCGGTGCGGCCCATCAGCCCGCGCAGCGCCGCCGCGCCCAGATCGGCCGGGTGCACGGCGGCGAGCGAACCGCCCCGCTTGCCCACCGGGGTGCGCACGGAATCGATCACATACGCCTCACGCATGGGCGAATACTGGCGGCGGGACGGTGCTGACATGATCTGCTCCTACTGCTGACTGCGGGCTGTGCTGTGGCTCGGAGAGAGCCTGTGGCGGTGGGACTATCGCGCGTCGGGGCTGGTGAGCCCGTCGAGCACGATGGTCAGGTATTGCTTGGCGAGGTTGTCGACGGTGATCCGGCCGCCGGGCTGGTACCAGCGCACCGAGACCCATACGGTGTCGCGCAGGAACCGGTAGGCCAGTTCGATATCCATTTCCGGGCGGAAACTGCCGTCGGCCACGCCATTGGTGAGCACCTGGTACCAGAGTTCGCGGAACTCACGGTTGTACTCGTCGATATATTCGAATCGTGGTGTGCCGCTGAGCCGTTTGGCCTCGGCCTGGTAAATGGCGACGGCGGCGTGCCACTGGTCGAACGATTCGTAGGACGCGATCACCAGGGCTTCGAGGGTGTCGCGGGCGCTCAGGCCGGAGCCGACGATCTCGCGGTAGCGGCCGAAGAGGTCGTCGAGGAACCCGCGCAGAATTTCGTCCACCATCGCTTCTTTGGAATCGAAGTGGTGGTAGAGACTCCCGGATAGAATCCCCGCGGCGTCGGCGATATCGCGAACCGTGGTGGCGCGCAGACCTCGTTCGGCGAACAGGCTGGCGGCCAGGCCGAGCAGCTCGCTACGACGTGCCGACTTCGAAGGCTCCTGGGGTGGGGTCACGAAGCCCAATATACAACCAAGCATTTGCTTGGTCGAGTCCGGGTTTATCTGACGGAGTACCGAAGCGGTGATGACACCGACAAATCTGCCAGCAGCCTGTCGCAGATGATTATCGGGGAGATTCCGGCGCGGGCCATGCGGGCTACGAGGGCCAATCTTCGTTCGGGGCTGTCCCATTCGACGGTGAGGGGTTCGAGGCCGGGGCCGGCGTCGACGGTGGCCATGACGCGGGCCGGGGTGTCGTCGTGGGCGGGTTCCTCGGTGATTTTCAGGACCATGCCGCGCTGCCAGGCGCGATAGGTCTCCATATCGGCGCCTTCGACGAGTTTGTCGGTGGCGGCGCACAGGCCCTTGGCTATGCCGTCGGCGAAGGTGGTGCGGTCGTAATGCACGCGGCCGCAGGTGCGCACCACCTCGAGCAGGTCCGAGCGCACTTCGCGGAGGAGCTCGGTCTGTTTTCGGCGGTGCTGTTCGGCCTCGGACAGCGGATGCCAGGATTCGCGGGCCAATCCGATGCGACGGGCTCGCTCCCGATCGCGGATCAGGTCCCGGCGCAGGGCTGCTCGCGGATCCCGCAGGATCTCGCCCTCGTCGACGGCATGCTGTTCGAGTATCTGCGCCGCGCGCATGGCGGTGGCGCGTTCGGAATCGTGGTCGAGTAATTCCGCGCCCAGGGTGAGCGCGGCCATAACGACATTGTCGAGTCGGCGGCGCGCGAGAACCACCTCGCGCACCAACTCGAGTTCCTCGGGATTGGGTTCTTCTGTGGCTTGTTGTTGTCGGCGATCCGGACCCATGGGTCGCGCCCTTCGACTATGCGGAACCGGCCTAAACCAGGATTGCACAACGGGCCGATCCGCGCCCCAGCCATTTTGCGCCGCCGATAATTCAGGCAGCGTTCAGACCCCGAAAAACGCACCGGCACGCCCATATCTGGCGTGCCGGTGAAAAATACCGCAACCGGGTGACACGGCTTTCCACATCACCGCGGATATCCGAATTGGTTGCGTTCAACCGAAATCGGAAGCACCGCGCCTAATCAGGCACGCTGACTGGAAATGGAAACCACTTCACCCGTCAGGTAGGTGGTGTAATCGCTGGCCAGCATGGCGATGGTGGCGGCCACCTCCCACGGCTCGGCGGCCCGGCCGAAGGCCTCACCGGCAGCCAGGCGATCCAGCAGATCACCCGAGGTGACCTTGTCCAGGAACGCGTGCCGGGCGATGCTCGGCGCGACGGCATTGATGCGCACCCCGTATTCGGCGGCCTCGACGGCCGAGCAGCGGGTCAGCGCCATCACGCCCGCCTTGGCGGCGGCGTAGTGCGCCTGCCCGTGCTGCGCGCGCCAGCCGAGCACGCTGGCGTTATTGACGATGACGCCACCGTGGCCCGCCTCGCGGAAGTACTTGAGCGCGGCCCGGGTAGCGCGGAACGTGCCGTTCAGCGTGATGTCGATGACCTTGTCCCACTGCTCGTCGGTCATATCGACGACGGGGGTCTCACCGCCGAGCCCGGCATTGTTGACCATCACGTCGATCCGCCCGAACGCGGCGACCGCACCGGTGATGAGCTGATCGACCTGTTCGGTCGAGCTGACATCGCAGGGCACGGAAGCGACTCTGCGGTCCGGGAATTCGGCCTGGAGCGCTTCCTCGGTCTCCTTCAGGCGACGCTCGTGCCAGTCGGAGACGACGACGTCCGCGCCCTCGGACAGCAGGCGGCGCGCGGTGGCCGAGCCGATGCCGGTTCCGGCGGCGGCGGTCACGACCGCGACCTTTCCGGCCAGCAGGTTATGGCCGGGGGTGATTTCAGGGGCGACGGACAGGTCGGTCACGGACGAGCCTCTCGGGGAAGTCCGAGCACACGCTCGGAGATGATGTTGCGCTGCACCTCGTTCGAACCGCCGTAAATGGTGTCCGCGCGAGTGAAGAGGAAGAGCCGCTGCCAGGCATTGAGGTCATCGCCCTCGGCATCGGCGATCAGGCCGGGCGCACCGAGTACGTCCATGGCGAGCTCGCCGAGATCGCGATGCCAGTTGGCCCACAGCAGTTTGGTCACCGAGGCCGATCCGGCGGCGGTGCGGGCGTCGACGGCCGCACCGTCGTGCCCGGACTCCAGGGTGCGCAGCACGTGTGCGCGCAGCACCCGCAGTCCGACCCACGCCTTGTCGAAACGGTCTGCGATGACGGCGTTTTCGAGTGCGCCGTTCTTGCGGGCGACGGCCTCGAGGTCGGCGAGTTCGCGGGCGTAGCGGATCTGCTGGCCGACGGTGGAGATGCCGCGCTCGAAGGTGAGCGTGCCCATGGCGACCTTCCAGCCGTCGCCGGGCGCGCCGACCACCAGATCGGCGGCGGTGCGGGCATTGTCGAAGTAGACCTCGTTGAATTCCGCGGTCCCGGTGAGCTGGATGATCGGCCGCACCTCGACGCCCGGCTGTTTCATGGGCACCAGGAGGTAGGACAGGCCGTGATGGCGGGTCGAACCCTTCTCGGTGCGCGCGACCACGAAGCACCAGTCGGACAGATGCGCCAGCGAGGTCCACACCTTCTGTCCGGTGATGGACCATTCGTCGCCGTCCAGGTACGCCGAGGTGCTCACCGCGGCGAGATCGGAGCCCGCGCCGGGTTCGGAGTAGCCCTGGCACCAGAGTTCGGTGACATTGCGGATACCGGGCAGGAAGCGGCGCTTCTGCTCCTCGGTGCCGAAGGCCAGCACGGTCGGGCCGAGCAGTTCCTCGCCCAGGTGCGAGACGCGGCTGGGTGCGTCGGCCTTGGCGTATTCCTCGTGGAAGATGACCTGCTGCGCAAGGGTGGCGTCGCGGCCGCCCCATTCCTTGGGCCAGCCCAGGCAGGTCAGTCCGGCGGCGGCGAGGGCGCGGTCCCATTCGAGACGCTCCTCGAAAGCCTCGTGCTCGCGCCCGGGACCACCCAGACCGCGCAGTTCGCGGAACTGTCCGTTCAGGTTCTCGGCCAGCCATTCCCGCACTTCGGTGCGGAATGCGGCGTCCTCGTGAGAGGTGTTCCCACTGGCCGGTTCGGGGGTCTGGATCATGCTCACCTCCGTAGAGTAACCTACCAAGCACTTGCTTTGTTAGACCCATTCCCGGACGCTCGGAGACGCCGTGACATCCCCACCGCAGACCACTCCGCTCGCGCTGCACGCCGCCGCGAACGCACACGGTTCCGCACCCGCCGTGTCCGACGGTGCCGTGCGATTGAGCTGGGCACAACTGCTCGACTCGGTCCGTGAGACCGCACGCGTACTGATCGCGCGCGGTGTGCAACGCGGCGACAAGATCGGCATCTGGGCTCCGAATACGCACCACTGGGTGACCGCGGTACTGGCCACCCACTATGTCGGCGCGGTGATCGTGCCGTTGAACACGCGGTACGTGGCCGATGAGGCCGCCGATGTGCTCGGCCGGGTGGAGGCCAAGGCGCTGTTCATCGCCGGCACCTTCCTGGGCCGCGACCGCCTCGCCGAACTGCGCGCGGACGCACCGGAATTGGTCATCGACACCGTCATCGTCATTCCCGCTGAGCGGGAAGAGATCGTCGAAAACGCCATCGCGTGGTCCGAACTGCCGAAGCTGGCCGAGGCGGTCAGCCTCGAGGATGCCATCGCGCGCGCGGAATCGATTCGGGCGGAAGATCTTTCGGACATCCTGTTCACCTCCGGCACCACCGGGCGCAGCAAGGGCGTGCTGATCTCGCACGGTAAGGCGCTCACCAGCGCCCGCGCCTGGGCCGACTGCGCCACCCTGAGCAGCGATGACCGCTATCTGGTGGTGCCGCCGTTCTTCCACAGCTTCGGTTACAAGGCGGGCATTCTCGCCGCGCTGGTCACCGGCGCGCACATCATTCCGCAGGCCACCTTCGATGTGCCCGAGACCATGCGACTGATCCACGATGAGCGGATCAGCGTGCTGACCGGGCCGCCGACGATCTTCCAGACCATTCTCGAACATCCGGCGCGCGCCGAGGCGGATCTGTCCACGCTGCGGGTCGCGGTCACCGGCGCGGCCACCGTACCGGTCGTGCTGATCGAGAGAATGCGCAGCGAGCTGAAATTCGATGTGGTGCTGACCGCGTACGGGCAGACCGAATCCGGCGGGTTCGGGCTCATGTGCCGTCCCGAGGATTCGGCCGAGACCATCGCCAATACCTGCGGCCGCGCCATCGACGGTTTCGAGGTGAACCTGGCCGACAATGGTGAACTGCTGCTGCGCAGTTCGCAGATCATGGTCGGCTACCTCGATGACGCGCAGGCCACCGCGGACACCATCGACCGGGACGGCTGGCTGCACACCGGCGATGTCGCGGTGATCGACGACCGCGGCTATGTGAAGATCACCGACCGGCTCAAGGACATGTACATCTCCGGCGGCTTCAATGTGTATCCCGCCGAGGTGGAGCAGGCCATGGCGCGGTTGAACGGGGTCGCCGAGACCGCGGTCATCGGTGTGCCGGACGAGCGCATGGGCGAGGTCGGCAAGGTGTTCGTGGTGCGCAAGCCGGGCGTCGAACTGACCGCCGAAGACGTACTGGCGCATGCCAAGACGCTGCTCGCCAATTTCAAGGTTCCGCGGTTCGTCGAGTTCCGCGATCAGCTGCCCTACAGCGCCGCGGGCAAGGTCCTCAAGCGGCAACTACGTGAGGAGAAGGCGTGAGCGCACACGACAGTGTTGATCCGGGGCCCATTCCCGATGAGGGCGAGGTCGTCCTCTACGAGAAGCGGGGGCCGGTCGCGGTCGTCACGCTGAATCGGCCGGACTACCGCAACGCGCAGAACTCGGTCATGACCTACGCGCTCGATGCCGCCTTCGTGCGCGCGGTCGAGGACGCCGAGGTCAAGGTGATCGTATTGGCCGGGGCCGGAAAGCATTTCAGCGCCGGGCACGATATCGGTACGCCGGGGCGCGATCACCACATCAAGTACGAGAACCAGGCCGCGCTGTGGTGGGACCACACCGATCGGCCCGGCGGCGATCAGCGGTTCGCGCGCGAGTCCGAGGTCTACCTGGGCATGTGCCGGCGCTGGCGGGAGATCCCCAAGCCGACCATCGCCATGGTGCAGGGCGCGTGCATCGCGGGCGCGCTCATGCTGGCCTGGTCGTGCGACATGATCGTCGCCTCCGAGGACGCGTTCTTCTCCGATCCGGTTGTGCGCATGGGCATTCCGGGTGTCGAGTACTTCGCGCACCCGTGGGTGCTGGGACCCCGCCGCGCCAAGGAGATCCTGTTCACCGGTGACCGCTTCACCGCCGCACAGGCTTACGAGTGGGGCATGGTGAATCGCGTTGTCGCACGCGAGGATCTGGAGACCGAAACCTTCGCGCTGGCCGAGAAGATCTCGGCCATGCCGCAATTCGGCCTGGCGCTGACCAAGAAGGCCGTCAACCAGTGCGAGGACCTGATGGGTATGCGCGCGGGCATGGATTCGGTGTTCGGGCTGCACCACTTCGCGCACGCGCACAATGCCGAGGTCGGTGCGGACTCGCTGGGCGGGATGAACGCCAAGTCCATGAAGGCCACCGCCACAACCACAGATGCCGCAGGAAAGAACGGGGCGAAGTAAGTGGATCTCGAATTCGACGCCAAGACAGAGGAATTCCGCGCCGAGGTGCGCGAGTTCCTGGCCGCCAACGTGCCCGCGACGCCACTGCCGTCGATGGACACCGAGGAGGGCTTCGAGGCGCACCGAGCCTGGGAAGCCAAGCTGGCCGAGGCTCGGTTGTCCTGTGTCGCCTGGCCCGCCGAATACGGCGGCCGGGACGCGTCGCTGACCGAATGGGTGGTGTTCGAGGAGGAGTACTACGCCTCCGGAGCGCCCGGCCGGGTATCGCAGAACGGCATCTTCCTGCTCGCGCCGACCCTGTTCGAGCACGGTTCGCCGGAGCAGCTGGCCCGGATTCTGCCGAGAATGGCTCGCGCGGATGACATCTGGGCGCAGGCCTGGTCGGAGCCGGAGGCCGGTAGCGATCTCGCCGGTATCCGCTCCAGCGCCAAGCGCACCGAGGGCGGCTGGATTCTCAACGGCCAGAAGACCTGGAGCTCGCGGGCCTCGTTCGCGGACTGGGGTTTCGGGCTGTTCCGCAGCGATCCGGAAGCGCAGCGGCACAAGGGACTCACCTATCTGATGTTCCCGCTGACTGCCGAAGGCATTACGGTGCGGCCGATTCCGCAGCTGGACGGCGAGCCCGGGTTCGCGGAGATCTTCCTCGACAATGTGTTCGTGCCGGACGCCGATGTCATCGGTGAGGCCAATAACGGCTGGAAGGTCGCCATGGCGACCTCCAGTAATGAGCGCGGGCTCTCACTGCGCTCCCCCGGCCGGTTCAATGCCACCGCCGATAAGCTGATCGACCTGTGGCGCACCGTCGCCGACGAATCCGATACCGCGCTGCGCGATCAGGTCGTCGACGCCTGGGTCGGTGCGGAGGCGTACCGCCTGAACACCTGGGCCACCGTCACCCGGCTCGCCGACGGCGGTCAGCTGGGCGCGGAATCCTCGGTGAACAAGGTCTTCTGGTCCGACCTCGATATCGCCATGCACGAGACCGCACTGGATCTGCACGGTGCCGCGGCCGAACAGGAGTCGGCCTGGACCGACGGTTTCCTGTTCTCGCTGGCGGGCCCGATCTACGCCGGTACCAATGAGATCCAGCGCAATATCATCGCCGAACGCCTGCTCGGGCTGCCGCGCTAGTCACCCGGAGGACGACATGCGATTCGCACTTACCGCTGAACAAATCGATTTCGCCGCCAGCCTGCGCAAAATGGGCGAGGCGGCCAAGACGCCCGGCGTCGTACGCGCCTGGGGCGCGGGCGATTCCGCGTCCGGCCGGGCGCTGCTGAGCCAGCTCGCCGAGGCCGGTGCGCTGGGCCTGACCATCACCGAGGACAACGGCGGCTTCGGCGCGGGCCCGGTCGAGTTGATCGTGGCCTTCACCGAAATCGGCCGGGCCGCCGTGCCGGGACCGCTGGTGGAGACCGCCGCCGCGATTCCCGCACTGCTGCAGGCACTTCCGGATGCGGCCGCAGCGGCGGAATGGCTGCCGCAGTTCGCCGAGGGCGCGAAGCTGGGCACCATCGCCATCGGTCCCGACGCGGGTGGCGCGGCCGCCGCGACGGCCGGAGCCAGCGCGCTCGCCGCCTCCGGCACGCCGGTCGCACTGGACGCCGATATCGCCGACCTGGTGCTGCTCGCCGCGGGTGATCGGGTTTCCCTCGCCATCGCCGGTGCGCAGGCCAAGTCCGTCGACGCGGCCCGCCGCCTGTTCCCGGTGACCGCCGAGTCGGTGCTCGCCGAGGGCGAAGGCGTCGGCGCCGCAATCGATCTGGCTTTCGATTCCGCCGCCCTGGCCGCCGCCGCGCAGCTGCTCGGCGCGGGCCGCGCCCTGCTCGACACCAGCGTCGACTACGTCAAACAGCGCCAGCAGTTCGGCAAGCCGATCGGCCAGTACCAGGCCATTAAGCATCACCTGGCCAATGTCTCCATCGCCCTGGAGATGGCGCAGCCGCTGCTCTACCGCGCCGCCCTCACCCTCGAGGCCGGAGCGGACGCCACCACTCGCGCCCGCGATATCTCCGCGGCCAAACTGGCCTGCGGTGAAGCGGCGTACCAGGCGGCGCGCATCGGCCTGCAGGTGCACGGCGCGATCGGCTACACCGCCGAATTCGATCTGTCGCTGTGGCTGACCAAGGTCACCGCGCTCCGTTCCGCCTGGGGCACACCGGCTTTCCACCGCGCCCGCATCGCCGCCGCCCTGCGCGCGGGTGCGGCGGCGTGAACCACCTTCAGCTACGGCACGACACGATGGGAGCCGACGCATGAGCATTACGGCTGAGCAGCAGGAACTCGCCGGGACCGTGCGCGCGGTGCTGGCCAAGCACGGCGACAGCGCGGCCATGCGGCGCGGGCTGGAAGCCGAGCGCGGCTATGACGAACAACTGTGGAAGCTGCTGTGCGAGCAGGTGGGCGTCGCGGCGCTCGCCATTCCGGAGGAGTTCGGCGGCGTCGGCGTCGGCCTGGTCGAATCCCTGCTGGTGGTAGAGGAATTGGGCCGCACGCTGTCCGCACCGCCCATGCTCGGTTCCGCCGTGCTGGGTGTGCAGGCGCTGCTGCTGGCGGGTGACGCCGAAGCCAATGAGCGGCTGCTGCCCGAGGTCGCCGAGGGTGTGCGCACCCTGGCGCTGTGCTGGGCCGGTCCGTCCGGCTGGGATTCCTTCGGCGTCCGCGCCGAGGGCGAAACCGTCTCCGGCACCGCCCATTACGTCCTGGATGGTGCGTACGCGGACACCCTGCTGGTGCTCACCGCCGATGGCCTCTACGAGGTCGACGGCGCGGCCGACGGCGTCACCCGCACGGTCGTGCCCACCATGGATCCGACCCGTCGCCTGACCACCATCGAGTTCGCTTCGGCCCCGGCGCGTGCGCTGGGCACGGTCGATCTGTCGCGCCTGCGCGAAATCGCCTGGGCCGCAGTGACCGCCGAGCAGCTCGGCGCTGCCGAGCGCTGCCTGGACATGACGGTCGAGTACAGCAAGTCCCGGGTGCAGTTCGGTCGCCCGATCGGCAGCTTCCAGGCTCTCAAGCACCGCATGGCGGATATGTACGTGCTGGTGGAGTCCACCCGCTCGGTCGCCTACCTGGCCATCGCCGAACTTGCGAACGGCACCGCCGAAGCCGTCGATGTGGCCTCGGCCCGCATTCACGCCACCGCCACGCTCAATTCGGTGGTCTCGGAGACCGTGCAGCTGCACGGCGGCATCGCCATCACGTGGGAGCACGACGCGCACCTGTTCTTCAAGCGCGCGCACGGTGACGCCCAGCTGTTCGGCACCCCGGCCCGTCCGCTGGCCCGTCCGGCGTAAGCGGAGAACCCCTCGACTCAGGCCGGGATCGGCGCAAAAGCGCTGGTCCCGGCCTTGTGCGTTATTTCACCCGAAAATATCCTTAGCCTTGTTAACTATTTAGTTAGCTTGTGCAACAATCTAGGGAGCAGCTGCGAACCAACCGCACTCCTAGATGAGGAACTGGCCTTGAGCACAATGTCGGTTACGCGGCCCGCCATCGACGGACCTGCCAGCACCGGAGAAACCAAACAACCCAAATCCGTATGGGCCGTGGCCTTCGCCTCGGTCATCGCGTTCATGGGGATCGGCCTGGTCGATCCCATTCTTAAGCCGATCGGCGAACAACTGCACGCCTCACCGTCCCAGGTGACGCTGCTGTTCACCAGCTACATGCTGGTCACGGGCTTGGCCATGCTGATCACCGGTGTCATCTCCAGCCGCTTCGGCGCGAAGAAGACCCTGCTCGCGGGTCTGGCCATCATTGTCGTATTCGCCGCTCTCGCAGGCGGTTCCGGCACCGTGAGCCAGATCGTCGGCTTCCGCGCGGGCTGGGGGCTCGGCAATGCGCTGTTCATCGCGACCGCGCTCGCCACCATTGTCGGCGCTGCCAGCGGGGGCACCGCCCGCGCCATCATCCTGTACGAGGCGGCGCTCGGCATCGGCATCGCGACCGGACCGCTGGTCGGCGGCTTCCTCGGCCACTTCAGTTGGCGCGCACCGTTCTTCGGCGTCTCGGTGCTGATGGCCATCGCCTTCATCGCCCTGGTGGTGCTACTGCCCGAGGCCCCGAAACCCGCCAAGCCGACCTCCATCACGGCACCGTTCAAGGCCCTCGCCTATCCCGGTCTGCTACTGGTCAGCGTCACCGCGCTGCTCTACAACTACGGCTTCTTCACCCTGCTCGCCTACACCCCGTTCCCGCTGAACATGGGCACCTATTCCATCGGCTTCATCTTCTTCGGCTGGGGTCTGCTGCTCGCGTTCTCCTCGGTCTTCCTGGCTCCGAAACTGCAGCGCGCCTTCGGAACCGTGCGCATGATGGCGCTATCGCTGGCGCTGTTCGCGGTGGATCTGGGCGTCATGGCCGCGTTCGCCGACCACAAGCCGGTCCTGGTGATCGGCACCGTGATCTCGGGCCTGTTCCTCGGGGTGAACAACACCCTGATCACCGAGGCCGTCATGGAATCGGCCCCCGTGGAGCGCGCCACCGCCTCGGCCGCCTACAGCTTCGTCCGCTTCGCGGGCGGTGCGGCCGCCCCCTACCTGGCGGGCAAGCTCGGCGAACACCATATGGCGCTGCCGTTCTGGGTCGGCGCGGCCTGCACCGCCGCCGCCGTGGTCGTCCTGGTCTCCGGCCGGAGTCTGCTGGCGCACATGGACACTCGCGCACCCGGCGCGCACACCCCGGCTGAGGCCCAGGCCATCACCCTCGGCGAGGACTGAGCGCGCATCGGCGCGACACGAATCCTTCACCTTCGCGCACTCCCGGCATACCCGCTGACGTCGTACGATCCGCGCATGAATCAGCCCATGCCGCCGCAGCAGTTCCCGCACCCGCAACAGGGTCAGCCGTACCAGCAGGCACCGCAGCAACAGCAACCGCCGCAGCAGCCCGCACCGCAGTTCCCGATTCTCGTGTCGACGATGAACGACGTTCCCGGGAGCAAAGTGGTGCGGGTCTTCGGCGAGGTGGCGGGGCTCACGGTGCGCAGTCGCGGCCTCGGCGCGAACTTCAGCGCCGGATTTCGCGCCCTCGGCGGCGGTGAGATCCACGAATACACGCAGCTGCTCTATCAGTCGCGCCACGAGGCGGTCATGCGAATGTGCCAGCACGCCATGTATTTCGGCGCGAACGCCGTGATCGCCATGCGCTTCGACTGCAATGAGATCGCCAACACCATGAGCGAAGTCGCCGCCTACGGCACGGCCGTCCTGTTGGAGCCCATCGAGTAGACAGGCCCCGAATGCTCAGTGCCGCAGCACTTCCACCTCGTGAACGGGCGGCTTCCTACCGAAGCGTTTGCGCAGCGGATAGAGGGCGGCCACGACCAGGAGGCTGATTGTGGAGGCCAGCAATTGGTTTCGCTGATCGGGGTTGGCCGCCATGGCCACGAAGACCGCCAGGATGGCGATGATCACGGCCCAGGAGATGTACGGGTAGCCCCACATGCGATAGGTGAGCGCGGAGGGGTCCTCGCGGCGGAGGCGAGCGCGTAAACGCAACTGGGAGAGCATGATCGCCACGTAGACGAAGGCCAGGACGACGCCGATGGAGTTCACCAGGAAGGTGAAGACCTGGTCGGGCGAGACGTAGGAGGCGATGACCGCGCCCCATGCCGCGACCGTGCCGAGCAGGACCGCGCGGGCCGGGACACCGCGCCGGTTCACGGTGACCAGGGCGGCGGGGGCGTCTCCGTCACGGGTGAGGACGTAGAGCATGCGGGAGGAGACGTAGATGGCCGAATTCAGCACGGAGAGAACGGCTGTCAGGATGACGACCTGCATGATGGTGCCCGCGGCGGGGATGCCCATATGGTCCAGGGCGCTGACGAACGGGCTCTGTAGTACGTGGGCGTCATTCCACGGCAGGATGGTCACCACCAGGAAGATCGAGGCCACGTAGAACAGGCCGACCCGCCACAGCACGTTATTGGTGGCCCGGGCCACGGCCTGGCCGGGCTCCTTCGATTCCGCGGCCGCGACCGTCACGATCTCGGTGCCGCCGAAGGCGAACATGACGATCACGATGGCGGAGAAGATGCCGGTGATGCCGTTGGGCGCGAAACCGCCGAATGCGGTGAGGTTGCCGAAACCGCTCTCGGCATCCGGCCACAGGCCGAAGACCCAGGCCGCGCCGATCACCAGGAACAGCACGATGGCCACGACCTTGATCGAGGCGAACCAGAATTCGAACTCGCCGAACGATTTCACCGACACCAGATTGACCGCGGTCATCAGGGTGAGCAGTGCGGCCGAGAGCACCCACTGCGGCAGCTCGATCCAATTCGACAGGATGGCCGCGCCCGCGACGGCTTCCGCGCCGACCAGGATGACGTAGAGGTACCAGTACAGCCAGCCGATGGTGAATCCGGCGAACGGACCCATCGACATGCGCGCGTATTCGGCGAGTGAGCCCGCGACCGGGCGGGCGACCACCATTTCGCCGAGCGCCCGCATGACGCAGAGCACCAGCAGTCCGGCGGCCGCGTAGGAGAGGATGGCGGCGGGCCCGGCGGTGCCGATGACCGAACCGCTGCCGACGAACAGGCCCGCGCCGATCGCGCCGCCGATGGCGAGCATGGTCATATGGCGGCGGCGCAGCCCGGTCCGCAGTCCCTGCTGCTCGGTGCTGAGCGTTTCCGACATCTGGCCGCCTTCAGGTTGTTGCCCGGTTGTTGCCCGAACACCATAGCGGGCCTGCTCCTTCCACTTCGGAGTACCTTCGGGAGGTATGTCCGAAACGAAGACGGATCAGGTGCGCGTGCTGCCGTGCGCCAAACGAGTACGCGTCTATCTGGGCGGTCAACTGGCCGTCGACACCATCAAGTCCAGGCTGGTGTGGGAGCACGCCTACTTCCCCACCTATTACTTCCCGGCCGATGAGTTGCGGGTCAAACTCGAGCCGACCGGCGATACCCGCACCGCGAATCATCTCGGCACCCCCGTCGGCTTCGATGTCATCGCCGACGGCCATACCGCCCCGGGTGCCGCGGTCCGCTACCTCGACTCCCCCACCCCCGAACTACAGGATCTGGTCCGTCTCGAGCCCAAGGCCATGGACGCCTGGTTCGAAGAGGACGAGCCGATCTACGGTCATCCCCGCGACCCCTTCCATCGGGTCGACATCCTCTCCAGTTCCCGGCATATCCGCGTCGAGATCGCCGGGCAGACCGTGGCCGAATCCCGCAACCCGCGCATCCTGTTCGAGACCGGGCTGCCCGCGCGCTACTACCTGCCGCTCACCGATATCCGCCTGGACCTGCTCGAGGACTCCGACACCACGACGCTCTGCCCGTACAAGGGCAACGCCGAATACTGGAGCGTGCAGCTCGGCGAGGACATCTACCCCGACATCGTCTGGATCTACCGCACACCCACCGCGGAGAGTCAGAAGATCGCGGGCTTCGCCAGCTTCTACAACGAGAAGGTCGACATCTGGGTGGACGGCGTGCGCGAGGAACGACCCGACTCACCGTTCAGCTGACGGGACCTACTGTGGATGCCATGAGCATCGAAAGGCCGAAGCTGGCAGCGGAATTGGATATGGCCCCGCACCCCGAGGGCGGCTGGTACCGGGAAACCTGGCGCAGTGCGGTCGAATTCGAGCCCGAAGGCTATGGGGGCCCGCGCTCCAGCGCGACGGCCATCTATTTCCTGCTGCTGCCGGGTGAGAAATCCGCGCCGCATACGGTGCGCTCGGATGAGATCTGGTTCTGGCATCGGGGCGGCCCGCTGCTGCTGAACATCGGGGGCGAGGAGATCGTCCTCGGACCCGATGTCGAGCAGGGGCAGCGGCCCCAGGCGGTGATTCCCGGCGGTGTGAGCCAGGCCGCCCGTCCGGCGGGCGACGACTACGTGCTGGTGAGTTGTGTCGTCGCACCGGGTTTCGACTTCGCCGACTTCCGTCTGGACTAGTCGTCTATTTCGAGCAGGCCCTCGGCCACGGCGTGGTCGATGGTCTTCTCGAGGTTCGGGCAGGAATCCGGTTTGCCGAAGGTCGGACCGGCCTCGGCCATCTTGCGGAATACCGGGCAGTGTTCGGCCGGATTGACCGTCCACTGCACGGTTTTCTGGTTGCTGCTGTGCTTGCGCACCAGCACCTCGGTGCCGCAGGACGCACACGCGATCGGTGTCATCCCGGATTCCATGTAGTGCTCTTTGTCCAGCACCGTCTGGGCGCGCACCTGCGCCCGCCGCTCCGGACGGTCCGCGAAATCGGGTGCCTTCGCCCAGGCGGTCATCAGACGCTCGCCTCCTCGGAAGCCGCTGCGGCTTCGGCGGCTTCGCGCTTCTTGCGCATGTTCTCTTCGACCTCGATGCCCCAGGCCTCATTGGCCTTGGTGGTGTCGACCTCGAATTCGAAGCGCTGCTGCGACTTCGGATCGATATCGGCGACGTCCACGTAGAACTGGTCGTACCAGCGGCGCAGCTGGTAAACCGGGCCGTCCTCCTCGGTGAGGAGCGGATTGTCGATCTTGGACTTGTGCTTCCAGATCTCGACGTCCTGCAGGAAGCCCTCGGAGACGCCGTCGGTCATCTTGCGCGCGAAGCCCGCGGCCTGCTCATCGGGGAGGCCCTTGGGCTTCTCCAGCGTGACACCCCACTGCAGCACGAACGAATCCTGCGTGACCGGGTAGTGGCAGTTGATCAGCACCGTCTTGACCTCGAAACCGCTGTAGCTGTTCAGCAGCGGATTGATCATGTAGGACGGACCGAAGTAGGACGCCTCGGACTTGAGCAGCGAATCGATCCCGGCCTCCGCGGCGGCACCGATATCCGGACGCCCCTTGGTCTCCAGGAACTGCGTCGCGACGTGACCCTCGAGAACGTTCTTGAAGTACGTCGGGAAGGCGTAGTGGATATAGAAGAAGTGCGCCATATCCACGACGTTGTCGATGATCTCGCGGCAGTTCGCGCCCTCGATGAGCATCGAGTGCCAGGTCCACTCGGTCCAGTCGCCGGACAGCTGCTCGAGAGCGTTGCCGTCCTTGTCCTGGAACGGCCCGTCGATGTACGGAATCGTCACCTCGTCGGTGGGCTTGCTGCCCTCGTGGTCATGCCAGACGAACAGCTGACCATTGCGCTCGAGCGTGGTCCACGAGCGGGTGCGAGCCAGCGGCGGTACGCGCCGAGCATAGGGAATGCCCGTGCACTTGCCGTCGCCGCCCCAGCGCCAATCGTGGAACGGGCAGGCGATGGAATCGCCCTTGACCTCACCCATGGACAGGTCGCCGCCGAGGTGCCGGCAGTAGCCGTCGAGGATCTTCAGATCGCCCTTGCTGTCCATGAAGACGACCAGCTTGGTACCGAAGGCCTGAACCGAGTGCGGCTTGCCGTCGCGGAAGGTGCTGGCGAGTCCCAGGCAATGCCAGCCCCGGGCGTAGCGGGTGGGCATCGCACCCACATCGATCTCGCGAACCTTCCCACGGGGCCCCGGTGGGGTTGTTGACATCGTGATCCTCCTCTGGAAGTACTAGAACACGTTACAAAAATGCGGCGCTTCACGCCAGTTGTTCGTCCAATCAATGGACAAAACGCCTCGTGAGGCGAACGACGCGCGCGCGTGGCATATAGCGGCCACCTGTTCTCGACAGAAATAAGAACGTGTTCTAGTCTCAGAGACAAACGAGAACCGCCCGATTCACCAGGCAGGAGCAACTGGCGCGATGACGCAAGAAGTAGTTGAGCGGGTCGAAGCCCTGCTGCCCACTCTCCGCGAGCGGGCCCAGCAGGCCGAGGATCTCCGGCAGATCCCCGAGGAGTCCATCAAGGACCTGCAGACCGCCGGATTCTTCAAGCTGCTGCAGCCCAAGCAGTGGGGCGGATACGCCGCCGACCCCGTCGTCTTCTACGACACCGTCCGCAAGATCGCCAGCGCCTGCGGCTCCACCGGCTGGGTCGCGGGCATCATCGGCGTGCACAACTGGCACCTGGCGCTGTTCGATCAGCGTGCGCAGGAAGAGGTCTGGGGCGAGAACACCGACGTCCGCATCTCCTCCTCCTATGCGCCCATGGGTGCGGGCGTGGTGACCGAGGACGCCTCGGGCTACACCGTGAACGGTTCCTGGGCTTGGTCTTCCGGCTCCGGCCACGCGGACTGGGTGGTCGTCGGCGGCCCGGTGATCAAGAACGGCAAGCCGGTCGACTTCGGCAGCTTCCTGATCCCGCGCAGTGAATACGACATCAAGGATGTCTGGCACGTGGTCGGCCTGCGCGGCACCGGCTCCAACACCGTCGTGGTGGAGAATGTGTTCGTACCCAAGCACCGGTTCCTCAGCTTCCGCGCCATGGGCGAGCTGAAATCGCCTGGCCTGGAGCAGAATACCGATCCGGTGTACAAGATGCCGTGGGGCACCATCCACCCCACCACCATCTCCACCCCGATCGTCGGCATGGCCTACGGCGCGTACGAGGCGCACGTGGAACATCAGGGCAAGCGTGTGCGCGCGGCCTACGCCGGTGAGAACGCCAAGGACGATCCGTTCGGCAAGGTGCGCATCGCCGAGGCCGCCAGCGATATCGACGCCGCCTGGCGTCAGCTGTCCGGCAATGTCGCGGACGAATACGCGTATCTGCTTCGCGGCGAAGACGTTCCGTTCGACGTGCGGGCTCGCGCCCGTCGCGATCAGGTGCGCGCCACCGGCCGGGCCGTCGCCTCCATCGACAAGTTGTTCGAGGCCTCGGGCGCCACCGCGCTCGCCAATGGCACTCCGCTGCAGCGCTTCTGGCGCGATGCGCACGCCGGGCGGGTGCACGCGGCCAATGATGCCGAGCGCGCCTACGTCATGTACGGCACGCACGCGTTCGGGCTGCCGATCACCGACACGATGGTGTAGTCCATGACCACTGTTGAGGACATCACCTTCGAGTCCACTTCGAAGTACGCGCAGGTCCGCCCGGATCTGAAGCTGCACTATCACGAGGCGGGCGTCGGCAACGGCCCCACCATCGTGCTGCTGCACGGTGGCGGGCCCGGTGCGTCGTCGTGGTCGAACTTCGCCAAGAACATTCCGGTGCTGGCGCGGGACTTCCACGTGCTGGCCGTCGATCAGCCCGGCTTCGGGCTGTCCGATAAGCCGACCGAGCATCCGCAGTACTTCGTGCACTCGTCCTCGGCGCTGAAGGATCTGCTCGATACCCTCGGCATCACCGAACGCGTGCACCTGCTGGGCAATTCGCTCGGCGGCGGCGCGGCCACCCGATTCGCGCTCGACTATCCCGATCGCGCGGGCAAACTGGTGCTGATGGGTCCGGGTGGGTTGTCCACCAACCTGTTCGCGCCGGACCCCACCGAGGGCGTCAAGCTGCTGTCGAAGTTCAATTACGAGCCGACGCGCGAGAACCTCGAGGCGTTCCTGCGGATCATGGTCTTCGACCAGAAGCTGATCACGCCGGAGCTCATCGACGCGCGCTTCGAATCCGCCAGCAAGCCCGAATCATTGGAAGCCACCCGCGCGATGGGACGCTCCTTCGCCGGAGCCGACTTCGCCAAGGGCATGATCTGGCGCGACGCGTTCAAACTGCGGCAGCCGGTGCTGATGATCTGGGGCCGCGAGGATCGGGTGAACCCGATCGACGGCGCGCTCGTAGCTCTGAAGATGGTGCCGCGCGTGCAATTGCACGTATTCGGCGGCTGCGGGCATTGGGCGCAGCTGGAGAAGTTCGACGAATTCAACCGCCTGGCAACCGACTTCCTGCTCGGCGTCAAGGAGAAGTGAGCATGAGCATTCGAGCACTCGGATACATGCGCATCGGGGCCACCGATATGGCGGCCTGGCGTGAGTACGGGCTCAAGGTGCTCGGCATGATGGAGGGCACCGGACCCGATCCGGACGCCCTCTACCTGCGCATGGATGATTTCCCGGCGCGCCTGGTGATCGTGCCGAGCGACGTTGACCGGCTTCAGGTTTCCGGCTGGGAGGTGACCGACGGCCCCGCGCTGCAGGTGCTTCGGGAGAAGCTCTCCAAGGCCGGCGTGGCGTTCCGCGAGGGCACCAGGGAAGAGGTCGCCGACCGTCGCGTCGAGGCGCTGATCTCGTTCCAGGATCCGTCCGGCAATGTGCTGGAGGCGTTCCACGGCTCGCAATACCTGGCGCGGCGTTTCATCAGCCCGTACGGGCACAAGTTCGTCACCGCCGAACAGGGTCTCGGGCACGTCGTGCTCACCTGCGACGACGATGCCGCGGCACAGGCGTTCTACCAGGACATCCTGGGCTTCCGGCTGCGCGACTCGATGAAGCTGCATCCGCAGATGCTCGGCCGCCCCGCCGACGGCGATCCGGCCTGGCTGCGGTTCTACGGCTGCAATCCGCGCCATCACGCGCTGGCGTTCCTGCCCATGCCGAATCCGACCGGCATCGTGCACCTGATGGTCGAGGTGGAGAGTTCCGACGATGTCGGCATGTGCCTGGATCGCGCCATGCGCCGCAAGGTGAAGATGTCGGCCAGCCTCGGACGGCATATCAACGATAAAATGCTGTCGTTCTATATGAAGACGCCGGGCGGATTCGATATCGAATTCGGCTGCGAGGGTTTGGAAGTCGAGGACGAGTCCTGGATCGCGCGGGAATCCACCGCGGTGAGCCTGTGGGGTCACGACTTCACCGTCGGATTCAAGTAAGCGAAGAGGCGGCCATGACAACGACGGACGATCAGCCCGAGATCGACGCACGGCAATTCCGGAATGTGCTGGGGCAGTTCTGCACCGGCATCACCGTCATCACCACCTTCGACGGGGAGGGCGCGCCGATCGGGTTCGCCTGCCAGTCGTTCGCCGCACTGTCCCTCGACCCGCCCCTGATCGTGTTCTGCCCCACCAAGGCGTCCAAATCGTGGGCGGCCATCGAGGCCAACGGCAAGTTCTGCGTCAATATCCTCGCCGAGGAACAGCAATCGGTGTGCGCGCGCTTCGGCTCGCGCGAACCGGACAAGTTCGCCGGAGTTCCCTGGAACACTTCAGCTTTGGAGCTTCCGGTGCTGGACGACGCCCTGGCCACGATCCAGTGCACTGTGGATCAGGTCGTCGACGGCGGTGATCACTACATCGTGATCGGCCGCGTGCAGGCCCTGTCGGAATCCACCGATTCCGGCAGGCCCCTGCTGTTCTATCGCGGGCAGTACACGGCCATCGAGCCGGATAAGACGGTGCCCGCGCCGTGGCGTGCGGATCTGGAGCATTTCCTCACCACCACCACGCTCGATACCTGGTTGTGAGCTGATCGAACCGACTGCGCCAGCGCCCCTGTGGAATTCATCCACAGGGGCGCTGTGCATTGTGGACAACTTGTGCACACCTGTGGAATTCAGGCCGCGGTGCGTGCCTGACGGCGGTATTGCCCTGGGGCGACGCCGTATTCGCGCTTGAACGCCTTGCCGAAGGCGAATTCCGAGCTGTAGCCCGCGCGGGCGGCGACCCGATCCATCGGCAGATCATCCTCGCGGAGCAGGCGCGCGGCGGTGGTGAGCCGCCAGCGGGTCAGATACGCCAGCGGGGGTTCGCCGACCATGGTGTTGAATTTGCGGGCGAACGCGGCGCGGGACAGGCCCGACGCATCGGCCAGCGATTGCACGGTCCAGGCGGCGGCCGGATCGTCGTGCATGGCGGCCAGTGCCGGGGCGACGGCCGGATCACGCAGTGCCGCAGCCCATCCCACCGCTTCCGAGCGCGGCCGCTCCTCCACCCAGGCGCGCAGGATGTACAGCAGCAGCGAATCGATGAGTGCGGGCACGATGCCGTGCGAGCCGATGCGCGGGTTATCCAGCTCGGCGCGCAAAAGCGTGATGGCGGCGGCCAATTCGGGGTGACGGCCGTCCCGAGCGGGTAGATGGATGAACTCGGGCAGCTGCCGCAGCAGTGGATGCGGGCGCTGCCCGTCCAGGTGATAGTTGCCGCAGAGCAGGCTGGTGACCGGACCGTCCCCGCCGATCCGCACCGCGCCGATCGGCGGGCGACCGGAGTACTGGTCGGGACGCGATACCGCGGCCGGGGTATCCGGATGGTCGGCGAGCACATGCCCGGAACCGTCCCGCACGAACACCACATCGCCGGTGCCGAGCGCGATCGGTTCGGTGCTGTGCGCGGTGGGGTAGATCCAGCACGAACCGTGCAGCACCACATGGAATCCCGCGCCCGCGGTCTCCGGCAGGGCCAGCCCCCAGGGGGCGCGGCCCTCGGTGCGCACCGAATTCGGCGCACCGGTTCGCATGGAGGCCAGCGCCTCGCTCAGCACATCCATGCCGTTCTCCTTCGGTTCGGAGCCCGATTCCGCGTCGAGCTCCGGTTTCATTATTCGACGGACGGTGGTCCGGGACATCCTCAGTCGACCGTGAGCACGATCTTGCCCACCGTGCGACCTTCGGCGACGATCTCGTGCGCCTTGCCCGCATCCGCCAGCGGCAGGGTTTCGGCGATGGTGGGGCGCAGCTTGCCCGCGTCGACGAGTTCCGCGATCGCTTCCAGCGCAGCGTAATCCGGCTCCACCGAGACACCCGCGAAGCGCCGCCCGGACGCCTTGACCGTCTCCGCCAGTTCGGCGTTCGGATGTTCGAGAATGCTCACCAGCACCCCGCCCGGCTTCAACACCGTCAGCGATCGCGCGCCATCGGCGACCGAATCGAACACCACATCGACATCGTGCACCGCTTCGGTGAAATCGGTTGTGCGGTAATCGATTACCTCATCGGCACCGAGCCCGAGTACATAATCGTGCTTCTCGGCGCTGGCCAGCGCGATCACATACGCACCGTGCGCCTTGGCGATCTGCACCGCCAGATGCCCGACGCCACCGGCGGCCCGGTGGATCAGCACCCGATCCCCCGCCTTGACGCCCGCCCGATCCACCAACCCCTGCCACGCGGTCAGCGCGGCCAACGGCAGCGCGGCCGCCTCAACATGACTGAGCGACTTGGGCTTACGAGCCACCTGCCGCGAAGGCGTGGCCACGTATTCGGCGTATCCGGTCGCGGCACGCGGGAAGAACGGCATCCCGTACACCTCGTCACCGACCTCGTACCGGGCTCCCGGTCCGGCGGCCTCGACCACCCCCGAAATATCCCAGCCCACCCCGAAGGGCGGCTGCCCCAGCAGCGGGAACGCCCCCGACCGCACCGCCACATCCACCGGATTCACCGCACTGGCCCGCACCCGAACCAGCACCTCACCCGACAGCAATTCCGGCTTCGCGACCTCGACCACCTTGAGCACCTCGGGCCCACCGAAGCTTTCCTGAATAACCGCCCGCATCGTCTTCTCCTCTACCGCTGGTCTCCGGCCATTCCGGCGAACCGAACGAGGACTACGTTATGCGGACAGAACAAGACGATGAATAGCTGAAAATCTCGACTATTTATCCGCAAGTCTCACCCTAGTCCAGGGAGATCAGCCCCAGCTGTGCCGCCCGCACCCCCACCTGAAAGCGCGTACCGACCTCGAGCCGCACCATCAGATCCGCGACAACCCGCCGATAGGTCCGCAGCGAAACCCCCAATTCCCGCGCCGCCACCTCATCCTTGACCCCCTGCGCGAGCGCATCCAGCACCGCCAGCGACCTGTCGTCGAAGCTCGGCTGCCCGATCTTCCTACGCCCCTCCACCCGGGCCGCCGCCTCCCACGTCATGGTCGCGAACTGATGAATCGTCCCGATCAACACCGGATCCCGAACCAGCACCACATACGGATCCACCGCCCCCACCCCGCTCCACAGCACCGCCGCCCGCCGATCGATGATCAGCGCATTGCGAAACCCGGTGCTGGACACCCGAATAACCGGCCCCACCGCCGAATCCGCCAGCAACGGCAACCGATCCCGAGACTCCAAAAAGTCCGGCGAATACAACACCCGAACCCGCTTCCCAGCCCCCGTCAACTGCCGAACAGCACTGTGCCCCAACACATAATGCCGCTCCCCCCGCAACGACCCCGACACCGCCACCACGGCCTCACTCCGCACCCCGCGCAACAACCGCCGCACGTCCCCACCCAAATCCCCACTGGGCCGAATCCGGACAACCCCCGGCACATTCACACTCTGCTGCCGCATCCCCCCATCATCGGCCCCGAAACACCCGTTGGCCAGCATTGGCACTTTCCTGCCAATGGCCGCTACCAGCCGCGACGCTAATCCGCGAGAGCCGCGGCGAGGTCGGCGTTGGTGGGTTCGATGAGGACTGTGCCGTTGGGGAAGACCACTACTGGGATGTTTTTGCGGCCGTTGGCGAGGGCGATGGCTTTTTCGCGGGCGGTGTCGTCGTGTTCGACGTCTATCTCGGTGAAGGGGATGTGGTTTTCGCGGAGCCAGGTTTTCGCTCGGCGGCAGTCGCCGCACCAGTCGGCTCCGTAGAGGACGATGTCGGTCATGGGTTGACAGTAGAGGACAAGTCATAGGGTGGGATCACCGCAACCACAGAGTTCGGTTAGGGTGCGACCCTAGAATTCGGGGCATGTCCTATCAGGAGCGGATTACCTTCGATCCGGCCGTCTGCGGTGGCAGGGCGGTGATTCGAGGGATGCGCTATCCCGTGGAGCTGGTGCTCGAGCTGCTCGCGGCGGGGGTTTCGGTCGAGGAGATTCTCGGCGATCATCCCGATTTGGAAGCCGATGACGTGTTCGCGGCGCTCGGATACGCGACGCTGGCGGTCGCCGTTCCTTGACTGCGCGGTTGAGCGGTGCGTGACGACGAACTGGGCCGCAACCGAAAGTGGTTGCGGCCCAGTTCGTTATGCCAGCGGATCAGGCGGTGACCGCCGCCTGCTCGCGCTGGAGTTCCAGGGCGATATCGATGAGCTGATCTTCCTGGCCACCGACCAGCTTGCGCTTGCCCGCGCGCACCAGCATTTCGGCGGCGGAGACGCCGTAGCGCTCGGCCTGACGCTCCGCGTGCCGCAGGAACGAGGAGTAGACGCCCGCGTAACCCATCATCAGGGCCTGACGGTCCAGCAGGCATTCGCTCGGCATGGCCGGGCGCACAACGTCTTCCGCGGCATCGGTGATGGCGAAGAAGTCGACGCCGGTCTTGACGCCGAGCTTGTCGCAGACGCCGATGAACGCCTCGACGGGCAGGTTGCCCGCGCCCGCGCCGAAGCGGCGCGCCGAACCGTCGATCTGGGTCGCACCGGCGCGCACCGCGTACACCGAGTTGGCGACGGCCAGACCCAGGTTCTCGTGGCCGTGGAACCCGACCTGCGCGTCATCACCGAGTTCGGCGACCAGCGCGGAGACGCGATCCGAAACCTGTTCCAGCACAAGGGCACCGGCGGAGTCGACGACGTAGACGCACTGGCAGCCCGCATCGGCCATGATGCGCGCCTGCTTGGCGAGCAGCTCCGGGGTGGTGGAGTGCGCCATCATGAGGAAGCCGACGGTCTCGAGACCCAGATCCCGTGCGTAACCGAAGTGCTGGATGGACACATCCGCTTCGGTGCAGTGCGTGGCGATGCGGCAGATGGACGCACCATTGTCCTGCGAGATCTTGATGTCTTCCTTCACGCCCACGCCGGGCAGCATGAGGAAGGCGATCTTGGCCTGCTTGGCGGTCTCCGCGGCGGCCTTGATCAGTTCCTGCTCAGGGGTTTTGGAGAAACCGTAGTTGAACGAGGAACCGGCGAGGCCGTCGCCGTGGGTGACCTCGATGACCGGCACGCCGGAGGCATCGAGGGCGCCGACGATATCGCGGACCTCGGTGACGGTGAACTGGTGGCGCTTGTGATGCGAGCCGTCGCGGAGCGAGGTGTCCGTGACGCGCACATCGAGTTCGCCCGAGAAGGGCTTCAGCACATTGCTCATGGTTGAGTTCTCCCTTACACCCGAGCCGAGAGGATCTGATCGGCCAGCACGTCGCCGACCTTGGTGGCCGCAGCCGTCATGATGTCGAGGTTGCCCGCGTACGGCGGCAGGAAGTCGCCCGCGCCCTCGACCTCGACGAAGATCGAAACCTTCGCCAGGCCACCGGAGACCAGCGAGGGGTCGTCGAACTGCGGGTCGTTGAGCAGGCGATAACCGGGCACGTACTCCTGGATGGACTTCTCCATGCGGAAGACCGACTCGCTGATCGCATCGCGGTCCGCGTCCTCGGGAATCGCGCAGAAGATGGTGTCGCGCATGATCATCGGCGGCTCGGCCGGGTTCAGGATGATGATCGCCTTGCCACGCTCGGCGCCACCGATGCTCACCACGCCGTTGGAGGTGGTCTTGGTGAACTCGTCGATATTCGCGCGAGTGCCGGGACCGGCCGACACCGAGGAGACCGAGGCCACGATCTCGGCATAGGACACCGGAACGACCCGGGAGACCGCGTTGACCATCGGAATCGTCGCCTGGCCACCACAGGTGATCATGTTGACGTTCATGGCGTCGCGCAGCGAGTCCAGGTTCACCGGCGGAATGACGGCGGGGCCGACGGCCGCGGGGGTGAGGTCGACCGCGCGAATGCCCGCGGCCTCGTACTTCGGCGCGTACGCGCGGTGCACGTAGGCCGAGGTGGCCTCGAACAGCAAATCGGGCTTCTCATCGAGGGCGAGCAGCCAATCCGCGCCCTCGGGGGAGGTTTCGAGACCCAGGCCGCGAGCGCGCTTGAGGCCCTCGGACTCCGGGTCGATGCCGACCATCCAGCGCGGCTCGATCTTGTCCGAACGCAGTAGCTTGTACAGCAGATCGGTGCTGATGTTGCCGGACCCGACGATCGCGGCGGTGACTTTGCTTGCGGTCACGGCTTTCTCCTACTTCGGTGAGCTCAGCTGAAAGACAGGTGGACGGAGCCGAGTCCGGTGAACTCGGCGATGAACTCGTCACCCGGACGGGCGTCGATGGCGCGGGTGCAGGACCCCGGCAGGATGATGTCTCCGGCCTTGAGTCGCACGCCGAACTGGGCGACCTTGCGGGCCAGCCACGCCACCGCGATGGTGGGGTCGCCGAGCACGGCGTCGGAGCGGCCCTCGGCGATGACCTCGCCATTGCGGGTCAGCACGGCGTCGATTGCCTTGATATCCAACTGATCCGGGGCCACGCGCTGCTTGCCGAGGACGAATCCGGCCGAGGAGGCATTATCGGCGATGGTGTCGCACAGGCCGATCTTCCAGTCCTTGATGCGGGTATCGATCAACTCGATGGAGGGCGCGTAGGCGACGGTGGCCTTCAGCACGTCTTCCTCGGTGCAGTCCTCGCCGGGCAGATCCGCGCCCAGAATGAAGCCGACCTCGACCTCGACGCGCGGGTACAGGAATTTGGCGGTGTCGACCGGAACGTCTTCGAAGACCTCCATCTCCGCGAGGAGATGTCCATAGTCGGGTTCGTCCACGCCCATCATCTGCTGCATGGCCTTGGAGGACAGGCCCACCTTGTGGCCCACCACCTTGGCTCCGCCCGCGAACCGCCGACGCATATTGATCAGCTGGATCTCGTAGGCATCGACCACGTCGATGTCGGGATGCCGCGCGACCAGGGGGTCGAGCGCGATACGGTCCCGTTCCGCTACGGCGAGTTCGTCCGCAAGTTCCTCACGAAGCGCGTCGGTCAGCACGCTGTTTCCTTCCGTACAAGGGGCCGGCCGGTGGCCAAGCAGTTACGAGACTAGAAACTGAAACGAGTTTTTGTGAAGTAAATCGCCTCAGCAGTCCCACCTGCCAGACCAACATAGACCAAACCAGGATTGATTCTATAACGTGTTCTACATGACTGATCGGGATTACGACGTGGTGGTGGTCGGCAGCGGTGCCGCCGGTATGACCGCCGCCCTCACCGCCGCACACCGCGGTCTGCGCGTGGTGCTCATCGAGAAGGCCGCGCATTACGGCGGATCCACCGCCCGCTCGGGTGGTGGTGTCTGGATTCCGGGCAATAAGGCGCTCAAGGCTTCGGGACGTCCCGACGACCGCGAGGAAGCCCGCACCTACCTGCGCAGCATCATCGGCGATGTGGTGCCCGCCGACAAGATCGATACCTATATCGACCGCGGCGCGGAGGCTTTCGACTTCGTGCTGGACCACTCCGCGCTGAAGATGAAGTGGGTGCCGGGCTACTCCGACTACTACCCGGAGGCACCGGGCGGCAAGGCGGACGGCCGCTCCTGCGAACCCAAACCGCTGAACCTCAAGATCCTCGGCGCCGAACGCTTCAACCTGGAACCGCCCTACTCCAAGGCTCCGCTGAATGTCGTTATCCTGCAGGCGGATTACAAGAAGCTGAACCTGCTGCGCCGGCACCCCATCGGCTTCGCCACGGTGCTGCGCGTCGGAACCCGCTGGGCCTGGGGCAAAGTCACCGGTAAGGCGCTCGTGGGCATGGGACAGGCGATCATCGCCGGTATGCGCAAGGGCCTGCTGGACGCGAATGTGCCTGTGCTGCTGAACACTCCGCTCACCGGACTGGTCATCGAGAACGGCGTCGTCACCGGCGTCGAGGCCGAGCAGAACGGCGAGACCGTCCGCTTCAACGCCAAATACGGCGTGATCCTGGGCGCGGGCGGCTTCGAGCACAACGCCGATATGCGGCACAAGTACCAGCGTGAACCCATCACCACCGAATGGACCACCGGTGCGGCCGCCAATACCGGCGACGCCATCCGCGCGGGCCTGGATGCCGGTGCGGCCGTTGACTTCATGGAAGACGCCTGGTGGGGTCCCACCACACTCAAGGGCCAGGGCAAGCCGTGGTTCGCGCTCGCCGAGCGCAATCTGCCGGGATGCATCATCGTCAACGACGAAGGCAAGCGATTCGGTAATGAGTCCGCTCCTTACGTCGAGGCTGTGCACACCATGTACGGCGGCGAATACGGGCAGGGTGATGGTCCGGGCGAGAACGTGCCCTCGTGGCTGGTGTTCGACCAGCGCTACCGGAGTCGCTACATCTTCGCTGGTCTGCAGCCCGGTCAGCGTTTTCCGTCCCGCTGGATGGAAAACGACAACATCGTCGTGGCGCCGACCTTGGCCGAACTCGCCGAGAAGCTGGGCGTGCCCGCCGATAGCCTGACCGCGACCGTCGAGCGTTTCAACGGCTTCGTGGACAGTGGCGTGGACGAGGACTTCGGCCGCGGCAAGAGCGCCTACGACCGCTACTACGGCGATCCGACCATCAAGCCGAACCCGTGCCTGAACAAGCTCGAGGTGGGCCCGTTCTACGGTGTCCGCATGTACCCGGGCGATCTCGGCACCAAGGGCGGTCTGGTCACCGATAACGACGGCCGCGTGCTCCGCGAGGACGGCACCGTCATCGACGGCCTCTACGCCGCGGGCAACACCTCCTCCCCCGTCATGGGCCACACCTACGCGGGTCCCGGCGCGACCATCGGACCCGCGATCACCTTCGGCTACCTCGCCGCGCTCGATATCGCCGCCAAGGCGAAGAACGGCGCGGCCGTGACGGCCGACCAGAACTCCTGAACTGTCCCAACCCAGTTCAGGACGGGTTGGGCGCGAGTCGGGTCACGTCGTGCTCGCGCCCAGCCCACCCCCCTGCCCGCCGCATCGCCGGAACCCCCTGCCCGGTGGCGCGGCGGGCATCACAAACTGAAACGTCACCGGGGTCGGCTGTCCCGGCGAGCGGGCGCGCCGCTTGCCGCGCGCGGCCTGTGCACCGGAGTATCGGACCCGATGGGTCTATGCCCACCGATCTCACGAGGAGTAGTAATGCCCATCGATCCGAATATCGCGCTCGGCGCGGTGCTGCCGTCCGTCGACTTCAGTTGGACGCCGTCGGATGTGCAGCTGTACAACCTGGCGCTGGGCGCGGGTGCGCGCTGGACCGAACCGGCCGAACTTCGGTACCTGGATGACCGCAATCCGCAGGTTCTGCCCTCTTTCGCAACTGTCGCACCGTTTTTCCACGAAACGGAGCCACCCAAGGTGCAGTTCCCGGGTGTCGACATCGACCTCGCGAAGGTGGTGCACGGCAGCCAGGAGATCGTGGTGCACCGGCCGATTCCGGCTTCGGGCAAGGCGGTTTTCGAGCGCCGGATCAGTGAGATCTGGGATAAGGGCTCGGCCGCGGTGATCTGGCAGGAACACACCGCCACCAGCTCGGACGGTGAATTGCTGTGGACCGCGCGCTCTTCCATCTTCGCCAAGGGCGAGGGCGGTTTCGGCGGCGATCGCGGACCGTCGGCCAAGGCCGAACTCCCGGACCGCGCACCGGATTTCGATGTGCTGACCCCGACCCTGCCGCAGCAGGCGCTGCTGTACCGCATGTGCGGTGACCGCAATCCGCTGCACTCGGATCCGGAATTCGCCCGTAATGCCGGATTCCCCAACCCGATTCTGCACGGCCTGTGCACGTACGGCCTGGTCCTCAAGGCCGCCACCGATACCGCGCTGGGCTCGGATGCCGCCCGCGTCACCGGATTCCGCGCCCGGTTCGCCGGAGTCCTCTACCCGGGCGAGACCCTGCGCACCCGCATCTGGGAGACCGAGGGCGAACTGCTCATCGCCGCGACCGTGGTGGAGCGCGATGACGCGCCCG
The DNA here is from genome assembly GCF_042269265.1 of Nocardia sp. NPDC056000. NCBI lineage: Bacteria > Bacillati > Actinomycetota > Actinomycetes > Mycobacteriales > Nocardiaceae > Nocardia > Nocardia sp. NPDC056000. The sequence continues at coordinate 117,922 of NZ_JBHJXS010000002.1, read as the reverse complement.
TACTGGCCGATGTGGTGCTGACCCACACCGCGTAAACCCCCCGAAACAGCCGGGCCGCTACCGATTTTCGGTCGCGGCCCTTGCTGATTCGGGCCACCGGAAGAATTCCGGGAGATCGGAATATTTCAATCGCCATAGTGCATTCGACGGTCCGGGAGTGCGGCCTTCGCCCGATTCGCACCCGCGCGAGCCGTAGCGTTCAGCTGGACCGTGACGCAGCGTTCAGCTGGCGCGCGACACCCGTCCGCGGTTCTCGCGCGCGAACTGCCCGGGCGACTGCCCCTTCCAGGCGCGGAAGGCCGAGGTGAACGCGGACACGCTGGCATAGCCGAGCCGAATCGCGGCCTGCTCCACCGTCATTCCGGTGATGAGCAGTTCCTCGGCGAGCAATCCGATGGTCTCGGTGGTCAGTTCACGGAAGGTGGTGCCCTCATCGGCGAGCCGGCGGCGCAGGGTGCGCACGCTCAGATCGAGTTCCGCCGCGATCCGGGACTGATCGGCGATACCGCCCCGGCTGATGAGCAATTGCCGCACCCGCCCGCTGATGCCGACCCGGCTGCGGCGGCGCTGCATGAGATCGGCGCACTGCTGTTCGTAGAACCGCGCCGTGGCCGAATTCGCCTGCGGCAGTTGCAGACTCTGAATATCGGCGGGACCGGTCACCACCGAGCGGGCGGCATTGAAGGTCACCTCCTCGACCCCCAGCATGGCCCCGAACATCTCGTAGACCGGATGCGGCGGAAAGGCCACCGCGACCCGCGTGATGGGCGGCCGCATGGGCAGCACATCCTGCTGAATCGTCCAGATGGCCGCCACATCGCGTTCCACCGCGAAGCGCCGCACCTCGCGCGGAACACCGCTGTCGTCCCGGACAATTGAGACATCCTGCCCGTCGATGACCAGGTGATGCCGGGCGACGGTGAAGGACAGATCCGCGTAGCGCAACGCCAGACCGACCGCGTCGCGCACGGTCGGACAGCTCATCAGCGCGAAGCCCAGCACGCCCAAGCTGGGCGGATGGCACAGCAATCCGGCCATCAGACCCATGCCGGGTTCGTCGCCGACCTCGGCCACCACATTGCGCATCAGCGCCAATTCCTGCCCGAGGGTGATCTCGGCGGTGGAGTCGAGCAGATCGCCTTCGCGAATTCCGGTGCCGCGCAACAGCGCAGGCGTGGGTATCCCCCGTCCCGACGCGAATTCGACCAGCAGTGCCGCACTGGTTATGGAACGCAACTGCGCCTGGCCGTCGGTCACAGGAAAATCTTCGCAAACTCTCGGCGTACTTCGGGCCGGAACCGGTCGGTAAGTTGCTGTTATAGGCCGAAATTCGGCTGTTTCTGACCTATGAAGTACTGGAACAAGTAACGCTCGCGGCCTTATGGTGAATATCTAGCGAACTACCCCCGATTCAACCGATAGACATGGAGAAGGTGAACCAATGGCCGGCTGGCAGGTGTTCACAGCCACCCTGGCAATGCTCACGATCATGGCCGTCACGTTCGTGAGCCTGCATCAACCGCATCGTGATCCGGACAGACTGTCGGTGGACCGGATCCGCGAGCGAATCAGCAATGAGCACACCGCATCCGCCGATCCCATCCTGTCCACTTCCGTCTGGTCGCACGGCGCACCCGATCACGAACTCGATGTGACCGAGGCGCACCGCACCATGCAGCAGCACCGCCGCTGCGTGGTCGGCGAATGCGATCGCAAGGGTGCGGCCTTCCGCGCCCTCGTCGACGCCGGGCGCATCAAGCCGACGCGGATGCCGCCGGCCCTGCAGTAACCCGGGTCGGCCCCGGGGTCACTCCGAAAGTCTTCACCCGCCGGAACGTTCGTCCACCAGTCCTCGAATGATCAAGGCGTACAGCAGGATCACCGCGATCGGCGCCACGATCGGAATCCAGGACAAGCCCGCAGGCAATAACGTCGCCGTTCCGGCGGCCACCGTGAAGATCAGGGCGCCCGCCACCGAGGGGATGGTGGTGGGCACCACCCCGATCGGAGCCGACACCGTCGCGGTATTGAGCAGGTAGGTGGTGGCCACCAGGCCGATCGCCCCGGCGACCAGCGCGCCGGTCTCGACGAAGGCCAGTACGGCCAGTGCGGCCAGCACCGCGCCGACCGCGCTCACCCGCCACCGCCAGCCCGCGATCGCGAGCACGACCGTCGGAATGGCCGCCCACGGCAACACCAGGGCGACACCGAGCGCGAGCAGCAGACCGGAGAGCACCGCGAGGAATCTGGTCATCGGCGCACCCGCACGGTCCGGCGCTGCTGGGGCAGCAGGCGCATGATCTGATCCAGGCGCGCGTCCTCGGGCCACGGCACGATATCCACGCCGACCGTGCTCATATCGCGGTACATGGAGGTGCGCTCCAGCTGCCACATGCGCGCCAGGGTGGAATCCAGGCCGTCGGAGAACGGCGGGCCGCGCAGCACGTCCACCACCACCACGACGTGCCCGCGCTTGCGCAGATCGATGAGCGCCAGCGCGAATTGGGTGTCCAGCAGCGTGGAGAAGGCGACCACCACCGCGCCGATCGGCACACCCGCGTGCGGGGCCAGCGAGCCCTGGGTGGCGATATGTTCATCGCCCACGTCCAGCACGGTGTCGACGATGCGATAGAACTGGCGGCGGCCGATATCCGGGCGCAGCCAGCGCGGCGAACGGCCCAGGCAGACAACGGCTGTCCGGTCACCGGCCTGCAGCGCCGACTGCGCCACCTGCGCCGCGCCGCGCACCGAGAGCTCCAGTGAGTCCGAGGCCGGACCCGGGGCCTGTAGCGAGGTGTCCACCAGCACAACCACATCCGCCGCGCGATTGGTGAAGCGCTCGGTCACGAACAGGCGTCCGCGCCGGGCGCTCACCGCCCAGTTCACCGTGCGCAGCTGATCGCCCGGCGCGTACGCGCGCACATCGGCGAACTCCACGCCCGGACCGTGCCTGCGGGTGAGATGCGTGCCGATCCGCTCGGGAAGTTCGGTGCGCGGCAGGCGCATTCGCTGCGGATCGGTGATCGGGTACACGTATACGTCGCCCGCGGGCAGCTGCACGGAGGCCACCGCCAGCCCCGCCGGACTCAACGCCGTCACCCGCACCGGAATCGGGTACCGCCCCCAGCGCGGCGCGGATAGCGCGATGCGCATCCCGGCGGGTGCCGCCCCGGAATCGAACGCCTCCTCCACCTGGGTGTCCATCCCGGCCACCCGTTGAGAATGCATGCGCAGCAACGCATGTCCGCTCTCCACGAAGGCGGCCGCGGTCAGCACCACTTCCTCGGTCTCGAAGCAGCGCAGCACCCCGACCCCGTCCACCTGAATCCTGGTGCGCGACAACTGCAACGGCGCGGTCGCCAGCACCCCGAGCATGGGCGCGGCGAACACCACCAACTGCCACTGCCCCAATACGATCGCCGCCACCAGCGCGGGCACCGACACCACCGCCAGCATGAACACCAACGGCGCGGGCCGCCACCGCAATTCGGTCGAGGAGGCCGCACTCTCATCCCGATGCTTCACAAGCGCCCCGCAGACCGCTCAGGTCGCCGCGCCGTTTCGATGCCCTCGCGACGCAGCCTCATTCCGGCACGCTCGGCAGATCTCGTGGGGGCGGGTCCCACCCGGGCGGCAGTGGGACGCGCTGTGTGCGGCGGGTTGGGTAATGCGGGGTGGGAGTTCATGTTCGGCCTACGCGATCGCTCATGCCTGGTTGGCGCGGGGTACCGGGAGGCGGCGCAAGAGTTCGGCGATGACGTCCTCGCCGCGGATGCGGCGGACCCACATTTCGGGGCGCAGCGTGATGCGGTGCGCCATGGCAGGGATGGCCAGGGCCTTGACGTCCTCGGGTACCACGTAGTCGCGGCCGTTGAGAAGGGCTCGGGCGCGGGCCATTTGGACCAGGTCGAGTTCGGCTCGGGGGCTGGCGCCGACCTCGACCTGGGGGTGGCTGCGGGTGGCGGCGGCCAGGGAGACGACGTAGCCGACCACATCGGGGTGCACGGTCACGAACTCCACCGATTGGCGCATTTCCATCAGGCCCTCGGCGTCGACCACCTGGCCGATCTGAGCGGGCTGCGAGCCACGCTCCAGCCTGCGGCGGATCATCTGCATCTCATCGGTCTCGGACAGATAGCCGAGCCGCAATTGCAGTGCGAAGCGGTCCAATTGGGCTTCGGGCAGCGGATAGGTGCCCTCGTACTCGATCGGATTGTCGGTCGCCATGACCACGAAAGGCTGTGGCAGCGGGAAGGTTTCCCCGTCGATCGACACCTGGCCCTCGGCCATCGCCTCCAACAGCGCGGCCTGGGTCTTGGGCGGGGTGCGGTTGATCTCGTCGGCCAGCAGCATATTGGTGAAGACCGGGCCGCGCCGGAAGGTGAACCGGCCCGAATGCATGTCGTAGATGGTGGAGCCGATGAGGTCCGCGGGCAACAGGTCCGGGGTGAACTGCACGCGGGTGAAGTTCAACCCCAGCGCCGTCGCGAACGAGCGGGCGATGAGCGTTTTGCCCAGACCGGGCAGATCCTCGATGAGGATGTGCCCGCCGGACAGCACGGCGATCATGATCAGCTGCAGTTCATCCCGCTTGCCCACCACCACCCGGGACATCTCCCGCAGCACGGCATCGGTGCGCTTGACGGTCACGTCCATCGGTGAGGTCATATCAGTACTCGCATATCGAAAAACCCGTTCACATGTTCTGGAGGCGGCGCAGGATCTCGTCCAGCGCCGGTCGGCCGGGTGCCGGATTCGTCTGGTCACGCAGCGCCGAATTGGCGGGATCCACCCAGCGCCACAGTTCGGGTCCGAACTGCAGCTGCCCGGCGGTCTCGGTGGCGCGCCGGTTCTTGGCCATCCGATGGCCGCTGGTCAGTTCGAACTCCTTCGCGAGCAGCGGCCGCAGATGCCGGTCCCAGTCCGCGCGGCTGCCCTCGGACCGATCCGCCAGCATCTGTGCCCGAGCCTGCCAGCGATTGAGCATTTCCGCTGGGCCATTGTCGATCTCGTGATCTTCCGGACTGGCGGGCTGATACCGGCGGGCCCGGTCCAGCAGCGACCAGACCAGCAATCCCAGCACCCCGGCGACCGGAATGGCCGCCACCGGGAGCAGGGTGGTGCGGTCATTGTGCAGTGCGAACATCTCGAACAGACCCGCCAGCAGCAGGCCGCCGACCACTATCGCTATCCGGCTCATGCGGTTTCCGCCTGTCCCTGTAGATCGGCCAAGACGATGCGCAGCAGCTGTTCGGCTCGCATGCGCTGCCACTCCAGCATGGAGTGCGGGCTGAACCGGGCTTCCTCGAAGAGCGCCACCAACTCTCGCGCCGAGGCATCGTGCAGGAAGCCGCGATCGAAGGCGCGCGCCAGCACCTCCGAGGGAGTGTCCGAGGCCAGCGGAGCCACCTCCCGCGCCTGCGCCAGACCGCGTTCCATCGCGACATAGCAGGCGATGATGGCGGTGCGCGGATCCTGACCCGGCGCGATCATGGCCGCCAGGCCCATTTCCGCGACCTTGGCCAGTGACACCGCCTCGGTGGGCGAACTGGGCACGATACCGGCGATTTTCGGTTCCGGGCGGCGCGTGGAGCCGACCGCGACCACCACCAGTCCGGTCATGGCCACCAGTACCAGCGCGATCGCACCGACGGCCACCAGGACCAGCACGGTGCCGCTGAGCGGTGGATCGGGCAGCGATTCCGGCGGCGGGGCCAGGGTGTCCACCGGCTGCGTGCCGCCGGTGGTCGGCGACGGCGTCGAAAACGTCTGATCCGCGGGTTCTTTGCGGCCGGGACCGACCAGGTAGATCGACAGCACCGCGGTCGCGACCAGTGCGATGGCGGCCAGCGCGATCAGCACCAGCAGTCCGAGCCGGGGCAGTCCGGTGCGCTCGCGCTCGCGATCGGGATCGGGTTCGGGCATCGAAAGTGGCAGCCGGTGTTGGCTATTGATCACGCCCGCGGCCAGGATCACCACCGAGACCAGCAGCAATACCGGCATGAGCGCCAGCGTCACCGCCGACGGCGCACCCGGCGCGGAGGGTCCGCCGGTGCCGGGGATGTAGCCGCGCAGCGCGAAAACGGCGAGCATCAGCAGGGCGATCAAGCCGATCACCCGCGATGCCAGCGTCCCCACCCCAGTCACGTGTACCCCTAACCAGAGTCCTGCAAATCAGGCACATAGTTACATGCCGGTAGGTCCGGTTGGGGGGAATTGCGAAACACCGATTACATGCGAATCCTGAATATATTCGCGCTCGAGGTTCGGTGACCGCATCGCACGTCCCGTGGTAGTGGGCCGGACAATTCGCATGTTCCGCTCATAACAAACCGCACTGAATAGATCCGATCGGAAGGACCGGACCGCATCCGAGCAGCGGCGGCTCGGCCACCCCGGGCGGCCGAGCCGAGACGTCCGCATCGGGTCACGCGGAGCGGCGCACCCGGGCCCGCAATCGGGTCAGCGCCGAATCCGCCAGTGTGGCAGGTGCTTCCACACCCCGGCGGGAGCCACGCAGCGAGCCGGGACGCAACGACTCCGGCGCCGGAGCGTTCAGTGACTCGCGGGATTCCGCGCGCGCCACCGGATTCCGGGACTCGACCAGACGACCCAGTGCCCGGAAATCCCATCCGGCCGCCAGCCACGGCTCCGGATCGAGGGCGTTGCGGGCATCGATGAGGGTGCGACCGCGCGCCACCGTGCGCAGGAAGACCGGATCAAGGTCCCTGAACTCACTCCACTCGGTGAGGTGCAGCACCACATCGGCCTCGTGCAGCGCGGCCGCCGCGGTGGCCGCGTAGATCAGCTGCGGGGCGACCGCGCGCGCCGGAACCGTGGCCGCCGGATCGAACGCGGTGACCTGCACGCCCGCGGCCTGCAGGCGCACCGCCACATCGAGCGCGGGCGAATCGCGCACATCGTCCGACAGCGGTTTGAAGGCGATGCCGAGAATGCCGACCCGATGGGAACCGCTGGCGTGCAGCAGATCCAGGGTCTCGCGCACCACCCGTTCGCGGCGGCGCAGATTGATGGTGTCGATATCGCGCAGGAAGTCCACGGTCTCGGCCGCGCCCAGTTCACCGGCGCGGGCGATGAGCGCGCGCACATCCTTGGGCAGACAGCCGCCGCCGTAACCCAGTCCGGCGCCGAGGAATTTGCGGCCGATCCGATCGTCGTGCCCGAGCGCGTCCGCCAGCAGCGTCACATCCGCACCGGTGAGCTCGCACAGTTCGGCCATCGCGTTGATGAACGAGATCTTGGTCGCCAGAAAGGCATTCGCGGAGACCTTGATCAATTCCGCGGTCGGCAGATTGGTGATAACCACCGGCGAGCCGCCCGCGATCGGGGTCGAATACACCTGGCGCAGAGCCCATTCCGCGTCCGGGGTGGTCACGCCGAACACCAGGCGATTGGGGCTGAGCGTGTCGTGCACCGCGTGACCCTCGCGCAGGAATTCCGGATTCCAGGCCAGATCCACCGAGATCCCGGCCGGGGTCAGCTCGGCGATGCGAGCGGTGAGCGCCTCGGCGGTGCCGACCGGCACCGTCGACTTGCCCACGATCAGGCAATTGCGGGTCAGATGCGGCACCAGGCCCTCGATGGCCCCGTACAGCTGGGACAGATCCGCCGCGCCGTTGGTGCCGGGCGGCGTTCCGACACAGAGGAAATGGACATCGGCGAACCGGGCGGCCGCCACCAGCGAGGTGCCGAACCGCAGCCTGCCGGATTCCACATGTCCGGCCAGCAGTTCCGGCAGTCCGGGCTCGTGGAAGGGCACCCGCCCCGCCGAGAGCGCGGCCGCCTTGGCCGGATTATTGTCCACCCCGAGCACTTCGAAGCCGAGTTCGGCCATGCCCGCGGCGTGCGTGGCACCGAGATAACCGGTGCCGATGACGGAGATGCGCAGCATCAGGATGCCTCCTTGGAGAGCGGGCTGCGGAGGTCGCCATCGCCTGGCAGTCGGCGGCGTTCCGCGATCACTTCGCGGTAGTGGCGAATCAGCAGATCGTTCACGGCCGCCCAGGAGCGGTCGCGCACGCTGCGCTGAGCGTTCTGCGCGGTCTGCGCGCGCAACTCGGCATCGTCGACGAGACGGCGAACCAGGGCTGTCAAAGCCTCGGCATCGCCCGGGGGATAAAGGAATCCGGCGCCGGGCGCGACCACGTCGATGGGGCCGCCGGAGCGCGGCGCGACCACCGGCACGGCGGAGGCGAGAGCCTCCTGCGCTGCCTGGCAATAGGTTTCGTGACGTCCGGTGTGCACGAACACATCCAGCGAGGCGTAGGCCGCGCCGAGTTCCTCGCCGTGCAGCACACCCAGGAAAGCCGCGCCCGGCAACAACTTTCGCAGGCGCTTCTCCTCCGGGCCGCCACCGACGATGACCAGGCGCACATTCGGCAGCGGCAGCAGGTGCGCGAGCAGCTCGAGCTCCTTCTCCGGAGCCAGGCGGCCGATATAGCCGATCAGCAGTTCACCGTTGGGGGCCAGCCGCTTTCGCAGTTCCGCCGAGCGCCGGAACGGGCCGAACTGCTCCAGGTCGACCCCGCGCGGCCAGCGCGCCAGGCCCGGCACACCCATCAGCTCGAGTTGCCGCAGGCTTGCGGTGGAAGGCGCGAGCGTGCGATCGACCTGCAGGTGGATGCGCCGGGTCAGCGCCGTCATGGTGCGCACACCACCGGGCAGGTCATAGCGTTCGGCGAAACCCACAAGATCGGTCTGATAGATGGCGACCGTCGGCACGCCGAGCTCACCGGCCACCCGGGCCGCCTGATATCCCAGCGTCGCGGGTGAGGCGATATGCACGACATCGGGCTCGAATTCCCGCATGACCTTGCGCAATCGGCGACGCGTCTCCAGCCCGATCCGGAAGTCGCGATAGAACGGCAGGCGCGCCCCGCGCACCACGTGCACCCGGAATCCGGCGTACTTGGCCGGACCCGTCGGGGCCATCAGAACTGCTTCGTGCCCCTTGGCGGCGAGGTGATCGAGCACCCGCCGCACCGAGTTGGTGACGCCGTTGACCTGGGGAAGGAAGGATTCGGCGACCACCAGCACGCGCAATCGGCCGCCGGGGATGCTCGGGTGGCGAGGCGCTGTGCCCTTGGCCTGCTCGCGGATTCGCATCGGTCCCCTCCGGTTCGGTGCTGCCTCCTGAATGCACGGTAAGAAGTCACTTGCAACGCACGCACCCTTCCGCGTAGACGGCACATGAACCGTTCCCGTCGATCAAGTCGACGTGTTCACCCGAGCGTCGCCACCGCGTCGCGCGCCGGTACCGAGAGCTCGCCGAGGCGGCTCAGCGTCCGGTACAGATCGGGGACCCGGGCCACGTCAGCGCCCATATCCGCGAGCGGAACCCGCGCGTACACGGACAGTTCCAGATCGGCGTCGTAGAGCACGTCGACCAGATTCACCAGCCGCATCACCCAGTCCGGCGGCACCGAATCCAGCGGCGGCACCTCGCACAGGGTCCACGTCCGGAACCGCCGCGTCAGCTCCAGGAAATCGGCCGCCGACACCGGGATTCCGCACAGCTCGGCGAAATCGACCGTCAGCGCCCCGTTTTCGGCGGCGCGCGCGTGCATCAGGCGATGGGCGATGGGAACCTCCGCGCGCCCGGTGGCCGGGCACTCCCCCACGAGGTACCGCCCGGCCGCGAATCCGGTGTGCCTGCCGCCGAGCCGCCGGTAATCCTGGGGACCGTTCACCGAGAGCACATCGAGGTGTTCCAGGATGCGGTCGATGGTGGGCACGAACATGGGATGCCACAGCGGGTTCGGCATCAGCTCCCGCGGCGGGTAATTCGACGTGACCACGAGCGTGATGTGCCGAGCGAACAGGATATCGAGCAGCCGTGCCACCAGCCGGGCATCACCCGCGTCGTGCACGTGGAATTCGTCGAAGCAGATCAGCCGGGCGTCACCGAGCAGGGCCGCGGCGGCGGCATCGATACCGCCGTGCTCGTGGATGCCCGCGTTGAGCTGCGCGAAGAAGCTGTGGAAGTGGAAGCGCCGCTTGCGTTCCGAGGGCACCGCGGCGAAGAACCGATCCATCAGCATGGTCTTGCCGCGTCCCGGGCCGCCGTACAGGTACAGCCCGCGCGGCCGATGCCACCGCTTCCCCACCCGCGCGGCGATCTCGTCGAGTCGATCCGCGGCCAGCCGCTGATCGTGGTCGAGAACGATATCGCTGGTCTGCACGGCAACCTCCTGCGCCCGAATCACCTTCCTCTATATCTATAGAGGGATTCGCCGCCGAGTGGAGCCGAAGGTGACCACTCGCACAGGACGATTCAGTTCTGCTGCGTAATACGCACATCCGGCCACGGCGGGCGCTTCACCATCGCGGCGGTCGCGAACGCCGCCGCCACGAACCCGGTCAGCACCCCGATCAACGCGATCCGCCCGTCATCCTCGACCGGCTCCCACTTGACCTCACCCCCGTGCACCACGAACACCCCCAGCGGACGCGGCCGCGGCCGGAAAAACCCCGAGGTCCCGGTCACGGTGATGATCGTCGACCCATCCGCCGTCTGCAGCGGAGCCCCGTAAACCAGCGAATGATCCACCGCCGGAAGCTCTTTCATCCGATCCTGCAACATGACCGATCCCCTTCCCGAACATACGTCCCCCCAACGTACGCCCGGGCCGGGGCTCGGCGACCCGGTTGCGGATCAATCCTCGATCCAGGATCCGTGGATGCCGCCGGGCACCCGGCGCGGCAGTTCGACGGCCGCGATGGGCGGTGCGGTGATGTCGTGCGCGTCGAGGATGAGCAGTTCGGAGGAGGCCGAGGCGGCATCGCCGACAATGGTCAGCAGGTAGCCGTCATCCTCGGACGTGGCCCCGGCGGCGGGGACGAACACCGCCTCGCCCGGAATCCGGCCCGCACCGGTGGCGGCCAGCGTGCTCGTACCGGAATCGTTGTCGTACTTGAGGATTCCCACGCCCTCCAACCCCGCACCGGGGAAGGCGACCGCGTAGCTGTAGCGATTGCGCCGCCCGATGTAGTCCTCGTTGATGGTGGGGAAATCGGTGATCAGGCTGTCCATCATGGTCTCCCGCGCCCGCCCCACCTGCGGGTCGAGAACGTAACGATGTTGCAGCGCACCACCATTGGGGCTGGGCGGATATCCGGGAGCGCCGATCCACCACTTCCAGCCGGTCTCCCAGGCCGACCGGTCGAAGCGCGGCCCCTCGATCACGACGCGGCCGGATTCGTCCTCGTAGGCGTTCGAGACGTGCAGCAGCGCACCGGGTTCCACGTCGAACCAGGTCACCGCGCCGCCGGAGCGGGGCAGGATGCCGATGCGCGGCCGGTAGTCATCGCTCCACCGGTACGGGATGCCGGACTGCTCGGCGTGATCGAAGATCACCGACATATCCAGCCAGACAACGTAATTCTCGGTGATGCCGAAATCGTGCATGAGCGACGGCCCCGCACCCTCGACGATCTGCTGCCGAAGGATCACACCGTCCGGACCGGCGACGTAGTAGACGAGATGCGGCGGAATCGGCGAGTAGCCGAAGAAGTGCAGTTCACCGGTGACCGGATCCTGTTTGGGATGCGCGGTCATGGCGGTGGTGAGCTTGCCGCCGAAATCGTAGGGGCCCACCGTATCCAGCTCGGGGGTCATCTCGAAGGGGAGGTTCGCCTCCTGGAGTGCGAGGATGCGACCGGCGTGCTCGATGATGTGCGTCCCGGCGATGCTCGCGGTCAGATCCATCGAACCGTCTTCCCGCAGCAGCGGCGCACCGTCCAGCGCGGGCGTGCGCACCCAGCGATTGCGGTACCACTCGGCGCGGCCGTCCCGCAGTCGCAGGCCGTGGATCATGCCCGCGCCCTTGAACCAATGCGTCGGCACGTCACCGGGTTTCGGATTGTGGCCATTGCGGAAGTAGCGGCCGCTCAGCTCGGGCGGGATGCTGCCGCGCACGGTGAGATCGTGGGCGGTCAGCTCATCCGGGACGGGCTCGTAGTGTGCGGTCAGGTACGGCTTGGCGAGCATGACGGTTCTTCCTCTGCTGTATGAAAGCTGCTGGGCGAGCGAGCGACTGGCGACTACTGCGCGGGGAGCAGCACGACTTTGCCGGTGACGGTGCGGGATTCGGCCAGGGTCAGCGCTTCGGCGGCCTGGGTCAGGGGGAAGCGGGCGGCGATCTGGGGGCGCAGGTCACCCTTGGCGGCGAGCGCGAAGACGGCGGTCAGGTCGGTGGTGAGCTTGCGGCGGAACGTGCTCGCGCGGCGCTGTCCGGCCCAGATGTTGTAGAAGTGCGCGCTGCGCTTGTTGGGCAGGACGTTCCAGAGCAGCAGGCGGGCGAAGAGTTTCAGGACCGGGAGGCGGGAGTTGCCGGTGTCGTCCTTGGTGGAGGCGGTGCCGTAGGCCATCAGGGTGCCGCCGGGGGCGAGCAGGTTGAAGGAGTCCACGATGCCGGGGCCGCCGACGTGGTCGAAGACCGCGTCGACGCCGTTCGGGGCCAGGGCGCGGACCTGGGCGACGACATCGCCGCGGTAGTCGACCGGGGTCGCGCCGAGTGCGGTGACCTGGTCGGCATTGCGGGCCGAGGCGGTGCCGATCACCTTTACCCCTGCGGCCAGGGCCAGTTGCACCAGCGTGGAGCCGACGCCGCCGTTCGCGCCGTGCACCAGGATCGTCTGTCCCGCACGCACTTTCGCGTAGCGGTGCAGCATCTGCCAGGCGGTGATGCCGTTGACGACGAAGGTTTCGGCGGCGTCGGCGGGGAGTTCGGCGGGCACCTCGATCAGATCGGCGCTGTTCAGCAGCACGTGGCTGGCCCAGCCGCCGACCTTGGTCAGCGCGGCGACCCGCTTGCCGACCAGTCCGGCATCGGCGGGCGATCCGACCTCGACGACCGTGCCGACCAGGTCGTAGCCGGGCACGAACGGGAAGGCGGGCTGGTCGTAGTACTTGCCGCGGCGCATCTGCTGTTCGGCGAAGGAGACGCCGGTGGCCTCGACCTCGATCAGCGCCTGGCCCGGCTTCGGGGCGGCCAGTTCGCGGTGGGTGGTGAGCAGTCCCTCGGGCTCGACGGTGCCGGGCAGGACGATTTCGGTGGCGGTGATCGACATGATCTTCTTCTTCCTGATGTGTGAGTGACCGGTCAGTCACTCGATGGGTAAATGAAAAGCCTCTCGTTCGAGAGGCTCGAAAAATCAGCCAGGATGCCGGATGCCGAGATTGAGGATCGCGGCCCAGCCGCCCTCGCTCCCGTCCAGCCCCAGCGTGGTGATGAGGTGGCACAGCTGCCCGTAGGCGATGAACTTCTGCACCTCGGGATCGGTTGCGCCCGAACGTGATTTGGCATAGTCGGTGACCCGGGCCAGGCCCCGGCGCAGCGCGTCGGCGATATCGGCGATATCGGTCGCGGACTGGGCGTGCACCTGGAGCATGAGCAGACTCTTGTTCGAGATGAGTTCGGCGTAGGCCCCGCCCATCTCGTAGAGGATCTTCTCGGGATCACCCTCCCCCGCCCGGGCCGCACCCGTGGCGAGCGAACGCTCCACCAGTTCGAAGCACCGGTCCAGTGCCGCGACGAACAGTTCGACCTTGCTCGGAAAGAGCTTGAACACGTAGGCCGTCGATATCCCGGCCGCCGTGGCGACGGTGGTGATCGGCGTGCCGTGATACCCGGTCCGGGCGAACTCCACGATGGCCGCGTCGAGAACGGCTTCCCGGCGAACGTCCGAGGTGGAGAGGGTAACTCCGCGCTTGGTCATGTGAGTGACTGTACACTCACTCTTTCGCGGCGCGCAACCCCCCACCTCGAAAATGGTCGTAGCCTGGCCCTATGACGGAACCGGAGCGCACCGACAAGACACCGCCCGAACCCCAGGGGACCTTCCTGGGCATGCCCTATGACTGGCGGCGACCGACCTGGGAGCGAGCGAAGGCGCGTTGGTGGAATCCGGACGAGCCGCGCTTCCTCACCCCCAAGACCTACGGCTGGGGCTACGACTTCAACCTCTACCGGGTGTTCCACCGCAGGTAGCCATGAACGCGAAATGCCCGGGCGAGAACGGATCTCACCCGGGCATTCGACATGACGGATCAGTTGGAGCTGAGCACCAGACCCGAGGTCGGGACGCCGGTGCCGGCCGTCACGACGATATTGCTCAGTCCCGCAACCTGATTCACCGAGGTGCCGCGAATCTGGCGCACGCCCTCGGCGATGCCGTTCATACCGTGGATGTACGCCTCACCGAGCTGGCCGCCGTGGGTGTTCAGCGGCAGTCGCCCGCCCACCTCCAGCGCACCGTCCTTGATGAAGTCCTTGGCCTCACCGCGACCGCAGAAACCCAGTTCCTCGAGCTGCATGAGCACGAACGGGGTGAAGTGGTCGTAGAGGATCGCGGCCTGCATATCCTCCGGGCGCAAACCACTTTGGGCCCACAGCTGATCGCCGACCAGGCCCATTTCCGGCAGGCCGGTCATGGCATCACGGTAGTAGCTGGTCATGACGTACTGATCAGCGCCGGAACCCTGTGCCGCGCCGACGATCACGGCGGGCTTGTTCGGAAGATCCTTGGCCCGTTCGGCACTGGTGACCACGATCGCCACACCGCCGTCGGTCTCCTGGCAGCAGTCGAGCAGATGCAGCGGCTCCGCGATCCAGCGGGAAGCCTGATGCTCCTCCAGGGTGATCGGCTTACCGTAGAAGTGCGCGTTCGGATTCACCGCGGCGTGCTTGCGATCGGTCACCGCGATGGTGCCGAAATCCGCACTGGTAGCGCCGTATACGTGCATATAGCGACGCGCGACCATGGCCACCTGCGCGGCCGGGGTGCCCAGACCGTGCGTGTACGAGAACGCGTTGTCCACACCGGAGGAGGTGGCATTGCCCGCCAGCTGGGTGGAGAACTGACCGAAGCGGTGACCCGAGCGCTCGTTGAAAGCGCGGTACGCCACAACGACATCCGCGACACCGGTCGCCACGGCCATGGCCGCCTGCTGCACGGTCGCCGCCGCCGCGCCGCCGCCGAACGGGATATTGCTGAAGAACTTCAGGCTCGGGATACCGGCGGCCCGGGCCACGGCGGCCTGGGTATTGGTGTCCATGGTGAAGGTCGTCAGGCCGTCCACATCGGCGGGGGTGAGTCCGGCGTCGGCGAGTGCGGCGGTGACCGCCTCGGCGGCCAGGCGCAGTTCACTGCGGCCGGAGTCCTTGGAGAAGTCGGTGGCGCCGATGCCTACGATGGCGGCGCGGCCACTCAGACCCGTCACGCGCGTGCCTCCTGAAGCGAGATAACGGCTTTCGCCGTGATGTGGTCGCCCAGGCTGTCCTTGCCGACCACGTCGATGGTGATTTCGGTGCCCTGCACGGCCGATACCGTGCCGGACAGCGTGAGGGTGTCACCCGAGTACAGCGGCACGCCCAGGCGCAGCGAGATCGACTTCACCCGCGCGGCCGGACCGGCCCAGTCGGTGACGAAGCGCTGCACCACACCGGTATCGGTGAGGATGTTCGCGAAGATGGTCTTGGAGCCGCGCTCCACCGCCAGCGCCGGATCGTGGTGCACGTCCTGGAAGTCCCGGGTGGCCAGCGCCGAGGACACGATGAAGGTGGTGTCGGCGAGAATCACCAACTCCGGCAACGTCGTTCCGACCTGCACTGCGGCAAGTTCCACGGTGGAGGTCATGACACAGCCTTCCAATAGGGCACGGTGTTGTCGTCATCGAGGGCCTCGAAACCGACCTCGACGGCCTGACCGATGGCGACGTCGGCGGGATCGATACCGCGCAGCTCACCGAGCATGCGCACACCCTCCTCCAGTTCGACCAGCGCGACCACGAACGGCAGCGCCCGGCCGGGCACCTTCGGGGCATGGTGCACGACGAAACTGAAGACGGTGCCGCGCCCGGAGGCCACGACGTATTCGGTCTCCTTGGCCTTGTCCTGCCAGATCGCCGGAACCGGCGGGTGCTGGAGCGTGCCGTCGGGTCGTCGCTGAATCCGCAGCTCGCCGAGTTTGGTGCCGTCCCAGAAGAATTGGGTGTCGTGCGAGACCACCGGCTTGACCCGCTTGGCCAGATCCGCCGCCGGATCGGCCTTGGGCGCGGCACCGGTGCCGGGCGCGAACTTCAGGATGCGGAAGAGCATCTCGGTGACGAGCTCTTCTCCCACATACCAATTCGTGCGATAGGTGGCGAACCAGCCCTCACCCAGACCCGTGCGCTTCGGCCCCACCAGGGAATCCAGCGACGAACGCACGGTGACCTGCTCGCCGACCTCGAGGTAGCGGTGGTACACCTGATCGCAATTGGTGCCCACCACCGAGGTGAACCCGGCCGCGTCGAGCAGCTCGTTGGTGACCGTCATCGGGTCGTCGGCGGGCCGGGTCCCGTTGAGCCCCAGCATGGTCCACACCTGCGCCATGGCGGGCGGGGCCACGACGCCGGGATGTCCGGCGGCGATGGCGGCGGCCTCGTCGACATAGATCGGGTTGGCGTCCCCGATGGCCTCCACCCAGTTGTTGATCATGGGCTGGTTCACCGGATCGCGGGCCAGACGCGGGGACGACTGCCCCGCTTCCTTGATCTTTTCCCCGGCCGCTCGGATCTCGTCGGCCGTGAAGCTTTGCGTCACTGTCGAATTCCTTCTTGCTAGCGCGGCACGCGGGGTAGCCGCAGGCCCATTTGGGCGATGAGCTCGCGCATGACTTCATTGACGCCGCCGCCGAAGGTGACCACCAGATTCTGCTTGGTGCGGCGGTCCAGCCACACCAGCAGTTCCGCGGTCGCCGGATCGGCGGGATCGCCGTAGCGGCCCACGATCTCCTCGGCCAGGCGTCCGGCCTCCTGCAGCGCCTCGGTGGAGTACACCTTGGTCGCGGACGCGTCGGCGATCACATCGGCCGGATCGGCGTCGGGGCGCTCCATATTGGAGGCCACCTGCCAGTTCAGCAGCTCGTTGAGCCGCACCATGGCGTGCAACCGGCCCAGCGACCGCCGCACCTCGATCTCACCCAGTACGCCCTGCTTATGCGCCCATTCGCGGACCCGGGTGTAGAGCTGTTCGATCTTGCCGGACGGGCCCAGGCTCACCCGCTCGTGATTGAGCTGGGTGGTGATGAGCTTCCAGCCCTTGTCCACCTCGCCGACGACCATGCTCGCGGGCACGCGCACATTGTCGAAATAGGTGGCGTTGGTGTGGTGCGCGCCGTCGGCGGTGATGATCGGGGTCCAGGAGTAGCCCGGATCCTTGGTGTCCATGATCAGGATGGTGATGCCGCGGTGCCGCGATTCCACCGTGCCGGTGCGCACGGCCAGCCAGATGTAATCGGCCTCGTGCGCTCCGGTGGTGAAGATCTTCTGCCCGTTGACGATCCAGTCACCGTTGGCGTCCTGCACGGCGCTGGTGCGCAGTGCCGCCAGGTCGGTTCCGGCATCGGGCTCGGAGTAGCCGATCGCGAAATGGATGTCGCCGGTGAGGATTCCGGGCAGGAACTTCCGCTTCTGCTCATCCGTGCCGAAGGACTGCAGCGCCGGGCCGACGGTCAGCAGCGTCACCAGCGGGACGGGTACGTCGGCGCGCACCGCCTCGTTGTAGAAGATCTGCTGTTCCAGCGGCCCGAAACCCTGCCCGCCGTACTCCTTCGGCCAGCCGACGCCCAGCTTGCCGTCCGCGCCCATGCGCTTCACGACCGTGCGGTAGGCGTCACCGTGCCGGTTCACCAGCATCTCGGCCTCCTCTTCGGGAGTGACGAGACCGGTGAAATACGAACGCAATTCGTCCCGCAGCCGGCGCTGCTCAGCGGTCAGTTCGATGAACATCTGGCTCCCAAACGGTCCAGCCGGAACGATTCGCCGCCCAGCCAGCGCGCGATGTCCTTGGCCTGTGAGTAGTAGCGGTGCAGTGGATGGGTGATATCGACGCCGAGACCACCGTGCAGGTGATGACACTGCTGCATGGCAGCGGGCAGCTCCGATGCCACCGTGTAGGCGAGTACATCCAGATCGTCTTCGGTGCGGTCCAGGTGTTCGGCGTTGTCCACCCCGTCCCGGGAGAAGGACACAGCCTGCGCAAGCGCCCAATTGGCCGATGCCGCCGCCGCGTGCAGGGTCCGCGAGACCACGTACACATCGGCGATCTGCTGTGCGACAGCCTGGAATTCGGCCAGCGGACGACCGAACTGCTCGCGGGTGCGCACATGTTCGGCGGTCAGCGCGAGAACGCCCTTGAGCAGACCGTCCGCGACCGAGCCGATTCCGGCCAGCGCGAAGCGGTGCAGTTCGGCGATACCGCCGGGCAGCAACTGCTCGGGGGGAATCTGCACACCGTCCAAGCGCAGCGAAAACTCCGGCACCCCATCGGAAGTCGGGCTCGCGGTCTTGGTGACGCCCGGCGCGTCACCGTCGACGATCGCGATACCCGAGGTGGTCGGGACCAGAATCCAGCGCGCGGTATCGGCGTACGGCACCGCCACCTTGGAACCGGTGACGCGCACGGTGTCACCGTCCGCGACCGCCGTGGTCTCGGGCTTCACGGTGAACGGCGCGCCCGCCTCGTGCAGTGCGGCGGTGAGCACCGCGCCGTCGGCGACGGCGGGAAACACCTTCTGCGCCACCGTATCCGGCACGCCGATGGCCAGCAGCGGCAGCACGCCGAAGGCGAGCGTGCTGAGCGCCGGAATCTGCACGGCGTCGGTGGCGAGCTCGGTCAGCATGGCGGAAACTTCCAGCAGACCCATATCGTCACCGCCGAACCGCTCGGGTAGGGGCACGGCGAGCAGTCCACTGCCCGCGAAAATCGGCCAGAGCGCGATATCGCGTGCGCTTTCACGCTCCAGCAAACTTACAACAACCTCGGCGACAGCATCCTGGCTCTCGTCCCGCGTGAAGTCCAATTCATTACTCCCGGTTGAGGTGTGGGCTAACCGTGCGATTCGCGCGGCAGTCCGAGAATTCGTTCACCGGCGACGGTCAACAGAATCTGCTCGGTACCGCCCGCAATGGACAAACAGCGTGTGAGCAGGAATTCTTTCACCACATCGGTTTCCAAAGCACCCGCCGCGCCAGCCACTTCCACGGCAAATTCGGCGACTGCCTGCCGGTGTCTGACACCGACCAGTTTGCGCACGCTGCTCTGCGGACCCGGGTCTCCACCGGATAGCAGTTTCTGCGCCGCGCGCGCGTCCAGCAATGTTCCAGCGATTGATTCGGAGACGAGTCCGCCGAGTCGATCCGCCACCAATTCCGCACCGGGTCCGGAGGTGGGCGCGGCGGCGATCAACGCCTCCAGCTCATCCCCGATTCCCTTGCCGCCCATGGCGACCCGCTCGGCCGACAGCGTCGAGCGCGCGATCTTCCAGCCGTTCTCCAGCGCACCGACCAGGCAGTCGTCCGGGACGAACACATCGTCCAGGAAGACCTCGTTGAAGCGCGCCTCACCGGTGATCTCGACCAGCGGGCGAATATCGATGCCCGCGCTCTTCATATCGACCAGGAAGTAGCTGATGCCCTTGTGCTTGGGCGCGGCCGGATCGGTGCGCGCCAGGCAGATGCCCCAGGTCGCCTTGTCCGCCAGCGACGTCCACACCTTCTGACCGCGCAGCTTCCAGCCACCCTCGACCCGCTCGGCCACCGTGCGCAGCGCGGCCAGATCGGAACCGGCCTCCGGCTCGGAGAACAGCTGGCACCAGATGACCTCACCGGTCAGCGTCGGCAGTGCGTAGCGCTCGATCTGCTCGGGCGAACCCCATTGCAGCAGAGTCGGAATCGCCCAGTTGGCAATGGCCAGTTCGGGCAGCGTGATGCCCGCCTTGCGCACCTGGTCATCGATCCAGGTGCGCTGGATCGGACCCGCGCCGCGTCCGTACGGCACCGGCCAATGCGAGGCCAGCAGACCGGACTCGGCGAGCGCGTTGCGCTGTTCCGCCTCGGGCAGCGCGGCGATCTTGGCCAGGTCCGCGGCCAGCACCGCGGCCTCGGCCGCGGTCAAACCGACTGCGTCCCAATTGGGTTCGCCCTCGGCCCCGCCGGAAGCGGTGCCGAGATCGAGACCGACCGTGCGGCGCACACCCTGCAATGTCAATTCGGTGACCCGGGCGCGCCAGCGCGCGGAACCGCCCAGCAACTGCCGCATGGCGGTGGCCCGGCGCAAATACAGGTGCGCGTCGTGCTCCCAGGTGAAACCGATTCCACCCAGCACCTGAATGCAGTCCTTGGCGGTTTCCACCGCGGCGTCCAGCGCGATGGACAGTGCCACCGCCGCCGCGAGCGGAAGTTCGTTCGTCTCAGCATCAACCGCGGCGGCCGCATCGGCAGCCACCGCGCGAATCTGCTCGGCCCGGCACAGCATCCACGCGCAAATATGTTTGACCGCTTGGAATTCGCCGATCTTGCGCCCGAATTGTTCGCGCACCTTCGCGTATTCGGTCGCGGTTTCCAAACACCATCCGGCAATACCGGCGGCCTCGGCGGCAATCAGCGTGGCGGCGATATCGAGTACGGATTGCGTGGGTTCGAACAAATGGTCCGGCGCGACAGCAACTTCCGCGCAGACCACCCGCGCGAGCGGGACGGTCTGGTCGATGGTGGGCAGCGGCTCCACCCGCAGGCCCGCCGCATCGGCGTCGATCAGACCCCACAGGTGGCGCTCACCGTCGACGACCGGCACCAGGACGGCGGTGCCCGGCGCGGCGCCGAGAACCGAGTCCCACTCACCGGACAGAATTGCCCCGGATTCGCCGACCGATATCGCGATTTCGCCACCGAGCGCGATACCGCACGGCGTATTCTCGTCGAGCATCTCTCCGGCAACGAGGCCGGCGAGGGCCGTCGAAAGTACGGGTCCGCCTACGAGATCATGTGCCGCCTGCTCCACCAGCACGGCCAGATCTCCGACGGAACAACCCGCACCGCCGGCCTCCTCCGGGACCGCGACC
Source organism: Nocardia sp. NPDC056000 (assembly GCF_042269265.1). Lineage (NCBI taxonomy): Bacteria > Bacillati > Actinomycetota > Actinomycetes > Mycobacteriales > Nocardiaceae > Nocardia > Nocardia sp. NPDC056000. The sequence goes on along the minus strand of NZ_JBHJXS010000002.1, from coordinate 97,015 downwards.
CGGAATATCCCGAGATCGGCGAGGCGCGACCAGTATTCGCGCCAGAAATCCGACCCACCGGAACGCATTGTTGCAATTGGGCGCACCGCTGCCGCCCACCCGCGCATGGACTCCTGGACGGCTTTATGCTCGTCAGTGGTGGCTATGGTCACACCACGTACCGCCTTTCCGGGGTGACTTCCACTCCTAGAACATGTTCTAATGTTCGAGCCGGGCGTAAGTCAAGCGCCGCCCAATCGCGGTACGAACTCGTAGCCGGGATGAATCGAACGATTCGTGCAGGAAAGGACTTTCAACCGATGGCCAGTCCCTCCCGATCGCAGTCCGCCGATGGCGCCGCTGCGGGCACCGCGCCTGTGGGCACCGGGCGCAGTGCGCCCGTCACCACCCTCAGCGAGGAGGATCTGAGCTCGGCTGCACAGCGCGACCGGCGCAAACGCATTCTCGACGCCACCCTCGCGCTGGCCTCCAAGGGCGGCTACGACGCCGTCCAGATGCGCGCGGTCGCCGAGCGCGCCGATGTCGCCGTCGGCACCCTGTACCGGTACTTCCCGTCCAAGGTGCACCTGCTCGTCTCGGCCCTGGCCCGCGAATTCGAACAGCTGGAGAGCCGCCGCAAGCCGCTGCCCGGCGGCGATCCGCGCGAGCGCATGCACCTCATGCTCACCCAGATCACCCGTGCCATGCAGCGCGATCCGCTGCTCACCGAGGCCATGACGCGAGCGTTCATGTTCGCCGACGCCTCCGCGGCCGCCGAGGTGGATCGGGTCGGCAAGGTGATGGACCGATTCTTCGCCCGCGCGCTGTCCGACGAGGTGCCCGATGAGCGCCAGCTCGCCATCGCCCGCGTGATAAGCGATGTGTGGCTGTCGAATCTGGTCGCCTGGCTCACCCGTCGCGCATCGGCCACCGATGTCACCGAACGACTGGAGCTCACAGTGGATCTGCTGATCGGCGACAAGTGAGATTTCTCCGGGTTTACTCCCAGCACCGGGGGTAGCACGCGGCAAACGCACTCCGGGCTTTCGCACGGATGCATCCGGGCCGGTCGTCTTTTCGAGACGATCCGGCCCTTTCGCGTTCAACCACAACGTCACAGGTCACAGGCACCGAAGCCGTACTGCCCGAGCGGAAATCGGACATATGGTGAACCGGAGGCAAGTGTCTTGTAAACGCTATGTATCACCGTCAGAACGAGCGGGCAATCAAGACCCAGTAGAGTCTGGCTCGCCCTGAAAAATCTCCTCCGATCACTAGGTTGGATGCGTGAGCGCACAGGATTTGCCACTGGAACTTCGCCGTGCGTTGGCGGCTGTCGCCCGAGTGCCACGGCTGCTGGTCGCTTCGGACTACGACGGGACGATCGCACCCATCGTTGACGACCCCGCGAAGGCCTATCCCCATAGGGAGTCGGTGAATGCGCTCCGCGCACTCTCCGGCCTGACCGGTACCACCGCCGCCGTCATTTCCGGACGAGCGCTGCGAGATCTCGCGGCTCTCTCCCGGCTGCCCGTCGAGGTGCAGTTGATCGGAAGCCACGGTTCCGAATTCGATGTCGGCTTCGTGCACGCCATCGATAACGACGCCAAACAGCTACTGCAGGAAGTGCAGTCGACGCTGACCCAGATCGCGCAGGACAACCCCGGCGCGACCGTCGAGATCAAACCGGCCAGCGTCGCGCTGCACGTGCGCAACGCCAGCCCCGAAATAGGCCGCCGCGCAGTGGTTCAGGTCCGCCAGGGCCCGTCCAGCTGGGTCGGCGTGCAGACCACCGAGGGCAAGGAAGTCATCGAGCTCGCGGTCGTCGAAACCGATAAGGGCGCGGCGCTGGACATCGTCCGGCACCAGCAGGGCGCGTCCGCGGCGGTATTCATCGGTGATGACGTCACCGATGAGAAGGCCTTCAAACGCCTGTCCGGACCGGACGTCGGCATCAAGGTCGGCGACGGTGAAAGCCTCGCCAAATTCCGGGTTTCCAGCACCGAGGACGTCTCCAAGGCCCTCGCATTCCTGCTCGAGGAGCGGCGCACCTGGCTGGCAGGAGCCTCCGCCCCTCGAATCGAACGGCTGACCATGCTGGCCAGCCCTCGATCCAAGGCCCTGGTCACCCCCGACGGCACCATCACCTGGTTGTGCCACCCCGAACCCGATTCGGCGGCGGTGTTCGCGCACCTGCTCGGCGGACCCGGCGCGGGGCATTTCACCATCCAGCCCGAACGGGCCGGACTGCCGCTGTCCCAGCGCTATATCGACGGCACCATGACCGTCGAAACCCGGTGGGCCAGTCTGCAAGTGGTGGATTACCTGCCGCACGACGTAGCCGCGGTGCGGACCGACCTCACCCGTGTCATCACCGGTGACGCGAAGGCGGTCATCACCTTCGCACCGCGACCGGAATTCGGTCAGGTGCCGGTGCGCATCGTGCGCGATAACGCCGGACTGCGGGTGCAGGGCACCAACGATCCACTCGTCCTGCGCTCCCCGGGCGTGGAATGGGTGATCATCGACGAGGGCAATCATCACACCGCCCGCGCCGTCGTGGACCCGCGCCAGGGTCCGATCGTGCTCGAAATGCGCTGCGGCACCTCAGATCTCGCACCCTGCATGACACCCGAGGCGGACCGGCGGCGCGAAGCCGAACGGTACTGGTCGGAATGGGCAGGGGCGCTGGAACTTCCGCCGCTCAAGCCGGATCTCATGAAACGCTCCGCGCTCACCCTGCGCGGACTCGTGCACGCCCCCTCCGGATCGATCCTGGCGGCGGCCACCACCTCGCTGCCCGAGGACATCGGCGGCGTGCGCAACTGGGACTACCGGTACTGCTGGCTGCGCGACGCCTCACTCACCGCGTCCGCACTGGTATCGCTGGGCTCCGTCGGCGAAGCCGAGGAACTACTCGCCTGGGTGCACCGGGTGCTGGAGACCATCCCCGGACCCGAACGGCTGCACCCGCTCTACACGCTCTACGGCGAAACCCTGCCGCCCGAGGCCGTCATCGACCAGCTGCCCGGCTATGCCGGATCCCGGCCGGTGCGAGTCGGCAACGCGGCGAATATGCAGGTGCAGCTCGACGTGTTCGGGCCGATCGTCGACCTCATCTCACAGCTCGCGCACGCCCGCGAACGCAAGGGCATCACCGATCCGGCCAAGGCCCTGCCGGACGCGGACTGGGATCTGGTGCACGCCATGGTCTCCGCCGTACAGCGGCGCTGGCGCGAACCCGACCACGGCATCTGGGAGATCCGCGGCAACCCGCGGCACCACGTGTACTCCAAGGTCATGGGCTGGCTCACCGCCGACCGGGCGATCACCCTCGCCCGCCAGTTCGGCCGCACCGTCGAACCCGGCTGGGAGAAACTCCGCGACACCATCGCGGCAGAGGTCAAGGTCGAAGGCTGGAGCGAAGAGGTCCAGTCCTACACCGCGGCCTACGAGGGCACCGACCTCGACGCCGCCACCCTGCACATCGGCCTGAGCGGTCTGATCGACCCCTCCGACCCCCGGTTCGCCGCCACCGTCGTCGCGACCGAAGCCGAATTGCGCAGCGGCTCAACCGTTTACCGCTACCACCACGATGACGGCCTGCCCGGCGGGGAGGGTGGCTTCCACCTCTGCGCCGCCTGGCTCGTCGAGGCCTACCTCCTCATCGGCAAGCGCGAGGACGCCGAGGCGCTCTTCGCCCAGCTCGTCGACGTCGCGGGCCCCACCGGCCTGCTGTCGGAGGAGTACGACCCGGTCGCCGAACGCTCCCTCGGCAACCACCCCCAGGCTTACAGCCACCTCGGCCTCCTCCGCTGCGCTCAACTGCTGAGCCAGCCGGTAGCCGCACTGACCTAGTCCGCGATCCGGACGAAGGAATCCAGAACCCCGCGAACATGTTGTTCGCGGGGTTCTTCGCTGTTCACGGTGGTTTCGGATGGCGAGCGCCCGTGTGTCGCCTACCACACCTACCGGTCGGATTTAGGCAGCGCCGGGCACTTGCGCTACATTTTATTGGCAATCGTTTTCGTTTCAGATAAGCGTTTCAGGAGTACCCGCGTGACCAGAAGCTTTGCAAAAGGATTCGCCGTGTTCGCCGCGGGACTGGCCACCGTGGCCACCCTGACCGCCTGCGGATCCTCGAAAAATGATTCCGGGGTGACCGTCGTCGCCTCCACCAATGTCTGGGGCGATATCGCCAAGACCGTCGCCGGACCCGACGCCAAGGTCGAATCCCTGATCAGCGATCCGGCCGCCGACCCGCACTCGTACGAGGTCACCGCCGTGCAGGCCGCGCAGATCAGCGATGCCGACCTCATCGTCTACAACGGCGGCGGCTACGACGAATTCATCGACAAGGCCATCTCCGGCAAGAACAAGCGCACCGTGAACGCCGTCGACATCGCGGGCGAGGACTCGCACGGTGCGGCCGCACCCGCCAAGGAGACCGCGGGCCACGATCACGAGCACGGCAACGAACACGTCTTCTACGACGTGCACGCCGCGGGCCATGTCGCCGAGCACATCGCCGACAGCCTGGGCCAGATCGATCCCGCGCACAAGCAGGACTACGCCGATCGCGCCGCCGCCTTCACCGCGAAACTGACCGGGATCGAAGCCATTACGGCCAAGATCGCCGCCGAGCACCCGAATCAGCCCGTGGTGCAGACCGAGCCGCTCGCCTACTACATGCTGCTCGCCGCCAAGGCCGACGACCGCACCCCGCACTCCTTCCAGGAAGCCATCGAACAGGGCACCGACCCCTCCCCCGCCGATGTGGCGGCGGTCCGGGACCTGCTGTCCGGCAAGAAGGTTCGCGCCCTGGTCTACAACATCCAGACCGAGGACAAGACCACCAAGGATATGCGCGCCACCGCGCAATCCGCGGGCATCACCGTCGTCGAGGTGACCGAAACCCTGCCGCAGGGCCTGGACTACATCGGCTGGATGACCCGCAACGCCCAATCCCTGTCCACCGCACTGTCCTAGATCCGGAATCATGCCCGCCGCCAAAGCATTACCCCTGGGAACCCCGGCCGCAGCCAGCGGCCGAGTCACCCAGCAAACCCCCGCCGCGCATCCCGCGCCCGGGGGTTCTCCCACCTCCGCAGCCGGGAGCGCCACCATGAAAACCGAACCCGCCTTCGAAACCCTCGGCACCGCACCGGGATCCGACTGCCTGATCCCGGGCGCGCACGCCGGTGACGGCACCGCCCCGGAACCGCGCGTGAGCGCCGTCCCCACCGCCGCACCCGTGCCCGCGGTGCGACTGACGAACGCGCGGCTGGCGTACGGCGCGCGAACCCTGTGGCAGGGACTGGATCTGGAGGTCGCGCCCGGCGAATTCATCGCGGTGCTGGGCCCCAACGGCTCGGGCAAGACCTCACTGCTGAAAATGCTGCTGGGCCAGGTGGCGCTCTCCGACGGCACCGCCGAGATCGCGGGATCGCCCGCCCGGCTGGGCAATTCGGATATCGGCTACATCCCGCAGCAGAAGACCATGGACGCCGGGGTACAGCTGCGCGGGGTCGACCTGGTCGGCCTCGGGGTCGACGGCCACCGCTGGGGCCTCGGCTTCCGCGGCCGCAAGGAACGCAAACGCAAAGTGGCACAGGCGATCGCGGACGTCGGCGCGGAGAAGTACGCCTACGCGCCGATCGACGCGCTCTCGGGCGGCGAACAGCAGCGACTACGCGTGGCACAGGCCCTCGCGGGCGATCCGAGCGTGCTGCTCTGCGACGAACCGCTGCTGTCCCTGGACCTGGCCAACCAGCGCCTGGTCTCCGAACTCATCGACAAGCGCCGCCGCACCCACGACACCGCGGTCCTGTTCGTCACCCACGAGATCAATCCCATTCTCCCCCTGGTGGATCGAGTCCTCTACCTGGTCGACGGCAAATTCCGGATCGGCACCCCGGACGAGGTGATGACCTCCGAGGTCCTGTCCGAGCTCTACCGCACCCAGGTGGATGTGCTGCGCGTCCGCGGCCGCCTCGTGGTGGTCGGCACCGGTGACGTCATGGACGCCCTCGGTGAAGCGGGCGGCCACTGCCACGGCAGCGACGACAAGCACGGCAAGACGGACGGGGTATCCGCATGATCGACAAACTCTCCGGCGTCTTCTCGAAGATGTTCGACTTCTCCACCACCGCACACCTGCTCGGCTACGACTTCGTGCAGCAGGCGGTGCTCGCGGCCGCACTGCTCGGACTGCTCGCGGGAGCCATCGGGCCGCTGATCATCAGCCGTCAGATGTCGTTCGCCGTGCACGGGACGAGCGAGCTGTCGCTCACCGGTGCGGCGGCGGCGCTGCTCGCCGGTGTCGGCGTGGGATTCGGCGCGATCGCCGGATCCGTGGTCGCGGCCGTACTGTTCGGCGTGCTGGGTTCGCGTGCCCGCGAACGGGATTCGGTCATCGCCGTGGTGCTGTCCTTCGGGCTCGGTCTGTCGGTGCTGTTCCTGTGGCTCGGCCCGGAGCGCGCGGGATCCAAGTTCTCACTGCTCACCGGACAGGTGGTGAGCGTCGGCTACAACGGGCTCACGCTGCTGGCGACCTGCACGGTCGGCGTGCTGATCGTGCTCTCGGCGGTCTACCGGCCGCTGCTGTTCGCCAGCTCCGATCCGGAAGTGGCGGTGGCGCGCGGGGTTCCGGTGCGGGCGCTGTCCATCGTGTTCGCCGTGCTGCTCGGCATCACCGCCGCCTTCGGCGTGCAGATCGTCGGCGCACTGCTGGTGCTGGCCCTGCTCATCACCCCGGCGGCGGCCGCCGCGCAGATCACCGCGAGCCCGGTGCGCGCCACCATCCTCGCGATCGTGTTCGCGGAAACCGCGGCGGTGGGCGGCATCCTGCTGTCCCTCGCGCCCGGCGTCCCGGTGTCCACCTTCGTCACCACGATCTCGTTCACCATCTACCTGGTGTGCCGAATCATCGGCTCCCGCACCAGAACTCGCCGCCGCGAACTCGTAGCCGCCTGATTCCGGGCACCCATTCCCGATCTGCCACATGAGGGGTGGCAGATCGTGCCGTGCCGCGACCATTTCCGGACGACGTCCCCTCGTCCCGTCCGGAAATGGTCGCGCACGTTCTCGTCCGGCTACGCGGCTCCGCCTTCGCCCGCCAGCGCGAACAGGCCGTCGGCGGTCTGCTCGATGAGGCCGTCGATGAGCAGGGAATCCAGGGCGCGGTCGCGCTGGCCGATATCGCGAGTCCAGGCCATATCCAGGCGGATTCGCTCCACGGGGCCGGTCGCGGCGCGCAGTACGTCCAGCAGGCGGCCGCGCGCTTGGCGGTCGGTGCCCTCGAATTTCTGTGTGCGCCGGACGATATCGGAGGCGGGGCGGCCCGCGGTGACCCACGCGCAGGTGGGGAGCGGGCAGCGGGAACAGTCCGGGGTGCGGGCCGTGCACACGGTCGCGCCCAATTCCATGAGAGCGGCGGAGAATACGGCCGCGCGCGGTACGGAGGCGGGCAGCAGGGCTTCGGTCTCGCGCAGATCGCGGCTGGCCGGATTGCCCGCATCGGCGCGGCCGTGCACGGCGCGAGCCACGACGCGCCGAACATTGGTGTCCACCACGGGAACTCGCTGACCGTAGGCGAAGCAGGCGATGGCGCGCGCGGTGTAATCACCGATACCGGGCAGGCTCAGCAGTACATCGACATCCGTCGGCACCTCATCGCCGTACTGCTCCGCGAGCACCCGCGAGCACTCGTGCAGGCGCAGCGCCCGGCGCGGGTAGCCGAGTTTTCCCCAGGCGCGCAACACATCTCCCTGCGGTGCGGCGGCCATGGCGGAGGGCACCGGCCAGCGCGCCACCCATTCGCGCCAGATGGGTTCGACGCGCACGACCGGGGTCTGCTGCAGCATGATCTCGCTCATCAAGATCTGCCAGGCCGTCACCTCGGGCCGCCGCCACGGCAGGTCCCGGGCGGTCTCCTCGTACCAGTCGATGAGGGTGTCGCTGTCTATCGTCATTCGTTCCCTTACCCCCGGCTCACCAGCTGAGCGGTCGACCGGTCGGTTGCTAGTTGCCGGACCGTAACGTTCCGGACTCGCCGGTAACCGCTTCCGTATGGAAAATGAGACACATGCCGCATAACAACCCGATCAGTGCCTGGAAGGCCCTCCGCGAAGGCAATGAACGCTTCGTCGACGGTACGTTGCAGCATCCTAGCCAGGGGGCGGCGGACCGGGCCAGACTCGTCGGCGGCCAGCAGCCCGGCGCGATCCTGTTCGGTTGCGGCGACTCCCGCGTGGCCGCCGAGATCATCTTCGATCAGGGCCTCGGCGATCTGTTCGTCGTGCGCACCGCCGGTCACGTGGTGGACTCCTCGGTGCTCGGCTCCATCGAATACGGCGTGGAAGTACTGAAGGTTCCGCTCATCGTGGTGCTCGGCCACGACAGCTGCGGAGCGGTGCGCGCCACCATCGACGCCCTGGACCACGGCAATGTGCCCGGCGGCTTCATTCGCAGTGTGGTCGAACGCGTCACGCCGTCCATTCTGATCGGTCGTCGCGAAGGACTCGAATCGGTCGATGAGCTGGAGGCCAGGCATGTCGAGGAGACCGCCCGCCTGCTCATGCAGCGCTCGATGATCATCTCCCAGCGCGTGGCCACCGGAGAGTGCGCCATCGCCTGCGTCACCTACAACCTCGAAGAAGGCCAGATCAAACTGCATCGCGTGATCGGCAATATCGGCGAGGTGGTCTGAGCTGGTCGCCTGCCCGGGGCGGCGAAATGTACCTGCCCCGTAGGCTCTTTCACCTCCGACACGCCGAGACCCTGGCGCGGACACACCCGACGGTGCCCTTACCGTTGACAGCGTGCTGGAACCGAATGGACCACTGCCGCCGGAAATCTACTGGCGCCGTCGCCTGGTCGCCATAGGCGCGATCGCGATCGCGCTGCTACTGGTGCTCTGGGTGGGTTTCGCGCTATTGCGCGGTGGCAGCGGCGATGAGAAGAAAGCCGACGCCAAAGCCCCCACCTCCGCTCCCGGCGCGACCAACAAGGCCGCCGGGAGCAGCTCGGGTGCGGCCGATCCGAGTTCTGCCAAACCGTCCGCGGCTCCGGTCAGCGGCAGCGCCGCGCCGGTCGCCGGCGCCGGACAGTGCTCGGATCAGTCGCTGGCCGTGAAAGTCAATGTCGGACAACCCACCTACAAGACCGGTGAGCAGCCGGTGTTCGGCATCGTCATCACCAATATCTCGAGCACGGCGTGCGAGCGCGATATGGGCTCGGGCCTGCAATTGGTTTCGGTGCAATCGCTGGACGGTCAGCGCCGCCTGTGGGCCAGCACCGACTGCTATCCGGACGGCACCCCCGATATGCGCACCCTGATGCCCGGCCAGCAGGCGGCTTTCACCGTCACCTGGTCCGGGGCCAGTTCCCAGCCCGGCTGCGCCGGGGATCGCGTCCCGGTGCCCTCGGGGCCGTACACCGTTGTGGCCCAACTGGGTTCGGTGCGCAGCTCACCGGAGCCGTTCAATATTGCCTGACAGCCGACGCAATATCGCCTGACAGCCAGCGTTTTTCAGCACGAAGGCCGGACCTCGGAAGAGGTCCGGCCTTCGCTGTTGAAGCGGAACGGGATTCGGGTCAGTCCTCGTCGCTGCCCGCCTTGGCCTTGCGGCGCGGATGCCGCAGCCCGCAGGCGGCAAGTGCCGCACTGAGATCCGCGACCTCGTGCACCTTGATGGTGCGCCCCGCACGATCCACACCGGTCGGTACGAGAGCTTCGGTGAAGCCGAGCCGCTCCGCCTCCGCGAGTCGGCGCGTCACCCCCGTCACCTGCCGCACCTCCCCCGCCAGCCCGACCTCGCCGAGCACCACCATGCCCGGCCGCAACGCCTTGTCCTGACTGGCGCTCGCAATGGCAAGCGCGACAGCCAGATCCGCTGCGGGCTCGGTGAGCCGCATACCGCCTACGGTGGCCGCGTAGACATCCTGCTTGCCCACATAGACCCCGCAGCGGCTCTGCAGGACAGCCAGGACCATGGAAACGCGGTTGTAGTCCAGCCCGCTCACCGCACGGCGCGGCGCGGGCACCTGGGTGTCGACCGTTAGGCCCTGCACCTCGCCGAGCATCGGCCGCTTCCCGTCCATGGCGACGGTGACCGCGGTACCCGGCACCGCAGACCCACGGTGATGCAGGAACAGCCCGGAAGGATCGTCCACACAGACGATTCCGGCCTCGCGCATCTCGAAGCAGCCGACCTCGTCGGTACTGCCGAAGCGGTTCTTGATGCCCCGCACCATGCGCAGCGTCGAATGCTTGTCCCCCTCGAACTGCAGCACCACGTCCACCAGATGCTCGAGCGTGCGCGGACCCGCCACCGAACCGTCCTTGGTGACGTGACCGACCAGCAGCACCGCGATACCGGTCGCCTTGGCCAGCGAGGTGAGCGCGGCCGTCACCGAGCGCACCTGGGTGACGCCGCCGATCACCCCGTCCACATCCGCGGCCAGCATGGTCTGCACCGAGTCGACCACCAGCAGCGACGGCCGCACCTGCTCGACATGCCCCAGAATCGTGGCCAGATCGGATTCGGCCGCCAGGTACACCTTTTCGTGCACCGCGCCCGTCCGGTCCGCGCGCAGGCGCACCTGACCCGCCGATTCCTCGGCCGTCACGTACAGCGCGATCTCATCGCGCGCCCGCGCCCACCGATGCGCCACCTCGAGCAACAGCGTCGACTTGCCGACCCCGGGCTCACCGGACAGCAGCACCACCGACCCGGGCACGATCCCGCCGCCGAGCACCCGATCCAATTCCGACACACCGGTGGTGCGCGCGAATGTGGTCTTGGAATCGATACTCGAAATGGGCGTGGCCGCCGTACTCGGCAACATGGCCCGCCGCCCCGGCGCGACCGACGCCGCGGAAGCCGCCACCTCCTCGACCGTCCCCCAGGCTTCGCACGCCGGGCAGCGCCCCACCCATTTGGCGAGCTCATTCGCGCAATCAGCGCACCGATACACGGTTTTCACCTTGGCCACGCGCGCAGCCTAATAACCGCCCCCGACAGAAACCCGCGCCACGCGGAGTCCATTCGAGCCGAGGGAAAGCGGCGCGAGTCCATTCCCATCGTGGGGAAGAAAGCGACGCGAATCCGTTCCGCATCGACACGCCCGGCGAACATCGGCTCGGATATTTTCCGGACCCGAATACGACCGCACCCGCTCCGGAATTCCGAAGCGGGTGCGGTTCAAGCGAATTCGAGTCGAAACTCAGTGCCCGGACTTGGTCTCGGTGTTCACCGGCTCGGGGCGCGGGTTGTTCGGGCCGGCGTCGACCGGAACGTTCACCACGACGGTGCCCGCTTCCTTGAAGATGAAGGTGACCGGGTAGGTCAGGCCGGGGGTGACGTCCTTGGTCAGCCCGGTGACCTCGACGAGCAGCGGATGCGCGTCCGGGTCGGTGGTGGTGGCCTTGTTATCGCTCGCGGTCTCGGTGCCGTGCGAATCGTGCCCGGCTGCCGGGGCGGCTTCCTTCTTGGCGAGGTCCGCGACCAGCGTGGTCTGCGGCTTGACCTCGGCCTTGCCGCCGATCTTCACGGTGCCCAGCTCGGTGGTCACGCTGACCAGCTCGTCCTGGTTCGCCTCGCTGAGGTTGGCGGCGCTGAACGCCAGCACGGCCTTGCCACCCTTGGCGTTGTCGTATTCCTCGGTCTGCGGCAGCAGGAAGCGCACATCGCGCAGCGCGACCTTGCCGACGTTGGCGCTGTTGCCGTTGACGGCCGCGACCTGGTGGGCGGTCTGCGAGATCTGACCGGCGCCGCAACCCGTCAGCGCGAGCACCGCGCCCGCGGCGAGTGCGGCAACCGTCATGGCACGCCGGCGCGTCTTGGACGCGGTGGTGGCTTTCAGGGCAGTCACGGGTTGTTCCTCCATGTCGACCGGGCTCACTCCACTATGCAGAGTAGTAGTCCAGAAGAGTAATGCGTGTGTTCCCACGCCCCCTCGAGGGGGCGGCTATACGGAAAGTCGCGTATGCGGAGAGCGGTCGCGCATTCGCCTTCCAACACAACTGAGCGGTATCCCGTTATGCCACAACAAGATGCACACACTTCGGCGGTTGTCAACCCCCACCGCCGGTTGGTTGTGGCTCTGACCTGCACCGTTGATCGCGCCGTTACCGAGTCGCATGTTAAACTGTGAACATCGAAAGGGGCACGGGACACATGATTTTTAAGGTCGGAGACACCGTCGTTTACCCCCACCACGGAGCGGCGCTGATCGAAGCAATCGAAACCCGCACCATCAAGGGTGTACAAAAGGAGTATCTGGTCCTGAAGGTCGCTCAAGGCGACCTGACCGTTCGGGTTCCCGCAGAGAACGCAGAGTATGTCGGCGTCCGCGACGTCGTCGGCCAGGAAGGTCTCGACAAGGTCTTCCAGGTGCTCCGCGCACCGCATACCGAAGAGCCCACCAACTGGTCTCGCCGTTACAAGGCCAACCTCGAGAAGCTCGCCTCCGGCGATGTGAACAAGGTGGCCGAGGTCGTTCGCGACCTGTGGCGTCGGGAACAGGACCGCGGCCTGTCCGCCGGTGAGAAGCGCATGCTGGCCAAGGCCCGGCAGATTCTCGTCGGTGAGCTCGCGCTCGCGGAGGGCACCGATGATGTACGTGCCGAGACCCTGCTCGACGAGGTTCTCGCCGCGGCTTCCTGATCGTGAACGCGTCACACGGTGCGAGCCGTGTCGTAGCGCTGGTCCCTGCCGCCGGTATGGGCGTGCGCCTGGGTGAGAACAAGCCCAAGGCGTTCGTTCCAGTCGGCGGCAGTCCCATGCTCGCACTCGCTGTAAGCGGCCTGATCGATTCCGGGTCCGTCGATGAAGTTGTGGTTATGGTGCCCGCCGAACTCGTCGACGAGACCCGCGCACTACTCCCGGTGTCGCATATCCCGGTGCACGTCGTCATCGGCGGCGCCGAGCGCACCGATTCCGTCCGCGCCGGGCTCGACGCCGCGCCGGACGCCGACTTCGTGCTCGTGCACGACGCGGCACGCGCCCTGACCCCGCACTCGCTCATCACCCGCGTGGTGGATGAGCTGCGCGCGGGCGCACAGGCCGTGATTCCCGCACTGCCCGTCACCGACACCATCAAGGCCGTGGACGCCACGGGCGCGGTGGTCGGGACGCCGGATCGAGCGGGCTTGCGCGCCATCCAGACTCCGCAGGGCTTCGAGGCACCGCTGTTGCGCGCGGCCTACGCCACCGGCACCCAGGCGACCGATGACGCGGGCCTGGTCGAATTGCTCGGCGCGACCGTGCGTACCGTGCCGGGCGATGCCCTGGCCTTCAAAATCACCACGCCACTGGACCTGGTCCTGGCCAATACACTGGTGGCCCAGGACGGTACGACCGGAACGCGGGAGGCGGTGACAACTCGATGATCGATCCCGCTTCCATGCGCGTGGGCATCGGCAGCGATGTGCACCCCATCGCACCCGGCCGGGACTGCTGGATGGCCGGTCTGCTGTTCGAGGGCGATAGCGGTTGCGAAGGCCATTCCGATGGTGATGTCGCAGTTCACGCACTATGCGACGCACTGCTGTCCGCCGCCGGTCTCGGCGATGTCGGCGCGGTGTTCGGCACCGGCCGCCCGGAATGGGAAGGTGTTTCCGGGGCCGCCATGCTGAAGGAAGTGCGACGGCTGTTGGATGAGGCCGGGTTCAGCATTGTCAATGCGGCTGTACAAGTAATCGGTAATCGTCCCAAGATCGGCCCGCGGCGCGCCGAGGCGCAAAAAGTGCTCGGGGAAATTCTGGGCGCACCGATTTCGGTTTCGGGCACGACCACCGACGGTTTGGGTCTGACCGGTCGCGGCGAAGGCGTGGCATCGGTCGCCACCGCGCTGCTGTGTTGTCGTTCCTGACAATCAGCAGCCGTATCCGCCGTAATTCCGCTCCATCCCAACAGCTAGGATGCTCTGTCGTGACTCTGCGCCTTTTCGACACCGAGACGCGGACCCTGCGTGAATTCACGCCGCTGGTCCCCGGCCACGCTTCGGTGTACCTGTGTGGCGCGACCGTTCAGGGCGAACCCCACATCGGACATCTGCGCAGCGGCGTCGCCTTCGACGTGCTGCGACGCTGGTTGAGCGCCAATGGTTTCGATGTCGCCTTCATTCGGAATGTCACCGATATCGACGACAAGATTCTGCACAAGGCCGCCGAACACGGCCGCCCGTGGTGGGAATGGGCCGCCACCTATGAGCGTGCCTTCGATCGCGCCTACGCCACGCTCGGCGTACTGCCGCCGTCCGCGGAGCCGCGGGCCACCGGGCACATCACCCAGATGGTCACCATGATGGAACGGCTCATCGAGCGCGGGCACGCCTACCCGTCCGAGGGCAATGTCTATTTCGACGTGGTGAGCTATCCGGACTACGGAAAACTGTCCGGGCACAAGCTCGACGATGTGCACCAGGGCGAGAGCGCCGGCACCGGTAAGAAGGATCAGCGCGACTTCACGCTGTGGAAGGCCGCCAAACCCGGTGAGCCGAGCTGGCCGTCGCCGTGGGGTCCGGGCCGACCGGGCTGGCATCTGGAATGCTCCGCCATGGCCGAGTTCTATCTCGGACCCGAATTCGATATTCATTGCGGTGGAATGGATTTGGTTTTCCCGCACCATGAGAACGAAATCGCGCAGTCGCGCGCGGCCGGGGACGGGTTCGCCCGCTACTGGCTGCACAACGGCTGGGTGACCATGGGCGGCGAGAAAATGTCCAAATCCCTCGGCAATGTGCTGTCTGTGCCGAATGTGCTGGAGCGGGTCGGGGTGCGGCCGGTGGAGCTGCGCTACTACCTCGGCAGCGTGAGCTATCGGTCCATGGTCGAGTACTCCGATAAGGCGCTCACCGAGGCCGCCGCCGCGTATCAGCGCATCGAGGCGTTCGTGCAGCGGGTCGGCGAGCGCGCCGGAGCCGTGCCGATCGGAACCTGGACCCCCGGATTCGCCGAGGCCCTCGACGACGACCTCGGGGTTCCCAAGGCGCTGGCCGAGATTCACGGTGTGGTGAACGAGGGCAACAAGGCCCTGGACGCCAATGATCTGGACGGTGCGCGCGCGTACGCCGCACAGGTGCGGGCCATGCTCGGCATCCTCGGCGTCGATCCGCTCGACGAGCACTGGGCCGCACCGGCCGATTCGTCCGCGGCCATCGCGGCCCTGGATGTGCTCATCGGCGCGGAACTGGATCGGCGGCAACAGGCCCGGGCCGATAAGGATTGGGGAGCGGCCGATGCGGTCCGCGACCGGCTCAAGGCGGCGGGCGTGGAGGTCACCGACACCCCGCGCGGACCGGAATGGGCCTTGACCAAGGAATGACGGGTCTCGACAGATATTTGGGCGCAGCCGTTCGCTGCGCCGACCGGATGCAGGTATCCCGCATGATCGACCGAGAGCGGGTTCTCCCGTGACCGGCCGACCGCGGGTTCCCCGCGTAATACGGAAGGCGAAGTAATGGCAGGCAATTCGCAGCGGCGCGGTGCGATCCGCAAGACCGGCACCAAGAAGGGGCAGGTCGTCGGCTCGGGCGGTAAGCGCCGCCGGGGACTCGAGGGCAAGGGCGCGACCCCGCCCGCCGTGGAGCGCACCAAGCATCCAGCGGCCAAGCGCGCCAAGGCCGCGGCCAAGGCGGCGACGTCGGCCAGCAATGCCCGCGCCCGCAATGCCTCGCGGCCGATCGCCGGGCGCAAGGACAATGAGGGACCCGAGCTGGTGCTCGGCCGCAACCCCGTCGTGGAGTGCCTGCGCGCCGGAGTGCCCGCCACCGCGCTGTACGTCGCCGTCGGCACCGAGAACGACGAGCGTCTCACCGAGGCGGTGAAGATCGCCGCCGATACCGGCATCACCATTCTCGAACTGCCGCGCACCGACCTGGACAAGATGAGCCACAACGCCATGCATCAGGGGCTGGCGTTGCAGGTGCCGCCGTACCGCTACGCGCATCCGGACGATCTGGTGGACCGGGTCCGCGCGTCGGGCGAACCGGCCATGCTGGTGGCGCTGGACAACATCACCGATCCGCGCAACCTGGGCGCGGTCATCCGCTCGGTCGCCGCGTTCGGCGGTCAGGGCGTGGTGATCCCGCACCGCCGCAGCGCCAGCGTCACCGCCGTCGCCTGGCGCACCAGTGCGGGCGCGGCCGCCCGGCTGCCCGTGGCGCGTGCCACCAATCTGACTCGCACACTGAAGGATTGGGCCGATCAGGGCTACCAGATCGTCGGCCTGGACGCGGGCGGCGATACCGATCTGGACGCCTTCGACGGCACCGCTCCCACGGTCATCGTCGTCGGCTCCGAGGGTAAGGGCCTGTCCCGCCTGGTCCGCGAAACCTGCGACGCCATCATCAGCATCCCCATGGCCGGACCGGTGGAATCACTGAACGCCTCCGTCGCCGCGGGCGTGGTGCTCGCCGATCTGGCCCGCCAGCGCCGCGCCTGATCCGCGAGCCGAAAACACTGCGGTAAAACATGATTCGTGAAATCCCCGGTCCGGCCAGGACCGGGGATTTCGTGTCTTCGAGGGCGTGACCGGTGAAGTGGCGCAAGGGAAGTCCGCGCGTCAGCATGCTCAGGGACGGGTGCTGAACGTAAAATCGGACGGGTGGTGATCCCTCAGCAGCCCATCGGCGCACCGACCGAGCACGAGCATGCGACGGCGGTGTTGCTATTGGGAGCGCTCAGCGTGTTCTGCTGTGGCGCACTGGGGCCGATCGCGTGGGCGCTGGGGCGGCGGGCGCTCAATGACATCGAGGCGTCCGGGGGTGCGTACGGTGGGCGCGTGCAGGTGGTCGTCGGCTATGTGCTCGGGATCATCGGGACCATTCTCATGGTCATCTTCGGCATTCTCTTCCTGCTGCTCGCCATCGGCGGAAGAGGTTGAGCCGCAAGCGGATCCGGGTCAGTCCAGGCCGGGGCGGGCCTCACCGCCGGTGACGGCGTCCCAGGCGGGCCATTCGGTGCTGACCGTGCCGGACCATTTGGGCGCGCGGCCGTTCTTCAGAGCCGCGACGCCCTCACCACCGTCGGCGCTCTTGGCGACGTAGTCGTTGAGTTCGGTTTCCAAGCGGCCCACGGCTTCCGGGCTCATGGTGGGTGCTTCCCAGAGCAGCCGCTTGGACAGCGCGACCGGCAGCGGCGCGGAACCGTGCGCGATATCGTGCGCGATCGCCAGGGCCGTCGGCAGCACCTCGGTGGCGGGCAGGCAGGAATTGGCGACACCCAGCGCACGGGCTTCGTCACCGTCGAAGGTGCGGCCGGTGAGCAGTAGGTCGGCGGCGTTCGCGCTGCCGATCAGGCGGGGCAGCGTCCAGTGCGCGTAACCGCCCGCGAGCGCGCCGCGGCGGACCTGGTTGAGCCCGTACACCGCATCGCGCGCCACGTAGCGCAGATCGCATTGCAGCGCGAGCTCCAGGCCGATGCCGACCGCATGCCCGTTCACCGCGGCGATGACGGGCTTGCGGATCCGGAACGGCGGCGGGTCGATGAGCCCGTTCACCTCACCGGCCTTGAGCGAGAGGTCCGCGCCCGCGCAGAAGGCGGGCGGGGTGCCGGTGATGACGACCGCGCCGATGGCGTCCTCGCTATCGCAGCGGCGCAGTGCCGCGCCCAGAGCCGCGGCCATGCCGGGCGTGAGCGCGTTCTGCTGAGCGGGCCGATTGAGCGTGAGCACAGCGACCCCGTCGGACACGTCCACATGCAGTTCCGAGCTCATGCCCCGGAATCCTAATGCAACCCCCGCCCGCCACGGGCCATGTCCGAGCTGCCTTTACGTGCTCAGCCGCGCAGGATCTGGCGGCCGATGGCGTACTTGTGAACTTCGGTGGGGCCGTCGTAGAGGCGGAAGGCGCGCATATCGCGGAAGATCATCTCGACCACGGTCTCATCGCTGATGCCGATGCCGCCGAGCACCTGGACGCAGCGGTCGGTGACCTTGAACAGCTCCTCCGAGACATACGACTTGGCGATGGAGCTCTCGTGCCGCGCCTTCTCGCCCTGATCCATCAGCCAGCAGGCGTGCCAGATGGTGAGGCGGCACTGATGCAGCGCGATCTCGTTGTCCGCCAACATGAATGACACACCCTGATGTTCGCCGATCGGCTTGCCGAAGGCGGTGCGGGTCTTGGCGTAGTCGATGGCGATGGACTGCGCGCGCTCGGCCGCGCCCAGCCAGCGCATGCAGTGCGTGAGCCGCGCGGGAGCCAGCCGCAGCTGGGCGTAGCGCAGCGCCTGACCGGTCTCGCCGAGCACGGATTCCCTGGGCAGCACCAGGTTCTCGAAGCGCACCACCGCGTGGCCGCCGACGTAATTGCGGTCCATCGTGTTCATGATGCGTTCGATGACGATGCCCGGGGTGTCACCGTCGCAGAGGAACAGGGTCGGCCCGGCGGGCAGGTGCGGGTTATCGGCCAGGCGCGCCATGATGATCCAGGTCTTCGCGCCGTCCGCGCCGGTGATCAGCCATTTGCGGCCGTTGATGGTGAAGTTCTCACCGTCGAAGGTGGCGGCGGTGGTGAGCTGGTTGGGGTCCGAGCCCGCGCCGTCCGGTTCGGTCATGGCGAACACCGAGCGCTGCTGTCCGTCGATGACGGGCTGCAGGAAGCGTTCGGTCTGTTCCTGATTCGCGACCTTGGAGAGCAGGAACATATTGCCCTCGTCGGGTGCGGCGCAGTTCATGGCGACGGGTCCGAGCGTCGACCAGCCCGCCGCCTCGTAGAGGACCGCCTGCTCGATATGGCTGAGTCCGCGGCCGCCGAGTTCGACGGGGGCCTGCACGGTGAGCAGTTTCTCCGCGCGCGCGAGTTCGACCAGCTCCTGGCGCAATTCGTCAGTGGGGCCGTGCGCGGTCAGGCGCGGATCGCGCTCGTACGGGACGATCTTGTCGATGACGAATTGCCGCACCCGATCGCGTTCGGCGGCGAGTTCGGCGGGAATCGTGAAGTCGATCATCGTTGGTCACCATTCATTCCGGGTTGCGTCGGAGCCGAGCATACGACGGGCCGCACCGGAGACTGAAGGCACCCGCCCTCAAACGATGACGCGGCGCAGGAAAGCCTCGACTTCGGCCCGGTAGGCGGCGGGTTGATCATCGTGCACGAGGTGCCCGGCAGCCGCGATCACCACGTGCCGCGCGTCCGGATGCACCGCCGCCATCTCGGCCATCTGCCCGGGCGGGGTGATGGTGTACTCGCCCTCGATGAGCAGGGTGGGCACGGTGATCGACTTCCACTGGGTCCAGAAGTCGCGGGTGCCCCACTCCTCGGAGATATCGCGGAAGGTCGCGACCTCGCCGTGCAGGCGGTACCCGTCGGGTCCGCGCGTGAAGGAGTCGAGGAAATACCGCCCGGCCACCGGACCGAAGAACTCAAGTACCGCATCGTCATTCGGGAACGGCTGCGGCCACGCGCCGATCACCGCGGCCCAGTGTTCGGCGGTGCGGCCCTGGAAATCGGGGGCCATATCCTCGACGACCAAGGCGCGCACCCGGTCCGGATGCGCGGCGGTGAACATCCAGCCGTGCAGTCCGCCCATGGAATGCCCGATCACCACCATGGGTTCGGTGATGGCCGCGGTCGCCGCCGCGAGATCGGCCACGAATGCCTCGGTGGTGAGTTCCGCCGGGGCGGGGCGGCCGTGCCCCGCCGCATCGAAGGTGTAGACGTGCCCGAACCCGCGTAACCAGTCCACCTGCCGCTGCCAGGTGCGCGCACTGCCCATCAGGCCGTGCAGCAACAGGATTGGAGTTCCGCTTCCGCCCTCGTCGTGCAGCGGGCCGTGATCGTCAACCAACACGCCATCAATCTAGGACGCGCGAACCATTCGGCGGTGTCCTGCCCCGTCCGGCGGCGGGCGTAGCCTCGGCTGCATGGCAGTCGTCAAGATCAACGCTATTGAAGTTCCCGAGGGCGCGGGCCCCGAACTGGAGAAGCGGTTCGCGCATCGCGCGCACGCCGTCGAGGGCTCCCCCGGTTTCCTCGGCTTCCAGCTGCTCCGCCCGGTGTCCGGTGACAATCGGTATTTCGTTGTCACGCACTGGGATTCGAACGAATCCTTCGAGGCGTGGCGGGACGGCCCGGCGCGCGCGGCGCACGCGGGCGGCGAGAACCGGCAGCCCGTCTCCACCGGCGCTTCGCTGCTGGAGTTCGAGGTCGTCCTGGACGTGCCCGCCAAGAACTCCTGAACTTCTGCTGAGAATGCCTGATCAGCATGCGTGTTGACGCAGAGCCGACACGGATGTCACAGTTCGGGGTGAAGTAAGCGACGGTGACGCGTAACCCGGTGGGAATCCGGGGCGGTCGCGCCACTGTGTCCCGAGAGGGAGAGCCAGACACCGGCACCGTCGCACCCGAAGCTCGCGGGGACGCGGCATCCCCTAGGAGGACTCGTATGGCAATCGTCCACAGCCCTGCCCGGTCGAACGACGCGCTCACCGCGCTGCTCGTCTCGGCGGGTGTCGTTCTACTGGCACTGCTCACGCTGTACCTGGTCGGTTTCGATCAGGGCGCGATCTCCCGCAGTGGCATGTACATGCATGAGCTCATGCATGACGGACGACACCTGCTGGGCGTCCCGTGCCACTGACCGAGACCCAGACGCAGGCCGCATCCCGGCCGAACGAATCGCTGCCGCTGACCGGTTCGCTCAAGACCCTGCTGTTGCGCGGCCTGCTGGCCGGGCTCATCGCCGGACTGCTGGCGGCCACCGTCGGCTTCTTCGTCGGTGAACCGAAGATCAACGCGGCCATCGCCATCGAGGAATCGCAGTCCCAGGCCGCGGACACCCACGAACACGGCGCGGCCGCGGATCAGGCCGCGAGCGGTCATTCGCACGGTGACGAGGAAGAGCCACTGGTGAGCCGGTCCGGGCAGAAGGCCGGTCAGTTCCTGGCGCTCGGCCTGTTCGGCATGGCCATCGGCGCACTGCTGGCCGTGGTGGCGAATGTGGCGCGGCGGTACTCCACGCTGTCCGGTCCGCGGCTGGCGCTCGCGCTGGCGGGCGGCGGCTGGCTGGCCATCGTCATCATTCCGTTCTTCAAGTACCCGGCCAATCCGCCGGCCGTCGGCGATCCGGACACCATCAATCAGCGCACCTGGTTGTGGGTCGCGGTGGTGCTGCTCGGTTTCGCGGCGGTCGGGGTGAGCGTGTACGTGTTCAAGCTGTTGCGGAGTCAGCTCGGCACCGTACGGCTGATCGGTTCCGTGCTGGCCCTGGTGGTCGTCGCGGGTATCGGATACGTGCTGCTGCCCGGCATCAACGAGGTGAAGGCCGACTTCCCGGCGGCGCTGCTGTGGCAGTTCCGGGCGGCGTCGCTGGCCGAGACCGGCACGCTGTGGCTGGTGCTCGGGCTGGGTTTCGCGGCGCTCACCGAATTCGCGGCGAGCAAGGCGCAGACCGCCGAAGCCGTGGTGCGGTAATACCCTTCGAAACAGCGAAAAAGGCAGTGCCGGTGCGATACCGGCACTGCCTTTTCGTATGTGGAGCGAAAGCCGTTGTCCGAGCTCAGGACTCGAAGGTGGCGTCCAGCTCGATATCGTCCACGCCCGCGAGGGCCTTGGAGATGGGGCAGCCCGCCTTGGCGGCCGCGGCGGCGGTCGCGAAACCGTCGGCGTCGATGCCGGAGGCGCGGCCGACCACGGTCAGCTTGATCTTGGAGATGCGAAAACCGCCCGCCGGATCCGGGCTCAAGGTGACGTCGGCGGTCACGTCCAGGCTCTCCGGGGTGCCACCGGCGGCGGCGATCTGACCCGACAGCGCCATCGAGTAGCAGGAGGAGTGGGCGGCAGCGATCAGCTCTTCGGGGCTGGTGGTGCCGTCGGCGTTATCGGCCGCGCGCTTGGGGAAGCTGACGTCGTACTTGCCGACGCCGGAGCTGACGAGTTCGACCTGACCGGAGCCGTCCTGCAGGCCGCCGGTCCAGGCGGTGCGTGCGGTACGTGTTGGCATCGCTGTCCTTTCGAGTGAGGGGAGAACGAATCCGAACCTACCCCGCCGGTTTCAGCTCACCGCGAGGGTTCGCTGATCCCACTGCTCGAGCACCTGCGGCCAGGACCGCTCATGCCGGTCGCGGGCGGCCGCGGTCGGGAATCCGGCGTGCGTGAGCAGCAGCGCGCTGCCCGCGCCGTGCGCCGAGAGTTCCAGGGTGAGTACGGTTTCGGTGCCCTCGGTGCCGCCGGGACCGGTCACCCAGGTCAATTCGACCAGGCGGTCCGGGAGCAGGCGCAGGAAGCGCCCGTAGTGCGGATGTCCGCCGCCTGCGGTGAAGAAGAACGGTTCGTTCACCGCGGGGCGCATGAGCACCGAACCCGGATCGGCGAACCAGAGGCCCAATTGCTGTGTGGCCATGCGATACAGCTCATCGGGCGAAGCGGACATAATGCGTTCCACGGCCAGGAAGAAGGGCCGCGCGGAGAGGTCGGGAGGCCGGATCGGCGCAACGTCCATGGCGGAGCACGATACAGTCCGCGCCGCGGTTCATTCGGGATTGGTCACCCGTGCCAGCACTATGCCGCCGATGATGAGCGAGAGCGCCAGCACCCGCCCCGCCGACAGCGGATCACGCTGCACGATCACGCCCAGGCCGATCGCCCCGACCGCGCCGATTCCGGTGAAGATCGCGTACGCGGTGCCGACCGGCAGCGTCCGCATGGCATAGGACAGCAGGTACACCGCGATCACCATGAGCACGAAGCAGATCAGGGTGGCCAGCGGTTTGGTGAAATTCTGTGTCGGCTTGATGGATTGGGACCAGGCGATCTCCACCAGACCGGCCAGGCCCAGGATGACCCAGTTCATGTCAGTACTCCTTGCCGAGTCTGCGGGCGGCGTCCAGGGCGGCGGCATAGGACGCGTCATGCTTCTCGCGCAGATGCGCGAGCACGGGATCCTGCCGGGAGTTCACCAGTTCCGCATTGACGAAAACCGTGTCGTGCACGGCGAAATGGCCCGCGAAGAAGTCGCGCAGATAGCGCTCCTGATAGTCGAAGGCGGCCTTGGGCGCTCCCGGGGTGTACGCGCCGCCGCGCGCGGTGACGACCACGAAACGACTGGGGGCCAGCGACATTCGCGGGAAGGTGAGCTGATCCAGCCACGCCTTGAGGCTGGCCGGAATCGAGTAGTTGTACATCGGGGTGCCGATGAGCACCACATCGGCGGCGCGGATCTCGGCGAGCAGGGGTTCGGCGATCGCCCAGGCGGCCGCCGCGGCGGGGGTATCGGCGAGTTCGGCGAGGTGATCGAGATCGGTGCTGCCGTGCGCCAGGACACGGTCGCAGAGTTCGGTCCAGCCCTCGTCGATGAAGGGAATCGGATCGGCGGCGACATCGCGGTGGATGTAGTTCCCGTCCGGGTGTTCGGCCCGCCAGGAGTCCGCGAAGGCCGCGCCGAGTTCGCGGCTGATGGAGGTGCGGCGGGCGCTGGAATCGATGTGCAGCAGGGTCGGCATGACCATTCTCCTCATAAGTGGACAGTGTGTCCGTTTGATGATTCGAACGATAGCGCTAACCGGACAGCTTGTCCACTTATCCGTTTCGGGGTTACAGTGGCCGCATGGAACCGGCAGGACTACCGCTGATCGGCGCGGCGCAGACCCCGCCGCCGGAACGCGCCGACGCCGCGCGCAATCGGGCCAAGATCCTCGCCGCGGCGGCGGAACTGTTCAGCACCCGCGATCCGCGCACCGTCACCATGGACGACATCGCCAAGGCCGCCGGGGTGGGACGCGGGACGCTGTACCGGCGCTATCCCGATGCCGGATCCATCGCCGTGGCCCTGCTCGATCAGCACGAACGTGAACTCCAGGAGCAATTACTGCGCGGCGCACCGCCTTTGGGGCCGGGTGCGCCGCCTGCCGAGCGGCTCGCGGCGTTCTATACGGCGATGCTCGAACTACTCGGCACGCATGCCAATCTGATCCTGGGCGCGGAGACCGGCGGTGCGCGCTTCCGGACCGGCGCGTACCAGTTCTGGCGGGTGCATGTGCGGTCTCTGCTCACCGAAGCCGGTGTGGCCGAACCGGAACCGCTGGTGGACGTGCTGCTCGCGCCGCTCGCGGCGGAGGTCTATCGGTATCAGCGCGAACGCGGGCTGACCCCGGCACAGATCGACGCCGCCCTGCGACAGCTCGCGGACGGCGTCATCGGTTGTGCCGCAAGAACTTCCGACTGATCAGATCATGTCCCGGCGGCGGATCAGCCAGATCGTGCCCGCCGCGAAGACCGCGACGTAGGCCGCCAGCACCAGCAGGGACTCACCCCGGGTGAGGATATCCAGCACGCCCGGGGTGCCCGGACCGGTGGTGGTGCGCAGCGAACCCGCCAGGGATCCGGCGGCGGTGCCGGGCAGGTGATCGGTGAGAGCCTTTATGGGCGAGAAGATTCCGGCTACCCCGCGCAGCAGGTTCTCCACCACCAGCACCCACACCAGGCCCAGGCCCACCGCGAGCGCGGGACCGCGAGCGATGGCCCCGATCAATGCGCCCGCCAGCGTCCACATGCCCAGAATGGCTGTGCCCGAGGCGATTCCGAGCAGTATCCGGCTCGCGGGCGGCAGCGCCAGGGGCTGATCCTGCGTCGCGGCGATGAGCGCGGCCACACCGGTATCGACCACGAAGGCGACCAGCACCAGCGCGATCACCGTCACCGCCAGGCTCACCACCACCCCGCCGATCGCGGCGGCCCGCGAAGGTCCCTGGGTCAGCACGGTTTTCCAAGTGCCCCAACCGTATCCGCTGCCCACCGCGAGGGCGCCCAGCACCAGCATGAGCGCGCCGCCGAACATGGCCATGCCCTGGGTGAACACCTCCGGGACGGCCGACGGGAGCATCAACTGGAGCAGGACCTCGCGCGGCTGGCCGTTCGACATCCGGCTGGAATCGCCGGTCGTATAGGCCAGATAGTTGAACAGGTAGGCGAACGTGAGATTCAACAGGATCCATGTCCCGAGCACGATCCAGAACGCGGGCCATTTGCGCAGGCGCAGCAGCTCGGCCCGGGTACTGGCGATCAGATCATTCATTTCGCGGTCTCCGTCATCTCGAAAAACACTTCCTCCAAGGACTTTTCGTCGGTGCGCAGCTCCAACAGATCCGCGCCCGCCTCGATCACCGCACGGGCCACCGCGGGCGCCTTCGCCACACCGGCATCGACCCTGATGCCGTTCGCGGTGAGCAGTGCGGCACGTTCCCCGACCACCCGGCGCACCGCCGGGAAGGCCAGGTCCAGCGGTTCGGCGCGCAGGAAAAGCGATGCCGCGCCGCGCAATTCGCGCACCGTGGATTCGGCGAGCAGCCGCCCACCGGAGATGACGCCGACGCGATCGCAGATCTCCTGCACTTCGGCGAGCAGGTGACTGGACAGCACAACGGTGTGCCCGTCGGCGGCGAGTCCGGTGATGAGCTCCCGCATCTCGGCCATCCCGGCGGGGTCGAGGCCATTGGTGGGCTCATCGAGAATCAGCAGGTCGGGACTGCCCAGCAGGGCCGCGGCCACGCCCAGGCGCTGTTTCATACCGAGTGAATAGGTGCGGAATCTGTCACCACCGCGATCGGCGAGGGCGACCCGGTGCAGTGCCTGCTCCACCTCGTCGTGGGAGACGCCGCGATACTGCGCCAGCACCCGCAGGTTGTCGCGGCCGGACAGGTACGGGTAGAAACCCGGGCCTTCGATGAGAACGCCTATGCGGCGCAGGGTTTCGGGATCGCCCGGCGGTCGGCCGAGCACCGTCGCGGTCCCCTCGGTGGGCCGGATCAGACCGACCAGCATGCGCAGGGTGGTGGTCTTGCCCGCACCGTTCGGGCCCAGGAATCCGTAGATCTCACCGCGTCGCACGCTCATGCTCACGGCATCCACCGCGGTGTGCGCGCCGTAGCGTTTGGTCAACCGGCCGGTCTCGGCGATCGCTTCTTTCATGACTACGAGAATCCGCCGCGACCTGCGCAGAAACATCCGCCGCACAGCGCGATCCGGCGTACGTATCGCGACGTATTTACCCCCGAGACAGTGCCGAACCGGTGGATACGGCGCTACCGTGCAGCTATGGAGACGAGTGCGGCACGGCGGTGGGATGTGCTGCTCGCACTGGTGGTCGCCGCGATCCAGCTCGGCGCGGGCACCCTGGCCAACGAGCATCAGACGGGAACACGTGGGCTCGACCTGCTCGGATACGCACTGTTGGCGGCCGGACCGCTGCTACTGCTGTTCCGGCGGCGCTACCCGGAACCGGTCTTCTACGCGGTGCTCGCGATCACCAGCGCCTACCTGCTGGCGGGCTACGGATACGGTCCGGTGTTCCTGGCGCTCGTTGTGTCGTTCCTCACCGCAGGGGTGCGCGGACCGCGTTGGCGCACTTACGGTTTCGTACCGGTCGGCTATCTGCTCATGGTGTGGCCGGTGCCCGGCTGGCGCGGCTACGACACCAATTCGTGGCAGCAGTTCGGACTGCTCGCCTGGCTGGTCGTGCTCGTCGCCATCGCCGAGGGACTGCGTCAGCGGATGGCCGCCACTACGGCGCGCCGCGGACGCGCCGAGGAGGCGCGCCGCAATGAACAGGCGCAGCACGAACGCGAAGCCGCCGAACGCGCACGGGTGGCGGCCGAACGGGAACAGCGGGTCAGCGAGGAACGGCTGGCCATCGCCCGTGAACTGCACGATGTGCTCGCGCACAGCCTCTCGCTCATCAATGTGCAGTCCTCGGTGGCGCTAGAACTGATCGATCGTCGGCCCGAACAGGCCGCGACCGCGCTGGCCGCGATCAAGGACGCCAGCAAGGACGCGCTCGGCGAGGTGCACGCGCTGCTGCGCTCCATTCGCGGCGGCACCGGCACCGTGCCCGCGCCGATCACGCCCACGGTCGTCATCAGCGATCTGGAGAGTCTGCTGCAACCCGCCCGCGCCACCGGCCTGGAGGTGCGGGCCATCGTCACCGGGGTGCCCAAACGACTGCCCTCGGTCGTCGACGTGGCCGCCGCGCGCATCGTGCAGGAATCGCTCACTAACGTGGTGCGGCACGCACCCGGTGCGAGTGTGCTTGTCACCGTGCGCTATTCGGCCGATCGACTGCATCTGGCGGTCGACAACACCCGGCCCACGCGCGCACCCGCCGCCATCGCGGGCACCGGCGGGCACGGCATCACCGGTATGACCGAACGCGCCAAGGCGCTCGGCGGGCGGCTGCTCGCCGAACCCAAGGCCGATGGCGGCTTCCGCGTGGAAGCCCGGCTACCCGTCCACCTGAACCATCCCGAACCGGCCGCCTAGGTTCACTGTGCCGCAGGAGATTTCATGAACATCCGGGTTCTGATCGCCGATGATCAGGCGCTCGTCCGCGCGGGCTTCGCGGCCCTGCTGGACGCACAGGACGATATCGAGGTGGTCGGCGAGGCCGACAACGGTGATCAGGCCGTGCGATTGGCGCGCGAACTCATCCCCGATGTGGTGCTGATGGATATCCGCATGCCGATCCTGGACGGCCTCGCCGCCACCCGCGAAATCGCCGCCGCCCCCGAACTTTCCGAGGTGCGGGTGGTGGTGCTGACCACCTTCGAACTCGACGAGTACGTCTTCGAGGCGATGCGATCGGGCGCGACCGGCTTCCTGGTCAAACACACCGAACCCGCCGACCTGGTCAAGGCCGTGCGGGTGGTGGCGGCCGGGGACGCACTGCTCTCCCCCAGCGTCACCAGACGCCTGGTCGCCGAATTCGCCACCCACGCCAAACCCGCACCGGCCCAGACCTTCACCGAACTCACCGACCGCGAACGCGAAGTCATGACCCTGGTCGCCGAGGGCCTCACCAACGCCGAGATAGCCGAACGCCTCTACCTCAGCCCCGCCACCGCCCGCACCCACGTCAGCCGAATCCTGTTGAAACTCAACGCCCGCGACCGTACCCAACTGGTCGTCATGGCCTACGAATCCGGTCTGGTCCGCCCCGGCTGGCAGTAGTTCAGCGGCCGGGGTTGGACTGATCCCGCTCGGCGTCGGTGAAGCCCTCCTCGCGAGGTGAGTAGCTGCCCGGGGCGGGCGGGGCCTGGAGGCGGGCGGAGTAGGCGGAGGCGGCTTTGAAGACGCCGGAGACGCCCTGCGGGGCGGCTGCATAGGTGATGGACTGGCGGGGCGAGAAACCCATATCCGCGCCGATGGCGACCGCGTCCATATTCGCGCCCAGGAACAGGAAGTTCCAGTTCCAGGTGTCCTGCTGCTGGGTGATCAGGGACTTCACGGCGGTGTGCGACCACTCGCGGCTCGAGTTCTCGTGGCCGTCCGTCATGACCACCACGATGACCGTGCCCGGGCGATTCGACTCGTCGCGAGCCGCCAGCTCCGCACCGACATCGGTAATCAATTTGCCCACCGCGTCGTACAGCGCGGTCATCCCGCGCGGCTGCAAGTCCAGCGGCGGCACCTGCGCGAGCGGCCGATTCGCGTAGACCACTTCGTATTCGGTATCGAACTGCGCCAGCGTCACCTCGATGCGCTTGGGCACCTCGCGCTGCTGCTCGAAATAGGCGGCGAACCCGCCCTCGGTATCGGATTTGATGGACTGCATGGAGCCCGAACGGTCCAGCAGAACCGCGATGAGTGTGAGATCAGGATTGGTCATGGTGCGCTCCCCCGAGCCGAATTGGTGACTGACCCCGCCCACCGTACGCCCGCGAAACCGACCCCGCCGCCGACTTTTCGGCCGCTCCACCCGGCCCCGCTACGCCTCGAGACGTAGTCCGGTGACCGCATCGAAACCGATGTGCGCGACACCGCCGCACCGCATTCTCGAACCATGAGCATGAACTTCGGAATCGTCATCCCACCCCGCTCCGGCGCGGAATGGGCGCGCACCGCCCGGGACGCGGAACAGCGGGGCTACGGGACGCTCCTGCTCCCCGACACCCTCTATACGCCCTCCCCGTTCCCGGCGCTGGCCGCGGCGGCCGCCGTGACAACAACCCTGGCCCTGCGACCGAATGTCATCGCCGCCCCACTCCGCACCCCGATGGTGACCGCCCGCGAAACCTCTGCCCTGCAACTGCTTTCCGACGGCCGCTTCGAACTCGGCCTCGGCACCGGCCGGCCCGACGCCGAACGCGAGGCCGAAAAGCTCGGTGTGTCTTGGGGTTCGGCCACCGAACGGCGCCAGCGGCTGATCGAGACCATCGAGGCCGTGCGCACGTCCGTGCAGCCCGTGCCGCCGATCGTCATCGCCGCCGCCGGTCCCCGTATGCTCGCGGTCGCCGCCGACCACGCCGATCGCATCCATCTGGCCGTCGACCCCGCCGCCACCGAACAGGAGCTGGCCGCGATCATCACCACCGTCCGCGATCGGACCTCCCGGCCGATCCCGTTCAGCCTGCAACTGGTGGGCATCGGCGATCAATTGCCGTTCTATGTCTCCCGTCATCTCGGCATCACCATCGAGCAACTGCGCGAGGCGGGGGCCGCGGCGCTGCTGCCCGCCGACCCGACCGATGCCGCCGAAATGCTCGAGTACTACCGGGAGAAGTACGGGATCGACGAGTTGCTGGTGCCCGGCGAGCTCGGCGCCGCCTTCGCGCCCGTGCTGTCGCGGTTCCGGTGAGTTTTACCGGGCCTCGGTGAGCCCGAGCCGAATCGACTGCTCCAGCGGCGAATACACGCCGTCGCTCCGCTCCAGGACGCATGGTTCCCGCAATTCCAGTGGAGGCTGGGCGAGGAAACGAGGGGTGCGCCCGCGGTGCGGTTGGGCGGCGTGGACCAGAAAGGGATGGCAGAGATAGACATCCCCGGCCCGCCCGGTCGCCTCGGCCTGCGGTAGATCGGCGGTGGCCGCGTAGGCGTCCAACAGATCCGGCATCGGCACACCGGATTCCCCATAGGGGGACAAGACCTTCGGCAGTCGCAGATGCGAGCCGACCCGAATCCGGGTCGGCGCGTCCGCGGCGGTGATGTCGGAGAACAGGAAGAGCATCAGCAGGGCTCTGCCCTTGGAGCGCACATTGATCCGCCACCGGAAGTAATCGGTCGGATCGTCGTCGCCAGGGAAGCTCGCGTCGATATGCCAGCCGTCGTCACCGGGAGCCTGGCTGCTCGGGAAGCGAATGGGGAAGGTGCCGATACCTTTTCGCGGTACCCAGCGATCCGGACCTACCAGCTGATCAAAGGCTTCGAGCAGTGCGGGCGCGGTGGCGGCCTGCCGGAACGGTTCGTCGCCGTACCCGTTCAATCGGATGACCGGCTGCGTCCAGGTGGCGGGATCGTCCGGATCACAACCGGTTTCGCGCCAGAGGAAGGCGCGGCCTGCATCGGCCACCTCGCGCGGGAAGGCCTGGTCGACCTTCACGAATCCATCGGTGATGAACGCGTCCACCTGAGTGTCTGTGAGCATGCCGTCCCTTCGATACGCGAAAGCCCCCTCACACCATTGGTGAGAGGGGGCTTCGCGATCAAGCGATTTTCATCGCGGGAGACTACTCGCCGACAGCGGCGGCCTCTCCTGCGACGACCACCGGCTGCTCCTCGGCGGTGTCCTTCTTGGTCAGCTTGGCGCGGGCCGCGAAAGTGAACTTCGCGTTCTCGCCCTGGCCTTCGCCGTCCCAGCCTTCGACATCCACCTTCACGATCTGACCGGCGCCCAGCTCGCCGAAGAGGATCTTCTCCGACAGCTGGTCCTCGATCTCACGCTGGATGGTGCGACGCAGCGGACGAGCGCCGAGCACCGGATCGAAACCGCGCTTGGCGAGCAGGCTCTTGGCCTGTTCGGTCAGCTCGATCTCCATATCCTTGTTCTTGAGCTGCTTGGCGACGCGGCCGATCATCAGGTCCACCATCTGGATGATCTGATCCTGGGTCAGCTGGTGGAAGACGATGACATCGTCGATGCGGTTCAGGAACTCGGGGCGGAAGTGCTTCTTCAGCTCGTCGTTGACCTTGAGCTTCATCCGCTCGTAGTTCGAGCCCTCGGCATTGCTCTGGGCGAAGCCGAGGCCGACCGCCTTCGAGATATCCGAGGTGCCGAGGTTCGAGGTGAAGATCAGGACGGTGTTCTTGAAGTCCACCGTGCGACCCTGACCGTCGGTCAGGCGACCATCCTCGAGGACCTGCAACAGGGTGTTGTAGATCTCCTGGTGGGCCTTCTCGATCTCGTCGAACAGCACCACCGAGAACGGCTTGCGCCGCACCTTCTCGGTCAGCTGGCCGCCCTCTTCGTAGCCGACGTAGCCCGGAGGGGCACCGAACAGACGCGAAGCGGTGAAGCGGTCGTGGAACTCGCCCATATCGATCTGGATGAGCGCGTCGTCATCGCCGAACAGGAAGTTGGCCAACGCCTTCGAGAGCTCGGTCTTACCGACACCGGACGGACCGGCGAAGATGAACGAACCCGACGGGCGCTTGGGGTCCTTCAGACCGGCACGCGTACGGCGAATTGCCTTGGAGACAGCCCGAACCGCGTCCTCCTGGCCGATGATCCGCTTGTGCAGCTCATCCTCCATGCGGAGCAGACGGGTGGTCTCCTCCTCGGTGAGCTTGAAGACGGGGATACCGGTCCAGTTGGCCAGCACCTCCGCGATCTGCTCATCGTCGACCTCGGCCACGACGTCCAGATCGCCCGAGCGCCACTGCTTTTCGCGCTCGGCCCGCTTGGCGACGAGCTGCTTCTCCTTGTCACGCAGGCGCGCTGCCTTCTCGAAGTCCTGCGCGTCGATGGCGCTTTCCTTCTCGCGGCGGGCGTCGGCGATCTTGTCGTCGAATTCGCGCAGGTCCGGCGGTGCGGTCATCCGGCGGATGCGCATGCGCGCGCCCGCCTCGTCGATGAGGTCGATCGCCTTGTCCGGCAGGAACCGATCGTTGATGTAGCGATCCGCGAGCGTCGCGGCGGCGACGAGAGCGCCATCGGTGATGGACACCCGGTGGTGCGCCTCGTAGCGGTCCCGCAGACCCTTGAGGATATTGATGGTGTGCTCGACCGTCGGCTCGCCGACCTGCACCGGCTGGAACCGGCGCTCGAGTGCGGCGTCCTTCTCGATGTACTTGCGGTA
This sequence comes from Nocardia sp. NPDC056000, assembly GCF_042269265.1. Lineage (NCBI taxonomy): Bacteria > Bacillati > Actinomycetota > Actinomycetes > Mycobacteriales > Nocardiaceae > Nocardia > Nocardia sp. NPDC056000. The sequence continues at coordinate 65,024 of NZ_JBHJXS010000002.1, read as the reverse complement.
CTCGTCGAGCGTGGTCGCGCCGATGGTCTGGAGTTCACCGCGAGCCAGCTTGGGCTTGAGGATCGAGGCCGCGTCGATGGCGCCCTCGGCCGCACCCGCACCCACCAGGGTGTGCAGCTCGTCGATGAACAGGATGATGTCGCCGCGGGTGTTGATCTCCTTGAGCACCTTCTTCAGGCGCTCCTCGAAATCACCGCGGTAGCGGCTGCCCGCGACCAGGGAACCCAGGTCGAGGGTGTACAGCTGCTTGTCCTTGAGCGTCTCGGGCACCTCGCCGTTGACGATGGCCTGAGCGAGACCCTCCACGACGGCGGTCTTACCGACGCCGGGCTCACCGATCAGGACCGGGTTGTTCTTGGTACGGCGGCTCAGCACCTGCATGACGCGCTCGATTTCCTTCGAGCGGCCGATGACCGGGTCGAGCTTGCCCTCCAGCGCGGCCTGGGTCAGGTTGCGGCCGAACTGATCCAGCACCAGCGACGTGGACGGGGTGCCCGACTCACTGCGCGTGCCCGAACCCTCGACCGGCTCCTTGCCCTGGTATCCCGACAGCAGCTGAATAACCTGCTGCCGCACGCGATTCAGATCCGCGCCCAGCTTGACCAGCACCTGAGCCGCGACGCCTTCGCCCTCGCGAATCAGGCCGAGCAGAATGTGCTCGGTGCCGATGTAGTTGTGGCCGAGCTGCAGCGCCTCACGCAGCGACAGCTCGAGAACCTTCTTGGCACGCGGGGTGAAGGGGATGTGACCGGACGGCGCCTGCTGGCCCTGCCCGATGATCTCCTCGACCTGCGACCGCACACCCTCCAGCGAAATGCCCAGCGACTCCAGCGACTTCGCTGCGACGCCCTCACCTTCGTGAATCAGGCCCAGCAGGATGTGCTCGGTGCCGATGTAGTTGTGGTTGAGCATCCGGGCCTCTTCTTGGGCCAGGACAACGACCCGCCGTGCGCGGTCGGTGAACCTCTCGAACATCGCTCCCTCACTTCCTGCTCCGCTTGCTACGGCATCCGGCGCTTCAGACCCTGTGCTGCCCTTCTGGTCGCCAGCCTGCCATGAAGCCCTGGGGTTGCATCCCCCGCCTCCACTCTAGTTGGCGGGGGTCACGCACGTCGTCCGTCCACCCTATTGCGAACCGGCCTCAGTACGACTCATTCCCTCATAACGGGGCTGTAGCCGGGAACGTTTCCGTCCCGGCTACGCCCACAGCGAACACGCGAACGATTACCCGGTGAAGGGTGGGATGAATACGCACGGCACGGCCCGCGGATGGGCCGGGTCCAGGGCATTCAGGGCATCGGCGGCCACTCGGCGGCTGCCGGCGATGGCCATGTGATCGGAGAAGTCGGTGGCGCAATCGCTCTGCACCAGGATGTTCACGACATTCGGGGCGGGCACCAGCGCGACCGACGGCCAGACGGCTTCGTCGAAATTCGAGGCCACATTGGTATACGAGACGGTCGGATCGTAGATGCCGTCGGCGTTCAGGGCGTTCACGAACGACGAGTTACCCAGCATCTGCGGGCACGCCTGGCAGACACCCGCGCTGATCATGTTGTCCACCGCGTCGGCGTCCGCGCCCAACTGCTTCCCGAACGCACGCAGCATGTTCATGCTGTCGCCGAACAGGCCCAGCCAGGGCGGGGCGATGGCGACGAACTTGTCCACCTTGCCGTGTCCGCCCGCGCGCTTGATGTAGTAGTTCCCGACGGTATTGCCCTGCGAATGGGCGATGAAGTCCACCTTGGGCGCACCGGTCGCGGCCAGCACCCGGTCCACGAACGCGCCCAGTTGCGCGGCGCTCTCGGGAATCGGCTTCATACCGCCCATGGCCGAAAGCGGCCACGGCACATCGAGACTGCCGTAGGTGAGGGAGTAGACGCAGTAGCCCTCATTGGCCAGCAGCGGGGCGTACGCACCCCAGTTGGTCTGCGCGCCGCCCGCGGTGCCGTGGATCAGCACCACCGGATCCGGATGTGCCGCAGTCGGTTTGCAGGACCAGTCATTGGCCCCGGGCAATGAACCGCCCGGATTCGCCAGTTCGTACGGAATCCCCGCGAAGAAGTTGTAGTCCACCGGCAGGTCGGCGCGGGCCGTCCCGCTCACCCCCAGGGACAGGACCGCCAGAAGAGCCATCGCCAGCAGTGATCCCGGCGAACGGCGCAGTAGCGCAGCACGCATGTTCCCTCCCAAACTAGAACGCGTTCCGACAACGTAATCGAAAAACAAGCACGCGAGATGGGATACTGGCGGGTAATTTATGAAACCTGTTTCAGTCTCTCACGCAGCAAAAAACCGGGACCCGAAGTGGATCCCGGTTCTGCGTGCGAGGTGATCAGTACTGCTGGCGGTAAGCCTGCTGCGGGAGCGGTGCGAAACCCGGTGCCGCCGGAGCGAAACGCTGCTGGGCCACCGGAGCGGCGAACCCGCCACGCGGCTGCTGGAACGCCGGGCCATTCGAGACCGAGCCACTCGCCACCGGGCCACCCGCCACCGAGGTGCCCGCCGGAGCAGCCGCCGCGTTCGCCTTACCGTGCTGCACACCGGCCACGAACAGCGCGCCGATCAGCACCGCGAACGCCAGGGTGTGCAGCACCGCGCGGACGATATTCCAACGCACCCAAGAGGTTTCGAACTGTGCCCGGACCGCCGCCAGATCACCGATCTGCGCCGGATCACCGGCCGCCGCCAGCTGATTGTTCAGCGGAACGTTCAGCCCCGAAGTCACCGCGAAGGCAATCACGTTGAGCACCAGTGCGATACCGATCCACAGCAGCGTGGTGCGGGAATCCTTGCCCAGGTGCAGTGCCGCCGCCAGCACGGTGAAACCGACCGTGCCCATGAAGGCGAGCATGAACAGCGGATTGACGATGATGACGTTGATGCGCTGCATCACGTCGATGATCACGCGGTCGTCGGTCTGGCCCAGAGCGGGCATCACCGAGTTCGCGTAGCCGTAGAAAAGGCCGGCGATGACACCGGTCGACAGGGTCGCCGCCACCAGCGCGGCCATACGAAGCGCAAACATCAGATATCTCCTGACTGGGTCCTCATCCCGGAATTCCCGGGCTGTTCAACGACTTCCAGTCAACCGTCCGGAGCGAGCGTGCGACATACCCCAGAAGCTCGGGGACATCAGCGAGCGTCTCGAGACGCTCGGAGATGCGATCAGAGGTCCCGTTCGGACACCACGCCGCTGCGCATGGCCAGATTCGCCAGCTGCACGCGCTTCTGATTCTGCGGCAGATCCTCCACGCCGAACTTGGCGAACAGCGCCCGCAGATGCGTCTTGATGGCGTCCACGCTCAGGAACAGCTCCGCGGCGATCTGCTGATTCGACGACGGCGAGGCGAACCCGTCATTGCCGCGCAGCGGACGGCACAGCGCGATGAGCACGGACCGCTGGGTTTCGGTGAGCGAGCGCAGCGTGGGCAGTCCACCGGTGGAGGTCTGCGTGACATCGCCTGCGGCGCCGGAGAAATCGTGGAAGGTGACCCGCGAGGTGCCCATTCGGATCACATCGCCGGGCGCCAGCCGATGCCGTCCGACCAGGCGATCCCCATTGACGAAGGTGCCGTTACGGGAGAGCCCGTCATCCACGATGGTCCAGTGCGCGCCCAGGTATTCGGCGGTCGCGTGCAGGCGGGACACCTCGACGTCCCAGAAGAGCGAGAGGTCGGCCTGCGGGGAGCGGCCGATGGTGATGCGCGGCTGATCCGGGGTCAGCATCAGCTCGTGCTGACGGCCCTCGTGATCCTTGACCCGCAGTAATGAGCCGTGAAATGCGGTCACTGCGCCGATACCTCGTCTCTACACCCAGCCAGTGACATCGTCCGCACAGTTCAATGGTGCCGTGCCGCCTCGGCACGAGCAAGATCGTGCCATGGATATGGGCACGGCGCACCCATACGAGTTATGTGCAAAGCGTATGAATAAACCACTGCCGTCCGGGCTCGCACGAAACACCCGGACGGCAGTCGCAAAGACGACTAGTTCTTCGCAGCGGCCTTGTTGTAAGCCTCCGTGATGTCCGCGGAGATACGCCCACGAGCAGAAACCTTGTGCCCATTCCGGCGCGCCCATTCACGAATCGCCGCACTTTGTTCACGATCGATCGAAACCCGGCTCTTCGGACCCGTCGAAGCGACGGCAGCGCCCTTGGTACGGCGCCGGCCGCTCACGCGACGAGCGTTGGCAACCCAGACCTCCAGACCGTCCCGCAGCTTGGACGCATTAGCCGTCGACAAGTCGATCTCGTACGAGACGCCATCGATTGCGAACTCGATGGTCTCGTCCGCGATGGACTCACCGTCGACATCGTCGATCAGGCTAACGGTGACCTTCTTTGCCATGAGATGAACGTCCTCTCGAAATCGTGCGACCCGCATAGTTAGGCCGATTACCCAAAACTAGAATACCGCTGAATTCGATAGTCCCAGAACGGGCACCGACAATGCAATCCAGAGAACTCAGCGAGCTACTGGACGCACAATTGGAAAGAGTATCGTTTCCCGGATTCCCAAGCCAGTCAGGGCCATCAGCAACCGGTCGATTCCCATACCCGTTCCGGTCGTCGGAGGCATACCGTGCTCCATCGCGGCAAGGAAGTCCTCGTCCAGCCGCATGGCCTCATCGTCGCCCGCAGCGGCCAAACGCGCCTGATCCTCGAAACGTTCCCGCTGGATCACCGGATCAACGAGTTCGGAATATCCGGTCGCGAGTTCGAAGCCGCGCACGTACAGATCCCACTTCTCGGTAACCCCGGGCTTGCTCCGATGCTGACGAGTCAGCGGAGAGGTCTCCACCGGGAAGTCGCGAACGAAAGTCGGCGCGTACAGCTTGTCGCCGTAGACGTGCTCCCAGAGTTCCTCGACCAGTTTGCCGTGGCCATAGCCCTTGTCCTGCGGAATTTCCAGACCGACGCGTTCGGCCAGTGCCAGCAATTCCGGTACGGAAGTTTCCGGCGTGACATCCACACCGATCGACTCCGACAACGACGGGTACATCTCCACTGTCGTCCACTCGCCGGACAGATCGTATTCCGTGCCATCGGCAAGAGTGACCACCTGCGTGCCGTAGACCGCCTGCGCCACTTCCTGGATCAATTCCCGCATCATCTTCGCGGAATCGTCGTAGGTGCCGTACGCCTCGTAGGTTTCCAGCATTGCGAACTCGGGCGAATGGGTGGAGTCGGCACCCTCGTTTCGGAAGTTCCGGTTGATCTCGAAGACCTTCTCGATACCACCGACCACACATCGCTTCAGGAACAACTCCGGAGCGATACGCAGGAACAACTCCAGATCCAGCGCATTCGAGTGGGTGACGAACGGGCGCGCCGCCGCACCGCCGTGGATGGTCTGCAGCATCGGGGTCTCGACCTCGAGGAAACCCCTGCGCTCCAGCGCGTCTCGCAGCGCGCGCACCGCGGCCACGCGGGTGCGGGCCATCTCACGCGCCTCCGGGCGCACGATCAGGTCCACATAGCGCTGCCGGACGCGGGACTCCTCGTTCATCTCCTTATGCGCCACCGGGAGCGGGCGCAGCGATTTGGCCGCCATCTCCCAGCCATCCGCCATGATGCTCAATTCGCCTGTGCGCGAAGCGATCACCTCGCCGTGCACGAACACGAAATCGCCCAGATCCACATCGGACTTCCACGCCGCGAGCGACTCCGCGCCCACGCCGTTGAGGCTGATCATGGCCTGCAACTTGGTGCCGTCACCCTCCTGGAGAGTGGCGAAACACAGTTTTCCGCTATTCCGCTGGAAAATTACGCGGCCCGCGACTCCGACAACCTGACCGGTTTGGGTATCGGCTTCGAGTTCGGGATATGCGGCGCGAATTTCGGCGAGGGTATGCGTGCGGTCGATGACCACCGGATAAGCCTCACGGCCTTCGGCCAGCAACCGCTCCCGCTTCTCGCGGCGAATCCGCATCTGCTCGGGGACATCCTGTTCCACGACCGGAGTCGCGGAACGCTTCTGACCTGCGGGAGACGTGGTGCCTGCGGAGGAAGAGGGGGTGGGGGTGCTCACGGGGCTTTAGCTTATCCTGCGGTGGAAACCCATTTTTCCGCCGCCCGGGCAAACCGCGGCCCGATTTTCGCGAATCGGCTCAGAGCCACGCGAGGGTGACGACCTCGCGCTCGAAATGCGGTGCGGTGGCGGCCACCATGAGCAGTCCGGCGGCCTTCAACGCCTGGTATCCGCCCACCAGATCGGTGGCGCGGCGCAGGCCCAGCTGTTGCAGCGAGGAGGCCGCCAGGCTGGAGGTATAGCCCTCCGAGCAGACGATGATCCATTCGCGGTCGTGATCGTCGGCCAGGGCCAGGCGGGCCGAACTGGTCGGGTCCAGACGCCATTCCAGGACATTGCGCTCTATCACCAGTGCGCCGGGGAGCGTGCCCTCCCGCATGCGCTGCGCCTGCGGGCGAATATCCACCAGCAGGGCGCCGCGGGCGATGGCCTGCGGGATTTCCACCGGGTACAGGCGTCGCAGCCGCTCACGCGCTTCGGCGAGCATGCCGTCGATCGTCATGTGGGTCATTCGAGTTCGCCTTCGGGCTGGTCGGTGAGAACGGAACGGGTGCGGCGCAGCGTGCCGTGACCGGTGACCTCGTAATAGGACATCGCGGTCAGCGGCGGCGAATAGGCGTGCACACTCAAAGTCGGATCGAGCGGGCCGGAAATACCGGCTTCGGCGGCGGGGGCGCGCACCACGTCGTGCACCCAGCCCAGCGGGAAGGAAGCCTGATCGCCCGCGGACAGCGTGCGCCGGCGCAATTCCTTACCGTTCCAGCGGAATTCGGAGAGCGCGCCGGAGAGCACGGTCAGCGCGCCCAGTGAACCGGCGTGATCGTGCAATTCGGTGGCGATATCGGCCACCCAGCTGATCAGCCACAGGTCGACCTCGTCATCGGCGAGAAGTCTTACCGCCCAGCGCTTTTCGGTCGGCCACAGGCCATCGGCGGGCAGCAGGTGATCGTAACGCCCGGCCAGTACGTCCTCGGCGCCCTCATCGGTGAGACGCAGCAGGTCGGCGGGACGCAGCCGGGTGGGGAGAGCCGACGCGGTGGCCCGTTCGGTCACCTCGGGCAGGAGCCGCGAGCCGCCGTGGGGCGCATTGGCTGTGGAAAGGGAAAGTACCGAAGATCGCATGAGGCGAAACTCCAAGAAGTGTGTGCACGGTCGAGGGCAAAAACGATGCCTCGACGACGCCGAGGCTGGTCAGCCTCGACAACACTCCTGGGTGCTCACGCGGAAATACACGAGGGGGAGCTTAGCAGCCGTTCTCGCCGAAGCAACAGAGGCCACGGAGAACGACTGCGTCACAAACCGACGGGTACGCATTACGGCTGGCGCACCTTGCGCTGCTGATTGCGCTCGTAGACCAGGCGCAGACCATCCAGGGTCAGATGCGGTTCGTGATGCTCGATGGTCTCGGACTCCGGCACGATCAACGGGGCCGTCGCACCGGTCGCCACGATCGCCACATCATCGCTGGAGAAGGCGTCGAATTCATCGCGAATTCGATCGATGAGGCCGTCGACCATACCGGCGAAACCGAAAACAGCACCGGACTGCATGCATTCCATGCTGTTCTTACCGATCACCGAACGCGGCCGCGCCAGCTCGGCCCGGCGCAGCGCGCTGCGCTCCACCAGCGCCTCGGTGGAAATCTCCACACCTGGCGCGATGATGCCGCCGAGAAATTCTCCCTTGGCCGACACCAGATCCACACAGATAGCCGTACCGAAATCCACCACAATGGCCGGGGATTGGTACCGATGGTAGGCCGCGAGACAGTTCACAATACGGTCCGCGCCCACCTCCTTGGGATTGTCCACGAGCAACGGAATACCGGTTCGCACACCGGGTTCCACCACAATGTTCGGGACATGACCCCAGTAGCGGCCGAGCATTTCACGGAGCTCGCGCAACACCGGCGGCACCGTGGACAGCGCGGAGACACCCATAACCTGCTCCGCGTCCGCACCGATCAAACCCCGCACCATGAGCGCGAATTCATCGGCGGTCAGCAGCGGATTGGTATGGGTCCGCCACTGCCGCACCAGCTTCGCGTGCTCCCCGCTACCGGAGAACAGGCCCAGCTCGATGCTGGTATTGCGGACATCGATGGTCAGCAGCATGGGTGTCCCCGACGCTCCGTTCAGTTCGTGGATAGAGAACGCGGTGAGATCAGGTCCGAGCCCTCGGGCGCGTGCGCCGGATCCGAACCCAGCTCCACCTGACGATTGCGCTCGTCGACGAATACCACGCGGGGCGCGTACTCCCGCAACTCCGCCTCGTTCAGCTGTGCGTAGGCAATGAGAATCACCAGATCACCCGGATTCACCAGATGGGCGGCGGCGCCATTGATTCCGATCACGCCGGAACCGCGCTCACCCGCGATGATGTATGTCTCGAGCCGGGCGCCATTGGTGATGTCGACAATCGCGACCAGCTCACCCTCGAGCAGATCGGCGGCATCGAGCAGGTCCTGGTCCACGGTCACCGAGCCGACATAGTGGAGGTTGGCATGGGTCACCGTGGCACGGTGGATCTTGGACTTCATCATGGTGCGCAACATCGCCTGTTGCCTTTCTAACGAATTGTGGCCTGAGCAGGCCGGTAGGGAGTGTTCGGATTGCCGTCGACAGGCGTACCGAGGGTGACGGGCAGATTGTCGATGAGGCGGGTGCCGCCCACTCGGGCGGCGATCAGCAGACGCGCGTTTCCGCTGGTCTGCACCACACCGAGATTGGAGTCGCGGATCTCCAAGTAGTCGAGTTCAATGCCCGACACCGTGGACAGTACCGAATGTGCCGCTTCCAATACGGCTTTCGGGCCAAGTCCGGCGGCATGCCCGCCCGCGGCCAGCGCGGCCGACAGCGTGGTCGCCAGCTCACGCTGGGCGGGATCGAGGAATCGGTTCCGGGAGGACAGCGCCAAACCGTCCTGCTCACGCACGGTGGGAATGGCGACGATCTTCAGATCGAAATTCAGATCGCGGACCATCTGCCGGATCAGCGTCAGCTGCTGATAATCCTTCTCGCCGAAGAACGCCTCGGAGGGGCGGCAGATCTGGAACAGCTTGGCCACCACGGTCAGCATGCCCGCGAAATGGCCGGGGCGGACCGCGCCCTCGAGCTCATCGCCGATCGGGCCGGGGTGCACGGTGGTGCGCGGGCCGTCCGGGTACATCTCGGCGGCGCTGGGCGCGAACACCAGCTCCACGCCCTCGGCGCGGAGCAGCTCCACATCGGCGTCCAGGGTGCGCGGGTACTTGTCCAGATCCTCGCCCGCACCGAATTGCAGGGGATTCACGAAGATGGACACGATGACAACCTGATTGGTGCGCTTGGCTCGCCGCACCAGCTCCAAGTGGCCCTCGTGCAGTGCACCCATGGTCGGCACGAGCGCGACCGTACGACCCGTCGAACGCAAAGCCTTGGCAACCGAGGTGACCACCGCAGGCTCGTGCAACACGGTCAGCTCACCGCGCTTGTACGCACCACGCAGTTTCGGGTCCATCAGTGTCCTTCCAGCAGATCGAACAGGGCGGGGTTGGTCTTGGCGCGCTCGGCCGAACGCAGTGCGAGAGCGCGATATCCGGCCGCGATGCGCGGGTCCAGATCCTCGAGCGCCTCGAGATGCGCGGCCACCGCGGGCACATCGCCGCGCGCCACCGGGCCGGTGAGCGCGGCCGGGCCGCGGCGCAGCGCGTTGTCCAATGCGGCAGAGGCCAGCGGGGCCAGCATGCGCTCGGCAAGTCCGTTCGGCTGTTCGTCGACCATCTGCTGACCGAGCAGGCCGGGGCCCGCGAGCGCCGCGCGCAGGGCCGCCACGGCGTCCACGATCAGGGTCACCAGATGATTGCTGCCGTGCGCCAGAGCCGCGTGATAGAGGGTGCGGTTCTCCTCCGAGACACGGACCGGCTCACCGCCCATCTCGATCACCAGCGCCTGCGCGATGGCATAGCCGATATCGTCCGCGGCGGTCACGCCGAAGCAGGCATTGGCCAGTCGCGCGATGTCCTCGTCATGTCCGGTGAAGGTCATGGCCGGATGAATCGCCAGCGGCAGCGCGCCCAGCGCCGTGAGCGGGGCCAGGATCGCGATGCCGTTCGCACCGGAGGTGTGCACCACGATGGTGCCCGGGCGCACCACGCCCGCGGTCGCCAAACCCGCGACCAGCCCGGCCAATTCGCTGTCCGGCACCGCCAGCACCAGCAGTTCGCTGCGCGCCGCCACCTCTTCGGCGGGCAGAATGCGGGAATCCGGCAGCCGCGTCTCGGCGCGCCGAATCGAGGCGTCCGAAATCGCGGAAACACCGAAGACCACATGCCCGGCGCGCTCGAGTACCGCACCCAGGGCGGAGCCGACGCGTCCCGCCGAGACGATTCCCACCGTCAGTCGTGCAGGCGCAAGATCGGTTCCGCAGACATCCTTGTCCGAGGTCACCCTTGTCCTCTCGAAGTTCGTTCCAGTCCCGCATCGCGGGTACCAGACGTTACGGCCCGAGGATATCGGCCTCGATACGGCGAGGCCACCGACTGTGGGATGTCTTACAGGCGGTTACCGGCCACCCTCGGAACGCAGGTTCGCCATGATCTCGGCGACCGACAGGCGACGGCCCGAATCATCGTCGGCGTCCTCGTCGGAACGACGACGGCGACGCGAACTCGCGGTGCCGATCGGCTGCGCGGGCGCGGCGGGCGGGGCCAGCCGCGGATTGGCGGACGATCCGGATTGCTCGGCCGCGTCCTGCTCCCCGCCGTTCGCCGACTGCGGCTGACCGCTGTCGGCGGGTTGCGTCGCACCGCCCGTGGCGGCCGGTGCCGCGGCACCCGACTGCGCGCCATTGCCGGTCGCGGTGCGGGGCACCCCGCCCGCCTCGGACAGATCGGTCTCGAACCACGGAACCTGCTCGGGCCCTTCACCTTCCAGGCTGGTGAGCGGCTCGGTGTGCTTGCGCTCGGCGTCATCGCCGTTGTTCGCTCGCGGAATCGGTTGCGCCGAACCCGAACCCGAGCGCAGGGCGTCGGCGGCGGCCCGCGCGGCGTCCACGTCATCGCGGGAATCATCCTGCGGTGCGGCGGGTTTGGCGGCGAAGTCGTCCTCGAACGGGCGCAGATGCTCGAAATCGTGCGGCGGCTCGTAATCGCGATTGCGATCGGCCGGATGATGCGGCACGCGCAGCCGGTCGATGCTGTCGGTGACGATGGAGGTCTCCGCGGTCACCGGATCGTCGAAGGGACTGGCGAAGGCCGGGGGCTCGGGATGGTCGGCGTCGAAGACCGGGGTGATGCGGCTGCCGAGGTCCTGTTCGATCGGATCGACGGGCGCGGACCACGGATCCCAGGAGTCGGTGTCCTCCCAGTTACCGTTCGCCGACCCATTCGGGGAATTGCCGTTGCTGGCCGGCAATTCCTGCACTCGGACGGCATCGGCGCGCAGAGCGGGGCGTTCACCGGGCAGATCGCCGTCGAAGAGACGCTGCAGGCTCTCGCGCAATACCGTCAGTTCGGCACGCAATGCGGCCATTTCCTCGGCATCGGCGCCGACCTCTTTACGCACTCGCGACTCGACGCCGAGCTCGTATTCGCGGCGGGCAGCAACCTCGCGCTCCAGCTGCAGTTGGTAGACCTTTTGCAGGTCACCTACTTTGGCCCGGTCCGTAGCCGACTCCCTGCGATAACGGGTCGCGGCGAGGGCTCCGATGGCGGCCGCCCACAGCGCCGCGACCAGGCCCACACGGATCATGTGGACGTTATCGCTGAAGACCAGGAAAATACTGGCAACCAGACCGAGGAGAAGCAGCAGACCGGTGAAGAATTTTCCCGCGTCTTCACGTCGTCGACGGGAAGCACTGCTCCGGGAGGGTGAAACCATAGCCACCAACATAGCTTGAACTGGACACTCCGGCTTCAACCTTGCCGATCATCGTCGACTTTATGTTTGCTATGAGGTAGCCGCTTCATCGGGCGGATCAATCGGCGCGCGACAGCAATATTCCAGCCACAATGCCGCCGCCACCAGCAGCAGCCCGGCCACCAGGCCGACCACCGCACCCGGGGTGTCCGCCGAGGCCGCCCGCAGATCCGAGCCCTGCGGCAGCAGCCAGATCAGGAACCCCAGCCAGATGCCACCCACCAGCGAACCCACCTGGGCCGACGCCTTGGCCAGCGCCACCGCCCGCGCCGCGGTGATCGGATGCAACTGCCGCGGACTGTCCCCGATCCCCCGGTTCTCCACCCGGGCCCGAATCACGAACGCCAGCACCGCCTCCAGCACCGCCACCGGCAGCAGCGAGGCCCCCGAGAACACCGTGATGGGCGGGAAACTCGAATACGCGACATTGGTGGCGATCCAGGCCACCACCGCCGCCAGCGCCACATTCAGGCACAGATCCAATACGCGAGTCGGCTTCACACCGGCCACCCCAGCGCCAGCTCGGTGCGGCGCACACCCTCGATCTCGGCCGCGTCCAGCACCTCGAGCAGCTCCCGAAGCGATTGCGGCGCACCGGCACTCACCTCCAGCGCGGCATCGGGCTCCACCTCCAGCCACGGCACCAGCACGAAGGCCCGATTGTGCGCCTGCGGATGCGGCAGCGTCAGGATCGGATCGGCACTGCGGCACGGCACCTCGCCGTCCCGGCGGCGCTGTGCGGCCCACACGATATCCACATCGAGAGTCCGTGCGCCCCAGCGCACCTCGCGCACCCGCTCGGCCGCCTGCTCCAGCTCCTGCCCCACCCGCAGCCAATCCGAGGGCTCCAGCTCCGGATCCTCGGCCACCAGCACCGCGTTGAGGTAATCCTGTTGCGGCACACCGCCCCACGGCGGCGTGGAGTACACCGACGACACCGCCAGCAGGCGCGGGCGCAGCGCCTCGATCACGCCGCGCAGGTGCGCCAGCCGATCACCCAGATTCGATCCGATCGACAGCACTACCCGGCTCACCGCTACGCCTCCTCCGGTTCGCGCCGACGGGACGTGACGACCCGGACATCTTCGAAGCTATGCGGAATCGGCGCGGAGGGCTTGTGCAACACCACCTCGACCTCGCGAATTCGCGTATCGGCCATCACCGCGTCGGCCAATTCGGACACCACCGTCTCGACCAGATCGCGCGGTTCACCCGCCACGATGCGCACCGCCAGATCGGCCAGCTCACCGTAGTGGATGGTGTCGGCGATATCGTCGGATTTGGCCGCGGCCGCGAAATCGGTCCACACGGTCAGATCCACCACGAAATCCTGGCCGTCCCGCTTCTCGTAATCGAAGACGCCGTGATGGCCGAAGACGCGCAGGCCGCGCAATTCGATGCGGTCGGTGCTCAAAGTTGTTCTCCCTGTGTCCAAGTCCACCTGTCGACGACCCCGCCCGCGCGGGCCCGCCGGGCATTGCGCCAGGCATCGGTGACCGCGATGGCGTCCAGCGAGGCGCGCACATCGTGCACGCGCACACCCCAGCCGCCGTGCTCGGCGGTCAGGGCGGAAATGGTGGCGGTCGCGGTTTCGCGACCGGCGGGGGGACGCGGAATATCGGCATCAGCCAGCAGCGAACCGAGGAAACGCTTACGCGAGGCGCCGATCAGAATCGGCAGCCCGGTCGCCACGAATTCCGGTAGCGCACCGAGCAATTCCCAATTATGGTCCGCGTTCTTGGCGAAACCCAGACCCGGATCCAGCACCAGGCGGCCCGGATCCACCCCGGCGGCGACGGCCACATCGACCTGATCGCGCAATTCCGCGAGCACCTCGGCGACGACATCGCCATAGTGCTCGGCGGGGCCCGTGTGCTCATAGTTCGCACCCGCGCGCCAATGCATGAGAATCCACGGAACACCGGCCGCCGCAACGACTTTCGCCATATCGGCATCGGCGCGGCCACCGGAGACGTCATTGACCACCGACGCACCGGCCTCGATGGCGGCCTCGGCCACCCGGGCACGCATGGTGTCCACACTGGTCGGGACGCCGAGCGATACGAGCTCCCGGATCACCGGGACGACGCGTGCGGCCTCGGTCTCCGGGGAGACCCGGTGCGCGCCGGGACGGGTCGACTCACCACCGATATCGATGATGTCCGCGCCCTGCTCGTACAGCCGCCACCCGTGCGCGACGGCCGCACCCACATCCAGGAACTTGCCGCCGTCCGAGAACGAATCCGCGGTGACGTTCACGACGCCCATCACGACACATGTGCGGCCCCCGCGGGGCAGCACCAATTGCGTCCCCCGCGAACCGCTTTCGGTCATGGTCGGTGCGCTCACTTCCGGAGAATGAGGTCCAGGGCCTCGGCGCGCGAGGACGCATTGGTCTGCAGCAGACCGCGCACCGCGGAGGTGGTCGTGCTCGCGCCGGGCTTGCGGATTCCGCGCATCGCCATGCACAGGTGCTCGGCCTCCACCACGACGATCGCGCCGCGCGGGTCCAGCTTGCGCATGAGGGCGTCGGCGACCTGGCTGGTGAGGCGCTCCTGCACCTGCGGGCGCTTGGCGTACATATCCACCAAACGCGCCAGTTTGGACAAACCCGTCACGCGGCCGTGCGCGCCCGGGATATAACCGACGTGCGCGACACCGTGGAACGCCACCAGATGGTGTTCACAGGTCGAGTACATCGGGATATCGCGGACCAGCACCAATTCCTGATGCCCCTCGTCGAACGTGGTGTCCAGCACCTTGTCCGGCTCGGTGTAGAGCCCGGCGAACATCTCCTTGTACGCCCGGGCCACGCGGGCCGGGGTATCGGCGAGACCGGGACGATCCGGATTCTCACCGACCGCGAGCAGCAATTCGCGAACGGCGGCCTCTGCGCGATCCTGATCGAACGGCCGACCGGTGTCGAGCGCGATCGGACCGGAGACGACACGGTTGTTGGCCGACAATCGACACCTCCTGTAGAGAACTGCCGCACGTGGAAAAGGGTGCGGCGTACGCGGCTGCCGCCGGTACGGGCCCGGACACCAGGCGTGGCGCCCGCCGCGAGCGGTGCACCCGCACGCGGTGCGGTGGTGCACCCACCCGCGCGCGGAACCTCACCGCCCGTCGCGCGGGCCCGCACCTACCGGACCGGACCCGAACCGGGCCGCGAACCAGATGAGCCTATCCGGGGCTCGATCAGCGGCGACCGTTCGGTCCGTCCCACTCACCGTTGTCCTCACCGGCGGGCGGCTGCTGGCCCTCCGGCTGCTGCTGCCCGTAGTCCGGCTGCTGCGGCGGCTGCGGCGTGTACCGCTGACCACCCGCGGGGGCCCAGCCCCCGTACGCCTGCCGCTGTGGCGGCTGCGTCTGCGGCTGATCCTCCTGCGGCGGCCAGCCCGGGGCCGACCATCCGGCGGGAGCGCCGTAATCCGGACGGGAACCGTGCGTGCCCGCGGGCCGCGGCGGATAACCGCCCGGCTGCGGCAGCGGATAACCGGCCGGAGCGGGAGCGGGGTAGCCGCCGTACTGCTGTCCGCCCGGATAGGCCGGATCGGCCGCCGGATAGCCGTTGGCGGGCTGCCCGACCGGAACGACCGGGCGCACCGGCTCCTCCGGCCACGGCTCGCCGCGTTCGGTGGCCAGCTCGCGCGGGGTCTTCACCGGCGGGCGATCGGACGGGGTGCGGCCGCCGAAATCGTTGAAAGCGGTTATGCGCGGCCGCTTTTCAATGGTGGCGAGCACGACCTCGAGATCCTTGCGGTGCAGCGTCTCCCGCTCCAGCAGCGCGGTCGCCAGGGCGTCCAGCTCATCGCGGTAGTCGTTGAGCACGGCCCACGCCTCGGTGTGCGCGGCCTCGATGAGGTTGCGCACCTCCTCGTCGATCTCGCGGGCGACCTCGTGCGAATAATCCGAGGCGGTGCCCATCGAACGACCCAGGAACGGGTCGCCCTGTTCCTGGCCGTAGCGGACCGCGCCCAGGCGGGCGCTCATGCCGTATTCGGTGACCATGGCACGGGCGATCTTGGTGGCCTGGTCGATATCGGAGGAAGCGCCGGTGGTCGGCTCGTGGAACACCAGTTCCTCGGCCGCGCGACCACCCATGGCCATCACCAGGCGGGCGATCATCTCCGACCGGGTCATCAGGCCCTTGTCGTCCTCGGGCACCGTCATGGCATGACCGCCGGTGCGGCCGCGGGCCAGGATGGTGACCTTGTAGACGGGCTCGATATCCGGCATCGCCCACGCGGCCAGGGTGTGCCCGGCCTCGTGGTAGGCGGTGATCTTCTTCTCGTGCTCGCTGATGATGCGGGACTTGCGGCGCGGGCCGCCGATCACGCGATCGACCGATTCCTCCAGGGACGCACCGGTGATCACGGTGCCGTTCTCACGCGCGGTGAGCAGTGCGGCCTCGTTGATCACGTTCGCCAGGTCCGCGCCGGACATGCCGACGGTGCGCTTGGCCAGACCCTCGAGGTCGGCATCGGTCGCGATCGGCTTGCCCTGCGAGTGCACCCGCAGGATTTCGCGGCGACCCGCGAGATCCGGATTGCTCACCGGGATCTGCCGGTCGAAACGACCCGGGCGCAACAGCGCCGGATCCAGGATGTCCGGGCGGTTGGTGGCCGCGATGATGATGACGCCGGTGCGCTCACCGAAACCGTCCATCTCCACCAGCAGCTGATTCAGCGTCTGCTCACGCTCGTCGTGGCCACCGCCGAGGCCGGCGCCGCGCTGGCGGCCGACCGCGTCGATCTCGTCGACGAAGATGATGCAGGGGCTGTTCTGCTTGGCCTGATCGAACAGATCACGCACGCGGGAAGCACCGACACCGACGAACATCTCCACGAAGTCCGAACCGGAGATGGTGAAGAACGGGACGCCCGCCTCACCCGCGACCGCGCGGGCCAGCAGCGTCTTACCGGTACCGGGCGGGCCGTACAGCAGCACGCCCTTGGGGATCTTCGCGCCCAGGGCCTGATAGCGGGCCGGGGCCTGCAGGAAGTCCTTGATCTCGTACAGCTCTTCGACGGCCTCGTCGGCGCCTGCCACATCGGCGAAGGTGGTCTTGGGCATATCCTTCGACAGCTGTTTGGCCTTGGATTTGCCGAAGCCCATCATGCCGCCGCGGCCACCGCCCTGCATGCGGGACATCACGAAGATGAACAGGCCCAGCAGAATCACCATGGGCAGCATGAAGAGCAGGATCTGGCTGAGCCAGGAATCCTGTTTCACCGAGGTGTTGACCTTGGCGCCGGAATTCTGCGCGGCCTGGAAGATCTGCTGCGAGATCTCGCCACCGCCCGGATATTTGGCGATGATCTTCTTCTCGCCGCTGGTCGCATCATTGCCGTTCTTCAGCGTGATGCGCAGCTGCTGTTCTTTGTCGTCGATCTGAACGTTGTCGACATTGTCTTTGTTCTGCAGCTGGGAAAGCGCCACCGACGTGTCGACCTTCTGCCAGCCGCGCGTGTCATCACTGAAGATGCTGACCAGATAGATCACGAGCAGGAAGCCCGCGACTATGGCCAGGTTGCGGAACACATTCTTGCGGGTCATAGAGCGTCGGCCGGCGGCCAGTCCTTTCCGGGGGGTGTATCCGGTTTGCCTGCGATGCTTGTGGCGCGCCCGTTCCAGCGAACGGATGCGGACATGCCACGTTACCCCGTAGGGTCGAGTCGTTACATCGCGCAGTTCGGCAGCTAATGCAGTTCAACAGGTAAACGGCTAAAGAACGCGGGTGGTTCCCCGACCATCTGCGGCAACACGTCGGGACGGTCACCCCCTGGTGTCGGACCGAGTGGTCACAATGATGGCATGGTCGTCCCATCGTGAGCGACGACACAACAGAGCGCAGGGGGTATGGACATAGTCGAGCTACGGACACCCACAGCGATTGTGCGGCACGGCAACGGGCGACTGACGGTGCTGCGGCCGGGAACGGACGGCGAGCGCGTGCTCGACGTACCGGTCGCCGAACTCCTCAAGGTGCGGTTGAACCGGCGCGCGGATGACGCCGTCGTCATCGAGATCTATCTCCGCTATCCCACCCCCGTGCTCACCGGCGTGCCCGCCGACCGCACTCCCCTGCCGGTGCTCATCGCCGAACACGATGTGCCCGCCGCCACCGTCATCGTCGAGCGGATCAACAATCAGATCCTGGCCACCCAGCGCCTGGATGTGGCTTCCCCCGACCTGAATCCGCCCGCACCGTCCTGGGGCCGCACCGGTCCCGCCCGCGCCGATGTGGATCGCGCGGTGCGCCGGATGGCGCCCAAACGCGATGCCAAACCGGCCGTCGCCGCGCTGCACCGCTATGTCACCGCCGATGAGTATCTGCTGGAGGCCGCGCTCGTGAACGCGCAGCCGCCCGCCGCGAAAGGCGCTGGGCTGCTTGCGGTCAGCACCACCCGGCTGATGTTCATCTCGCTCGGCACCGGTAAGCGGTTCGCGCACGAGCTACCCATCGCGGCCCTGCTGTGGGCGCGCACCACCGATGACACCGCGGGCTCGGGCACCGCGCCGGGCGAGTACGGCGTCGAGGTGAATGACGGCAACCTGTCCTGGCATTTCACCGGGACCGATCGCGCCGATACCGAAAGGGTCACCGGCGCACTGAATTTCGCGATCCAACGGGAATCCGCCGACGGGGCAGCCGGTCCCGCCGATCCGGGCGTGCACAAGCTCTACTCCGAATGGGAGCTGCTCGTCGAGCGGCACTCCCTCGCCATGGTCGACGACGCGCAATTCCAGCGCTACGGCCGTGGCATTCTGCGGTCCCTGCCCGACTGAGAAGAATCCGGCCGAGGAAAAAGAGAACTGACCCGCCGTGCGGCGGGTCAGTCGATGGGCCTAGTCCTCCGGCTGTTCCGGTTCCGCCTCGGGCTGGAGTTCGATGCGCCGCCACGGACTGGTCGGGCGCATCCACAGGCGCAGCAGTTCCATGCGCCGGTCCACCCCGCCGGATTTGAGTTCGGCGAGATCCTCACACGCCTGCCAGTAGGTCCACCCCGCCAGATAGGCATCGCCGAATTGCCGCCAGTTGCGGTATTTGCGCTGAGCCAGCGGCAGGGCGCGCATGAGGTAGTCCCAGGCCACATCGGCCTCGAAATAGCCTGCGGTGTAAGCCATCCGGCTGACCGCGACGACGCGGGCCAGATCCCACGCCTGGATATCGGTGGGCAGCGGGCGCACCAGATGTTCGGTCAGGCCGAGTTTGATGGCCTGGGACCAGATGTCGTAATCGCGCACCAGCGCTTCGGGATTCTCCATCCCGCGGAACGAACCGACCTGGCGCAGGAACGCGCGATGCCGGTCGGCGCGCTCGCCGAAGCGGTCGCGTTCGGGGGAATTGATGCCCGCCATCACCAGTGGATGCACGAGCGCGTAGAGCGGTGAATGCATGCCCTCCAGGAGTTGCTCCATGGATGCCATGGCCTCGGTGCCGTCGGTGATGCCCCAGGCTCCGGTGAGGGTGTCGATGGCGAGTTCGCGGCGGTCGCCGAGGGGATGCTCGCGTTCGGGTCCGAGCAGCAGTGCGTCGTGGAAGGCGTCCCAGCGGGCGGAGTAGAAACCGCCGAGCGCCAGAGCGCGAAGTTCGTCGTCGGAGACCTGTGCGCCGGACCAGTGGTCTTCCTCGCGCTGGTCGAGCTCCGGGTAGGGGAAAGTCGTCAGCGTTGGCACGTCGCGGGCGGGCATGCCTCGATTCTTACTCATCAGCGATTTATTTGCCTCCGCTTCGCTCCGGCGGGTTCACGGCCCTGATGTCCCACTTCTTCCCTCCCTCCGCTCCTCCGCTTCGCTCCCCCGCTCCACTCAGTCCAGAAGCGGGACGGCCGCGAACCTCGGACGTGCTGTCCGGCAAGCTCTTGTTTCTTCACCTGTCATGCTTTTAATTCCGGCATTACTCTCTCGGGCATGTGTAGAAATATCACCATCCTGCGCGGGCTGGAGCCCCCCGCGACGGACCAGGAAATCTACGCGGCCGCGCAGCAATTCGTCCGCAAGATCAGCGGCGTCTCGGGCTTGACGACCGCTACGAAACCGGCCGTGGACAAGGCGGTGGAGGCCATCGCGGCCGCCACCACGCAGCTGCTGGCGGAGCTGCCGGATCGGCGGGTGCCGGTGGCGGCGGACAATGAGCCGCCGTTGCGCCGCATCGCCGCTCGTGAGGCCGCCGCCCGCGATGAGGACGCGAGCTAGAGCGGGCGGAAGGCGTCCGGTTCAGACGCCGTAGACGGCCACGCAGTCGAGCGCGATCTCCAGGCGCGGGCCGCGCCGGTCGATGGAGTGATCGAGTAGTTCTTCTATGCGCTGAATTCGGTAGCGCACGGTGTTCTTGTGTACGCCCAGTATTTTCGCGGCCGCGTCCGGACTGCGGCGGGCGCGTAAATAGGCGTGCAGCGTTTCGCGCAGGCGCGCCGATTGTGCGTCGGGTGCCGCGAGCGCGCCCAATTCCCTGTCGATGAGTGCCCGCATGGCGGTCTCGTCGGCTCCGGCCAGATAGGCCACCTCGACGTCGGGATAGCGCACCACGGCCGGTAGCCCGGGCCGGGCGCGTTCGGCGACCTGCCGGGCGGCGATGGCCTCGCGGTGTCCGCCGCGGAATCCGGCGACCCCGGCGGCGGGCACCCCGGCGGCCACCCGGACGGCCGTTTCGACCGGCCAGGCGGCTCGTGCGGAGTCCGGGAGCTCATCGTCCAGGCCGATCCACGCCCACAGCGCCGCGGCCCCGGAGGGGACGGTCAGGACACTGCCGTTGCCGAGGGCGCCGGCGCAGCGGGCGGCGACGCGGTCCAGCAGTCCGGCGATATCGTCCGAGCCGTCGGGCGGGGTGAGCGTGGTGTCCTCATCGGTCCACAGGACCAGGGCCAGATGTCGCTGTGCGAGCCGGTAGCCGAGCCGGGCGGAGGCGAGTTCGATATCGAGTTCGCCGCCGCCGAGCAGGGCGCGCACGATTTCGGCGCGCTGATTGAGCGCGGCGCGCAGACCGCTCTCGCGCTCCTGCATATAGGTGTCGGTGAGCGCCTCGACCGAGGTGCTGATCCAGCGGGTGGAACGGTCGAAAAGCCTTAGCAGGACATCTCTTTCGATCTCGCGGGGCAGCTGTCCCTGACCGACGATCTCGGTCATGTAGTCGAGCAGCGCCTCCTGGCCGACGTGGTAGACGCGCAGCAGCAGCCGCACATCGTGACCGCGCCGGGCGACGGTGCGGGCGAAGGCGTGCGCCTGTTCGGGCACCGGATAGTCGAACCGGTCCTGGGTGAGTCCGCTGAGCACCTCGTAGGCGTGCGCGCGGGTGCTGGCGGACAGATCGCGGCGCATATCCCGGTCGCGGAGTTCGGGAACACGGGCGATGATCGCGCTGTCCAGGCGGGTAAGCACCTGTTCCAGGTTCTCGGTGCGCAGGTTTTCCGCGACGAAATCGGCGATCCACTGCCGGGTGGCCTCGCTGGTCTCGATAATGGCCACGGGTGGACCTTCCCCTTTGGTTCCAGAGCACAAAAGCGACCGGAATCCTTGAGCCCAGAAGCCAAGAATGTCCCGGCGAAATTGTGTCACGATCATAGTTCAGTGAGCTGTCGCACAGCTCACGGAGCCGAACCGGTTCGCAATGCAGCGCACGTGGGAGAGCACACCGTGACCAATACCGAGCCCGCCGCGGGTTCCGCCCGTAAGACCGCACCCCGTAAGGCCGCCGCCAACGGCACCGCCAAGAAGGCGGCCGCGAAACCGGCGGCCAAGGCCGAGCCCGCCGCCCCGGTGGAGCCCGCGGCCGTGGTCGCCGCCGCTCCGGAAGCCGCCGCCGCGGCACCGGAACCGGCTGCCGCACAGGTGATTCCGACCGAGCTCGAGGTGCGCAATCCCGCCACCGGCGAGATCGCGGGCACGGTGCCGATCGATTCGGCGGCGACGGTGGCGGCCAAGGTGGCCGAATTGCGCCTGCATCAGCCCGAATGGGAGGCCATCGGCCCGGACGGGCGGAAGGAATGGCTGCTCAAACTCCAGGACTGGCTGGTCGACAATACCGACGCGCTCGCCGACATCCTGCAGTCCGAGACCGGTAAGGCGCGCATCGACGCGCTCATCGATCCCGCGTTCTCCATCGACCTGACCGGGTACTACGCCCGCCGGGCCGCGAAATTCCTTGCGGACGAACATCCTTCGCCGCACAGCCCGCTGGCCCGGGTGAAGTCGCTGACCCGGGTGTTCCGGCCGTATCCGGTGGTCGGTGTCATCACGCCGTGGAACTTCCCGCTCGCCATGCCGGTGATCGATGTGATTCCGGCGCTGGCCGCGGGTGCCGCCGTCATTCTGAAACCCTCTGAGGTGACCCCGCTTTCGGCGGTCGCGCTGGTGCGCGGCTGGCGTGAGATCGGTGCGCCGCCGGTGCTCGATATCGTCACGGGCGCGGGCGAGACCGGTGCGGCGGTCGTAGGCCATGTCGACTACGTGCAGTTCACCGGGTCCACCCCGACCGGCCGCAAGATCGCCGCGGCCTGCACCGAGCGGATGATTCCGTACAGCCTGGAGCTGGGCGGTAAGGATCCGGCCATCGTGCTCGCCGACGCCGATCTGGATCGCGCCGCGCACGGTATCGCCTTCGGCGGCCTGTTCAACGCCGGGCAGGTCTGTATCTCGGTCGAGCGCGTCTACGTGGAAGCGCCGGTCTACGACGAATTCCTGAAGAAGCTGACCGCCGCCGTCAAGGAGGTCCGGCAGGGCGTGGACGGCCGGGAACCCAAGTACGACATCGGCGCACTGGCCAACGAGGCGCAGGCCGGGATCGTGCAGCGGCATGTCGACGAGGCCGTGAAGGCGGGTGCGCGAGTGCTCACCGGCGGTAAGCGCACCGGTGTCGGCACGCTGTTCGAGCCGACCGTGCTGGCCGATGTCGATCACTCCATGAGCTGTATGACCGAGGAGACCTTCGGCCCGACGGTGCCGGTCATGAAGGTGGCCGATGAGGCGGAAGCCATTCGGCTGGCCAATGATTCGATCTACGGCCTGTCCGCGTCGGTGTGGAGCGGTGACAAGGATCGCGCGGAACGCATTGCGCGCCAGCTGAATGCGGGCGCGGTCAATATCAACGACGTATTCGCGAACATGTTCAGTTTCGCGCTGCCCATGGGCGGCTGGGGGCTGTCCGGCGTGGGTGCGCGCTGGGGTGGCGCGAACGGGGTGCGCAAGTACTGCCGGCAGCAGGCCATCACCAAGCCGATCCTGCCGACGCAGACCAAAGAGCTGCTGTGGTTCCCGTATTCGCCGACCAAGCTGGCGTTCTCGCTGGCCGCCATGCGGGCCGCGGGTGCGCGCGGACTGCGCCGGTTGAGCGTGCAGGCCGTGTTCGACACCGTGAAGGGGACCGGTAAGTGACCGACTTCAGTGGGATTTCCGGCAAGGTCGTGGTGATCACCGGTGGTGCGCGCGGTATCGGGCTGGCCACCGCGACGGCGTTGCGGGCGCTCGGCGCGAAGATCGCCATCGGTGATATCGACGAGGTGAGCGTCAAGGAGTCCGGCGCCGCACGGGGTTTCGAGGTGTACGGGCGGCTCGACGTCACCGATCAGCAGTCGTTCGAGAGCTTCCTCGATGACGTCGAACGGGAGCTCGGGCCGATCGATGTGCTGATCAACAATGCCGGGATCATGCCCACCGGGCGACTGGTGGACGAGCCGGACGCGATCACCCGCCGCATTCTGGATATCAATGTGTACGGCGTGATCCTGGGTTCCAAGCTGGCGGTGGCGCGCATGCTGCCGCGCGGCAGGGGCCACGTCATCAATATCGCGTCGCTGGCCGGGGAGACCCATATTCCGGGTCTGGCCACCTACAACGCGAGCAAGCACGCGGTGCTCGGGTTCACCGACACCCTGCGCGAGGAGTACCGGGGCACCGGGGTGCGGTTCTCGTCGGTGCTGCCGACGCTCACCAAAACCGAACTGGGGTCCGGTGTTTCGACGCCGGCGCTGCTGCGCCCGGCCGAGCCGGAGGAGATCGCGGACGCCATCACCCGGTTGATCGTGGAGCCCAAATCCAAGGTGCGGGTGACCACGGTGGCGGGTCTCATCTCGCAGGTGGTCGGGCTGCTGCCGGAGGCGCTGGGTGATGCGCTGGGGCGGGCGCTGGGTGCGCAGAGCGCGTTCCTGGACGATGTCGACTCCGGTGCGCGCAAGGCGTACGAATCACGGGTACGCGGTTAGTTTCACCGCGTTCAGAACTGAAACGGGTTGTGGCCGAGAGCAATTCGGCCGCAACCCGTTGTCGTTTCCGTGTCGTGATCAGTGCACGGTGGCCAGCACGAAACGTTTTCCGGGATCGATCATCTTGGAAACCGTTGCGCCGTCGCCATATTCGCCGAGTGCGGTCATATTCCAGCCCTGCGGCGCACGGGTCAGCATGCACATGAAAAGTCCGGTGCGGCGATCACCGCGGGACAGTTCGAAACGCACCAGTTCCGCGCCGGAGAAATCGTCGACCAAACGGCAGAAGGCGCGCGCGATTTCGTCGAATTTCTGGCCCGAGTAGGAATTCACGGTGAAGAGCAGGGCGTACACGTCGGGGGGCAGCGCGGGCAGGTCGACCGTGATCACCTCGTCATCGCCCTCGCCCGCACCGGTGAGATTGTCGCCGGAATGCTTTATCGCGCCCTTGAACGCGGACAGCTTCACGAACCAGACCTTGCCCAATTCCTTGGCCTGCCGGTTGTAGGCGACCACCGAGGCGTCGAGGTCGATATCCTTGCCGCGCTTGGCCGGATCCCAGCCGAGCGCCATTTTCACGCGGGTGAGCGAGGGCGCGCCGGTCTTGGTGAGCGAGACGGTCTCGTTCTTGCTCAGGGACACTCGGCCCTTGTCGAGGCTGACCGTCGCCTCGCCGAACCTGGGCTGCGGCGGAGGTGTGAAGGACTGCGGCTGCGGCGCGTACGGCTGCTGCGGCGCACCCTGCTGGTACGGCGGCGGCGGTGCCTGATACGGATTCTGCTGCGGCGGTGGGTAATACGACGGCGGCGGCGGATAGTTCGGCGTCGTCGGCGCGGGCGGCGTGTAATTCACCGTGGTGGGCGCGGGCGGCGGATAGTTCGGCACGGGTGGCGGGTAATTCACCGTCGTCGGCGCGGGCGGCGGATAGTTGACCGGTGGCGGCGTGTACGCCTGCTGCGGTGCGGGCGCGTCATCGACGGTGATGCCGAAATCGGTGGCGATTCCGGCGAGCCCGTTCGCGTAGCCCTGGCCGACGGCGCGCACCTTCCAACTCCCCTGCCGCCGATAGATTTCCACGCCGATCAGCGCGGTCTCGGTGCTCAGATCGGTGGGTGTGAAACTGGCCAGGGTGGTGCGCCCGGTCGGATCGGCGACGGTGATGGTGAGTCGTCCGGCGCGGCCCCAGTTGGGCGGTCCGGAACCGTCAAGGCTGGCGGTGACCACGATCCGGTCGATCTCGGCGGGCACCTGCCGGGTGGCGATCCGAATGCGGTTGGGCGGTTGGGCGGTGACGCCGGGACCGACCGGCTGGTTGTAGAAGATGAAATCGCTGTCGGATCGGACCTTGCCGGTGGCGGTGAGCAGCAGGGCCGCCACATCCACCGCGGTGGCCGCGCTGACCTCGACGACCACTTCGTCCGCGTTGATCGGCGCGTTCGCGCCCTTGGTCAATTCCATTGCCTGCCTTACCTCCCCGTTTCCACCACGGTAGCGCCGTATCGTCACCTGATGGACGACAACGGAGCGGTATTCATCGGACTGTCCACCCTGGACCTGGCGTACGCGGTGGACCGGTATCCCGCCGAGGACAGCAAGACCCAGGCCGATGAATTGTTCCTGGGCGCGGGCGGTCCGGCCGCCAATGCCGCGGTCGCCTACGCGCACCTGTCCGGCCGGGTGCCGACGCTGGTCACGGCGCTGGGCAAACATCCACTGGCGGAGCTCATCCGGAGCGATCTGCACCAGCACGGGGTCGGCGTCACCGATCTGACGCCGGACAGCGCGCAGCAGCCGCCGGTGTCCTCGATCATCGTGGCGACCGCGGCGGCGACGCGAACCATCGTGTCGCTGGACGGTTCCCGCGTATACGCGCCATTCGACAGCGAGGCCGCCGAACACCTGCACCGGGTGGCGGTGGTGCTGGTGGACGGGCACTATGCCGAACCGTCCCTGCGGATCGCGGCGGCGGCGCGCGAGCGCGGCATCCCGGTGGTGCTGGACGCGGGGCGCTGGCGGCCGGTGCACACCGAACTGCTGCCGCTGATCGATATCGCCATCTGTTCGGCGGCCTTCGCCCCACCCGGTGTCGCTCCCGCCGAACTCTTCGACCAGCTGCACGCGATCGGCCCGGCGTGGGTGGCCGTCACGCACGGCGCGCACCCCATCACCTATTCCATGCCCGGGGAACGCGGTGAAATCCCCATCGGCACAACGCATGCCGTGGACACCCTGGGCGCGGGCGATATCCTGCACGGCGCGTTCTGTCATTTCCATCAGCTCGGCGAACCGTTCCCGGCGGCGCTGCGGCATGCGGCCGAGGTCGCTTCGCGCTCGTGCGTTTCCGTCGGTACCCGGGCCTGGATGGATCAGACGATGCGGTAGGCGCGGCCGAATTTGCGCAGCACCAGATCGGCGCTGGGGCGGGTGCCCTCGACCAGGCGGGCATTGAGCAGATCACTCTCGGCGACCTTGGTGCGCGCGGCCTCGGGACTGCGGCCGCCGCGAATATGCCTGCGCACCAGGCGTTGTTCGATGACCGGTCGCGGGACATCGAGGTACCAGGTGGCGTCGAGCAGCGGCCGCACCGCGGACCAGCCGGGCGCGCCGTGATCGTTCAGCAGCAGGTAGTTGCCCTCGGTGACGATGATGCGCTGCCGGTCGAACACCACACCGCCGGGTACCGGTTCGTGGATCTCGCGATCGTAGGTCGGCCACGGAACCGGTTGTCCGAGTGGGGTTTCGCGCAGTTCGCGCAACCGGGCCACATATCCGGCGGCGTCGAAGGTATCGGGTTCGCCCTTGCGCGCGAGTTCGCCGAGCGCCCGCAATTGCGCATTGGTGAGGTGGAATCCGTCCATCGGTGCGACCTCCGCGATGGCGGTCCCCGCGGCCAGATTCAATTCATCGCGGACACCGCGCGCGAGGGTGGATTTGCCCGCACCGGGCGGTCCGGCTATCCCCAGGACGAACCGACCGGACTGTCCATCGGCGCGCTGCCTGATACGCGACGCCAGCTCCGCCAGGGAAGTTTCGACACTGCCGCGGGTCACGCCGCCAACCCTACGGAATCGACCCGAAAATCGTTGCCGCCTCGCCAGGTCCGCGGGCCGATCGATATCCGCCGCGTCCGCGATCGTTCGTCACGACCACGCGAGCTCACCGGTTACCCGTCGCGCCCGGAATCGCCCGGCGCTCGGCCACCCTTCGGAATCGCGCGCACCAGTGCCTGTAAATCGGCCTCGAGCAGGCGGAACAGCCAGTAGCTGAGCGCGAAGGCGAGCACGCCGCCCACACTCAGCCAGCGCACCGGGACGATCACCAATTCCAGGTCCTCGCGCGAGACGAAAGTGGCGGTCACGACACCGAGCAGCGGCACCGACGCGGCGGCCGCCAGATACACATTGCTGCGCCGCGCCAAACCGAGCAGCTGTCGCCGATCGGCCGGTCCCACCGCGCCCCGCACCAGCAACTGCGGATACAGCGCCCGCACCGAATACCCGGCGATCAGGAAGAACGGATACGCGAGAGCGATTGCGGCACACACCACCTGGGCCGTGAAGAAATGCAGGAAGGTATGCGGTGGCAGCCGCGCCCCGGACGCGGACAGCGCCAGCGGCCAGGCCACGCCCGCGATCACCCACATCAGGAACGGTATCCACACCGCGCGCTCACCGAGCAGCAGTGTGTCCGCGCGGGCGCGGGCCAGCGCCGCGGGCGAATACCGATGCCCGCGGGCGAGCCGATAGGTGACCGTCAGCGGCCGCCGCGCCAGCCACAGCAGCAGCAGCGCCGCGAGCGGGAACGCGATGGCATTGTTGACCAGCGCGACCGTGCCGAACCGCTGCTGATCGACCGCGGACAGCCGATCAACGATCAGGCTCTGATTCAGCCGGATGTTGTAGACGCTGGCCAGCGCGTTCGGCACGCCGACGCACAGCGCCGCGATCGGCACCGGCCAGCTCCTGGCCCGCGACCGCCAGCTCTTCGGCGGCGGATCGACCAGGTCCCGGGCGCGCGCGTCCAGGCAGAGATCCAATTGCCCGGCCAGCTCGACGCCGTTCTGCCAGCGCCGATCCGGATCCGGGTCCAGGCATTCCAGCAGGACGCGTCGCAACGTGGCCGGGGTGTCCGCGGGCAGTGCGGCCAGCGCGGCGGGTTGCACGCCTGCGCGCCGCCGCGCCAGCATGGCCGTCACGACCTCGTGCCCGGGTATGCCGTCCGCCGCGGGATCATCGAATGGCGCTGCGCCGGTGAGCATTTCCCACAGCAGCACGCCGAGGGAGAAGATATCGCTGCGCGCGTCCGGCATCGGCGCGGCCGGATCCAGCCGTGCGGCAAGGGCTTCCGGCGACCGCCAGCGCAAACCCTCGGGCGAATCCGACGCCATCCCACCGGAACCCGGG
Source organism: Nocardia sp. NPDC056000 (assembly GCF_042269265.1). Classification (NCBI taxonomy): domain Bacteria; kingdom Bacillati; phylum Actinomycetota; class Actinomycetes; order Mycobacteriales; family Nocardiaceae; genus Nocardia; species Nocardia sp. NPDC056000. The sequence goes on along the minus strand of NZ_JBHJXS010000002.1, from coordinate 36,486 downwards.
ATACCGGCGTTCCAATACAGCGGCCCCAGTGCGAAATCCGCGAGTTTGGGCACGCCCTCGGCCGTGAACAGCACATTCTCCGGCCGAATATCGTGATGCAACACCCCGTGCCGCTCGGCGTAATCGAGCGCCGCCGCCAGTCGCCGCCCCACCCACGCCACGGTCTCCGGCCAGCTCAACTCCGAAATCTCGCGCCGCACACTGGAATCCGCGGGCCGAATCTCCCCGCGCGCCTCCATCGCGGCGTCCACCGCCCGCAACAAGAGCTCACCGCCGGCCGCGGGACCGGGTTGCGCGCGGAGCAGGCTGAGCACCCCCGCGGCATTGCCACCCGGCAGGTACTGCATGTACAGCAGGCGCAGCGGGTTGCCGTTGCCCGCGATGAGGCGCTGATCGTAGACGCGGACGATGTAGTGGTGGTCGAGTTGGGCGACGGTGGGGCTGTCGCTGTTCGCGCCGGACTCCACCCGCACCGCGACCAGTCGCTGCATGGAGCGCTGGCGGGCCAGGAACATGCGGCTGTGCGTCACCCCGCCGAGATCGGTGAGCAGATCGAAATCGTCCAGGCGGCGGCCGGTTTCGATGCCCGCGGGCAGTTCGGGCGGCGGGGCTGGGGTGATGCCGTCCGAGAAGCGGCGGCGGATCTCCCCCGCCACCTCCGGGTATTCGGCGCTGAAAGTATCGACGTCCAGCGGCCGGTACCGGCTGCGGACCAGGTATTCCTCACACACCAGATCCGCGAATTCGGCGCTGCGCGTGACGGCCGGGAATTCGCTGCGATAATCGGCGATGCGCTTCTCCATACCGGTGCGCCGCCAGCGCTGCCGCATATCCACCCGCACCAGCGCGGTGAGCACATCGAGTTGCAGCGCTTCACCGTCGGGAACGTAGCCGTCCAGTTCCGGCGGTTCGAGGCGGTCGCCGCGCAAGGTGGATTCCCATTCGGCGGTGAAGCGGGAAACCGCCTGCGCCGGATGCTCGTTCACGATCCGGTACCCACGGGCTCCCCGGTGTCGTGAACTCGGCGACCGGGCGCCACCACACGTTCCAGGGCTTGCAGATCCGCCTCCAGCGCACGAAACATGATGTACACGGCCACGAAGGCCAGGATGCCGCCCACGCTGAGCACCCGCACCGCGACGATGACGCGCGGAATGTCCTCGGGCGGCAGGAATGTCACACCCGCCACGGCCAGCAGCGGCACCGACGCCGCCACCGCCAGATAGGTGGTGCAGCGGTGCCCGAGCCGATGCAGCCACACCGCGTCCTCACCGCTGATATCGCCGTGCCGCAGGAACATCGGATAGATACAGCGCACCAGGAAGAAGGTCACCAGGAAGAACGGGTACGCGACCGCGATGGCCCCGCACACCACCAGCGACACCACGAAATGCACCATGCCGCGCGTCGGTATCTCACCGGTGGACAGGCGCAGCGCGACCGGGAAGGTGATCGCGCTGATCAGCCACAGTGAGAACACGATGAGCGAAATGCGTTCTCCGGCAAGGAGTACATCGGCTCTGGCGCTGCGCAGTGTGTCCGCGTCGTAGGTCTTGCCTTTGCGCAGGCCACGCGGCACCCGGATCACTCTCCGGCACTGATAGATGATCAGCGCCGCCCCGAGCGGGAAGAACAGCACGTTCACCAGCGCGGTGATGAGGGTGAAGGTGTGCATGGCGGCTTCGGACATGCTGCTGATGATCAGCGTGTTGTTGTGCACGATGTTGTACAGCGAGGACAGCACATTGGGAATCGCGATGGCCAGGACGACGATCGGGATCAGCCAGGGCCGCAGCCGCATGCGCCAGCTGTGCGGCGGCGGATCGACCAGATCCCGCGCGCGCTGATCCAGGCACATCTCCAATTGGCTTGCCAGTACGGTCCCGCTGCTCCAGCGGTCCTCGCGGTCGGGGGCCAGGCAGGTGAGCAGCACGCGGCGCAGTGCGGCCGGGCAGTCGGCGGGCACGCGTTCCAGGGCGACCTGTTCCACACCGCCGCGCCGCCGGTCCAGCATGGCCTCCAGGGTGGTGTGGTCGCCGTGGCCGCCGGGTCCGGCGGTCGAGTCATCGAATGGTTTCGCACCGGTGAGCAATTCCCACAGCACCACGCCGAGCGAGAAGATATCGGCGCGGGTGTCGAGTTCGGCGGCCGAGCGGGCGCGGCCGGGATGGCACGCCTCCAACTGTTCGGGCGACATATACGACAGCGAGCCGCCGAAGTAGGCGACCGGGCTGGCGTCATCGAGATTGCGGCTGAAACTGATGTTGAAGTCGGCCAGTTTCGGCACGGCCTCGGCGGTGAGCAAGACGTTCGCGGGCTTCACATCCCGGTGCAGCACCCCGTGGCTGTCCGCGTAGTCGAGCGCCTCGGCGAGTCTGCGGCCGAGCCAGGCAACGGTTTCCGGCCAGCTCAGTCCGGCGAGCTCGTCGCGCACACTGGAATCGGTGGGCCGGATCTCGCCCTTCTCCTCCATGGCCGCGTCCACGGCGTCGAGCAGCAATTGCCCGCTGCGTTCGGCGACCGGGGTGGCGCGCACCCAGCGCAGCACCCCGAGCAGGGTGCCGCCCGGCAGGAACTGCATGTAGAGCAGCCGCATGCGCCGCCCGCTGCTGGTCCGGATGCCGGAAATGAGCCGCTGGTCGAAGACCCGCACGATGTAGTCGTGATCCAGTTGCGCCAGGGTCTGCGGTTCGGTGCCGTGATCGGCGGACACCTTGACCGCGACCAGCCGTTGCAGGGAGCGCTGCCGGGCCAGGAATACGCGCGCGAACGCACCGCTGCCGAGGCTGGTGAGCAGATCGAAATCGTCTATGCGCTGGCCGATTTCGAGCCGGTCCAGCAGTTCACCGGTTTCGGGGGCGCTGAGTCCGCCGCCGGTGGCGCGGGTGCCGTCCATCGCCGCGGCCAGGGCGGACGGATCCTGCTGGGTGAGTTCGCCCTGGTCGGGGACCCGGGTGGAATCGCCGTCCAGCAGGCCGCCCGCGCGGGTGGAGTCGATATCGAGCGGAATGCCCGGATGTGTGGAATCGCTGTCGTCGAAGGGTGCGGCCCGGGTGGCGTCATCGCCATCGCGAATGACGGTGGAATCACCGAAAGAGTCTGTGCCCCTGGTGAATTCGTCGAGAATATCGGCGGCCCGGGTGAACTCGGCCGAGGGCACGTGGGTGGTGCCGCCGCGGGTGGAGTCGTCCCGGGCGGCCCGCCGGGTGCTCTGATCCTCGTCATCGGCATTGAGCAGTTCGCGCAACTCGCCGGCCTGGTGCGGATACTCACGCAGACAGTCGCGCGGATCCACGCGTTCCCCGCTGTGCCTGCGGATGACGAACTCCTCGTACACCAGCCCGGCGGGCAGATCGGGCTCGGTGAGTTCGGGGAACTCGGCGCAGTACTCGGTGAGGCGTTTGCGCCGTTCCTGCGCCGGGACCGGCCCACCGGGGCGGCGCAGCCAGCGATGGCGCATATCGACCCGGATCAACTCCAGCAGCGCGTCCCGTCGCAGCGTGCTTGCGTCAGGCAGGAAAGCTGCGATATCCGGCGGCGTGGCAGCACTGCCCCACGCCGCGGTGAACGCCGCGACCACGGTGAATTCCGTTCCGGCCGAGTGACGGCCGGAGCGGCGCTCGGAACTTGAAACCATGTCCGCACCCATCTGGCTCGGCACGGATACCGTTCGAATCCGTACTGACGATCCATAGATGGACGGTTTTCCGATACCGGAAAAATCCGCCACACCAGACACCATCATCCCTGAGCAATAGCCGGAATGATAACTTGCGGCTGAACAGCGGATCACCCGATTTCGAACTCGAAGCGACGGGGGAACACCAGCATGTACGACGAGGGAGCCGCGCTAGCGGTTGACGCAGCGGTGAACGAGGCAGTGGTGAACGACGATAAAGCCGATATGAAGCCGGAGCCGCACATCTGCGCGGCAGAACCCGAAACTCCCGAAATCCTTCCACCCTTGGATCTGACCACCGCGACCGGGATCGCCTCCGCCGTCCAGAACGGATCGGTGACGGCCGAGCAGATGGTGGACGATGTACTCGCGCGGATTCGCGCACAAGATCGAAAAGTGAACGCGTTCAGCGAGGTTCGCTTCGACGCCGCCCGTGCCGAAGCGCGCGCGCTGGCCGAGCGGCCCGATCTGGACGTATTGCCGCTGGCCGGGGTTCCGGTCGCGGTGAAGAACAATATCGACGTCACCGGCGAGGTCACCCGCGCCGGATCGCTGGCCGGGGACAATCGGCCCGCGACCGCGGACCATCCGGTGGTGCGGCGACTACGCTCGGCCGGCGCGGTCATCGTCGGCCTGACCACGGTTCCGGAGTTCGGACTCTGGGGCGTCACCGACACCCCCGAGCGCATTACCCGCAGTCCCTGGAATCCGCGCTTCAGCGCGGGCGGCTCGTCCGGCGGTTCGGGCGCGGCGGTCGGCGCGGGCATGGTGACCATCGCGCACGGCAATGACGGATTGGGATCGGTGCGCATTCCGGCCGCCTGCTCCGGCGTGGTCGGCGTCAAACCCGGGCGCGGCCTGGTGCCCGCCGAGGTGGGACTCGATTCCTGGGGCGGCATGACCGAGAACGGCGTGCTGGCAACCACTGTCGCGGACGCGGCGCTCATGCTGTCGGTGCTCGCCGATCGGCCCGCGCTCGCCGAACTGGATCCGCCCAAGACACTGCGCATCGGCCTGGCCACCGCCGCGCCGACCCCGCTGTCCCGGGTGGATCGGGCCTGGGCGGGCGCCGCCGATATGGCCGCGGCCGCCGCCTCCACCGCCGGGCACACCATCGGGGTGTCCGAACTCCCCTATCAGGGCGCGACTTTCGCGCTCGCCCTGCGCTGGGTGGCCAATGCCGCGCGCGAGGCGGGCACGGTTCCGCATCCGGAACTGCTGCAGCGCCGCACCCGCACGCATATCGCGCTCGGCCGCTTCGTACTGAAATCGGGTCTGCTGCGCGCGTCCCAGGTGGATCGCATCGAGGCGCGCCTGCTCGACTACTTCGAACGCTATGACGTGGCCATCACCCCGACCCTGGCCACCCCGCCGCCCCGCGCGCGCCGTTGGCATTCGCGGCCGTGGCTCGCCAATATCGTTGCCAGCGCTCGGTTCTCACCGTTCACGCCGCTGTGGAATCTGGTCGGCTGGCCCGCCATCTCGGTGCCGATGGGTGTGCATCAGCGCACCGGCACCCCGCTGGCCGCGCAGCTCATCGGCCCGCCGGGCAGCGAGAGCACACTGCTGAAACTGGCAGCGCAGCTCGAGGCCGCCTGCCCGTGGGAGCGCACCGCGCCGGGCAAGGAGTAGACCCGGCGGCCACGCCGCCAATCGCTTCAGGCACGAAAAGGGCGGTCCCGGTGCGGGACCGCCCTTTTCGATATCGCTGCTCAGCGGCGGCGGCAATGCCTCCGACCCACTACCGCCGTCTGATTCGAGCTACCGCGCCCGATTGAGCTACTGCGCGGCGACCGGTTCCCGGTCCGCGAATCCGCCTTCGAGTACGCGGGCGGCGAACTCGAGGATGGTCGGACGATCGTCATCGGCGCGCCAGGCCACGGCCAGTTCGCACGGCGCGAGTCCGGCGACGGGTCGCGCGGTCAGGCCGGGCCAGCGGTACATGGGCACATTGTTCTCGGCGAGCAGGCAGACACCGAGTCCGAGCGAGACCGCCTCCAGGCGCTCCTCGGCGGTGGCCGCTTCCGCGCCGATCTTGGCCTGGCGGCCGCCGCGGGCGTCCGCGCCGAGCCAGAAATCGCGTGCCGCACCGGCTTCGGCGGGCATGGCGATGAAGGATTCATCGGCGAGCGCGGCGAATTCGATGGTGTCCTGTCCGGCCAGCGGATGGTTCTCCGGCAGCAGTACCCAGCGCGGCTCGGTGCGCAGCACCTGCCACCGGTAGCGACCGGTGTCGGGTACGGGCAGCCACATGAGCGCCAGGTCCGCCTGTCGCCCGGCCAGGCCACTGGACGGGTCGGTCCAGGATGCGGAGTGCAGGGCGAGGCGATGCCCGCTGGCGCTCTCCAGATCGGTGATCAGGCCGCGGCCGATGGAGGATTGGATGCCGACGCGCAGCACCTCACCCGCCTCCTGCAACGCGACATTGGTGACTTCCCAGAGCTCGAGGATGCGGCGCGCACCCTCCAGCAGTTCCTTGCCCGCGACAGTCAGTGCGACACTGCGCTGATTGCGGTCGAACAGGACCACGTCGAGTTGACGCTCCAGCTGTCGAATCTGCCGGGACAGCGTGGGCTGCGCGATGTGCAGCCGCTGGGCGGCGTTGGTGAAATGCAGTTCCTCAGCGACGGCGACGAAATACCGCAGGTCGCGCAAATGCGGGTCCATAGCCCCTTGCTATCAGAATCGGTCTTGAATATCCAGCCGTATCCGACCCAAAAGTTTGAAACTGAGTCAGAAAACAGCCGTCAGGTTTGTTAAAGACAGCATAGGGCGCGCCCGAAACTTTCCGGTAACCGGCACCGCGAATTCCTGGCCATTCCCCCCGACACGCATGCCCGAAATTGATACAGACATGTGACCAGCAGTAACACGCACCACGCTACACACCCCCGCCGACCGGCGCGACTCGAGAGCTGACCCCCGGCAACAAGCCCCGGCAACCCGGCTCACCGCGTCCACGGTTCTAACGTGAGTTTCATCACAGAAGCAGCAAGACCGCCCGCCGAATCCGGCGAACGGTCTCCGTGCGAAGGCTCGTGTGACGCGGTTTACCCGCCGTAGACCTTCGGGTCCAGGGTGCCGATGTACGGCAGATCGCGGTACCGCTCGGCGTAATCCAGGCCGTAGCCGACCACGAACTCGTTCGGGATATCGAAACCGACCGCCATCACATCCACCTGGGTGCGCAACGCGTCCGGCTTGCGCAGCAGCGTCACCACCTCCAGCGAGGCCGGATTGCGGCTGGACAGATTGCGCAGCAGCCAGGACAGCGTCAGACCGGAGTCGATGATGTCCTCGACGATCAGCACATTGCGCCCGGCGATGTCCTTGTCCAGATCCTTCATGATCCGGACCACGCCCGAGGAGGAGGTGGAGGATCCGTAGGAGGAGACCGCCATGAACTCCATCTGGGTGGGCACGGTCAGCCGCTTGGCCAGATCCGTCATGAAGAAGATCGCGCCCTTGAGCACGCCCACCAGCAGCAGATCACCCTCGGGGGCACCGGCGGGATAACGTTTGGCGACCAATTCGGCGAGCTCTTGAACCTTGTCCGCGATCTCGTCTTCGCTGATCAGCACCGACGCGATGTCGTCCCCGTACACGTCCGCTGGTTTCCCTTCAGAGATGATGTCGACCCCGATCGGGTCCGCTGTGGGCCGAGCCCAGTATGAGCCTGCCACGTTCACGCGCGGCAACCAACCTGGTCCCGGTGACCGAACCACCGACCGCCACCCCGCCCTGACCGCGCCAGTCGGTGATCAGTGCCTCGACCGCTCGTAAATTGCTGTCCGTCAATGATTTTGCGCCGCCCGCGAGCAACCACGCGCGAATGACGCGCCGCCGCAGCGCGGGCGCGACAGTGGCGAGCGTCTCGAGACGCAACCCGTCGCCATCAATCTCGGATTTCAGCAACTCTTCGGCAATCGCGTCCAGGGCGGTGCCGTCCTCCCGCAGCTGCGCCGCCGTCCGGGCCAGCGCGGGGGCGACTCCCCCGCCCAGCACCTCCTCCAGCAGCGGCAGCACCTCGGTGCGCAGCCGCACCCGGGTGAACTCCGGCGAGCTGTTGTGCGGGTCCTCCCAGGGCTCCAACCCGAGATCCGCGCACAACTGCCGGGTGACGCTCCGCCGCACCCCGAGCAGCGGCCGCCCCCACGGTTCGGCGTAATCGGTCATCCCCTGAATCGACCGGCCACCGGACCCGCGAGCCAAACCGAGCAGGACGGTTTCGGCCTGATCATCAAGGGTGTGCCCGAGCAGTACGGGCAGCCCGGATCGCGCATGGTCGAGTGCGGCATATCTGGCCTGTCGCGCCGCGGCTTCCAGGCCGCCCGCGGTCCCCACCCGGACCGTGAGCACGCGCGCGGATCGGCATCCCAGCTCCAGGGCTGTCGCGGCCGCCCGCGCCGCGATCTCGGCCGAGCCATCCTGCAAGCCGTGATCGACCACGTAGGCGTCCACGACATCCGCCTCGACGGCCGCGGCGGCGGTCAGCGCCAATGAGTCCGCGCCACCGGACAATCCGACCGCGACCACCCCGTCCGAGGCGTATTTCCCCAGCCAATCCCGCACCGCATGACGCATTTCCAGCGCCGCACGCGTCTCGGGTAGCCGTGGATTCACGCCCCGATCGTCGCATGCGGGCGCGATTACCCGACCCGTCGCGGTCGAGGTCGCCGATCGGTCGGCGCGGCCGGCTCAGCCCAGAACGCGGGTGACCCAGCGCTGCGGGTCACCGATCTCCTCGGTGCGCGGCAGCGTGTCGGCATCGGTCCAGATGTGGTTGAACCGATCCATGCCGACGGTGTTCACCACTTCGTCGACGAAGGCCTTGCCCCGAACGTACTGCGCCACTTTGGCATCCATGCCGAGCAGCGCGCGGAGTAGTCGTTGCAGCGGATTGGCGGGCCGCTTGCGGCGCTGATCGAAGGCCGCGCGAATGCGCGCCACCGACGGGACCACTGCCGGGCCGACGGCATCCATCACGTGGTCGGCGTGGCCTTCCAGCAGCGTGCCGAGCATGAGCAATCGGTCCAGGGCCTCGCGCTGCGGTTCGGCCTGGGTAGCGCGCAGCAGCCCGACCATGCCGCCCGCCGGATCCTCGATCCCGCGGCGGCGTTCCTTCACGGCCTCCACCAGGCGGCCGAGCATATCCGCCATCGGCTCCTCCCCGGCGTCACCGAGGATCTCCACATTGCGCTGCATGTATTCGGCGAGCCACGGCGCGGAGGAGAACTGCACCCGGTGCGTGACCTCGTGCAGGCACACCCAGAGCCGGAAGTCGCTGGGCGGCACGCCCAATGCGCGTTCCACCGCCATGATGTTCGGCGCGACCAGCAGCAGGGTGCCGTCCGGACCGCTGAACGGGTCGTACTGCCCCAGGATCGCGGTGGACAGGAATGCCAGCATGGCCCCGGCCTGTACGCCCGCGGGCTTGCCGACGAATTTGCCCCTACCCCCGGCCTCGACGCCGGTTCCGGTGAGCTGTCCCATGGATTCGGCGGCGGCCGCGATCCAGCCCTTGCGGTCGACCACGCGCGCGTCCGGCACCGCCCGGCCGTCGATGAGCCCGCTCACCTCGCGCACCGGCCCCTCGGCCCGTTTGGAGGCCTCGGCGAGCTCGCGCACGGCCTGTTCGGCCGAATACCGGGAAGTGCGCGGCCCGGACGGCACCAGCGCGGCCCCGGTGCGGGCGGCCAGGCTCCAATCGACCGAACCGGTCAGCGTGGATTTGAGCCGTGACGGCTCTCGGGTGTCGATGCTCACCGGTGCCTGCCCATCGTCACGGCCGTCCGCGAATTCGATACGTGTGACGGCCTTCTCATCGGTACGACCTGTCTCTGCGCCCGGCCGATCGGCGGGGTGTTCGGGTCCGGTCATAGTCATCCACCCGTCAGGAGCAGCCACAGTTGCGCAGTGCGGCGGCGATGGCGTCCAAGGCGGGGCGGCTCTGTTCGGGCAGCCGCTGATTGGACATCAGCGCGAAGGTCAGTACGCGCCCATCGCGATCCAGCACATATCCGACCAACGCGCTCGCGACGTCCAGAGTTCCGGTCTTGGCCCGCACCCAGCCCGCTCCGGCCCGGTCACGGCTGGTGTAGCGGTCGGCGAGCGAGCCGGTGGCCCCGGCCACGGGCAGATAGTCGAGCAGGCCCGCGAGCGGATGGTCCGTGGTGTTCGCGGTCGCGGTGACGCCCGAATTGCCTTGTCCCTCGCCACTACCCGGCAGTGCGGCCACGGTGACGATGCGGTCCAGCAGGCGCGGCGGAATGAGATCGTCCACCGACAGCCCGCTGGCATCGAGCAGGGTCAGGCCGCTCGTATCGAATCCGGCGGCGCGCAGGGTGGTGGCCATGGCGGTGACGGTGCCGGTGAACGACGCCTCCGAGCCCGCGGCGACGGCGATTTCGCGCCCGATGGTCTCGGCCAGCACATCGTCGGAGTGAACCATCATGTCGCGCAGTCGATCTCGCAGCGGTGCGGACTGCACCGAGGCGACCTTGGTGGATCCGGCGGCCGCCTTGCCCAGGCGCACCTTGCCCGGGTCGAGTCCCAGATCGCTCGCCAGCCTGCGGCCCGCGTCCAGCGCGGGGGTCGCGGTGCGCGGCGAATACTCGACCAGCGGATTCAATCGCCCGCCGTCGATCATCACCGGATCGATGGGTGCGATGGAGCCGCCGCCGATATCGGCCGGATCCCAGCCCTGCGCCATGGCCGACCCGGCGTACGCGGAGGTGTCCACCACGATCGTGTCCGGCTTCTGCCCGGAGGACTTGATCTGCGCCACCAGATCCGAGAGCTTCGGCCCATTCGGGTAGTAGCCCTTGCCATCCGGCTGCGCGGTCAGCGTCGGATCGCCGCCGCCGACCAGCACCAGCTCATTGGCGGCCGCGCCCGTCACCACCTGCGTGGTCACCCGATGGTCCAGCGGCAGCGCCAGCAGTGCGGCGGCCGTGGTCAGCACCTTGGCGGTGGAGGCGGGAATCATCGGCTTGCCCGGATCGGTCGTCCACAGCACCTTGCCGCTGTCCGCGTCCGAGACCGAGGCCGCGAAAATCCCCAGATCCGGATTGCCGACCACGGGTGCGAGCGCGGCGGCCAAACCGTTCGCGCTCGGCGCCGGTGCGTCCGCCGGAGCGGGCGCCACCTGCGGTAACGGTTGCACCGGCGACGGCGGGTCCGCGATCGTCAAGCCCCCGTGCCGGAATTCCTCCGTCCACGGTTTCAGCGTCAACACCACACCCGTGGCGATGCCGAGCACCACCACCAAGACCGATGCCACCAGGATCCAGGTCTTCCGACGCCGCTTGGCTTCCAGCCCACCGATGTTCTGCTTGTTCCGAGCCACCTGCCGCCGTCTCCCTGATACCCGTCCCTGCCGAACCCACGCATCCGCGCATCACACTATCCTCGTTGCGCAGTCGTTCCCCCGAACGAGCTGGCGAGTCGGCAGCCATACCCGCACCGAAGAAGGAGATGACGTGGAGTTCGACGTCACCATCGAGATCCCCCGGGGTCAGCGCAACAAGTACGAGGTAGACCATGAGACCGGCCGGGTGCGGCTGGACCGCTACCTGTACACGCCGATGATGTACCCGGCCGACTACGGCTACATCGAGAACACCCTCGGCGGCGACGGCGATCCGCTGGATTGCATGGTGCTGCTGCCCGAGCCCGTGTTCCCGGGTGTGCTGGTCGAGGCCCGTCCGGTCGGCGTGCTCATCATGAGCGATGAGGCCGGCACCGACGAGAAGCTGGTCGCGGTCCCGAACAAGGACAAGCGCTGGGATCACATCCAGGACGTCGAGGACATCCCGGAGTTCCAGCGCAAGGAGATCGCGCACTTCTTCGAGCGCTACAAGGACCTGGAGCCCGGCAAGTGGGTCAAGGTCGAGGGCTGGGACAACCGCGCCAAGGCCGAAACCCTGGTCACCGAGGCGTACGCACGCCTGAAGGAGCAGGGCGGCCACTGATCTCGGTGCCGAATCATGCGGTGGGCGGTGCGGTTTCCGTGCCGCCCACCGTCATTCGCAGCGGGACTTCCCTCCCGTTCAGCTACGAAAGTTGTTATTTGCCTTCGAACTTCGGGGCGCGCTTCTCGAAGACGGCCTGAATCGCCTCGGTGAGATCGTGCGAGGGCAGGAACGCGGAGTTCCACGCCGAGACGTAGCGCAGTCCGTCGGCGACCTTGCCCGCCTTGGGCTGATCCAGCACATCCTTGATGCCCTGCACCACCAGCGGCGGGTTCTCGGCGATCTCGCGAGCCAGCGCGTACGCCGCGTCCAGCACCGCTTCCTGATCGGCGAACACGTCGTTGATCAGACCGATCTTCTCCGCCCGGGCCGCGTCGATGTCCTTGCCGGTGTAGGCGAGTTCGCGCAGATGCCCCTCACCGATGATTCCGGGCAGCCGGTGCAGCGAACCGATATCCGCGACGATGGCGACCTTCGCCTCGCGCAGACTGAACTTGGCCTCCGCGCTGGCGAGCCGGATATCGGCCGCCGCGATCAGATCCAGCCCGCCGCCGATGCACCAGCCCGATACGGCCGCGATGACCGGCTTACGGCAATCCGCCACCGCGGTGACCGAGGCCTGCATCTCGCGCACGTGGCGCAGGAAGTCGGTGCGCGGTCCCGCGAGCGCCTTATCGGCGAGCAGCGGCCCGAACAGCGGGCTCATGGCGGGCAGGTCCAGCCCGTAGGAGAAATGCTTACCCGACCCGGTGAGCACGACGGCCCGTACTTCCGGATCCGCGTCGAGCTCGCGGAAGATGAGCGGCAGTTCACGCCAGAAGTCCGGGCCCATGGCATTGCCTTTGCCGGGACCGGTCAGGGTGACGGTCGCGATGTGGTCCTTGCTTTCGACCTCGAAAGCCTTCCAGTCGGTCATCGGTCCAGCGTATCGGGGGTGCGGAGGGTCCGGGCGGGCGGTGTAAATCCTGTGCTAAATCTGCTGTCCCGCACTGGTTTCCGGGGGCTCGCGGACGGGACGATTAGCAGGGTCCGCAAGCCACACTCCGGGCTGGGAGTTTCCCGTGTTGATGCATCATGGAATCGGCCTCGACCGCTTCAATTCCTGTTCCCGCCAGCGCGCCGTACACGCCCTGTACGAATGCTGCAGCTGTGTCAGCTGGGCCGAGAAGATCGCCGACGGCCGCCCCTACCCCGGCTACGACGCTTTGCAGACCGCCGTCGCGACGGGATTGCGCGCGCTCTCCGCGGCCGAATTGGAGCACGCCTTCGATTCGTGTGCGCGCGAAACGATTTCGGAGCACAGTGTCGCCGAGCTCCAGCGCGTCACCCGAGCACGCATCGAGCGAATGCTCGGCCCGGAAGAGGGCTATCCCGAATACTGATCCCCCGCACATCCACCGCAATCGCTCTACTCTGGTGCCATGCGCAGGTCCCTGCCACCGGTCGCTTCCAAAGTTTCCGACACACTGATTGCTCGCGGTCATCACGGGGTCATCCTCACCCAGCCGCAACCCACCCACACCGCGGCCGAGGCCGCCCAGGCGCTCGGCGTGGAGCTCGGCGCGATCACCAAATCGCTGCTGTTCCTGCTTGACGACGATCCGGTGCTGCTGCTGGTGTCCGGCGCGCACACGGTCGATCTGGATCGCACCGGGGAACGCCTGGAGGGCACGCTGACCCGGGCCCCGGCGGCCATGGTGCAGCAGGTGACGGGTCAGCCGGTGGGCGGGGTCGCCCCGGTCGGGCATCCGATCAATCTGCCCACGTACATCGATACCGCGCTCGCGCGGCATTCGGAATTGTGGGCGGCGGGCGGGCATCCGAACACGGTATTCCGCACCACTTTTGGTGAGCTGGTTCGGATAACCGCTGGTCTGGCGATCGACGTCGATTGAGTGCCGGCGAATTTCCGCACCGGATGGAATATCCGGCGGGCCGTGGACGTAGGTTCGGAAGGTGACCGATTCTCCGACGCCTGGCGCCGAGCTCCATGTGCCCGACGACCTGAGCGGCATCACCGCCCAGCAGTATCGCGCCGCCATGCGCCATTATCCGGCCGGCGTCACCATTGTCACGCTGAAATCTCCGGACGGGCCGGTCGGTTTCACCGCGACCTCGTTCGCATCGCTGTCCGCGCAGCCGCCGCTCATCTCGTTCAATATCGCCGAGACCTCGTCCAGCATCGCGGCCATGTCGCAGGCGGAATCGGTGGTGGTGCACTTCCTGGGCGAACATCAGAAGCATCTGGCGCAGCGGTTCAGTCGCAGCGCCGAGGAGCGATTCACCGACCGGTCGCTATGGACCACCCTCGAATCCGGCGAACCGGTCCTGCACGGCACCCCGATCTGGGTGCGCGCGACCGTGCACCAGCTGATTCCGATCGGCGATCACACCCTGGTGATCGGCCTGGTCACGCGGGTGCACGACAACACCGAGGACGCGCCCGCCGTCGGCCCGCTGGTCTACTACAACGGCGTCTACCACCGCGCCGAGATCGCCGACTGACTCACGCCGCCGCGGACGCGACGGTTCCGATCCCCAGCGCCGCCAGAATTCCGGCGCTCGCCTGCTCCAGCCGATCCCGCACCTTCGGCTTGCGCAGCAGCTCGACGGCCCGCGAAGCCGCCACCGCCAGCAGCACCATTTCGATTGCGGCGATGGATGATTCGATCGCGCCCAGGGTGAGCGTATTCGCGAACGTCACATGGGTGAGGAACTGCGGCAGCACCGCGAGATAGAAAAGCCCGACCTTCGGGTTGAAAATACAGGACAGCAACCCCGCGGCGAATGCCGAGCGAATCGATGACGCCCGTTCCCGCGACCCCCGCGCGGCCAACTCCGACTCCGCGTCCGCGAGCCCCTTACGATGCGCCATGAGCGCCCGAATCCCCAAGTACAACAGGTAGATTCCGCCGACCACCTTCAAACTGCGATAGGCCGTGGCCGACTGCTCCAGCAGCGCCGCCACCCCCGCCGCGACCACCACCGCCCAGACGATCCCGCCGAACGCCGATCCGGCCGCCGCCGCGATCCCCGGACGCGGCCCGGCCATCGAAAAACGCAGCACCAGAAAGGTATCCGGGCCGGGGGTCAGGGCCAGCAGCACGCACAACCCGAGAAAGCTCAGCAGCAGGGGAATACTCACCCGTCCATGGCAACCCACCACGGGCCACGGCGCAAGTGTTTTCACCACGCATGAGAAAGCCGCCGACGTTCCGGAGGAGAAACGTGCGGCGGCCCTCGGAGCGGCAGAGATTCAGTTCCGCGCGCTGAATTCCGCGCCCAGTTCGCGGAACACATCGGTGTTCATCGTGAACGCGAGGCGGGCCTCATCGAGCACGCGCTCGACATCGGCGCCATCGATGGGCAGTCCGTCCAGGTTCTCCCGGTACTCGCGCTTGAACGCGGCCGGATTCGAGATGTCGTCGAAGACGTAGAAGCGCACGCCGTCGCCCTTCTTGGGCAGGTTCCACAGCTTCTCGGCGGTACCGCGAATGACCTGGCCACCGGACAGATCACCCAGGTAGCGGGTGTAGTGATGCACCACGTAGCCGGCGGACCATTCGGTCGCGCACTCCTCGATGCGGGCGGCGTAGGCGGCGGTCGAGGGCAGCGGGGTCAGCTCATCGCGCCAGTTCGCGCCGCCGAGGTAGGCCAGATCGGCTTCGAGGGCGGCCAGGCGGGCCAGCCCCGGCTGTACGAACGGTCCCGCGACCGGATCGGAAGCCAGTGCGGCGGAATGCTTTTCGAGTGCCTCGTAGACGAACCAGAGCTGCGAGGTGTAGCGGTAGAAGGCTTCCACACCGAGCTCACCGGTGAGCAGATCGCGCATGAAGGTGGAGTGCTCGGCCTCGGCGTGCTGCTGTTCGGTCGCGCTGCGGATGAGCGTCGAGAACGGCGCGGCGGTGCTGGTGTCCAACATGGTCGAGCTCCTCGTTCGGTCGAAAATCTACGTCTCGGGGCGCCCACCTTTGGATACCCTAACTTCCTCTCCGACCATACGCTTCAGCAACGATCTCGCGATTCGACCTTTTCGGCCCTCCCGATCCAACTTTCGGATGATTTTCTCGACGGGGTTGACAAGAACCGCGATCTTCTGCAAGCTCTTCAACCAGGTCATGAGTACCAGCGTCAAGCCCTGGCTAGCTGGTCGGCAACCCTCCTCCGCGGTGGGGTGCTCCAGGTGACGACCGGGCCGCCGCCCGACCGGGCGCGGCAAGCGCGGACTCTCGATCATTCATTTCTTTTGATCGCGTGTCCCTTGCCCGATGGGATTTCGTGATGACTGCTTTCGCCGACCAGACCTGTGCCGCCCTCGCCACCGTTTCCGGTTGTGAGCTCCAGGTACCGCTCGTGCAGGGTGGAACGATTCGCTACGCCAACTTCGACTATGCCGCCAGCGCACCGGCTTTGGCGCAGGTCACCACCCGCGTACAGGATCTGCTGCCGTTCTACGCCAGCGTGCACCGGGGCGCGGGTTACGCCTCGCGCGTCTCCACCGACTGCTACGAATCCGCCCGCGGTTCAGTCGCCCGCTTCCTCAACGCGGCCGACGATCAGGTCGTGGTCTTCACCCGCAACACCACCGATTCGCTGAACCTGCTGGCCTCCTGCGTACCCGGTGACACCGTGGTGCTCGATTCCGAACACCACGCCAATTTCCTGCCGTGGACCCGCAACGGCCGCCGCGTGGTGCCGATCGCGGACACCATCGAGGAGACCATTCAGCGCGTGGTCGCCGAACTGTGCACCAAACCCGCTGCGCTGCTTGCCATTACCGGTGCGTCCAATGTGACCGGGGAACTGCTCCCGCTGGAGCGCCTGGCCTGGATCGCGCACCAGTGCGGCACCCGGGTACTAGTGGACGCCGCGCAGCTGGCCCCGCACCGCCGCATCGACCTGGCGACCAGCGGTATCGACTACCTGGCCTTCTCCGGCCACAAGGCGTACGCCCCGTTCGGCGCGGGCGTCCTGGTCGGCCGCCGCGACTGGCTCGACGCCGCCGAGCCGTACCTCGCGGGTGGCGGCGCTGTCCGCTCGGTCAGCGCCGACAGCGTGGAGTGGGCCCCCGCCCCGCAGCGCCACGAGGCCGGTTCCCCCAATGTGCTGGGCGTGGCCGCCCTGGCCGCCGCCTGTGACGCGCTGGCCGAAATCGACGAGACCACCCTGCTCGAGCATGAGCAGTACCTCACCCACCGCCTGCGCTACGGCCTGAAAACCGTTCCGGGCGTGAACTTCCTGCGCATCTGGCGGGACAGCACCGATGCGGTCGGCATCGTCGCCTTCACCGTCGACGGATTCGAACCCGGGCAGGTCGCGGCCTACCTTTCGGCCGAACACGGCATCGGCGTCCGCGACGGCCGCTTCTGTGCCCACCCCCTGCTGTCACGCCTCGGCGTGGACGCCGCCGTGCGGGCCAGCATCGGCCTGGGCACCACCGCCGCCGATGTGGATCGCCTCGTCAATGCCATCGCCGCCCTGGTCGAGAACGGTCCCGCCTGGGATTACGCCAAGACCGAAGGCCACTGGAATCCCACCCCGGAGACCCGCCCCTTCGGCAGCTCGGCCGACGGCGCGGCTCCCTGCGCGATCTAGAACACCAGGTAGCGCCGGGCGAGTTCTTCCACGAAGGGGTCGTCGTCGGCGACGGCCTCGAGGATATCGAGATCGTCCTGCACCGAAACCTGGCGTCCGTCTTCCTGATCCGGATCCGGCGGCCCGTCCTCATCGAGCTGCCGGATCAGTTTCGCGCGCACGCGCTCCTTCAGCGAATCACTCATAGCCAGAGCATGCCCGGTTTGCCCGAGGTAATTCGGCCAGGCACGCCGACCGATCACACCGGCGCGAGCCAGCTCCCCCACGGCGTATTGCGGACGACCGTATATAGGACAAGGAAAGCCAGCGTCACCCACAGGGCCACCCTGGGCAGCACCCGCGGTAGCGGCGGCGGACTCGTGCGCCCGCGGAACCCGCTCACCAGCCAGGTTCCCCACCACACCAGGAACCCCAGCAGCAGTGGCACCAGCAGGATATTGCTGTGAATGGCGTCGAGCACCCGGCCGTCGGTGAGATTGTGCAGCCCGCGCAGGCCGCCGCAGCCGGGGCACCAGTACCCCGTCAATTCCTTGAACGGGCACAGCCCGTACGACCCGGACTCATGCGGATCGCGAAAGTGCAGTAGCGCCAGGCCGCCCGCCACGACGGCACCACCGAGCAGCGGCAATCCGGCACTCAGCCACCTGGGGTGAGCAGCGGATTCGGCGTCGCGCGCCTGCACGGTTTCCACCAGACAACCGTAACCGGGCCCGCCCCAACCCGCCATATTCCGCACGACTTCGCACTCCCAGACAGTGCGGTTGACACTCCGTACCCGTGGGTATGCTTCCCCTGCAACGGTTTTCGATCCAGCGGGAGGTAGCTCACATGAACCGACGCCGGACCGACAGCGGCAGAATCACCCGTGCGGCACTCTCCGCGGGCGCACTCGCGCTCATCATCGTCGCCAAAGCGGGCAGCATGACCTTCGGCTACTCATTCCCCAACAGCCTGCTGATCCTGCTGGTGGTGGCGGCGATAGTCGGCGCATACCTGCTGTTCCAGCGCCGCGAGTGCCCCAGGTCATCGGGCACGAGCCCCACTCCGCCTGCCGCCCAGCGGGTCACCGGCCCGGCCGCGACTCAGCAGACCGCCGACCCCGCCGCCGCGGTGGCCACCGTCTCCGCGCAGGCCCTGATCTCGAATCATCAAGAGCCGCCGACCATGCCGGTGCACTACAGCGTCGCCACGCCGGATGATCCACCGACCGTCGGCATCGTCGGCACCCACGATGATCCACCGACCGTGGGCCTCAGCGAATCGGTGCCCGTTCGCTGACCGGTGCGGTGAGCGCGCCCGCGAGCATGTCGATGATCTCCGCCCAGGCATTCGCATCGCCCGCCGCGACCCGGCCCGATTCCACCGCCCGCTCATGATCGGCCAGCAGCGCGAACAGCATGGTCGGTAGCGCGCGCAGCCGGTGCACCCGCAATCGCGGTGCGAGCGTGGTCATTTCATCACCGAGCCGCTGCATGATCACCCGCACCGAGGTGCGCCGATCGCTCTCCAGATTCGAGGCGTCGGTGACCGCGGGATGGGTGTGGATCTGTTCCAGGAAGCGCGCGTAATGATGACTGCCCTCGCTCGCCCCGAGTTCGAACATCGGCACCACCAGCGCCTCCAATAGCGCGTGCACCCCCGCGCCCGCGCCGACCTGTTCCGCGAGCATTTCCAATCGCCGCACCTCGAGCGCGCCGAGTCGCAATTCCACGACGGCCTCGATGAGTCCGTCCCGCGAGCCGAAGTGGTACTGGATCGCCGAATTGTTCCGCTGTCCGGCGGCCGCGGCGATATCGCGCAGCGGCACCGCCTGCCCGCGTTCGGCGATCAATCGCTCGGCCGCGAAGATGATCCGCTCCCGCGCCTCGTTCACTCCCACAGGTGCAGAATAGCCGCCCACCAGCCGATAAAGAACTCATCCTTGACAGTTAAGCACTTGTTCTTAAAGCTCTGAGTGACTGCCATCACTCGATAGGACTGCACCCGATGATCCTGGACACCTTCCGACTGGACGGCCGCGTCGCCGTCGTCACCGGCGCCGGCCGCGGAATCGGCGCCGCGACCGCGCTCGCGCTGGCCGAGGCCGGTGCCGATGTCGCCCTCGCCGCCCGCACCCCCGCGCAGCTCGAAGAGGTCGCGGGCAAGATCCGCGCCCTGGGCCGACAGGCGGTGATCGTCCCCTGCGATCTGAACGATCTCGACACCGTCACCGCCTTCGCCGATACCGCCGCCGCCGAACTCGGCCGCCTCGATATCGTCGTCAACAATGTCGGCGGCACCATGCCGAACACCTTCGCCACCACCTCCCCGCAATTCCTGGAGGACGCCTTCCACTTCAATGTGTCCACCGCGCACGCCCTCACCCAGGCCGCACTGCCGCACATGCTGAAGAACGACGGCGGTTCGGTGGTCAGCATCTCCTCGATGATGGGGCGCGCGCCCGGCCGCGGCTTCCTCGCCTACGGCACCGCCAAAGCCGCACTCGCACACTGGACCCGGATGGCCGCCTCGGACCTGTCCCCGCGCGTACGCGTGAACGCCATCGCCGTCGGCTCGGTCCTCACCTCCGCACTGGAAGTCGTTGCGCAGCAACCGGAAATCAAAGCCAAGATGGAGGGCGCGACCCCGCTGCGCCGCCTCGGCGAGCCCTGGGAGATCGCCGCCGCCATCGTCTTCCTCAGCTCGCAGGCGGGCGGCTACATCACCGGCAAGATCCTCGAGGTCGACGGCGGTATCGAAGCACCCAACCTCGAACTCGGCCTCCCCGACCTGTGAACCGGAGTCAGCCATGAAATACCGTGTCGTGCAATGGAGTACCGGTAATGTCGGCCGCCGCACGCTCCGCAATATCATCGCCCGCCCAGAACTCGATCTGGTCGGCGTATGGGTGTCCAGTGACGCCAAAGCCGGTCGGGACGCGGGCGAACTCGCGGGCCTGGATCTGGAAACCGGCATCACCGCGACCACCGACGCGCAGGCCCTCATCGCCCTGAAACCGGACTGCATCGTGCACACCGCCATGGCCGACGACCGGCTCATGGAAGCGGTCGAGGACCTGAAGATGTTCCTGCGCGCGGGCATCAACGTGGTCTCCAGCAGCCCCGTCTTCCTCCAATTCCCTTACGGCACACTGCCGGACGAGGCCATCGACCCGATCATCGCGGCCGCGAACGAGGGCAATGCCTCGCTGTGGGTGAACGGCATCGATCCGGGCTGGGCCAATGATTGGCTCCCGCTCCTGCTCTCCAGCGGTTCCGAGCGCATCGACGCCGTCATCTGCTCGGAGATCATGGACTACTCCACCTACGACAACCCCAAAGTCCTGTTCGACATCATGGGCTTCGGCAGCGCCCTCGACGACCTGCCCCTGCTGCTGCAACCCCGCGTCCTCACCCTCGCCTGGGGCAGCGTCATCCGCCAGCTCGCCTCCGCCCTCGACGTCGAATTGGATTCCGTCACACAGCATTACGAACGCCTCCCGGCCACCGAGGAACTCCTCGTCGGCAAACGCGTCATCGCCCCCGGCACCGCCGCCGCCCTGCGCTTCCAAATCCACGGCGTCCGCGCGGGCCGCGAAATCCTCACCCTCGAACACGTCACCCGCCTGCACCCCGACCTGGCACCCGACTGGCCCCAACCGGCCGGAAAAGGCTGCTACCGAGTGGAAATCAAAGGCGACCCCGACTACCTCCTGGACCTGCAGCTCTACAGCAACGGCGACCACGCCGAAGCGGGCGTCGTCGGCACCGCCGCCCGCCTGGTCAGCGCCATCCCCGCCCTGGTCAGCGCCCGCCCCGGCCTCCTCACCGCCATGGACCTCCCCCTGACCACCGGCCGCGGCCTGGTCTCCTGACCCGAATCGAAGGCCCCCACCGCCGTGCTCGGCAGTGGGGGCCTTCGCCATGTCACCGGGTCGCACCGTGCCCCGCCGCCAAGCCATGACCGATCCGCAACATCTCCGATATGAACGCCCCGCGGCGCAATCCCGTTTCACCGGTAGAGGTTTGACGCTCACCGGCACCGCCCACCGAAGTCTCACCTGACGCGCTCAGCGCACGGGCTCCCACACCGCGCACCCCACGCGGCGATCCGAAATTGATCCCCGCCGCTTTCAGCGGCGACCTCACTGGAGATCCCGCATGTCCACACACCCGTCGATGACCGCTGCCCGCACCCTGTTCGCGGCCTGCACCCTCACCGCTCTCCTGGCAATCGCCCCCGCCACCCTCGCGGCCCCCGCCCAAGCCACCACCACCGGCTCCAACACCTCAACCGCCGGCGACAACCGCCGCGCCGAAGACCGCAACGCCCCGGCCCCCGCCGCCAACCGCAACCCCCACTACGACAGCCGCCGCTGCACCCCCACCACCCAACCACCCTGCCTACCCTGACCAACAAAAAACAGGTGGAGAGCGATAAACGCTCTCCACCTGCTTGTTTGGAGCCGCCTGGGGGAATCGAACCCCCGACCTTTTCATTACGAGTGAAGCGCTCTACCGACTGAGCTAAGGCGGCGTGCCTTCCGGCGGTGCGAGTCTATCGTCTGATGGCCGGAATCCGAAAATCGGTGGTCACGGTCACGCGGAGCGGGCGGCTATCAGGCCCGCGACCATGGCGGCTACGGCGAAGCGGGGCTTCACGTTGGTTTCCAGGGCGTCGCGGCAATCCAGGACCGCTTGGATGGACAGGAGTAGGCCCTCGGGGCGGACGTCGGCGGCGAGGGCGCGGATCTGGTCGGCCATATCGGGATGTGTCAGCGTGACACCGGTTTTCGCGGTGGCGTTCGCCGCACCGAAGCGGACGGCGAGCGCGTCGCGGTACATACCGGCGACATCGATGAGCGCACGATCGAGGGCGTCACGACCGGTGCGGGTGGCACGGGACTTCTGGCGCTTCTCGAGGTCCTTGAGCGCGCCCGCGGAACCTCGGGTCGCCGAGGCCGCACCCTTACCGGTGCCGCCCGCGCCCATCGCGGTCGCGAGGGCATCGCGTTCCTTCTCATCGCGGGCCGCGCTGACCTGCTTCGCCTCATCATCGGCGGACTTCACCAATTCATCGGCGGCGGTATAGGCCACACCGGGCCGCGCGGTGGCGGCGACCAGGGCCAGAGCCCGTTTGCGCCGGGCACGCGCCTCCTCATCGGTGGCCAAACGCCGGGCCCGGCCGACATGACCGCCGCTCACCGAGGCGGCCCAGGCGGCGGCCTCGGGTGAGAGACCATCCTGATCCCGCAGCACCACGGCGATGGAATCGACGGACGGCGTCGCCAAATGCACGTGGCGGCAGCGCGAACGCAGCGTGATGGAGATGTCCTCCGGATCCACCGACGGCGCGCACAACAGGAAGACCGTCCGCGCGGGCGGCTCTTCCACCACCTTGAGCAGCACGTTTCCGGCGGCCTCGGTCAAACGATCGGCATCCTCGACCACCACGACCTGCCAGCGACCGGTACTCGGCCGCCGCGAGGCGACCTGCACGATCTCGCGCATCTCCTTGGTGCCGATACTCAAACCCTCCGGCACCACGCGCCGCACATCACCGTGCGTTCCGGCCATGGTGGTGGTGCAGGCATGACACCGCCCGCAACCCGGAGATTTCGGATCGGTGCACTGCAGGGCAGCCGCGAAACACAGCGCCGCCACCGACCGACCCGAACCGGGCGGACCGGTGAACAGCCACGAATGCGTCATGGCCGAGGCGGAAACAACCTCCCCGCCGCGAGCCGCCACCGCGGCGGTCCGCAGATCGGACTCGACCGCGTCCTGTCCCACCAGTCGATCGAAGACTCCTGCCACGCCGTACAGACTACTGTCGACCGCCGACAGCTCAGACCGCGCGCTGGTAGGTGGTGTTCGCACCGTCCAGCGCCTCGCGAATGATGTCGGCGTGCCCGGAATGCTGCGAGATCTCGCGCAGAATGTGCAGCAGGATGTACCGGACCGTCAGCCAGACCCGCTCCGGAGCCCAGGGCGCGGTCGGGGTGGGAATCGAATCCTCGAGATTCGGTAGTTCGCGGATCAGCTTCGCGGTCTGCTCGGCCACCACATCCCATTCGGCGAGCAAGCCCTCGACCGTCTCGTCCGGACCCAGCTTGTACTCGGAATCCATTCCGGAGACATCGAATTCGGATTCCGGATCGCGCTCGACCAGGATCGTCGTCCAGTGCCGCTCGGTATTGATGATGTGGTGCAGCAGCCCGCCCAGCGTCAGCTCACTGACCGTACTGCGCTCGCGCGCCTGATCGTCCTCGAGACCCCGAAGGGTGATTCGGAACAGTTCGCGCTGACTCGCCAATACCGTGATCAGCTCTTCGCGCTCGTGATCGACTGCCATCGAATGCCCTTCCGCCGGTGCGTGTTCGAACCACACGCTACGGCAGCGCACCGACAGGAAACAGCCCCGGAAAAAATGACTCCGCCCCAGCTCAGAGCCGGGGCGGAGGATCATTTTCAGGACTTGGTCGCCGCAGCTTTCTTGGCCGCCGCAGCCTTTTTGGTAGTGACCCCGTCGGCGGTCTTGGCCGCGGCCTTCTTCGCCGCCGCCTTCTTCACCACGGTGGTCTTGGACGCGACCGCCTTCTTCGCGGCGGTCTTCTTCGCCGCCGCCTTCTTGGCCGGAGCCTTCTTCGCCGCGGTCTTCTTGGCCGTCTTCTTCACCGGCCCGCGCGCCCGCCGATCCGCCAGCAGTTCCGAGGCGCGCGCATCGGTGATGGACTCCACCTCATCACCCTTGCGCAGGCTCGCATTGGTCTCACCGTCGGTGACGTACGGCCCGAACCGGCCGTCCTTGATCACCATCGGCTTCTCCGACACCGGATCCACACCCAGTTCACGCAGCGGCGGCGCACTCGCGGACTGCCCACCGCGCCGCTTGGGCTCGGCATAGATCTTGAGCGCGTCTTCCAAAGTGACAGTGAAGATCTGGTCCTCACCGGTGAGCGACCGCGAATCGGTGCCCTTCTTCAGATACGGCCCGTAGCGCCCGTTCTGCGCGGTGATCTCATCACCCGTAGCCGGGTCGGCACCGACAACACGCGGCAGCGACAACAGCTTCAACGCGTCATCGAGCGTGATGCTCTCCAAATCCATTGACTTGAACAGCGATCCGGTACGCGGCTTCGGCGCTTCGGCCTTCTTCGCGCCCTTCTTGGGCTCGGCCTCTTCCGGCGGCGCGGGCAGCACCTCGGTCACATACGGACCGAAACGTCCTTCCTTGGCGACGATTTCGTGCCCGCTCTCGGGATCCACACCGAGTGAGCGACCCTCCTGCGGCGTCGAGAACAGCTTCTCGGCGACCTCGGCGGTCAGCTCGTCGGGCGGCAGCTCATCGGGCAGGTTCGCCCGCTGCGAGATCGGATCCCCTTGCGGGTCATCGGGATTGACGATCATGCGCTCGAGATACGGACCGAACTTGCCGACCCGCACGACCACATCGCGGCCCTCGTCATCGACGAACAGCTTGATCGAATTGACCTCGCGCGCATCGATACCGTCGAGCCGCTCGCCGACCATCTTCTTCAGGCCGCCCTCGCGCGCCACCGAACCCTCGGCGCCGTGCTCACCGCCGAAGTAGAAGCTGGACAACCAGTTTCCGCGCTGCTCGCGCCCACCGGCGATGGCGTCGAGGTCATCCTCCATGGCCGCGGTGAAATCGAAATCCACCAGCCGCCCGAAATGCGCCTCCAGCAGACCGACCACCGCGAACGCCACCCACGACGGCACCAGCGCATTACCGCGCTTGTACACGTACCCGCGATCGAGAATCGTCTTGATGATCGACGCGTAGGTGGAAGGACGCCCGATACCGAGGTCTTCCAGCGTCTTGATCAGCGAGGCTTCATTGAACCGCGCGGGCGGATTGGTGGTGTGCCCATCCGGCAGCAGTTCGACGGCCGTCACGCCCTGGCCCTCGGTCAGCACCGGCAGTCGCGATTCGGCGTCATCGGACTGACCGCCCGCGTCCTCGTCGACACTCTCCACATACGCCTTCAGGAAGCCCGCGAACGTGATGGTCCGGCCGGACGACGAGAACACGCACTCCTCACCGGTATTCGCGATACCGGTGATGCGCACCGTCATGGTGGTGCCACGCGCGTCCTGCATCTGCGAGGCCACGGTGCGCTGCCAGATCAGCTCGTACAGCCGGAACTCGTCATTGTCGACCCGCGAATGAATCTGCCCCGGGGTGACGAACACATCACCCGACGGGCGGATCGCCTCGTGTGCCTCCTGCGCGTTCTTCACCTTGCGGGTGTACTGCCGCGGCGTCGGGCTCACATACTCCGCACCGTACAACTGCGTCGCCTGCGCCCGCGCGGCCTGAATCGCGGTGTCCGACAACGTGGTCGAGTCGGTACGCATATAGGTGATGTAGCCGTTTTCATACAGCCGCTGCGCGACCCGCATGGTGCGCTCGGAGGTGAAACGCAGCTTGCGCGCCGCCTCCTGCTGCAACGTCGAGGTCATGAACGGCGCGTACGGCTTACGCGTGTACGGCTTGGACTCGACCGAGGTGACATTGAGATCGACCCCGGTGAGCGATTCCGCGAGCCGCTGCGCGTAATCGGCGTCCAGCACGGTGACGCCCGAGGACTTCAACTGCCCGTCGGATCCGAAATCACGACCGGCCGCCACGCGAGCGCCGTCGACACTCACCAACCGCGAACCGAAGACCCGCGGATTGCCCTCGCCCTGATCGCCCGCGTCCAGCTTGGCCGCGATATCCCAGTACTCGGCGGACCGGAACGCCATGCGCTCCCGCTCGCGCTGCACGATGACGCGCGTCGCCACCGACTGCACGCGGCCCGCCGACAAACGCGGCATGACCTTCTTCCACAGCACCGGCGAGACTTCATAACCGTAGAGCCGGTCGAGGATGCGCCGGGTCTCCTGCGCGTCGACCAAATCCTTGTCGAGCTCGCGCGTGTCGGCGGCCGCCGCGAGGATGGCGGGCTCGGTGATCTCGTGGAACACCATGCGCCGGACCGGGACCTTGGGCTTCAGCGTCTCCAGCAGATGCCACGCGATGGCTTCGCCCTCGCGGTCGGGGTCGGTGGCGAGATAAAGTTCGTCGGCATCGGCCAACAGGCTCTTGAGCTCGGCGACCTTGGCCTTCTTATCGGGGCTCACCACATAGATGGCCTCGAAGTCATTGTCGACGTCGACGCCGAGTCTGGCCCACTGCTGTCCCTTGTATTTGGCGGGTACATCGGCGGCGCCTCTGGGCAGATCCCGAATATGACCCACCGATGCCTCGACCACATAGCCGCGGCCCAGGTAGGGGGCGATTTTTCGGGCCTTCGTCGGTGACTCGACAATCACGAGACGACGCAGGGGGCGGCCCTGGTCGGGCGCTGCCTTGGAGTTCGGCGCTGCACCGCGGTCTCGTGTTGCCACCGGCGAACACACCTTTCCTGTCGATCCGCGCCGCTCATATTTCAGCGGCACGGCCGCGCCGATACGCGGGTGGGGCAAGCGGCTGCGACTCGTTATATCGCTGCCAGCAACGTTTATACCGTGTTCAGAGGCTTAGCCTCGGTCGCAGCGACGATATGGCCCCGGGTTGTGATCGAGTGTAATGGGTGCAGATATGGGTCGTCCCCCACCGCCATGTGGCGATGGGGGACGGGTACCTGGGGGTTGGCCCGCTCAGCTGAGCGCGCGAACACCGGTGGCCTGCGGGCCCTTGGTGCCCTGACCGACCTCGAACTCGACCTTCTGGTTCTCCTCGAGGGTGCGGAAGCCCGAACCCTGGATCTCGGAGTAGTGGACGAAGACGTCAGCGGAGCCGTCCTCGGGCGCGATGAAGCCGAACCCCTTCTCCGCGTTGAACCACTTCACAGTTCCCTGTGCCATTCTGTTCCTTCTCTTTCCATACCGGAACGGTAGACAAGTAGGTTCGTCCACCGGGTCCGTTGAGACCGCTGTACTCTGTTCCCCCTGCAGGAAAGCCATCAGTACACCGTTCGCAACATCGATCCTGCTTGATGGTTTGGACTTTGGATCCGTTCCCTCGAACACAGAAGCTTGCGACCAGGAACCAGTGAACCATGTCCGCGAGCAATTCAACAGCTGAGTTACCCACAATTTGCAAAAAAGTTGATCTTGCGAATGCGCAGGTGAGGGGCGTAATGCCCAAATCCGTACTCGAAGTAGGTTTGCTTCCGGATAACAGAGCGAGCATCCGGCAAACCCCCTGTGAGACAGGCCGCTACTCTGTAGTGAAATGGCAGGTAGAGGACCAGACATACACACGTTTCGCACCGCACTCGCCCCGCAGGACCCCGCGATCGTGAATATCGCGGACGCCGCGGACCGCGCGGACGGTGACAACTCCCCCAGCTATGGTCGATCGTTGCTGAATCGTGTCCTTACCGGGGCGGTGGGTGGTGACCCGCGTCTCACCCATGTCGCGGAGCTACCGCCACGTGCGGCTCAGGTAACGGAATGGCCCGAATGGACCTCTCCCGACGTGGTTGCCGCGATGTGCGCGACCGGGGTGGAACAGCCCTGGACACATCAGGTGCGGGCCGCCGACCTGGCCGCTCAGGGACGGCACGTGGTGGTTTCCACCGGGACGGCGTCCGGTAAGTCGATGGCATATCAATTGCCGGTGCTCACCGCCCTGCAGCAGGATCCGCGGGCCACGGCCTTATATCTGTCGCCGACCAAGGCACTCGGGGCCGATCAGCTGCGCATGGTCAATGAACTCACCGGTCAGGACCCGCTTCGAGGAATCCACCCCGCTCCTTATGACGGGGATACACCGGTCGAGATCCGGCAGTGGGTGCGGGCCAACGCGCGCTGGGTCTTCACCAATCCGGACATGCTGCACGTCGGCATGCTGCGATCGCATCAGCGGTGGGCGCGGCTGCTGCGGCAGTTGAAGTACGTGGTGGTCGACGAATGCCATACCTATCGCGGGGTTTTCGGATCGCATGTGGCGCTGGTACTGCGCCGATTGCGGCGGCTCGCGCAGCGATACGGAGCGGATCCGGTTTTCGTGCTCTGCTCGGCGACCACCGCCGAACCGGCCGAGGCGGCCTCGCGGCTCATCGGAGCGCCCTGCGTCGCAGTCACCGAGGACGGGTCACCGCAAGGGGCGCGGACCGTGGCGCTCTGGGAGCCGCCGCTGCTCGGGGCGGGCGTGACCGGGGAAAATGGTGCGGCCGTGCGGCGTTCGGCCGGTGCCGAGGCGGCCAAGGTGATGGCGGATCTGGTGACCGAGGGGGCGCGCACGCTCACCTTCGTACGGTCCCGGGTCGGGGCCGAGGCCATCGCAATGGATACGAGAAGGCTGCTCGCCGACGTCGACCCCGCGCTGCCGAGCCGGATCGCCGCCTATCGGGCCGGATATCTGGCCGAGGACCGGCGGGCACTGGAAACCGCACTGTCCGAGGGCTCGCTGCTGGGCGCTGCCACCACGAATGCCCTGGAACTGGGCGTGGACATCGCCGGACTGGACGCGGTCGTGGTGGCGGGGTATCCGGGCACGGTGGCCTCGTTCTGGCAGCAGGCCGGGCGGGCGGGGCGGCGCACGCAGGGGTCATTGGTGCTGCTCATCGCACGGGACGACCCGCTGGACACGTATTTGGTGCATCACCCGGAGGCGCTGCTCGGGCGGCCGGTGGAGGCCACCATCACCGATCCGCACAATCCCTATGTATTGGGCCCGCATCTGCTCTGCGCGGCCATGGAACAACCGCTCACCGATGCCGAAGTCCTGGACTATCGAGCCTGGGAACTGCTCTCCGACCTGGCGAAACAGGGTTTGATCCGGCGGCGGGCGGGGGCCGGTAAGGACGGGTCGGCGCGCTGGTTCAGCACCGTGGACTCGCATCCGCACGATGCCGTCGACGTGCGCGGGGGCATCGGCACGGCGATCGCGGTGGTGGATGTCGAAAGCGGGCGCATGCTGGGCACCACCGATGCCGGGCGGGCGCCGGCGACCCTGCACGAAGGGGCCGTTCACCTGCATCAAGGCGAGAGTTTCGTGGTGGACGAGCTGGATTTGGAGGAGGGCGTCGCGCTCGTGCGCGCCGAGACTCCGGGGTGGTCCACCAGTGCGCGGGCGGTGACCTCGATCGAGGTCGAGGAAGTACTGCATGAACACGTGCACGGGGAGGTGACCATCGCGCTGGGACGGGTGCTGGTGACCCGTCAGGTCATCGGCTACCTGCGCAAACTCCCCAGTGGCGAGGTGCTGGACATGGTGCCGCTGGACCTGCCCGCGCAGCTGCTGCCCACCCGGGCGGTGTTCTACACCGTCACCCCGGACCTGCTGGCACGCGCCGGAATCGATGCGAAACGGGCGCCTGGAGCGCTGCACGCCGCCGAACACGCCGCCATCGGCATGTTGCCGCTGGTCGCGACCTGCGATCGATGGGATATCGGCGGGGTATCGACCGCCGAACACGCCGATACCGGACTGCCCACCGTCTTCGTCTACGACGGGCATCCGGGCGGTGCGGGCTTCGCCGAGCGCGGGTTCGCGCGACTGCGGCAGTGGCTCGGGGCGACCCTCTCGGCCATCGAATCCTGCGGCTGCGCGAGCGGGTGCCCGTCCTGCGTACAGTCTCCGAAGTGCGGAAATGGCAATAATCCGCTGGATAAGGCGGGGGCGGCGCGGCTGCTGGCGGCGGTATTGGGCGAGCTCGGCGAAGGTGACGGCGCTCACACCGTTTCGTGATCAGCTCGAAGCCGGAGCGAGGCCGGACCGCCATCGCGCCGACCGGCCGGAATCCGGCAACTGGGAGGTGTCCGACGGGCGCACGGGCGGTCCGGGGCCGGTCTCGCGACACGTGGCCGATAGCCGAATAAAAAGGGATGTGATCCTGTTAACTGGAGGATTGCTCCGTTCGATATTGTCGATCACGCATTTACCAGTGCATTCATTCGATTCCGACTTCTGGAACGAATAGGAAAGCGATCGAGATCCAAACAATTCGCTTACCACTTTCATCCAATATCGACATTGATCGACACGCGGTGTGGTGCGCGCCATCCATTCTCTAACCAACCGCTCGGTACGAGATAGTCGCCATTAGTCGCTATGTCCCATCGGTCCCGCCCTTGCCTTCGCACTGATCGATCGAGTGCCGAGTGGACCCAGCGCCATTCGCGACTCGACGGTGACGGTCACATCCCACTCGCGCACCGCGCAATCGATCACACGCATACCCATTCGCATACCGATCTCCCGTGCGCGCGCACATCCCGATTCGGCACCGGCCGCCAATCCGGCGGCCGCCGCCAGCGCCGCCAGATCGGCCGCGGACTGCGCGCGATGCCTGCCCACCACCGCGACACCCACCTGCGCCAGCAGCACCGTGAGGCTCAATAGAGCGACCAACGCCACACCTGCGAGCACCGTCACTCCCCCTGATTCGCCTCGCCGATCCGGCCGAAATGCGGCGATTTCACGGATCCGACCGCGCGCGCCTCGCCGGATCACCGCAGATCTCCCGGGTTCAGGGCATCGGTTCCGGCGGATCACCGGGGATCTCCCGGGCTCGCGGCATCGGTTCCGGCGGATCACGGTGACTCCCCCGGCTCCCGGACCGCCACCGCCTCCGCGCGCAGGGTGAGCGGTAGCAAGGGTGCGCGGACGGTCACCACCGCCACCACCAGGTCGCCCTCGGAGCGGACGGTGATCGAGGCATGGGGTGGCGCGACCCGCTGCCCGGCGGGGAGAGCCTTGGCGGCCTCTCCTCGGGCGGTCAGGCGCGCCGTCTCCCTGGCGGCGTCCACACACCGCACCTGCGCGGAAACGGCCAGCAGCGCGCCGATACACAGCACCAGGACGGTGACCAGCGCAGCCAGGGCGATGGCGGCCTCGACGGTCGCCATGCCCAGCTCGTCACCGACACGATCGGGGAGGCGACGTGGCGGCGGCTGCCGCGCCTGGATCAGTTGACGGAGGTCTTCAACGCCCTGTCGATGATCCCGGTCAGCGCGCTGACGATGCTGTCCCCCGTCACCACCCCGTACAGGACGGCGCCGAACGCCGCCGCCGCGATGGTGCCGATGGCGTATTCGGCGGTGCTCATGCCGTCCTCGCGAACCGCGACCAGCAGCAACCGGTTTCGCAGGTCCCACTCCGGGCCCCGAATGGATGTGCGCACGATCTCTCCTCTCCTCGCTCCGATGCGGCGATTCCGCTTCGGCACAGTCGTTTCCGTTCACAGCAGACCCCCGCCCAGTACGTAACTCGCCAGTCCGATCACCACGGGCACGATGCCCAGGCAGACGAAGGCGGGCAGGAAGCACAGGCCGAGCGGTCCCCCGATCAACACCCCGGCCCGCTCGGCCCGCGCCGCCGCCGCGTCCTCGACCGCGCCGCGCCGCTGCTCCGCCAATTCACCCACCGCCGTGGCCAATCCGGCCCCCGAGCGCGCCGACCGCCGCGCCATCCGGGCCAGCGCCGCCACGCCCTCATCCGCGCACCCGGCGGCCGCCTGCTCCCACGCCGCCACCGGATCCGCCCCCAGCGCAAGCAATTCCGCCGCGCGCCGCAATACCGAACCCAGGGGCTCGCCGGCTCCCGGCGCGACGGCCCCGGCGGCAGCCGCCGCAGGCAGCCCGGCGCGCAGACAGGCCGCGAAGAGATCGAAGGTCCCCGAAGACCCCAGTGGATCGGCCGCGCGCCGCATCGGCCGCACCTCCGACTCACCCCGCGCGGTACCGGAACCCAACCGCGCCAACCGCCGTCGTGCGGCGATACGGCCCGGCTCCACGAGCAAAGCCAGCGCGGCGCACACCCCCGCCAGCGAAAGCGCGTTCACCACAACGCCTCCCGCGCACGAGACAGCCACACACCCGACCGCACTGGGCCGGTTGATCGAGGCAGCCGCCCAACTTCGAGTGAGGTGGTCACCGCAGTACCCTTCCGGTAATGGCGTCCGTCCAGAGCAGACCGGCGCAGGTGAGAGCGGCCCCGAGCGGTAGTAGATAGGCACCCGCCGCCGAGGCGAACAGCACGCGCAACGGTGCGGCTCCCATGAGCTGACCCAGCGCGATCCCGAGCAGCGGTAACAGCGCCAGCACCGCGGCGGTGGCGCGCGCACCGGCCAGTGCGGCCCTGGTCCGATCACGGAAACGCTTGCGGCCCAGTAGGTCCAGCCGGGTGGCGGCCAGCAGTTCCGCCAACGCCAACCCATGCCGATCCGCGACCTGCCACGCATCCGCGATCCTGGACAGCTCCTCCGGCACGGCGGTCTCGGTGCGGCGGAACGCGTCCGCACCGGAGCCACCGAGCCGACTCCGCGCGGCGCTGACCGCGAAGACGCGCGCTGTCGGACCGACGGTCTCGACCGCCGCGACCTCCGCCGCCGCGCTCGGATGTGCCCCGATCCGCAACTCCCCGATCACCGCCTCCAACCCCTCCAGCAGCTGCGCACTCTCCGCCGCCCGCTCCCGATCCGCCCGCGCCCGCCGCCAGCGCAACACCAGCGTCCCCACGACCAAGATCCCGGCAACCAACGGCCCCACCCCGACGAAAAACACAACCGGAAGCACCGCGACCACACCGAGCCGACCAGCCGTCAGACGCCGAGACAAGCGAAACCGACCGGTGCGCCGAAAGATTCGCGCGAACCGCCGCCGCCCCGCCGACTCGGGAGCCACCACCAGCGCCAACGCAACACAACCGAGAATCGAAGCCGGATACCCCACAACCGAAGTCATCGATCCTCACCGCCGTCGGTGGGCGGGGCGGCTGTGCGGTGATTGACACAGCGGCTCCGCCAGCCGGAGCGTAGGCCGGGCGGCTGGCTGTGGCGCCAGTGAAAGAGCTTGCCGCAGCGTTGATCTCGCATGGGACAGTGCTCGTCGGTGCAGCAGTCGGGTTGCGATTGTGGCGGAACGGAAGGGTGCCGATCCGGGCCGTTCGATGCGGCGGTCATAGCTCGTCCTTTCGCTGCGGAGCTGAATAGGCTTGGAGTAGAGAGCTTTTGGATGGGTTCGCACCACGGTCATGGGCTGTGTGGACGCGGAGGCCGGAAGAGAGGGCCTTCCGGAGGGGCCGGGTAGCGTTCCCGGTTCGTCAGCGGCTCGAGCAGGGGCGGGACGCCCGGGCTATAGCGCGGTTCTGTCGTTCAGTAGGGCGTTCAGGGTTGCGGCGGCGGGCGTTGGGCGGGGGTCGGCGGACCAGGCGGGGGTTATGTCGATTCGGGTGGGGGTGGGGGTGACCAGGCCGATTTCGCGGAGGGTGCGGGTGCCGTCGGGGTGGCGGTGGACGTGCAGGATTATTTGGATGGCGGCGGCCAGTTGGCTGTGCAGGGTGGCGCGGGACATGCCGCCCAGGGCGGCGAGGGCTTCCAGGCGGGCGGGGACTTCGCGCGGGGAGTTGGCGTGGACGGTGCCTGCGCCGCCGTCGTGGCCGGTGTTGAGGGCGGTGAGGAGGTCTACGACTTCCGCGCCGCGGACTTCGCCGACCACTATGCGGTCGGGGCGCATGCGCAGGGCCTGACGGACCAGGTCGCGGACCGTCACCTCGCCCGCGCCTTCGACATTGGCGGGGCGAGCCACCAGGCGGACCACGTGCGGGTGGGGTGGGGCGAGTTCGGCCGCGTCCTCGACGCAGATGATGCGTTCGGACGGGTCGACCTTGGCAAGCAAACCGGACAGCAAAGTGGTCTTTCCGCTTCCGGTCCCGCCGACAACGAGGAAGGCGAGGCGGGCTCGGATTATCTTCTCCAGCAGCACTTTCGCGTCAGGGTGGATCGCACCGGAAGCGGCGAGGGCGTCAAGGCCCTGCGAGGCGGGGCGCAGTACGCGCAGGGACAGGCAGGTGCCACCGTGCGCTATGGGCGACAGGACCGCGTGCAGGCGAACGCCGAACGAATTGCCCAGGGCTGCTTCGGTTCCCGAGAGTCGGCCGTCCACCCACGGTTGCGCGTCGTCGAGCCGGCGGCCGGCGGACAGTGCCAAGCGTTGGGCCAGCCTGCGCACGGACGCCTCGTCTTCGAAGCGCACCGGCGCTCGGCACAGGCCGCGACCGCGATCCACCCAGACCGCATTCGGGGCGGTGACCAGCACATCGGTGACATCGGGGTCATGCAGCAGCGGTTCCAGCACACCCACGCCCGTCATCTCGGTCTGCAACAGCCGCAATGCCCGCAGTAGATCGGTATCGCCGAGCACCCCACCGGCCTCGGCCCGAATGGCGGCCGCCACCCGTGCCGGATCCGGATCGCCCGCGCCATCGGCCAGGCGCTCGCGCACCCGATCCAGCAGTTCGGGCGTGACCAGGGCGCTCATCGCCGAGCTCCCGCCAGTGCCGATCCAATTCGACTGGCCCGCACAGCACTACGGTGGCCCAGCTCGGTGAGCACCAGATCGGCCGCCGTTCGCAGTGGGCCACGCCGTTTGATGGTGAGACCGCCGCGCTCGAGACGTTCGGCCAGACCCGGCTGGGGTGGTAACGCGGCGAGCAGCGGCAGGCCCAGGGTTTCGGAAATCTCGCGCCCGCGCAGCCCTCCCGGCGACGGCCCGCGAACCAGCAAGCGCACGTGCGGATTTCGCCGCGCCAGATAGGCGGCCGCCGATTCGGCCGCGGCGATGGCGCGTAACCGCGCGGGCACCACGAGCACCACCAGATCCGCCGCATCGAGCACTTCCTCGGCATGCGGACCGCGTTCGGCGGATACATCGCAGACCACCAGATCCCCCGCGCCCCGGCCCGCGTCCAGCACCGCCCGCACCGCCGAGGGCGCGAGTTCCGTTGTGGAGAGCCCTCTTCCACAGGACAGCACCGCCGCGCCACCGACACTCGGAAGCGCGTCATGCAAAGCGGACGCGGACACCCGCCCGTCCTCGATCACCAGATCCGGCCAGCGCAGACCCGGCACCCCCTCCAGTCCGAGCAACAGATCGATCCCGCCACCGAAAGGAGCGGCATCCACCAGCAGGGTATGCGCAGGTTCTCGACCGGCCACGAACTCTCCACGCCCCCACACCGAACCACTGCGCATCGAAGCCGAAACACCCTGTCCCGCACCGCGCGTGGCACTCGAACCACCGCGCGACCCGGAGCTGCTGCCCAGCGGGCTGGTCGCTCCCGCGAGTGTGACCGGCTCATCGCGACCAGGAGCGAGGGGCGGTGCGGAGGTCCGGTGCGGATGGGTGGTGCCGACTCTGGGGTGGCCGGTGTGGCGGGTGCGGGCGGCGGCGGCCAGGGCGATGGCGGCGGCGAGGGTTGAGGCGCCGGAGCCGCCGGCGGCTCCGGCCACGGCGACTATCGCTCCGTCGGCGGAGCCGGGCTGGTTGCCGGTGGTGAAGGCGGTGATGAGGATGGGTGCGGCGGTGGGGAGCGGGAGGACGTTTTCGGCGCCGAGTTCGGTGGCTGTCTGCCAGTCGAGCAAACCCGGTTCACCGTCGGTCACCAGGAGGATTCCGGGGCGGCGGGTGGATCCGGCGGATATGCAGCAACGGGCGGCGGGGGTGTCCAGGACTATGACGGGCGCGGCGGCCCAGGGGTGGCGGGCGACCGGTGCGGTGCGTTCGTCGAGGGGGCGGTCGGCGGCGGCCGCTATGCGGCGGACCTCTTCGCGCAGGCGCGGGTCGGACAGCAGGGCGAGGGCTCGTGGCGAGTCATCGATATGAGAGTCCATGCAGGTCAGCGTCGCCCAGCGCGAAGCGCGCCGAAAGAGGGAAGATAGCGATTGTGGATAACACGCGGGCTGTGGATAAAACCCGGGTAACCAAGTGGGACATAACAGTCCGTAGATAGAGGACGACCCCAGCCGGGGGGGGAGGAGGCTGGGGTCGTCGGGTTCAGCCCCGGGGGGTCGGGCTGAACGCGCCTGGAACAAGTCCAGGTATCTGCGATACTACACCCAAGCCCCGCCGGGTTTGCAAGTCCGCCGGGCGAGTCTTTTTCCCGCGGACCCGGCTCCGCTTCCCGCTGGCTAACCCGGGCAAACAGGGAAATATCCGGCATCGAGCACACCGCGACACGCAGCCGTCACTCGCGAAACATATCCTGGACGCCGTGACAGCCGAACGTGGACGAGTGGCCGCATTCTTCGATCTCGACAAGACGGTGATCGCGAGGTCGAGCGCCTTCGTCTTCAGCAAGCCGTTCCTGGACCAGGGCCTGCTCAGTCGCCGTGCCGTCCTGGAGAGCAGCTATGCGCATTTCCTGTTCCTGCTGTCGGGCGCGGACCACGATCAGATGGAGCGCATGCGCGAACATCTGACCCGCATGGTCGCGGGCTGGGATGTGGATCAGGTGCGCTCC